>NZ_JACARO010000049.1 GCF_013386585.1 Pseudomonas sp. P7548 | reverse complement strand
GTTGCGCCGGATTCAAGGACGCCATCGCCGGCAAGCCGGGCTCCTACAGAACGTGGGGGATCAGGCGGTGTCTTTGAGCCAGAGCTTCTCGAAGCGCCAGGTGCTGAACAGCGACGCTTCGGCACTGGCACCGCCGACGCGTGTGGACACGCTGTCGAGCAGGTCGGCGTAGCCCCAGATCAACATGCCGCCGCGCTCGTATTGGATCTGCTGCACCTGATGCACCAGGGCCTTGCGTTTCTCCAGGTCGGGCTGGGCCATGGCGGCGAGGAACAGCTCGCTGAATTGCGGGTCGTTGAAGTGGGTCTTGTTCGACACCGCAAACGGCGCATCGGTATGAATCGCGCTGGCCAAAAACGGCGCACCAATGCTGCCGCCAGTGCTCAGGGTCCAGTCGTTCTTCAGCGGGCCCTGGAAGGTGGCGAGGTCCACTTGCTTGACCTTGAGGGTCACGCCAATGCGCTTGGCCTGCTCGGCCAGCACCAGCGCCGAACTCAAACCCGGCCCCGGCGTGGTGACCAACTCGACTTCGAGGTTTTCCTGGCCGGCTTCCTTGAGCAATTGCGCGGCGCGTTGCGGGTCATGGGGGCGCGGACCCAGGCTGTGGTTGAAGGTGGGGTCGCTGGGCGCATACAGGTCGTTGGCCACGCGGCCCTGGCCGTTGAGGGCACGGCGTACCAGCTCATCGCGGTCGGCCAGCAGGCGAAACGCTTCACGCACCCGTGGGTCGTTGAACGGCGGCTTGTCCAGGTTCATGTCGAAGGACAGCCAATTGCCGGTCACCGACTTGATCACCTGCAGGCGCGGGTCCTTTTGCAGGATCGGCAGTTGCTCGGTGGGCATCACATTGGCCATGTCGATCTGCCCGGCGCGCAAGGCGGCGAGGCGTGCGACCTGGTCCTTGAAGTCGATGATCTCCAGCTCATCGGCGTAGGGCTTGCCGTCTTTGTAGTAGTTCTCGAAGCGGGTGAACAGCGAGCGTTGCCCCGGGGTGAAACTCTTGAGCTTGTAGGGGCCGGCGCCTACGGGGTTGGTCACCGGGTGGTAGTCCACCGGCACGATGCCGCCAAAGTTGACCCAGGTTTCTGCCAGCGGCATGTAGCTGCGCCCCTCGCGAAAGCCCAGGCGCACGGTGCGGTTGTCGAGCTTGACCAGGTTGTCGCGGTCGACCCAGTGCAGCAGCGCGGCATACGGTGACGCCAGTTGCGGGTCGGTGAGGCGGCGAATCGAGAAGATTAGGTCGTCGGCGTCGATGGTCTTGCCGTTGTGGAACTCCAGGCCCGGGCGCAGACGCAAGGTCCAGGCACTGGCGTCGGCATTCGGCTCGGCGAATTCGGCCAGGGCAAGGCGCGGTTGCATCTGCTCGTCCCATTCCCACAGCTTGCTGTACAGCGCAAAGCCGCGAACGATACCGCTGCCCACCGGCTTGTGCGCATCCAGGTTGCCGCTCTGGTTGCCGTCGAGAATGCCCAGGCGCAGGCGCCCGCCATAGCGCGGCTGGTTGTTGCCGGCGGTGGCGGTAGGCGCGTCACTTGGGCCGCAACCGGCCAGCAGCAGGCCGCCGCCGACGGTTGCGCTGTAGCCGAGAAAGTCTCGGCGGCTCAGCAGTAAGGTCATGGCATCAGGCTCCGCCGTTGGCTGAGTGCAGCTCGCGCAGCGGCTCGGTGCTGCGGCTCAGCTCGGCGCGCTCGCTGCGAAAGTGCGGCAGGATGTGCTCGCCGAGGCGATAGGCTTCTTCGAGGTGCGGGTAGCCGGCGAGGAAAAACAGGTCGATGCCGATGCTGTTGTACTCGCGGATCCGCGCCACCACGTTTTCATAGCTGCCCACCAGCGCACAGCCCGGTGGGATGCCGATGTAGCCGAAACCGGTCCACACGTTGGGGTGGATGAAGAAATCATCAAAACCCTGGGTTTCGTTCTTCTCGGCAAAGCCATGTTCGTAGCTGAGTTTGCGCGCAGTGCGCAGCCCGGCGTGGGCGGCCACTGCCTTGACCGCGCCACGGGCGATGCCTTCGTCGAAGAAGCGCTTGGCTTCGGTACGCGCCAGCTCTTCGGTCTCGCGGGTGATCACATCAATCGACAGGCCAAAGCGAATGTCGGTGCGCCCCCATTTCAATGCGCGCTGGCGCAGGTCGGCGATCAACGCGGCGATTTCGTTCGGGTGCTCGGCGCGCATCAGGTAGAAGTCGGCGTGCTTGGCGGCAAACTCTCGTGCCGCCACCGAAGAGCCCGCTGTGCAGATCAGCGGCAGTTGCGCCTTCTTCAGCGGCCCGCGCAGGCCACCGCCGTCGGCTTTGTAGAACTTGCCGTCGTAGTGGAAGGTTTCGTTGTGCCAATAACCCTTGACCACGTCCATGAACTCGGTGGCGCGCTCGTAGCGTTCATCGTGATCGCTGTAGTCGCCGACCTGGCGCTGGATCACGTCCGAACCGCCATTGATGATGTTCCACACCAGACGGTTGCCAGTGGCGCGCTGGTAAGTGGCGGCCTGTTGCACCGCCACCCACGGGGTGTAGTGGTAGGGCTGGAAGGCGGTCACGAATTGCAAGGTGCGGGTCTCGCGGGCGAGCAGCGAGCAGACCGTCCAGGGTTCTTCGCCGGTGGGCGCGTTGACCATCAATGCGCCGCCAAATTTATTGATTTCCGCCGCCTTGGCAATCTGGCCCAGGTAGTCGATATAGGTGAAGTGGTCGCCCACGCTGAACCCCGAGACGGCGCCGGTGCTGTTGGCGCCGCCGCGATGCCAGTCGCCCCGGTTGCGCGGGTCGCCGGGCAAAAACTGGGTTTCGCCGTGCAAGGGCAGGCGGGTGAAGAATTCGATGCTCATGAAGCCTCCTGCTTACTGGGCGGTCGGGGCGCAGATCGGGGTGATCGGCTGGTCGTTGATGACCTTGTGGGCGAACGGGATCGAATCCCTGAGCGAGGCATTGACCGTGGCGCTGTGGCCCAGGCCTTTGTACAGGTGGCCCTCGACCACGGAACCGGCGTTGCAGGCGTCCTGCATCAGCTTGGTCTGGGTGGCGGCGGCAGGGGTGGTGTCTTCGGCGCCGGTGCCGATGAAGATCGGCTTGGAGGTTTTCAGGGTGGGGTACGACACCTGCGCGAGCCACGGCGCGAGCTGTTTGCCTTTGTAGTCTTTCTTGGTATTGGCAATGCTCAGGCCGAGGCCTTCCACGTCGCCTTCCAGGGCAAACAGGCAACTGGTGCGGGCCTGTTCGAAGATCGGCAGGGCTTTGTCGGTGTAAAAGTCGGCCGGGTTGATGCTCGGGTCGTACTGCTGGGCGGCGAGCAAGGTGTAGAAGCCGTAGGCCAGGGTCGGGTCGACCTTGTTGCGCACTTCTTCGCTGGGGTTCTTGGCGTAGTCGAGGGTGTAGATCACGCCGGTGCCGACGCTGCCTTTCACGCCCAGGTCGGGTGCATAGGTGGCCGCGTAAGCGGCAGCGGCAAACGCACCGGCACCACCTTGGGACTGGCCGACGATCAGCACTTTGTCTGCCAGGCCCGGTACGCCGGCGACCACCGCTTTGGCGGCGTCGAGAATGCCGTAGGCGGCCATGCGGCTGTTCAGCAGCGGGTGGCCGCCGGGAACGCCGAGGCCCTGGTAGTCGGTGGCAACAATGGCGAAGCCTTCGGCCAGCCAGCGGTTGAGGTATTCCACATCGCGGTACGAACGGCCTTGCCACGACGGGGCGCACACGTCGGCCACGCCTACGGTGCCGTGGCCCCAGCTCACCACCGGCCAGCCACCTTTGGGCGGCGTGCCCTTGGGCAGGAACAGCGCGCCGGAGACCACGACCGGGGTCTTGTTATCGATGCCGTTGGTGGAGGTGTACAGAATGCGCTGGGCACTGGCGGCGTTGGCCAGGCTGATGGTCTTGTCCAGCGGCTCGCTGCGCAGCAGTTTGCCGGGGGTGGCCGGGATGGCTTTGTCCCAGGTGTAGAACGCCGAGACACGGCCGTCGCCCTGCAGCGGGTCGGGTTTTGGCGCGTAGGCGTCGGCGGCGAAGACGCCCATGGACAAGGCCAGGATGCTGAGGCCGAAGGCAAAGGAGTGCGGCAGTTTCATTATCGAATTCCCTATTACGGATGGGTGCTGACCTGGCCACGCAGGGCCGGCCAGTAGTCGGTGAGTTTCAGGTCGATCAGCGCCTGATGGGTAAAGCCGGTGGCCAGTGACGGGCCGATGTCGTAGGTGTCGCGAATCAGGTGGTTGGCCAGGGCATAGGCGGTGAGCGCCTGGTAGTGGGCCTTGAGCTGCGCATCGCTTTTCGGTGCCCAGCGTTCCTTCCAGGCCACCGGGTCGTTTTGATCGTCGCGGCGCAGCACGCTTTCGGCGGTGCCGGCGCGGGAAGACAGTTGGTAATAGGCGTCCTGGTTCTGCGGCTGGGAAATCCACCACGCCGCCTTGACCCAGGCGGTGGCGAGCAACTGAGTGATGTCCGGGTACTGCTTCACGAAGGCCTCGGTGCCCCACAGGTCAGAGACCAGGCGCCAGTCGTTGCTGCCTTGCTTGGTCGACCAGATGATCTTGCCCACGCCCTTGTCTTCCAGGGCATAAGCCTCGCTGAGCAGCACGGCGGCATCGACCTTGCCTGCCGACACGGCAGCGGCGCCAACCTGCGGGTTGAGGTTGGCGATCTTGAAGTCGTCGAGGGTCAGGCCTTTGCTCGCCAGGAAGTTGCTGAACGCGAACTCCCACGGCCGGCCACGGTGCAGCGCCAGGCGTTTGCCCTTGAGGTCTTCGATGGTCTTGGCGCTGGAGCCTTCGGGCACCACCAGGTAGATGTTGTTGCCGCTGCCACCGGGCACGATCAACTTGCCCGGCACGCCGCCGGCACCGGCGATCACAGACGGCAAGTCACCGCGTACGGCGAAGTCCAGGCTGTTGTTGCTGAAGCCTTCGTTGATCTGCGGGCCGGCGCCGGCGTGGGGCAGGGCGATCCATTCGAGCTTCACCCCGCGTTCACGCAGTTGCGCCTCCAGCCAACCGTCCTCGATCACCCGCCCGGCGATGCCGCCGAACACCGGTTTGCCACCTTGGGTGTAGGCGACGATGGCGATTTTTACTGAGGCCGGGTCTGCGTGGACTGCGCTGAATGCCAGCACCCCGAACAGCACCGCGATGCTCTTGCGCCAAACGTTTTTCATGGGTGTTCTCCCTACCTGAATGAGCGATCCCCTGTAGGAGCCGGCTTGCCGGCGATGAGGCTGCAAGGCCTAAGGGCCTCATCGCCGGCAAGCCGGCTCCTACAGGGGGAATCGTGTTGGGAGGGAGAGAGCAGATTGCATGCCAGGCGCTGTCACAACCGCTCTAGCCCGCGTAGGGCAAGGGTTTCAGCGATTCGGACAGGGGGCCGCCCCACCCGTGTTGCTGGTGAGCAAACACGCAAGTGCTGGCTGATTGCTGCTCCAGCAGCAGCGGGGTGTTGGGTTGTTGGTATATTCGATCAGGGAATATATAAATATTAATTTATAATTAAATGGTCTAGAAAAGTTCATGCACTATTGAGCACGCGCTTTTACTGCCAGGAATGCACCATGTCGCTGATCACCCATCCCAATGCCCGTGAATTGACCAAGTCGGTGCGTGCCACCGTGCTGGTCTTCAAGGACCCGCGCTCCCAGGAATTGCTGGCGCGCATTGAGCGCCTGGCCCCCAGCGAAGCCAACACCTTGATCATCGGCGAGACCGGCACCGGCAAGGAATTGGTGGCGCGGCACATCCACACCCTGAGCCGTCGCGGACGCGAACCGTTTGTGGCGGTCAACTGTGGCGCCTTCGCCGAAACCCTGGTGGAAAGTGAACTGTTCGGCCATGAAAAGGGCGCCTTCACTGGCGCTACCACCCACAAGGCCGGTTGGTTCGAAGCGGCGAATGGCGGCACCTTGTTTCTCGATGAAATCGGCGATTTGCCCCTGAACATGCAGGTCAAGTTACTGCGCGTGTTGCAGGAGCGTGAAGTGGTACGCCTGGGTTCGCGCACGCCGATTCCGATCAATGTACGGCTGGTGGCCGCGACCAACGTCAACCTGGCCGACGCCGTGGTAGCGGGGCATTTTCGCGAGGACTTGTTCTACCGTTTGCACGTCGCAACCATCCGCCTGCCACCTTTGCGCGAACGCCCAGGGGACATCCTGCCCCTGGCTGAATTCTTCTTGGAGGAACACTGCCAGCGCCTGGGTTACAACCGCGCGAGTCTGAGTATCGAGGCCGAGCGCAAGATGCTCGAACACAGTTGGCCGGGCAATATTCGCGAGCTGGAAAACGCGATCCACCACGCACTGTTGGTGTGCCGTAACCAGTGGGTGCAGCCAGCGGATTTGCACCTGGTGGACATGCGTTCTTCGGGCATTCGCCAGGAGGAGGCCAGTCATGCCCCGCTGGCGTTGAGCGGCCCGGTGGACTTGGAAGGCGCATTGAATGCGTTGTTCGAACAGAACATCCCGGACCTGTACGAGCACATCGAAGAGACGATCTTTCGCGCGGCCTATCGCTACTGCCACGGCAACCAATTGCAGACGGGGCGCCTGCTCAATATCAGCCGCAACATCGTGCGCGCCCGCCTGGAAAAAATCGGCGAGCTGGGCAAGCCGGTATTACTCGACGGCCAGTAATGCTAGGTTTTCGAACTTCTCTCACCACTGGAGGGTTCAACGTTGATCCGACTGAGTGACTTTATTGCCGATTTTTCCACCTCTGCGCTGGCGCCGTGGGCAGACCTTGCGCCCTGGGCGCTGGTCATCCAGGCACCGGTGATCGTTCGCCAACTGCTCGCCGAGTTGCCCGCTGACGACTACCACATCGACGGCGACGTGGCGGTTCACCGCACGGCCATCGTGGAGCCGGGTGCCTTGCTCAAGGGACCGTTGATCATCGGCGCCGAGTGCTTTATCGCCAGTGGCTCGTTGTTGCGTGGCGGCTGCTGGCTGGACGCGCAGTGCATCATCGGCCCTGGCGCCGAACTGAAAACCTCCTTTGTCTTCCGTGGCAGCAAGCTGGCGCATTTCAACTTTGTCGGCGATTCGGTGCTGGGCCATGGCATCAACCTGGAAGCCGGGAGCATCGTTGCCAACTACCGCAATGAGCGCGCAGACAAGGAAGTGCTGGTGCGCGTCGACGGGCACTTGCAGCGTACCGGTTGCGACAAGTTTGGCGCGTTGCTCGGTGATCAATGCCGCATCGGCGCCAATGCGGTGTTGGCGCCCGGTGCCGTGCTGGCGCCTGAACGTGTGGTGGGACGCGGGCAAGTGTTCGATGCAGAGGTGTCTGCCTAAACGCAATGTTGAAAAGGGCATGGTGTGCCGGCGCGTTATTAAATAGAATGAATCTCATTTGAGACTCACTCGCGCCGCGCAGGTCTGTTGCCATGAATGATGCTGTTGCCTCGACCCACGCCCCGGAACACACGCTGTCGAGCCTGTACCGCGACCATCGCAGTTGGCTGGAAAGCTGGTTGCGCCGCCGCCTGGGCAACGCCTGGGATGCAGCGGACCTGAGCCAGGATACGTTCCTGCGGGTGCTGGCCAGTGCTCAACCGGTCGCGCAGATGCAGGAGCCCCGGGCGTACCTGGTGACAGTCGGCAAGCGTTTGCTGGTGAATTTTCATCAACGGCGCAGTCTCGAACAGGCTTACCTGAACGCCCTGGCGAGCCTTCCTGATGCCTGCGTGCCGTCGCCGGAACAACGCTGGCTGGTGCTGGAAACACTGCAAGCTCTGGACGAATTGCTCGACGGCTTGCCGACTCTGGTGCGCCGTGCGTTCCTGTGGAGCCAACTGGAAGGCCTGGGCTATCGCGAGATTGCCGAGCGGCTGGGGGTGTCCGAACGCACGGTAAAACGCTACATGGCCCAGGCCTACGAGCATTGTTTGCTGGTGGACCTGTGAGCCGCGACGTCGCCCGCGCCGCTGCGCAATGGCTGGCACTGCTGGAATCCGGCGCAGCCACCGAAGGCGATCACGCCAACTTGCAGCAATGGCGCGACAGCCACCCCCAGCACGAACAGACCTGGCAGAAAGCCCAGTCCTTGCGCCAGCGTTTCAACGACTTGCCCCCGGCGCTGGCGATGGCCAGCCTCGACCGCCCGCAACCTGGGCGTCGCGCCGTGCTCAAGCGTGCGCTGGGCCTGGCGGCACTGGTGCCGACAGCCTGGTTGATCAGCCGCCAATTGCCCATCGAGACCTGGCGTGCCGACCTGCATACCGCCACCGGCGAGCGCAAGCGCCTGCCATTGGCGGATGGGGCCAGCTTGCAGCTCAATACCGCGACGGCGGTGGATGTGGATTTGGCGCAGCGCCGTATCACCCTGGTGGACGGTGAACTGGCGCTGACCGTGCCGGGCCCAACAGCGATGACGCTGCGCACGCGCTACGGCGAGTTGGAGGTGAGGGAGGCCGACATTTGCGTGCGGCAACTGGCTGCGGGTTGCCGGGTGTCAGTGCTCAAGGGTTCCGTGCAGGTGCGCGACTTGAATGGGCAATTGGCAACGTTGCAGGCGGGGCAGCAGGCGTCGCTGAATGCCGGCGGACTGGGCGCGTGGGCACCGTTTGACCTGTCGCAACTGGGCTGGCGTGACGGTGTGCTGACGGCGCAGAACCAGACGCTGGGTGACTTCCTGCGCGAGTTGGAGCGTTATCGCCCGGGCGTGTTGCGCTGGGACCCAAGCCTGGAAACGCTGCGGGTGACGGGCAGCTTTCGCCTGGATGACACGGATCGCATTCTCACTTTATTGGCCTCTACCCTCGGCCTGGAAGTGCACGCACGTACCCGCTACTGGGTCACCCTGACCCCCCGCAAATCCCTGGCCTGACACAACCTCGTAGGAGTCCGGTTTGCCGGCGATGGTGTCCTCAAGGGCCCCATCGCCGGCAAGCCGGGCTCCTACAGGGGTGGGTCAGATGACGTGGGCACGTTGCAGCTCGGTCAGGGACAATGCCTTGAGCTGGGCCAGCAACGGGTCGCGCCGATCCCTCGGATGTGGCAGGTCCACCGCCAGTTCCTGACGAATGCTGCTCGGTCGGTTGTCCATCACCAGCACCCGATCACTCAAATACAGCGCCTCATCCACATCATGGGTCACCAGCAACAACGCGATGGCATGGTGCGCCGCCAGTTGCAGCAGCAAGTCCTGCAGCTTCATGCGGGTAAACGCATCCACCGCACTGAACGGCTCATCCAGCAGTAACACCTGCGGGCGTGAATACAGGCCGCGCGCAATGGCTACCCGTTGCGCCATGCCACCGGACAACGCCTTGGGCAGCGCCTGGGCGAAGCCCGTGAGGCCGACTTCCTCGATCAGTTGGGTGACCCAGGCTTTGTCGTAACGGTCGTCGTCGCTGAAGCCGATGTTCTGTTCCACCGTGAGCCAAGGCATCAGCCGGGGTTCCTGGAACACAAACGCGACCTCGCCCTCGGGGCTGTGCAGTTCTCCCTGATAGTCCTGCTCCAACCCGGCCACGATCCGCAACAGTGTGCTTTTTCCGCAGCCACTGGGGCCTAGCAGGCTGACGGCCTCACGCGGTTGCAAGGCCAGGCGCACATCCTTGAGCACGGTGGTGGTGGCGAAGCTTTTGCGTTGAACATGGATCTGCAACAACGGCTGGCTGCTCATTGCTCTGCTCCTTGGCCATTGAAGGTGTCGCGCCAGGCCAGGCAGCGTTTTTCCAGCGCGGCCAACAGGCCGTCGGTGATCTTGCCGAGTACCGCCAACACGATGATGGCTGCCAGGACGATGTCTGGCCGTGAGGTTTCCCGCCCGTCACTGAGCAAATACCCAAGGCCCTTGGTGGCCGCGATCAACTCGGCGGCCACCAGGAACATCCACGCCAGGCTCAAGCCGCTGCGCAACCCGGTAAACAGGCCGGGCAGGGCGGCCGGCAGCAGGATCCGCCGTACCAGCCGGCGTCTGCTGAAACCGTACATCTGCCCGACCTCCACCAGCTTGCGATCGATGTCGCGGATCGCCGCCACGCCGTTGAGGTACACCGGGAAAAACGCGCCAATCGCGATCAGCACGATCTTCGAGGTTTCATCGATGCCCAGCCACAGCAGCAACAACGGCACCCAGGCCAGGCTCGGGATCGAGCGCAGCCCGGCGAAGGTCGGTTCCAGGTAGGCTTCGGCCTCGCGACTCAGGCCGACCCAGGCGGCAAACACCAGGGCCAACCCTGCGCCGATGACAAAGCCCAGCAACACCCGTAACAGACTGGCGCTGATGTGTTTCCACAACGCACCTTCGGCGAGGTCAGTGAGTGTCGTGGCGACCTCACTGGGCGCCGGCATCTGGTACGACGGCAGCCAACCCACACGCACCACCACCTCCAGCACCAGCAGGATCAATGCCGGCAACACCAGGCCCTTGAGGCGGCGCGGCCACGCACTGCGGTTAATCACCACCGGCGCGGCAAGCGGCAGTGCTTGGGTTTTGCCTGTCATCACGCGCTCCTTAATGGCCGAACGAGGTGTCGATCAACTGGTCGATCACCTGGTCCACATTCACGCCTTTGCGCACCAATTCTTCGGACACCAGGATCGGCGCGGCGGCCTTGGACGCCACCACATCCTTGTTGCTCAGGAAGGGCGTGCTCAGGTCGGTACGCGACAACTGCAGCTTGGCCACTTCCAGCGGCAGGCCGGACTCGTCGGCGAGCAATTTGGCGAACTCATCCGGGTGCTTCACCGCCCAGTCGCGGGCTTTTTCGTAGGCACCGAGCACTTTGGTGATGGTCTGCGGGTGCTCCTTGGCGTACTTCTCGGTGACGCTGACCACGCCGTAGCTGTTGAAGTCCTTGTTGCGGTACAGCAGGCGCGAACCGGCCTGGATTTCGCTGGCGGCCATGTGCGGATCGAGGCCGGCCCAGGCGTCCACGTCACCTTTCTCCAGCGCGGTACGGCCGTCCGGGTGTTGCAGGTGCACCAGTTCCACGTCGTCCTTTTTCAGCCCGGCTTTTTGCAGGCTGCGCAGGGTGAACAGGTACGGATCGGTGCCCTTGGTGGCGGCGATTTTCTTGCCCTTGAGGTCGTTGACGCTTTTGAGTGGCGAGTCCTTGCGTACCACCAGCGCGGTCCATTCGGCGCGGCTGTAGACGTACACCGATTTGATCGGGCTGCCATTGGCGCGGCTCAACACCGCCGACAGGCTGGCCGACGAGGCGAAGTCCACGCCACCGCTGTTGAGGTACTCCAGGGAACGGTTGCTGCCCTGGCTCAGTACCCAGCCGACTTTGGTCTGCGGCAGTGCCTGCTCCAGCCAGCCGAAATGCTTGAGCACCAGGCTCACGGGCGAGTAGTAGGCGTAATCCAGGTTGACTTGGGCCGGGTCGGTTTCTGCGGCAAATGCCTGGGGTTGAAGGCACAGGGCGAGGGCGCACGCGCCGAGTAAACGTGTGGTGAAGAGGGTCATGGAACAGCTCCGGGCTACATAAGCGAACAAGGCGTTGAGAGAAGGCTTTTCTTATATTCAGAAAACTGAAACGGCATGTTCCATCATGCTTTATAGGAATATGCAGTCTCTGTGCCAGCTCGCGCGGAGGCGCATTTGCGGGGTTTTACGCTGAACGTACTGTGATGGAACAGGGCAGAGTGTTGATCCACTGTTGATAGGCGAACAGTGCTTATATATCCATTAAGAATAAATAAAGAGTTATATATTCCTTTTAATGTCTTCAGCGTTGGCGCATTTTGAGGGCCTGCGCATTCGTGCGGATTGACCCAACAGCCAAAAGGAAAGCCGACATGACCATCAAAGCGATCAACGTGCGCAACCAGTTCAAGGGCGTGATCAAGGAAATCCTGCTGGGGGAGGTGGTGTCTGAGATCGACGTGCAGACCGCGTCCGGGATCGTGACCTCGGTGATCACCACCCGCTCGGTGCGTGACCTGGAATTGAAGGTGGGCAGTGAGGTGATTGCCTTTGTGAAGTCCACTGAAGTGTCCATCGCCAAGTTGTAGGTATCTGAACAGGGAGCCGGCCAGCCGGTTTCCCGCTGTTCTTATCCAAAGTTATTACCTTCTGCATCATGCTCACAAGCGCAATGCTTGATAATAAATTAACTGGGAACTTATTGGGCACGTTGTAAATAGCATTGTTCAGATAATTCTTACATTGACGCCCTTTGCCATTTTGTATGTTCAGGCCAGGGAATCATGTTGCAGGGAGGGCAAGGTTATATATCTATAGTTCGGACACTTATGCACCTAAACTCCTCGGCAACCGGCTCGCGTCATATTCCCATTTTTTCCCCCAATGAACACGCGGGTGACGCCACCCATAAGCGTACGCGCAGGCAACTTCCTAATACTGCCGACCTGCCGGCCACTCCGCCCCCTGTTGTTATACCGGATCACGACGTGCCTGCGAATTTTATCAGCAAGGTCAGCCAGGCTAAGTCGGGGCTCAACTATGAGTCGTTCATGAACGGTTACAACAACCCTTTTGCTGTCGTGTTGCCGGGTTATTTCAAGGACATGAGCAATATTCAGCTTATGCGGCTGAGCCTGGCCCCGTCGTTCACTCCGGAGCAGATGGGTGCTTTGAAGTTTATGATTGAAAAACGACTGGGTAACGAAAGACTTGAAGATGTCAATCTGTTTACGAAAATAATGACGGGTGAGGGTGTAAAAGTAACGCCGATGTCCCAGGGATTCTATCTGCGGGTCATCAACCAGTTGTCCCCAGGGCAATGTGCAGGAATATCGCACTTAATGTCGCTGGCGATAGCCGAGGGAAAAGAGCATATCTTTCTGGGTAACATCTATCAGGCGCTTGCGGATCCGGATGCGCCTGAGTCCCAGGCGTTTTTCAAGAAACTGGCTCAAGTACACGCGGTCGTTACAGATCCCGATGTTGCGCATGATCCGAAGACCACGAAGTTTGTGCCTCCTGCCGCCATCGCCTCGGAACTGATCAACTCGCTCACCACCAAGACACTCTTGATCAGCACTGGTGGTCACCGTGTGACAGCAGGTGTCATTGTCAATCCCCAAGGACAGCACGCCTACTACTTCTTCGATCCGAACTTTGGTTTTACTATGTTCTCTTCCAAAGAAAGCTTTAAAAAAGGACTGAAAAATATATTTGAACACCCCGCGCTGAAGGGTTCTTTGGAGACAGAATTTCAGAGTGGCGGAAAACCTCTGTACAAAATAAGTGTATTTAATCCTGATCACCTGCCAGCACTTTCTGGCGCGTCAAACGATATAAGATTTATGTACAACGCTCCTCTCAGTGGGCTGGATACTCTCAACATTATCAATGTTTCACATGTTCCAACGGCGGAACATCTGACGTTTCAGGGAGCAGGGCCATCTTCTGCCGAGATGACCGACTACAACAGAGTTTCGTATGAGTTGAAACACGTGCATAGCTCCAAGGGGATGTCGCAGTTTCATAAAGCGATAGAGGCGGTGGCCGCTGTAAGGCGTTTTATGCGCCATCATCCAGGCAGCGCGCTTTCGCCTCGTATGATCGAACTGGAGCAGAAGTTGATCGCTGCAATCAATGAGGCGCGCGGGCCGGCTGACTACCCCTATGCCTTTGAGCGTATGGAACAAAAGCGGGCTCATCTGGTTATCGATAAACTGGGGAAATACAAGCAATCTGAGAGCGCTGTTATTCAGGGCATCGAGTTCAATATGGCTCGCGATCTCAGTATGGGGCCTGACCAGTCACAGCACGTGACCGACGCAATAACAGCCGCGTTGCTCAAGCTTCAGCAAAGTGATCCAGGTGTGGTGAAGTCACTGGGTTCGACCATCAATGTCATCATTGCCAAACCCGGTAGTCGACCGCAAACGCAGTTGTTTATGAGGCGTCCTCCTGTTTTGATTGTCGGTGATGATTTCTTCAACCCTCCTGCGGCCAAAGGCGGCACTGTCGCGGATCAAGTGGGTCGCCAGGCTCAACGCAACGGCGACGCTCCAATCACCGCAAAACAAGCGGCGTTGCTGCTCGGAAAGCTCGGCATGCTGGGTCATTACAACGGTGATTCCGGCGGGTTTCTGAAGTTGGTGGATGGCGCGCCGGTCAGTTCGCACGCCAATCCACGCCAAGTGGTAGAGGGCGCCTATACCGCGCGTCTCTATGGGGTGCGTTTGCACAGCAATACCCGAAACGCGGTCGAAAACCTGTTGTTGCCAAGCACGGATAAGTCAGCGCCCGCCGCGCCCCAAGGACGCAATACATTCTCCAGAGAGGGCGACGCTGAACTCAAGCGCCTGCAAGCCCAGGACGCCAGCCAACCGCCAATCCGCGTTGGCGAGATGGACGTCAGTCGCGCCGAGCTTTACCAAATGGGGGTACAGGTTGGCGGCAAGCCGGTAGTAGGTGCAATGGTCCCTGATTCGCAGGGACATACAACCGGTAAGGTGCAGATCGACTACACCCGCCTCCTGGCGTACCTGCAATCGGCGCCGCCTGAAGACGCTGAACGCATGGCAAACATTGTCAGCGAACTGGCGGCCAATCGCAGTCCCACTGACGCTCCTTTGATGACTCGCAGCGATGGCGGGCTCGTTCCTGACACGCTTCAGAAGTTTGTCGCTGAAACATCACAGCGATCCGCGGCAGTACGTGATCTGGTGCGTAGCGGGAAACCAATGCCCTCCGATTTTTTTTCCCCGCCAGCGACTGGCAAGCCCGGGGCAAAAACGAATGCCGCCGGGCTTGGATTTCGGGCTTTCAGCACGTATCAAGGGTTGCGCAGTTCTATCGAGAGCCTTCAGAAAGGCGATACAACAGAGGGTGTCATCGGCCTTGGGGCGGTGGCATCCGATTATGTCGGGATGGGGGTCGAAGCTGGCCTGAACAAGGTGGCGCAACATACCGCCAGCAAGATGGGGCCTTCGGTACTTGGCTTCAAAGCGTCCAGCGTCGGCAAGATGATAGGAAAAGTCGGGGGTGGGGCCGGCCTGGTCATCAGTGTTCCCTTTGACATCTACCAGGCCGTCAAATCCTTTAAAGATGCAGGTGAAAGCACCGGGAAACAGGCTCAAGACCATTACGTCAACGGTGCATTTTCGATTGCCAGCGCGACGACATCGATCGTGCTGGGCACTGCGTTTCTTGCGGGCACCAGTGCTGCAGGGCCGGCGGGGCTGATTGTGGCGGGGGTCTTGATGACTGCGCAGATGATTTACACGGCTGTGCGTACCGTAGAAGACATTGAGAAATACACACCGCTGACGGGAGGGCAGAAATTCGTCACCGGCGTTAAATCATTCCTGGGTTTTGAGCCAGGATTCGATGTGATGAAGCCCTATCTGGAAAAGAAATACAGCACCGAATACGAGCAGCAGAACAGGGCCCGCTACCAAGCGTTTCTGGACGGCCCGGGCAAAGAACAGTTTGAGCGGGTGGTGATCGGCTCAACAGATGTCGAGGCCAAGCAGGTGCCGGGTACGGTCCCGCTGACGCCGGCGCTCTGGTATTCGCCCATTACCTGGTTGCTGCACCAGATCAGTGTGCCGGGCCAAGTCACTAAGGTTGAAGCCGCGGGCGGGAATGACCATATTTCAGGTACGTTCAACTCATGGAACGGCAAGTCTGTCATTGCCGTAGAGGGTGTACCCGGAGAGCACAAGACCACGCTGTGGGATCTGGGTGGTGGCGATGATTGGGTGACGGGTATCAAGTCCAAGCCCAATTACTTTTTGATGGGCGGCGGCAAAAAGAGCATTAACGGCGGGGACGCCGACGATACGGTGGTGTTTAACGCCGATGCCCGTCAGACGTTGTCGCAGGCCGAGCAAGTGGGTTCGACGACCGCCAAGGACGGCACCAGCCCAAGGCAAACATCACTCGATGGTCACGGTGGTCGTAATACCCTGGCATTTTCCGGTGCATTGACAACGTCGTACAAGGAAGACGGGCAGGATAAAACCGCTCGATACGCAGGCCACGTGATTAACTTCAAGACGAATACGATCTCGGTCAAAACCGAGGATTCGAATACGGAGGGGGTGAAGAAAATCGCGTATTTTCAATCGTTTTCCAGCGTGAGTACGGTCGAGGGCGGGGAAAGCTTTATCCAGGGCAATGATGAGAACAACCTGTTCACCCTCAACGGTGAAAAGGATGTGGTGTTCACCGGCAAAGGCGCGAACGTTGTGCGTGTGCAGGGCGGTGCCCACATTACGGGAGAAGGCGGGCACAACACCTACATCGTGAACAAAGGGTACAGGAAGGTGGTGATCGACGACCCGGCCAGCAGTGTCGTCAAACTCGACTACAGCGCGGCACAGATCTCCGGATGGCGCGTGTCGAGTACGGGTGATTTGTCGGTTGATGTGAGTGACGGCACGCCGGGGAACAGCCGAACGCTGCTTTTTACGAGGGCGTTCTCCAGTGATGCAAAGGACAATAAGGCCCGACCTGTGTTCATCACCAACGACGGGGTGATGATGGTGATCAACGCACCGCGTCGAGACGGCTCCGCGGACCGAACGCTGCAGGTGAACAGCCTTAAAATCCAGGCTGATACGTCTAAGCCTGAGTCGCTGTCAGCGGCCTGATAGCCCCATCAGCTGGCTGGCCACCTCGCCAAGGTGCCAGCCAGTCAATGGCCATGTGCAGGCCGGTCAGATGATTTTTGCGCCGCTGCCCCCCGGTGGGTGAGGTTGCGGTTTCTCCGGCGGAGCGTCCGACGGCAGTTGCTTGGGCGGCGTGTTCGGGTCTTCGTAGTGCTTGTGCAAGCCCCCGTCCAGCCGGTTGCTCGACGAGCCACCTTTTTGCGGCGTTTCGTCGAAGTGTTCCCATTCCGATTGCTGGAAGCGAAAGATACTGTCGTCGGTCGGCGCGTCGCGGCCGCCGTAGTGGTGGATTTCGTAGTGGGCGTACTCGACCTTGTCGGCCCAGTTGTCCTGCAGCAGGCCGTCGCCGGCCAGGTCGCGGTACCAGTCGTTTTCTTTCTCGGTGGCCTTCTGCTTTTTGTTGTGATCGACAAAGTAGCCGATGATCCCACCCACCACCGCCAGTACCACACCCACCAGGAACAACGGCCCGGTCAGCGCCGCCGCCGTGCCTGCGCCAAACAGTGCGGCGGCACCCAGTACCCCGGCCGAGGCGCCGAATGCACCGCCCGCCACTTGCAGGCCGCCGGCCGCCTGGGCCAATGGGTCTTTGCTGTCGACACCGCTTTTGATCGCCAAGGCGCCCAACACGATATCGGCAAACCCCCCGGCGATGTCGGTGGCCGGGCCGAGCACCTTGATCACGGAGCCGGCAATCTTGGCTGACTTGGACGCGCCCAGCTTGGCCGCGCCCGCGGCGGCCAGGCCGTCATCCAGGTGGGTGGCCAGGCCTTCGGTGGCTTCGGTGACGGCCTTGTCGCCTTCGCCGAACAGCTTGGAGATGCCGTCGTACTGGCTGTCGGGCACGGCATCCAGGGCGGTGGCGATCTTGTTCTTGACCTCGGTGGGCAGCTCGCTGGTGCGGAATTCGAAGTTCGGCTCCTGCAGGCCGTTCTTGCCCCAGATTTCCGGCAGGGTCTTGTCCAGTCCGAGGAAGTCCACCAAGCCGCCTTTGCCCAGGGTTTCGCCGATCTTGTCGCCCAGGCGCACAAAGTGGCTGGAGCCGCCGGCAAAGCTGAGGAAGTCCTTGGCGATGGTCATGCGCTGGGCCGGGGTCTCACCCAGCTTGCCGCCTTTGCCCACCAGTTGGTAAATCGCCGAGAACATCGTCACACCGGCGCCGAGGGAGCCGAGGATGCCCTTGCTGTTGAGGGTGTGGAACACCTCGCCGAGCATGCCGCGATCGGCCACCGGGATATAGGGTTTGCTCAGGGCGGTCTTGAGGTCGGCTTCGCTGATCGCACCGTTGTTCTTGTACACCTCGCCGAGTTCTTCCAGGGCCTTGGTGACGGCGGCGGATTTCTCCTTGCCTTGCAGGCCTTCGTTGAGGAATTTCTCCAGGGTTTCCTGGGAGCGGCGCGGCAGGTCGAGCAGGGTGCCCTTGAGCACGCCCTTGAGCAGGCCGAACAGGTCCTTGGTCGCCAGTTCCTTGTTCTCGTCGGAGATCTTGCTCGGGTCCGAGAGGATCGCGTTGAGGTCGGTGGTCAAGCCGTCGGCCTGGATGTTCTGTGCGGCCTTGCTCGCGGCTTCGGGGTCGAACAGCGACAGCGAGGTGAGGGTGTCGCTGAGGTCCTTTTGCGCCTCGGAGGTCTTGCCCTGGTCTTGCAGGTCCTTGAGGTACAGCACGTAGTCCGGGTTGGCGGTGAGGTCCAGCAGCTTCTGCTTGATCTCGTCCTTGTTCGGCAGCTTGTTGATGGCGTCGTCCATCTTCGCCTTGTAGTCGGCCTGCACCGTCGGGTCTTTGAACAGCTCGCCGATCTGTTGCTGCACGGCCTTGCCATCGATGATGTCGTGCATGTCGGCCGAGGTCAGCTCGGTCTGCTTGTCATCGAACTCGCGCCACGTGGTGTTGAACGGGCGCCGCGCTTCTTCATAGCCGGTGATGCCATGGCCGTTCTGGTAGGCGGCCTGGGCTTCCAGGGCGCGGACCAGCTTGGCCCGTGGGTCGTCCTTGGGAATCGAGCCGTCCTTGACGCCGGCGCGGTAGGTGTCGATCAACTGGGTAGTGGCCAGTTCGCTCACGCTGAGGGTCGGCGACTTGTCGTCCTTTTCATCGGCGTGCACGCCGGTGTCCATGTTCAGCACATCGAGGTCGCCGGCCTTGGGCAGGTTGTGCTTGCTGCGGGTGTCGTCCACCGCGCCGGCGCTGAAGGCGTCCCACTTGGCCTTGACGTCGTCGTAGAGCTGCGGGCTGAGCTCCTTGGACACGATGACCTTGCCTTCGCTGGTTTCATAGCGGATCAGGCCGTCACCCAGTTCATCCGGGGAGCCGAAGGTGATGTCGGTGTTTTTCAGGAAGTCGTTCGGCCCGGCCAACTTGTAGCCAGCGTCTTCGCTGGTGTGGATCTTGTCCCAGGTGTCATGGGCAGTCGCGACGCTCTTGAACAGCTCGGGGCTGACGTCGGACGACACCACCACCTTGGTACCGTCGTGCAGTTCGTAGGTGAGGATGCTGTCTTTCTGGTCGTTGTTCCAGCTGAAGGTCTTGTAGTCGTTCAGCCCTGGAACCGGGGTGTTGGCATCGGCGAGCACCGCGCCGTTGTTGAGTTCGCCTTCGACCACGGCTTTTTTGTCCGGGTGGGTGTAGACCTCGTGCAGGCCCGCCAGGTAGTCGAACAGCTTGGGGTTGTCGTCGCGAGCCACGACCATTTTCTGGCCGTTGCTTTCAAAGCGGATCAGGCCCGGGCCCACTTCGTCTTCGGGGCCAACGGTGGTGCCGGCGTAGGGCGGCCACACTTCGTTGTCGCTGGCGCGCTTGTAGCCGGCATCTTCGCTGCTGGAGAGGCCCATGAAACTTTCGTAGTCGTTCTTGGCTTTCTGGAACGCTTCGGGGTTGTCGCGCTGGCTGACGACGAACTTGCTGCCGTCCTGGGTCTCGTAGCGGATCACGCCCGGGCCGGTTTCATCCGGTGGGCCGAGGGATTTGTAGTCGGCGAGTTTTTCCGGGGCCGTGGCATCGCCGCCCAGGCTTTGATAGCCGGCATTCTGGCTGGCGACCACGCCGGAGAGCGCCTTGAAGTCTTCGCTGACCTGCTTGAACAGTTCCGGGCTGTCGTGCTCGCTGACGATGACTTTCTTGCCATCCTGGGTTTCATAGCGGATCAGCCCGGGCCCGACTTCGTCGGGTGGGCCGATGGCCTTGTAGTCGGCGAGGGCCGGCGGTGGCGTGGCGTCCTTGGCGGCCAGCTCATAGCCTTGCTGCTTGCTGGCATCGAGCCCCGACGGCGTCTTGTCCTGGGCCTCGACCTTCTTGTTGGCGCTGTTCTTGAGCAGCACATGGAACGCCGCGCCGGATTTGGGCGGCGTGCGGGGAAGGGCTTTGGGGTCGGACGCGCGATCGAGAGGCTGTGTCGTCATGCCATGGAACTCCTACTGTTACCGGTGGGACGTAGCGGTAAAAACAGTAACAGCAGGGGTTGGGCACTCGTTGCGAAAAGTTGTGAATTAGGCCTGGCGGTGGCGCAGCGCCTGCTCCATGCGTTTAAGGCCTTCTTCAAGCATCGCCCGTGGGCAGCCGAAGTTCAGGCGCACGAATTGTTGGCTGTCATCACCGAACTCGATACCGGCGCTCAAGCCGACTTTGCCTTGTTCGAGGAAGAACTGCTGCGGGTCGTCCAGGCCCAGGGCGCTGCAATCGAGCCAGGCGAGGTAAGTACCTTGTGGCGCGTGCATCACCACGCCCGGCAAACGGGTCTGCACGGCGTTCAACAGGTAATCACGATTGGCTTGCAGGTACTGCACCAGCGCGTCCAGCCATTCGCCGCACTGGCTGTAGGCGGCGCGGGTGGCTTCCAGGCCCAGGGGGCTGACGCTGTCGACCATGCCACAGCGTGCGTTGTTGAAGCGCTCGCGAATTTCAGCGTTCTGCACCACGGCAAAGCAGGTCTTCAGGCCGGCCACGTTGTAGGCCTTGCTCGCCGACATCAGGGTAATGGTGCGCTGGGCGATCTCTGGGCTGAGGCTGGCGGTAGGAATGTGGCGACGGCCGTCGAAGCACAGCTCGGCGTGGATTTCGTCACTGATGATCAGTGCGCCGTTTTCCAGGCACGCATCGGCCACGGCTTGCAGCTCTTCGCGGGGGAAAACCTTGCCCATGGGGTTGTGCGGGTTGCTCAGCAGCAGCGCGCCGGCGCCCTTGAGTGCTTCGCGCATTGCGGGCAGCGGGGTGTGGTATTCGCCGTCGATCAACTCGAACGGCACTTCGATGCGCGGCAGGTTCCAGTGACCGGGCGCCAGGCGGATCGGACGGTAGTTGGGGGTTTGCAGCACCACGGGCTGGCCCGGTTGCACAAAGGCATGCAGGGCCATGTTGAAACCGGGCTCCACCCCGGGCAGGAACAACAGCTCCTCGGGCAACACGCGCCAGGCGTACTTGGCCCACAGGTCCGCGACGATGGCGTCGCGCACATCCGGGCCGGCCACGCTGTAGCCCAGCACTTGCTGGTCGAGGCGCGCGTGCAGTGCCTGCAGAATGGCGGGTGGCGCGGCGATGTCCATGTCGGCGATCCACATCGGCAAAACGTCTTGCGGGTAACGGTTCCACTTGGTACTGCCGGTGCCGAGGCGAGGGTGGATCGTGTCGAAATCAAAGCTCATGGAGGGGCTCGTGTCAGGGAGGCGGGCAAAGAATGGCGCCGATTCTAGCGCCATTAATTTTATAGGCCAGTGCTGATTGCCTCCGACAGTTGCCGATGGGCCTGCTCGACGGCCCGTTTGACCGCATCTTCACCCCGCACCATGGCGCCCAGGTAAACGAACTCCACGCTGCGGATGCCTACCGTCGCGAGGATGGCGGTCATGTAGGGCGTGAGAAAGTCCGGTTCATGGCCCTTGCGCGAATTGCCGGAACTGACCAGCACAAAGGTGCGCCGGTCGTCCAGCAGGCCGACTTTTTCAAACTGTTCGTTGACCGTGAAACTGCGCTGGATGCGCACCACATGGTCGACCCAGGCCTTGAGCGCGGCCGGCACGGTGAAATTGTGCACTGGGGTGCAAATGATCAGCAGGTCGCAGGCCTCCAGTTCAACGATCAACTGCTCCGACAAGGCCGTGGCGTTTCCACTCAGCCCGCCCGTGCTGGTCAGTGCATTGGCGTACTCGCGGGTCAGCGGTGGCAGCGCTTGGCCGCCGTAGTCGCGCTCGATGACCTCAGCCCCGGGCACCAAGTCGCTTAAAAAGGCGCGAGCCAGCTTGAAGGTGTGCGCGGCCTTGCCGTGGGGGCTGAAACTGAGGAGCAGGGCGCGGGTCATTGGTTCAGGTCCTGGGAAAAATGCAGGCCCTTGGGCAACAAGCCCTGGCGGAAGTAGAAACGCTGGGCCAGGGCCATGTGCAGGCCGGTGTCCAGGACCAGGTAGCGATAACCCAGGGCGCGGGTTTCCTCGCGCACGCGCTCGAGCAGTTGTTCCCCCAGGCGCCGGCGTTGCAGCGCGGCGTCTACCACCAGGTCATCCACATAGATGAAGCGGCCATACAGGGTGTTCTCGGTGTGCCGGTAGCCGATCAGGCCGATGACCTTGCCGTTCTCGCAGGCGGCCAGCAGGCGATAGCCGTTCTCCCGCTGGCGTTGGATTTGCCGGGCAAACCCTGGCGCATCCGTGAGGTGCGGGCGCAGCTGCTGCATCACGGCAAAGCTGGCGAGGCAGTCGGCTTCGGTTTCCATGGGGGTGAATTTGACGTGCTCATTCATCGTTCAGGTTCTCCAGGTGCGCCTTGATCGCCGCCGGCACTTTGCGAAAGCTGATGGCGACGCGGTTCAGGGCGTTCATCAGGGCAATCGCCAGGGTCAGGTCGGCGATTTCCTTCTCGCTGAACACTGCCGTGGCCTCGGCGTAGTCGGCATCGGGAATCTGGGTCTGTGCCACGTGGGTGACGGTTTCGGCCCAGGCCAAGGCGGCCTGTTCACGCGGTGTGAACAGCGGCAAGCCTTCGCGCCAGGCCGCCAGCAGCATGATTTTTTCCAGGCTCACGCCCAGCTTGAGCAAGTCGCGGGAGTGGGCGTCCAGGCAGTAGGCACAGCCGTTGAGCTGCGAGACGCGCAGGTACACCAGGTCGATCAGTTCTTTTTCCAGGCCGCAGCCGTGGACATAGCTGTGTACCGAACCCAGGGCTTTGTAGCCGGCAGGGGCGGCCAGGGCGTAATCGAGGCGGTGTTTCATGGTGCGATCCTTATGTTCGTCAGGGGATGCGCCATTTTCGGTGGCCGGTGCGGTGCTCGACAGGGGCATGATTGGACAAGTGGGTTGGGACATGATCAGACTTCGCCTTGTCTTACCGCCGAGCCCGATTGCGATGTCGTCACTGCCCAAGTACCAGGAAATCTACCGGCGTTTTCGCCTGGCCATCGACCAGGGCCAACTGCGCCCTGGCGAGCGCGTGCCGTCGGTGCGCGCATTGGCCCAGGAACTCAAGGTGGCGCGGGGCACGGTGGAAACGGCGTACCAGTTGCTGGTCAGCGAAGGGTTTTTCGAAGCCCGTGGGCAGGCCGGCACGGTGGTTGCCGAATCGCTGGCGCAGGTGGCATTGAAAAGCGTGCCGGCGTCGGCACCTGTCACCTCCGGCCCGCGCCCCCTGCAAATGGGCCTGCCGGCACTGGATGCCTTCCCGCGCAAACTCTGGGCGCGGCTGGTCACCCAGCAAGTGCGGCGCACCGACGCCGACAGTTTGGCCATGGGCGATGTGTGTGGCGTGCAGGCCCTGCGCGTGGCCATCGCCAGCTACCTGGCGCTGTACCGCGGCGTGGAGTGCGCGCCGTCCCAGGTGTTCGTGTGCGCGGGGTATTCGGGCGGCCTGGCCTTGTTGTGCGATGTACTGGAGATGGCGGGGCAGCGTTGCTGGTTCGAAGACCCGGGGTATCTGCATGCGCGACAGTTGCTCCAGCACAAAGGCGTAGCGCTGGTGCCGGTGCCCGTGGATCAAGACGGGCTGGATGTTGAGCAGGGTCTGCGGCGTGAGCGTCAGGCGCGGCTGGCGATTGTCACACCGGCGCATCAGAGCCCCCTGGGCGTGGCGCTGAGTCCGGCGCGCCGTCAGGCCTTGCTGAGCTGGGCGCGGGAGCAGGGCAGTTGGGTGGTGGAGGACGACTACGACAGTGAGTTCCGCTACCGCGGCCAGCCGCTGGCGGCGCTCAAGAGCCAGGATGCCGATGACCGGGTGATCTACGCGGGCAGCTTCAGCAAGATGCTGTTTCCGGGGTTGCGCCTTGGGTATCTGGTGGTGCCGGTGGCGTTGGTCGAACCCTTTGAACGCAGCGCCCGGGTGTTGCAGCAGCGCAGTGCGCAATTGCTGCAGCTGACGGCGGCGGACTTTCTGGAGCAGGGGCATTTCACGCGGCATTTGAAGAAGATGCGTCAGTTGTATGCGCAACGGCGC
>NZ_JACARO010000048.1 GCF_013386585.1 Pseudomonas sp. P7548 | reverse complement strand
GCCCCATGGCATGCCCGTTGCACACATCCCCTCCATCAGGTCCCTCGCACCTCGCACGACCGAATCAGGAGCACCCATGAGCACTGAATTTTTCTGGCGCCTGCCACTGGGCACCGACGGCCCGCAACTCACCACCGACAAACACAACCGCGGCAACCCCCACTACCGCCCCGGCCACATCGCCCCTGGCCGCCTGCCCAACGGCGAGCCCGACGACTTCACCTACATCGACTACATCGCCCAAGTCGCCAAGGCCGCCGAACTCGCCGGGTTCGAAGGTGCGCTGCTGCCCACCGGCCCCGAGCCGTGGATCGCCGCCGCCGCGCTGGCCCGGGAAACCCGGCGCATCAAGTTCCTGATCGCCTTCCAGGCCACCTGGACCCTGCCCGCCTACGCCGCCCAGCAGGCCGCGATCCTGCAGAACCTCAGCCGTGGCCGCCTGGACTGGAACATCATCACCGGCGGCAACCCCGCCAGCCAGCGCGCCAATGGCGACTTCTTGGAACACGACCTGCGCTACAAACGCACCGGCGAATTCCTCGACATCATCCAGGGGCTGTGGACCCACGAAAAATTCTCCTACGGCGGCGATATCTACCAGCTCGAAAACGGCGCCCTGCCCCACGGCCTGCAAAACGAGCGCAAGCCCGGGGTGTATTTCTCCGGCTTCTCGGACGCCGCCCTCGGCGTGGCCGCCAAGCACGCCGACGTGTACCTGAACTGGGCCGAGCCCATCGACAAGCTCAAGCCGCACATCGACCGCGTGCGTGAACTGGCCGACAAACAAGGACGCAGCGTGCGGTTTGGCCTGCGGGTCGACCTGTTCGCCCGCGAGACCGAAGAGCTGGCCTGGAAAGACCTGCGCCGCCAGTTCGACAAGCTCGAAGGCAAGCCCAGCGCCGTATCCAAAGGGTTTACCAGCGGTTCGGACTCGGTGGGTGCCGCGCGACAAACCGCCTACCACCAAAACGTCGACCGTTTTGACGACCTGATCATCGGCCCCAACCTGTGGGCCGGTTTTGCCAAGGCCAAGCCGGGCCCCACGGTCGGCCTGGTGGGCAGCCACGAAAACATCGCCGAGCGCCTGGTGGAATACCGCGACGCCGGCTTCTCGACGTTTATCCTCGCCGGCAACCCGCACCTGGAAGAAGCCCTGCGCATTGGCCAGGAAGTCTTGCCGCTGGTGCACCAACGCCCGGCCCTGCAACCCTTGAAAGCCAGCGCCTGAGCGCTGCGGGAGAACCTGTGATGACGCAACCCCTCGACACCCTCTGGTACACCCGTTGCCCCGTGCCCACTGGCCTGGGCATTGCCGTGCAGAAAGGCTGGCTGCAAGACACCGTCGGCGCCCTCGGCACCGAGGTGCAGTCCCTGCGCGAGTCCAACGACAAGACCGTACGCGAGTCGCACTTCGACCACACCCTGCAAAACTCGGTACGCCACGGCGGCAATATCCCGGCGATCTGGGCCCGTGCCCAAGGCCGTGAAACCCGTGTGATCGGCTTGTCCTGGGCCGATGAGGTGCAACTGATCCTGACCCGCCAGGACAGCGGCATCAAGACCGTCAAGGACCTCAAGGGCCGCACCTTCGGCCTGCCGGACTGGGCCGGCGCGCAGATCGACTTCACCCGTGCCCAGGCCTTGCGCGGCCTGGAAAACGCACTGTCGCTGGAAGGTTTGAAGGTCGGCGATGTGAAGCTGGTCAACTTCCGCTACGGCGGCACGTTCAGCGACAGCGCGGTGCGCAATGTGGCTGGCACGCCGGTCAATACACAGGTGAGCGAACGCAACCTGGAACTGATCGGCCTGTTGCGCGGCGAGGTCGATGCGATCTTCCTCAAGGGCGCCAGCGCGGCCCAGCATGCCCATGATTTCGGCCTGCACACGGTGATCGACACCGGTTCCCACCCCGACCCGCTGATCCGCAGCAACAACGGCACGCCGCGCACCCTGGCGGTGGACCTGAACCTGCTGGAGCAGCATTACGACGTGGCCACCGGCATCCTCGACTCGGTGCTGCGTGCCGAGCAATGGGCCCACACCCACCCCGAAGACACCCGCCGCTACCTGGCGCGGGAAACCAACAGCAGCGAGTACTGGGTGACCGCCGCCTACGGCGAGGATGCGCACCTGCGCCTGCGTACCGAACTGGACGAACAAGCCATTGCCGCCCTGCAGGACTTCACGAACTTCCTGCACCGTTGGCGCTTTATTCCCAACACCTTCGACGTGCGCGAATGGATCGATGCACGGCCGCTGCATGCGCTGCAAGACGGCAACACCGCACTCGCCAGCTAACCCTGTAGGAGCCCGGCTTGCCGGCGATGGCGTCGGCACATCCACTACAGATGTCGCCTGACACACCGCCATCGCCGGCAAGCCGGGCTCCTACAGGTCGGGCAGCGTTGAAAATTCATGGAGTTGAACGAAGACCGTTATGAGCAAACCACTCGATACCCTCTGGTACACCCACAGCCCGGTGCCCACCGGGCTTGGCATTGCCGTGCAATCCGGGCGGCTGGCCGAAGCCTTCCTGCCCTACGGCACCAACATCCAATCGTTGCGCGAATCCACCGAACGGGAAGTGCGCGAAGCCCACTACGACCATCACCTGCAGAACTCGGTGCGCCATGGCGGCAACATCCCGGCGATCTGGGCCTATGCCAGTGGCGTCGAGACCCGCGTGCTGGGGCTGTCGTGGAGCGACGAAGTGCAGTTGATCCTGACCACCGCCGAAAGCGGTGTGAAGAGCGTGCGCGACTTGAAAAACCGCCGCTTCGGCCTGCCCAAATGGGCCAACGTGCAGATCGACTTCACCCGCGCCCAGGCCCTGCGCGGCCTGGAAAACGCCTTGAAGCTGGAAGGCTTGAACGTCAGTGATGTGGAGCTGGTGGACTACCCCTACGGCGGCACCTACAGCGACAACCAGACCTCCTACGTGTACGGCCCCGAAGTCAGCCTGGGCGTCAGCCGTTTCAGCCGGCGCAATAACGAGCTGATCGGCCTGCTGCGCGGCGATATCGACGCGATTTTCCTCAAGGGCGCCCACGCCGTGCACCTGGCCAACGAGTTCGGCCTGCACGTGGTGGTCGACACCGGCTCCCACCCCGATCCGCTGATCCGCAGCAACAACGGCACGCCGCGCACCCTGACGGTGGACATCAACCTGCTGCAGGAACACTTCGATGCCAGCGTGAAAATCGTCGACACCGTGCTGCGCACCGAGCAATGGGCCTGGGCGAATCCGGATGAGACCCGGCGCTTTCTGGCCAAGGAACTCAATACCAGCGAGTACTGGGTAACGGCGGCGTATGGCGAGGATGCGCATCGGCGGTTGCGTACCACCCTGGACTCGCGGTCGATTGAAGCGTTGCAGGATTTCACGGACTTTCTGTTTCGCTGGCATTTCATTCCAAGGCGCTTCGATGTGCGTGACTGGATTGATTTCAGTGTGCTGGAAAAGGTCATTGGTTCTACCTCCCGCGTTGCCGTATAACCCCGCCCGCCACACAGACCCTGTAGGAGCCGGCTTGCCGGCGATGGCGTCATTGAAATCGCCATCGCCGCGGTGCGACGATTCGACAAGCCGGGCTCCTACAAGGTAGGTGTGAACCAAGAGAAATGTGTTGATCTGGCAACACTTCTCTTGCTGCTCCAGCAGCACCCTCCAAGCAACTTCTGCTGAATCCTCGACAGGCTGTTTTCACGGCCTACACACGTGCCGAATTTCTTCGTTAAAAGGCGTCACCTATAATTATTTATCCGTTAAATAACAGTAGGTTATGCATCTTTATCCATCCTGAAATCCTCTTGGCACGATCTCTGCTCTACCCCCTTCAAGGACACATTTTCCGGGGGAGACTTTCATGCATACCATCAATCCAATCACCAAGGGCTTATGGCTCGCTTTACTCGTTGCAGGCAGCGCTCACGCCGCTGAAGATGACACCACTCAAACCGAACCGGCACTCAAGACCGTGACCGTCACTGCACAACACCGCGAGCAAACCCTTCAAGAGGTGCCAGTGGCGGTGTCGGCGGTACAGGGCACCAACATTGTGGCCGACGGCGTGCGCAACATGGGCGACATCACCACCTTCATTCCCAACGCCTCAGCGAAGAACCCGGACGGCGATGGCCGCCCGCGCTGGTACATCCGTGGGTTGGGCACCGGCGACACCGGCGCGGCCACGGTGTACCCGGTGGGTATCTATGCCGACGACGTCTACCTCAACGCGCCGATTGCCGGGGGTGGGCCGCTGTGGGACCTGGAGCGCATCGAGATCCTGCGCGGCCCGCAAGGCACGCTGTACGGCAAGAACACCACGGCGGGCGCGGTGAATATCATCTCGAAAAAGCCCACCTTCGATACCGACGGCTTCGGCACCATCGGTTTTGGCAGCAAGAACGAACGCATCTTGAGCGGCGCCCTGGGCGGCACGTTGGTGGACGAGAAACTCGCCGCGCGGATCTCCCTGTATTCGGAAGAACGCGACGGCTTCCAGAAAAACCTGGTGGACGACCACACCTACGGCGACGTGAATAAAAAGGCCGTGCGCCTGCAGTTTTTCGCCCAGCTCAACGACGACCTCGATGCCCTGTGGAAGATCCACAGCCGCGAGTTCAAGGGCGACGGCGCCAACGGTGCACTGACCCTGGGCCGCTATTACAACGTGGGCTACCAGCGCCCGGCCGGGCGCAATATCGCGCTGAACGTGGATGACGACTCCAAACTCAACCACGACGGCACCTCGCTGACCCTCAACTGGCACCTGGGCGACTACACGCTCACGTCGATCACGGCGTACGACTACATTCGCGGCCAGTCCAGCAGTGACGCCGACTACACGCCGTACGAGGTCAACGGTACCTCCACCGCCGACAACAAATACACCCAGTATTCCCAGGAAATCCGCCTGGCCTCGCCCCAGCAGGAGACCCTGCGCTGGCTGGCCGGCGCGCACTATTTCCATGAGGACCTCGACAGCCAGGCCGGGCGTTTCATCGTGCCGGGGCCGACACCCAATGGCACCGGGTCCAACCAGATCGGCGGCGCCACGGACTTTCGTGACCTGAGCTACGACCACAAGACCGACAGCTACGCGCTGTTCGGCAACCTGACCTACGACTTCACCGACAACTTCAGCGTTACCGGTGGCCTGCGCTGGACCCAGGAAAAGAAAGACATCGACCTCAACCTCACCCAGTTGACCCGCGCCACGGCCAACGGCCCGTTGATCCCGCTGGCCGGTGTCGGCACCAACGGCAACCGCCAGGAAGACAAGACCTGGGAAGCCTGGACCTACGACCTCACCCCGGAATACCGCATCAACGACAACGTGCGGGTGTTCTTCCGTTATGCCCACGGTTTCCGTTCCGGGGGCTTCAACACCGGGCTGTCCACCAGCTTGTCGCAGCTGACCACGGTGGACCCGGAACAACTCGACGCCTATGAATTCGGTGTGAAGTCGGAGTGGTTCAACCACCGCCTCACGGCCAACGCGAATATCTTCTACTACGACTACTCGGATATTCAGGTGAACCTGCTGACGGTCAACAACGGCGTGCTGACCACCGCGCTCACCAACGGCGCCAAGGGCAAGGTCAAGGGCGCCGAGCTGGAGCTGGAAGGCCAACCGACCGACTACCTGCACCTGCGCGCGGCGATCTCGTTCCTGGACACCGAATACACCGACTTCAAGAACACCAACCCCAACACCGGTGCGGTCACCGGCGACTACAGCGGCAACAGCTTCGTGCGCTCGCCGCGTAACGTGGTGTCCCTGGGCGGCGACTACACCTTCCCGCTGGCCATCGGCGGCAAGTTGGTGGCCGGTGCCGACGTGAGTTTCCGCGACAAGGAATACTTCCTCGCCGACCGCCAGAGCAGCGCCGACAAAGACCTGAGCCAGCCCCACTACACCTTGGCCAACAGCCGGCTGACCTGGTACAGCGCCGACGAAAAACTCAGCGTCACCGGTTTCGTCAACAACCTCACCGACCGCCGCTACCAAGTCCATGGCCGGCCCAACGGTGGCCTTGGCCAATACGTGATCACCTATGGCGACCCCCGCACCGTGGGCCTGAGCGTGACCAGCCGCTTCTAACCCCCTGACTCACTGCCAAAACCGGCTCTCCCAAACGACACCGATCAACTGTGGGGGCTGGCTTGCCTGCGAAGGCGATTGCATCGCCGACAAGGTCATCGTCTGACCCACCGCTATCGCAGGCAAGCCAGCTCCCACCTTTGATCTCATCGGCACGGCAATAGAGCCCGGCGCGCAGACGCCAACGTTCAACTGTTGAAAGGACCACTTTTATGTTCCAACGCACTCCGTTGGCCGGCGCCATTGCGCTGGTCATGGGCAGCCTTGCCGTGCCTGTCTATGCGGCAGACACCACCCAGCCCACCGCAAAAAATGATCACCTGGACACCGTCGTGGTGCTCGGCACCCGCCGCAGTGACCTGACCGCCCTGCAGAGCGCAGCGCCCATCGACGTGTTGTCCGGCGAGCAATTGCAGCAGACCGGCGCCACCGATTTGTCCGGTGCGCTCACCGCCCTGTCGCCGTCGTTCAACTTCCCGCAATCGCCCCAGGGCGCGTTCGCCGGTTCCATCGCCCAAGGCGCGTCGCTGCGCGGCCTGGCCTCGGACCAGGTGCTGGTGCTGGTCAACGGCAAGCGCCGTCACAGCAGCGCCAACATCACCCGCCAGAGCCTGGTGAACGGGCGCGGTGCAGCCGCCGTCGACTTGAGCCTGATCCCGCTGAGCGCGATCCAGCGCGTGGAAATCCTGCGCGACGGCGCCGCCGCTCAATACGGCTCCGACGCCATCGCTGGGGTGATCAATATTGTGCTCAAGGAAAACGACGACGGCGGCAACCTCGGCTACCGCTTCGGTGGCTATGACAAAGGCGACGGTATCCAACGCAAGCTCAGTGGCTGGAAAGGTTTTGCCCTGCCCAACGACGGCTTCCTCACCCTGAGTTTCGACGCCGGCAGCCAGGATCCGGCCAGCGACACCAACCCCGACAACCGGACTTTTATCCCGGCGACACCAGCGTCAACACGCCACGCGAGCAGAACAACCGCTACCGCACCTGGCGCTGGGGCTCGGGCAATGTCTCGGACCAGTACAACGTCGTGGCCAACAGCGAGATCGGCCTCGGCGAGGGTTTCACCGCCTACGGCTTCGCCACCTACGCCCACAAGAACACCGACGCCGAAGGCTTCTTCGACCCGCCCACCACCTTGCGCAACAACTACGGCAGCACCGCGTTGCAACGCTACCCGGACGGGCGCTTGCCGGTGACCCGCTACGGCCTGGAAGACTATGCCGTGACCGGTGGCCTGCGTTTTGAGAATGATCAATTGGGCAAGTTCGACCTGGCGCTGAACCATGGCAACAACACGCTCACCTCCGATGACCGCAACGCGATCAACCCCAGCTATGGCGTGAACAGCCCGTCGAACATCTACACCGGCAAGCGCGAGAACGACCAGACCAACCTGACCCTGGACTGGGTGCGGGACTTCCCCACCGACTTGCTGTTCAAGCCGCTGACCCTGTCGGCCGGCCTGGCCTGGCGCAAAGAGAACTACCAACTCAGTGCCGGCGAGGCGGCCGGCTGGCAGAACGGGCCGTTGTTCAATACGGTCGACCCGATCACCGGGCGGCGCATTCCCGGCTATTACTCGGGTATCACCCAGGTGGACGCAGCGTCCCTGGAGCGCAAGGTGCTCGGCGCGTACATCGACGTCGAAGGCCAAATCACCGAGAAATTCCAGGCCGGCGTGGCGGTGCGTACCGAGCACTATTCGGACTTCGGCGACACCACCAACGGCAAGCTGTCGCTGCGTTATGACTTCACCCCGCAGATTGCCGCACGAGCCACGGCCAGCACCGGCTACCGTGCGCCCTCGCTGGTGCAGAGCGGCATGTCGTCGTTCAGTGTGCAGGTGGTGGAGCAGCCGCCGGGCAGCGGCAACTACGTGGAGGTGCAGCAACGTACGCTGCGCGCCAACAGCCCCGAAGCCCAGGCCCTGGGCGGCAAGGCGCTAAAGCCGGAAGAGTCGACCAACTACTCCCTCGGCCTGGTGTGGCGCCCCCTGGAAAACGCCTCGGTGACGGTGGACGCCTACCGCATCAACATCGACAACCGCATCACCCTCTCCGACCAATTGCCAGCCAGCGTGGTGACGCCGATCTTTGCCGGCACGCCCTACGCCAACATCCAGAGCGCGGCGTTCTACACCAACGTGGCCGACACCCGCACCGACGGCATCGAGCTGACCGGCAACTACCAGTGGGACCTGCAGCAATGGGGCCGCCTGAACCTGAGCAGCGGCTTTGCCAAGACCAATACCACCATCACCGGCTTGCGCGACGTCGGCAATATCAAGGGTTCGCAGATTGTCGGGCGCAACACCCAGGGCCTGATCGAAGACGGCACGCCGGACTCCAAGCTGACCCTGAGCGCCAACTGGCTGTATGAGAACTGGGGCCTCACCGTGGCGCAGCGTCGGTATGGCGAATGGAAAAGCCTCAACGCCACCAACCCCAACCTGGACCAGACGTTCAGCCCGCAATGGGTGACCGACGTGGACCTGTCGTACACCTTCCACAAGGGCATCAAGGTCTCAGTGGGCGCGATCAACCTGTTCGACACCCACCCGGACAAGGCCGACGGTGCGCAGTTGTACGGCGTGCCGAAGTACTCGATCACCAGCCCCGAAGGTGCCCAGGGGGCGTTCTACTACACCAGTGTGAGCTACGACTTCTGAGGCGACTGCTGAATGGGTGCTGCTCCAGCAGCACCCTTCTGCTGCCCAGGCATCAACCCGCTCTCCCTGAAGGAACAAATATCCACTGTAGGAGCTGGCTTGCCCGCGATGGCGGCGGCACAGCCAACCATGATGTCGACCGGAACATCGCTATCGCTGGCAAGCCAGCGCCTACAGGAGATCTTCAGGGTGTTCGGGATTCATACATGGCACATGTCTTGCGATAGCCAGCGGGTACTTAGTCCAATTAAGACCCGCCATGCGCCTCCTTCGACTGCTCTCCTGGCTTATCTCACCCCTCGCCCTGCTCGCCACCTGGGCGCTGGTAGCCCATCTCGGCATTTTCCCGCGCAACCTGTTGGTACCTCCCGCCCAGGTGCTGCAAACCTTTGAAGAACTGCTCGCCAGCGGCGAATTGCTCGACCACTTGGGCAACAGCCTGTCGCGCCTGGGCCTGGGGTTTGGCATCGGCTCGCTGTGCGGCCTGGCCTTTGGCGTGCTGATGGCGCTGTCCAAGAACGTCGAGGCGTATTGCGGCCCACTGTTCCACACCCTGCGCCAGATCCCCAGCATCGCCTTGATCCCAATGTTCGTGCTGCTGTTCGGTATCGACGAAACCTTCAAGATCATCATCGTCGCCAAGACCGCGTTTTTCCCCGTGGCCCTGGCGGCCGGCGAAGGCGTGCGTGGCATCCCGCGCAGTTATTTTGAAGTGGCCGATGTGTACCGCCTGCGCTGGCCGACGTTTGTGCGCCTGGTGGCCCTGCCCGCCGCCGCGCCGCCGATCATCACCGGTTTTCGCATCAGCCTGACCCGCGCCTGGGTGGTGCTGGTGGCCACCGAATTGCTGGCGGCCGACAGCGGCCTGGGACAGATGATCGAAATGGCCCGGCAGATGCTGCGCATCGATGTGGTGATGGTTGGCGTGGTGGTCACCGGAGTGATCGGCTTCGGCCTCGACTACGGCTTTCGTCGCCTCGAACAACGCCTGTTCCGTTGGCAGACCCGCTAGGAGTTCCCCATGCTGCCCTTGTTGAGAAAATCACGCGGCCTGTTGCTGCCACTGCTGTTGATCCTGGCCTGGGAATACGCCTCGCGCCAGGACGCGGCAGGCGCGTATGCGTTTGTGCCGCTGTCGGCGATCGGCGCCGCGCTGTGGGAAATGCTCGGCAACGGCGAGTTGCTGGTCAACCTGCTGGCCAGCCTGGCGCGCACCAGCACCGGCCTGGTGCTGGGCATCCTGTTCGGCGTGACGCTGGGGGTGCTGATGGCGCTGTCAGGCGTGGCCAACCGCTTGATCGGCCCGCTGTTCCATTCGATTCGCCAGGTGCCAATGCTCGGCTGGATCCCGCTGATTGCCATGTGGTTCGGCAACGGCGAGTTCTCCAAGGTGCTGATCGTCAGCCTCGCGGCGTTTTACCCGATGGTGCTCAACACCTATCAAGGCTTCAGCCATGTGGAGCGCCGCTACCGTGAAGTCGGCCAGGTGCTGGTGCTGACGCCGCTGCAACAGTTCACCCAGGTGCTGCTGCCGGCCGCGCTGCCGAGCATTGCCACCGGCGTGTTGCACGCCCTGGCGTTTGCCTGGGTCACGGCGATCGGCAGTGAGCTGTTCCTGTCCTCCGGCGCCGGCCTGGGCAATTTGATGATGAACGCCGAAGCCGGCTCACGCATGGAAGTGATCGTGCTGAGTGTGCTGTGCATCGGTTTGCTCGGCTACTTGATGACGCTGTTGTTCACCCTGCTGAGCCGCCACCTGTTGCGCTGGCGCAACCTCCGTTGAAAGGTCCCGATATGAATGCCATTGCCCATCACACCCTCCACCAGCACGTGCAGACCGGCGCCCTGCAGATTCGCGGCCTGAACAAGGCCTATCGCATCGAAGGCCGCGACCTGCCGGTGCTGCAGGACATCCACCTCGACGTGCGCCCGGGGGAATTCATCAGCATTGTCGGCGCCAGCGGCTGCGGCAAGTCCACCCTGCTGCGCCTGATCGTCGGGCTGGAAGCCGAGTACCAAGGCGACATCCTGTTGGACGGTAAACGCATCGCTGCCACAGGGCTGGAGCGCGGCATCGTGTTCCAGGACCACCGCCTGTTCCCGTGGATGACCGTCAGCGAGAACATCGCCCTGGCCCTGAAAAACCACACGCTGCCCCAGGCCGAAAAAAACCGTTTGGTGACCGAGCATATTGCCTTGGTGAACCTCAGCGGCTTCGAGAACGCCTACCCCCATCAACTCTCCGGTGGCATGGCACAACGTGCGGCAATCGCGCGGGCGCTGATCAACAAGCCCAAGGTGTTGCTGCTGGACGAACCCCTGGGCGCCCTGGATGCGTTGACCCGCGTGCACCTGCAACGGGAGCTGCAACGTATCTGGGTGCAACAGCGTTGCACGGTGATCATGGTGACCCACGACATCGAAGAAGCGCTGTACCTGGGTGACCGGGTGATTGTGATGGACGCCCACCCTGGGCGGATCAAGCATGAAATCCGCGTCGACCTGCCCCACCCACGGGACCGAACCTCGCCGGTACTGCAAGGCTACAAGGAGCAGTTGCTGGAGGAACTCGTGGGCCACTGATGCCAAAGCGCATGTGACAGACGGAACTTTACAATTTGTCTTGATATGGATATTTTATCCAGACATAGACAACAGGGCTTCCGTGCCCGGGTACTTTTCCAGAGGTCCGTCCCATGCAACTGTCCACCTACCACGACGTCGTCGCCGCCGCCCAGCGCCTGGAAGGCTTTGCCCATCGCACGCCGGTCTTCACCTCGCGCACCCTCGATGCCGAGACCGGCGCCCAGGTGTTCATCAAGTGCGAGAACCTGCAACGCACCGGCTCGTTCAAGTTTCGCGGCGCGTTCAACGCCCTGTCGCGCTTTGACGAGCAGCAGCGCAAGGCCGGGGTGGTGGCGTTCTCTTCCGGCAACCACGCCCAGGGCATCGCCTTGGCCGCGCGCCTGCTGCAGATGCCGGCGACCATCGTCATGCCCACTGACGCGCCGGCAGCGAAGGTCGCGGCCACCCGTGAATACGGTGCCAGCGTGGTGTTCTACGACCGCGTCACTGAAGACCGCGAGCAGATCGGCCGGACCCTGGCGCTAGAGCACGGCATGACCCTGATCCCGTCCTACGACCACCCCGACGTGCTCGCCGGCCAAGGCACCGCCGCCAAGGAGCTGCTGGAATTCACCGGGCCCCTGGACGCGCTGTTCGTTGGCCTGGGCGGCGGCGGCATGCTTTCGGGCACCGCGCTGTCGACCCGCGCCCTGGCGCCGGATTGCCTGCTGTACGGCGTCGAACCCGAGGCCGGCAATGACGGCCAGCGCTCGTTCCAGACGGGCAGCATCGTGCACATCGATACCCCGGCCACGATTGCCGACGGCGCCCAGACCCAGCACCTGGGGGAGCATACGTTTCCGATCATCCGTGACCAGGTGAACGACATCCTCACCGTGTCCGACGCGCAACTGGTGGAGGGCATGCGCTTCTTCATGCAGCGCATGAAGATGGTCGTGGAGCCCACCGGTTGCCTGGGCCTGGCGGCCTTGCGCAATGCCAATGGCCGGTTCAAGGGCCAGCGCGTGGGCATCATCGTCACCGGTGGCAACGTCGACATCGAGAAATACGCGAGCCTGCTCCAAGGCTGACCCGCGCCCCGCACACACCGGATTAATGGCCGAAAAGCGCCCGCCGAGGCGCTGACGGCCCCGCTTTGCCTGCTGAAAACTGCCGCCGATAAAAAACGCCCGGGCCCGCCCCGGGCCTCAACAACAAGAGGTGCTTATGAAAAACCGTTACCTGGCCCGGGCCATCGTGATTGCGATACTCCTGGGTGTACTGGTGGGGGGGCGTGTTGCATGCGCAACTGGATGCCGACACCGCCAAGACCCTCGCCGGTTACTTCAACCTAGTGACCGATGTGTTCCTGCGCCTGATCAAGATGGTGATCGCGCCGCTGGTGCTGGCGACGCTGATCAGCGGGGTCGCGAGCATGGCCGACAGCGGCGCCATTGGCCGTGTGGGCCTCAAGGCGATGAGCTGGTTCTTGCTGGCCTCGGTGGTGTCGCTGCTGATCGGGCTGTTGCTGGCCAACCTGTTCCAGCCCGGCGTAGGGCTTGGCCTGAATACGCCCACCAGCGGCGCCAGTGGTTTGAACACCGCCAGCTTCAACCTCTCGGGCTTTTTGTCCCATGTGTTTCCGCGCAGCATTGTCGAGGCCATGGGCAATAACGAGGTGCTGCAAATCGTGGTGTTTTCGCTGTTCTTCGGGGCGGGCCTGGCGTTTGTCAAAGGCCAGGGCAAGTCGAGCATCCTGAGCGTGCTCGAAGAGCTGACCCAGGTGATGTTTCGCATCACCGAGTACGTGATGTGGGTGGCGCCGCTCGCGGTGTTTGCCGCCATCGCCGCCACCATCAGTCTGTACGGGCTGGGCATGCTGGTGAGCTTCGGCAAGTTGATCGCGCAGTTCTACCTTGGCCTGGCGCTGCTCTGGCTGGTGATCGGCGGCGCTGGCTACATCGCCCTGGGCGCACGTTTCAAGCACCTGCTGCATCTCCTGCGAAGCCCGGTGTTGTTGGCGTTCTCCACGGCCAGCAGCGAGGCGGCCTACCCCAAGACCATCGACGCCCTCGACAGCTTCGGCTCGCCCAAACGCGTGACCAGTTTTGTATTGCCCCTGGGTTACTCGTTCAACCTCGACGGCTCGATGATGTACCAGGCCTTTATCGTGATGTTCATCGCCCAGGCCTACGGCATCGACATGAGTTTCGGCCACCAGGTGATGGTGCTGCTGACCTTGCTGGTGATCAGCAAAGGCACGGCCGGCGTGGCCCGTGGCTCGCTGGTGGTGCTCGCGGCCGGCTTGCCGATGGTGGGCCTGCCGGAAGCCGGTTTGCTGCTGATCCTGGCAGTGGACCCGATCCTGGACATGGGCCGCACCGCCACCAACGTGTTCGGCTGTGGCGTGGCCACGGCAGTGATCGGCAGCACTACACCCGACGAACAGCCTCAACCGGCTCCCCTTCCCTACCTTGCTTGAGACCACTATGACTCTGCATCACACCCCGAACGCATCGCCGCCTGCCGGCCATTATTCCCAGGCCGCCAGCCACAACGGCACGCTGTACATCTCCGGGCAATTGCCGGTGAGCCCCGACGGGCGCCATAACCTGTCGGCGCCGTTTGCCGAGCAGGCGCAACTGGCGCTGGACAATTTGCTGGCGATTTTGCAGGACGCCGGCGGCACGCCCCAGGACCTGGTGAAGATCACGGTGTATGTGGCCGGGGTTCGGCACTGGCCGGAATTCGATCGCGTGTACGCCGCCGCGCTGGGCGAGCATCGGCCGGCACGGGCGGTGGTGCCGGTGCCGGAGCTGCATCATGGGTATCTGGTGGAGATTGAAGCGGTGGCGCGCTACTTGGCGTAGGTGTAGACCGCCGCGCGCGACACGCCCAGGTGCGAGGCCACGGTCTCCATGGCCCGGCGCACGTCCATGCAACCGGAGTCCTTGAGCTCCTGCATGAGCAGGCGCCGGTCTGCGGCCTTGAGGGCGCGCGGGGTGGTGGCCAGGCGTGCGGCGAACTGGTCGATGCGCGCACGGATGGCGTCGGCCCCGGACGGGTCAAGGGATTCACCGGGCTTGTCGCCGCTCACCGAGCCGAACTGTTCGAGCAGGCTCTGCAAGCCACGGAACAACGACAGGTCGACGTTCATGCACAGGGCCGCCACGTATTGGCCGCTGGCGTCCTTGATGCCAATGGAGGTGCTCTTGACCTGGCGGCCATCGCTGAACTGGTTCTGGTAGTTGGCAATGATTTGCGGGTACTCGGGGTCGGCGATACGTGCCAGGCCCAGCTCAGTGGCCGGATCGCCCGGCGCACGGCCCGAGAGGTTGTTGTGGATGGCCAGGATCGCGTGCTGCGGGTCGCGCAAGTCGTGCAGCACCACTTCGCAGAACGGGCTGAAGGTTTGGCTCAAGCCTTCGGCGATCTGTTCGAGCTGGCTGATCAGGGTGGTTTCTTCAAGCGAGGTCTTTTTCATGCAAGACAACATATCCAGTCCTGGACAGGGCGTCAATTTCGACCCTGCCCCCTATCGTGGAGCTTCAACCATGGACACCCCTGCCGCACTGATTGATACCGTGAAAATGCAGCGCAATCTCGAGCGCATGCAGCAAAGAGCCGACAGCCTGGGCGTGCAACTGCGTCCGCATGTCAAAACCCATAAGTGCGCCCAGGTGGTGGCGGCACAAATCGCGGCGGGCGCCCGTGGCATCACGGTGTCGACCCTCAAGGAAGCCGAGTACTTTTTTGCCCAGGGCATCCACGACATCCTGTACGCCGTAGGCATGGCACCGCACAAATTGCCTCAAGCGCTGGCGTTGCGGCGCCAGGGCTGTGGGTTGACGCTGATCACCGACAGCCTCGCCGGGGCCCAAGCGATTGTCGATTTCGGCCGGGAACAGGGCGAAACCTTTGCGGTAATGATCGAGATCGATTGCGACGGTCATCGTTCCGGGGTCAAGCCGCAGGATCCCGCCTTGCTGGAGATCGCCCGGGTGCTTGGCGACAGCCTGGTGGGCGTGCTGACCCATGCCGGCGAAAGCTACGGCCTGGACACGCCCGAGGCCTTGCAAGCCATCGCCGAACTGGAACGCGCCCGCTGCGTCGAGGCAGCCGAACGTATTCGTGCAGCCGGGATGCGTTGTGAACAGGTGAGCGTGGGCTCCACGCCGACCGCGCTGTCAGCCGTGAGCCTAGAGGGCGTCACCGAGCTGCGTGCCGGCGTGTATGCGTTTTTCGACCTGGTGATGCACAACATCGGCGTGTGCGGCACAGATGAACTGGCCCTGAGCGTGCTGACCACGGTGATTGGCCATCAGCCGGAAAAAGGCTGGATCATCACCGACGCCGGCTGGATGGCGATGAGCCGGGACCGTGGCACGCAAACGCAGAAGCGCGACTTTGGTTATGGGCAAGTGTGCGATGAGGCCGGTGAACTGATCGATGGACTGCTGTTGAGCAGTGCCAATCAGGAACACGGTGTGGCGCGGTTCCAGGGGCACGAGGTGGAGGTGGTGGCACAGTTTCCATTGGGGACACGCCTGCGGATTTTGCCTAACCATGCGTGTGCCACTGGGGCGCAGTTCGGCAGTTACCATGCGGTGTTAGAGAGTGGTGACGTAGAGGTGTGGGAACGCTTACGCGGCTGGTAACCCATGCACAGAACATTGTAGGAGCCCGGCTTGTCGAATCGTCGCACCGCGGCGATGGCGTCCACGAGGCAAGTGCATGGCTCAAAGGCCCCATCGCAGGCAAGCCAGCTCCCACAGGAGGAGGTGATGCGCCGGCTTCTACGGGCTTTCTAGATACCTGGTGGGTATCACTTGATACTCACTTGATATTAGACGCCAACAAAACAGAGGGGTGAAACTAGCGCCAACTATAAAAATACCTAAAGAGTATAACCATGCCCTCCCATTCCTCCTGGATCGTCCTGTCCATCACTGGCCTGTACATGTTCAGCCTCGCGCTGATCAGCTACGGCGTGCGTCGGCACTCGCGCAGTGCCACCAACTACACCACCGGTGGCGGGCATTTTCCGGCCTTTTTGATTGGCTTCCTGATGCTCTCGGAGTTCATCGGCACGGCGGTGAGCATTGGTACCGCGCAAACCGGCTTCAAGGTCGGCTTGTCGGCCGCGTGGAACCTGTTTGCCCTGGCCCTGGGCTTTGTGCTGTTCGCCTGGCTGCTGGCGCGCAAGTACAAGGAGCTGGGCGACAACACCATCTCCGGCGTGCTCTCGCGCAACTACGGCCAGCGCACGCGCTTTGCCACGTCCATCATCACCATTTTTGCCCTGGAGATCGTCGCTGTGTCGATCTACGCCAGCGGCGGCGCGGTGTTGGCGAGCGTGATGCAAGTGGACCGCACCCTGGCCATCGTCATCGTCGGCGTGGTCTCGGTGGTGTACGTGAGCATCGGCGGCATGCGTTCGGTGATCTACACCAACTTCGTGCACGCGGCACTCAAATACCTGGGGGTTGGCCTGGCGCTGTGGTTCGGCCTCAAGCAGGTCGGCGGCATTGGCCAGTTGCAGGCGCACTTGCCGGCCAGCATGTTCGAATGGACCACCGTAGGCTGGGGCCAGATCATCGCGTGGATGATCGCTGGCATCGGTTCGATTTTCTCCACCCAGTACGTGATCCAGGCGGTCAATACCGTGAGCCATGCGGGCAAGGCCCAGCGCGCGTGTTTCTACGTGGCGGTGCTAATGGTGCCGTTTGGTATCGGCGCGGCGTTGATTGGCATGTGCAGCGCGGTGCTGTTTCCCCAGGTGGATTCGCTGCAAGCCTTTCCCAGCCTGATCGCGAGCATGGACCAGCTCACCGCAGGTCTGGTGGTCGCGGGCCTGGCCGGCTCGCTGTTCGGCACCATTTCGGCGGTGAGCATGGGCTCGGCGACGTTGCTGCTGCGCGACTTCTACGAGCCGTGGTTCAACCCGGAAAAAAGCGACGTGAAGAACCTGCGTTTCGTGCGCTTGGCGACGATTGCGGTGGGTTTGCTGCCCATTGCCCTGGCGCTGACCTCGGACAAGGTGCTGATGATCGCCTTCCTCGGCAAAGCCCTGCGTGTGTCCCTGGCGGTGCTGGTGTTGCTGGTGTTCTATGCACCACGGTTTGGCACAGCGACGGGGGCGTTTTTGAGCATCATTGCGTCATTGGTGGCAACGGTGGGATGGTTTCTGGCGGGGAACCCGTGGGGGGTTGATAACGCCTACGTGGCGTTGCTGACGCCGTTGATCATCATGAGTTTGAGCCATGTGATGCAGCGCCCAACCCCGCTGGCCACACAAGCCACCTGACCGGTAGAGGCTGAGAGCACCATCCTGTAGTGAGCGAGCTTGCTCGCGCTGGGCTGCGAAGCGGCCCCACAAAAGCGGGAGCGCTGCGCACTCCGGCGCGAGCAAGCTCGCTCACTACAGTCGATGGAGACAGGGTTAGCCGGCGTCTTGCAGGATCAGGTCGGCGCCCTTCTCTGCCACCATCAACACCGCCGCGTGGGTGTTGCCCGAGGTCACGTTGGGGAAGATCGACGCATCGACAATGCGCAGCCCTTCCAGCCCATGCACCTTCAAGCGCTTGTCCACCACCGACACCTGCGGGTCTGAGCCCATGGCGCAGGACCCGCACAGGTGGTAGATCGAGCCGCTGTTCTCGCGGAAGTATTGCAGCATTTCTTCATCGGTCTGCACCGCCGCGCCCGGCAAGACTTCGGCCACGGTGATGCCCTTGAGTGCCGGCGCCTGCATGATCTTGCGCATCAACCGGCTGCCCTGGATCACCTCATCGATGTCCTTCTGGGTGCTCAGGTAGTTGGGGTCGATCAGCGCCGCATCACGCGGGTTTTTCGAGGCGATGCGGATGGTGCCCCGGCTGGTCGGCCGGCACGGGTTGAAGCACAGCAGGAAGCCGGAATACGGCTCGGGCTTGAGGCTGGCCTTGTTGTTTTTCGGGATCTGGTACGACAGCGGGTTGAAATACAGCTGCAGGTTCGGGTCTTTCTGCTCTTCGTTGCCGCGAAAGAAACCACCGGCCTGGTTGACGCTCATCGCCAGTGCGCCCTTGCGGGTGAACAGGTATTTGAGGCCCAGTTTGAACTGGCCGAACAACGAGCTGAGCTCATCGTTCAAGGTCGGAATATTGGCCTTGTAGTAATAGCTGGCGCACAGGTGGTCCTGCAGGTTTTCACCCACGGCCGGCAGGTGCTTGACCAGCGGGATATTGTGCTCGGCCAGCAGCTGCTGATCGGCCACGCCGGACAGTTGCAGGATCTTCGGCGTGTCCACCGCGCCGGCGCAGAGAATCACTTCCTTGCGCGCAGTGAAGGTGCGGTTCACGCCGTGCTGGGTCACGGCAATGCCGGTGGCGCGCTGCTGGTCGTCGAACAGCACGCGGTCGACCAGGGCATGCAACTCCACCGTCAGGTTGGAGCGCCCCAGCGCCGGGTGCAGGTGCGCAAAGCTGCTGGAACTGCGCTCGCCGTTGCGGGTGTTGACGTCATACAGGCCGGCGCCTTCGAAGTTCGGGCCGTTGAAGTCGTCGCTGTGGGCATAGCCCAGTTGCTCGCAGCCCTTGAGGAACACGTCGCAGATCGGGTGAGTCTGGCCCTTCATCGGCGTGATGCTGATCGGGCCGCTGCTGCCGTGGTACTCGGTGTCGCCCAGGGGGTGGTTCTCCAGCTTGCGAAAGTACGGCAGTACGTCTTTGAAGCCCCAGCCGTCGTTGCCGTTGGCCGCCCAATCATTAAAGTCATGGGCCTGGCCACGCACGTAGATCATCGCGTTGATCGAGCCCGAACCGCCCTGCACCTTGCCCCGTGGGGCGTAGATGGCACGGTCGGCCAACTGCTTTTGCGGCTGGCTGTAATACATCCAGTTGAAGGTCGGGTTGTAATACATCTTGGCGAAACCGACCGGGATCTTGAACCACCAGGAGCTGTCCTTGCCGCCCGCTTCCAGCAGCAACACGGAGTGTTCGCCCGAGGCGGACAACCGGTTGGCCAGGACGCAGCCTGCGGCGCCAGCCCCGGCGATGATGTAGTCATATGTCATTCACGGTTACCGCGTAGTCGTTTTTTTTAGCCCTTGGCGGGCGAAGTGTCTTTCACGTCAGCCGGTGTCGGCGCCATTTGCAGGTGCAGGCGCTCACCGGTGTACGGCGTGTGTTTGCGCACCACGTCCATGTTCAGCTCCACACCAAGGCCCGGCTCGGTGGACGGGATGATGTAGCCGTCCTCCCATTGCAGCGGCTTGGTGAGGACTTCGGCATGGAAACCGCCCCAGGTCATGATGCTTTCCTGGATCAGGAAGTTCGGCGTGCAGGTGGCCAACTGGAAGCTGGCAGCCGCGCCAATGGGCCCGTTGTACAGGTGCGGGGCGATCTGCGCGTAGTAGGCCTCGGCCATGCTCGCGATCTTCTTGGCTTCCAGCAGCCCGCCGCAACGCGCCACGTTCATCTGCAGGATCGACGCGCCACCGGCTTGCAGCAGCTTGAAGAATTCGTACTTGGTGGTCAGGCGCTCACCGGTGGCAATCGGGATGCTGGTCTTGGCCGCGACCTGGGCCATGGCGTCCTCCTGGCCTGGCGGCACCGGCTCTTCAAACCACAGCGGGTCGTATTTTTCCAGGCGCTTGGCCAGGCGGATCGCCGATGACGGCACCATCTGCCCGTGGGTGCCGAACAGCAGGTCACACTTGTCGCCCACCGCTTCGCGGATCTTGCGGCAGAAGGTCTCGCAACGCTCCAGCACTTCCAGCGAGACCTGGTGACCGGAGTACGCGGTGTACGGGCCGGCCGGGTCGAACTTCACGGCGGTGAAGCCCTTGTTCATGTTCTCGATGGCGCACTCGGCCGCCAGGTCCGGGTCGTCGTAGTCGTACTCACCCTTGCTGTTGACCGGGTACAGGTAGGTGTAGGAGCGCAGGCGCTCGTTGACCTTGCCGCCAAGCAGTTCGTAGACCGGTTTGTTCGCCGCCTTGCCGATGATGTCCCAGCAGGCCATTTCCAGGCCGCTGACCACGCCCATCATGGTCAGGTCCGGGCGCTGGGTGAAACCGCTGGAGTAGGCCTGGCGGAAGAAGCGTTCGATGTGGTGCGGGTCATGGTTGAGCAGGTAGCGCTCGAACACGTCCTCGATGATCGGCAGCATGGCCTTGGGGCCGAAGGTGGCGGCGTAGATCTCGCCGACGCCTTCGATGCCGCAGTCGGTCTTGAGCTTGACGAACAGCCAGTACATGCCGCCGATGTGCGGCGGTGGAACGGCAACGATATGGGTTTCAAGGGCGACGATTTTCATCTCAGGCACCTGTCTGGTTGAATTTTTTACGGTTGATTCGGGCGCGCAGGGTCAAGGCCGCGAGGGTGCCAAGCACGCCGATGAAGGCGATGTAGCCGAAATACAGGTTGTAGCCGGCCTTGCCTGGGTAGGTGTCGGTCAGGTAGCCGTTGATCAGCGGGATAAAGGTGTCCGGCAGGTAACCCACCACCGAGACGATGCCGATGGCCAGCCCGGTGATGCGCAGCGGGATGTCACAGCTGTCGAGGATCGCCCAGTACAGGCCACGGATCGCGTAGGTCATCAGGCCGATGAAGATCACCGTGCCGATCAGCAGGCCCAGGCTGTTGAACGCCGGGAACACGATCAGCCCGACCATCGCCAGGGTCACCAGCGCCAGGGCGACGATCAGCACCGAGATGTTCGAGAACTTGTCCCCCAGCCAACCGCCACCAATGCCGCCGATGGGGCGCATCCACAGCTTGATGGTGGTGATGGTGCCGGCCATCACGGCGGTCATGCCGCTGCCTTGCAGGTAGTCGGAGAAGCTGTAGGTGGCCCAGAACATGTGGTAACCGCAGAACACGATGGCGGTCACCAGCCACAGCTCGGGGATCTTCACCAGGGTGGTCAGGTCGGCGATCAGGTTGAACTTGCCCTTCTCCACCGCTGCGGTTTCAGCCAGGGACTTGGGGTCCTTGAGCAGCACCAGGCCGCAGCCGATGGCGATACAGATGAACGAGTACATGTACACGACGTGCTTGAAGCCTTCGGCGGCCGACTCGCTACGGGTCTCGGTGGCGTAGGCGAACAAGCCCAGGGCGACGGTGGCGAGCAAGGCTTCCACCAACCCACGGCCGCCGTCGAGGATGCCGAAGAAACGGCCCTGTTCGGTGTGGTGGGCAATCATCTTCACGCGCTTGAGCACCGAAGCCCAGAACGTCAGGCCGGTGGTCAGGCCCCAGCAGCCGAAGATGATCATCAAGCCGGTCATCGACGGCACGCTGGCGTACCACAGGCCCAATGCGCCGGTGGCGACCAGGGAGAAGAAGATCAGGAAACGCGGTGGCAAACGGTCGGCCAGCCAGCCGCTGGGCAAGTAGCTGAGCAGGAAGATCGTGCCCAGCATGGAGTACAGGTAGCCCAGCTCGCTGTGGTTGATGTGGAACACTTCCAGCATGGTGGTCTGGTAGACCTGGCGCAGGTAGAGGATCGGGTAGATCGCCCCTGCGGCCAGTACCAGCAACAGCAATTGGAAGTAGCGACTGGCTTTGTCGCTGTTTGCCGCGGACACGGCAACGGAAACCTGGGCAACGGGTGCAGGCTTGGACATCGTGTGGACCTCAGGCACCCGATGCGCGGGTGCCCTGATAATTGTTTTTATTGAAGGTGCAGCAGGTGTTCGTGGATCAGTACTTCATGACCACCAAGCGGGTCTGGGTGAATTCAAGCATCCCGTGCTTACCGTCATCGCCGCCCAGCCCCGAGCGTTTCCAGCCGGCGTGGAACCCTTGGTAAGGGTCAGCCGGGGTGCGATTGACGTACAACTCGCCGGCTTCAATGGCATTCGCCACTTTCATCGCCGTGCGGTAGTTCTCGGTGTAGAGCACCGATGACAGGCCGAACTGATGGTCGTTGGCCATGGCCAGCGCTTCATCGATGTCGCGGTACTTGAGCACCGGCAACACCGGGCCGAAGATTTCTTCCTGGATGATTTCCATGTCCTGGCGGCAACCACTGAGCAAGGTCGGCGGGTAGAAATGGCCCGGGCCCTCGGGCAGCACACCGCCTGTTTCCAGTACAGCACCGGCGGCGACGGCGCGCTCGACCATGGCGTGGATATTCTTTTGCGAACTGGCGTTGACCAGCGGGCCCATCAGGCTGGCGTCGGTTGCGCGATCACCGAACTTCACCGCGCTGATCTTTGTTTTGAGCAAGGCCAGGAACCGGTCGTAGACAGCCTCGTGCACGTAGACACGCTCCACCGCCGTGCACAGCTGGCCGCAGTGGGTGGTCTTGGAGGCGACAATGGCGCTGGCGGCCTTTTCCAGGTCGGCGTCGGCTTCGATGATCGCCGGGGTCTTCCCGCCCAGTTCCAGGGACGGCTTGGCGATGTTGGCCTTGCAGTAATCGAGCACGATGCGCCCGGCATTCACGCTACCGGTGAGGGTAATCAGGCCGACGGCCTTGTGGGTGCAGACGCTGGCAGCGGTGCCGTGGTCCATGGTCAGGATGTTGATCACACCCGCCGGAATGCCGGCCTTGACCACCGCACGGGCGATCTCGAACGCCGACAGCGGCGTGTTGTTGCTCGGACGCACCACCACGGTGTTGCCCGCGATCAGCGCCGGGGCGATCTTGCGCAGCAGGGTGTAGACCGGGTAGTTGAACGGGATCAGGCAGGCCACGACGCCAATCGGCTCGCGTTGCAGGAACAGGTTTTCGTCCGGGGTATCGCTGGGGATGATCTCGCCTTCGATACGGCGCGCCCATTCGGCGTGGTAACGGGTGATCTGGGCGGCGTAGCGCGCTTCGTTGCTGGCGTCGCTGACGCTCTTGCCCGACTCGCTGGCCAGGGCTGTGCCAATGGCTTCGGCGCAGGCGTCGAGGGCATCGGCAAAGGCCCGCAGGTGTTCGGCGCGTTCGATACTGGTGAGCTTGCCCCAGGTTTTCTGGGCGATGGCGGCGGCGTCGACGGCGGCAATCGCCTCATCGGCCGTGGCCGCGCTGACGTGGCCCACCAGGGTTTCGGTGGCCGGGTTGTAGACGGCGATCAGCGCGTCGCTGGCAGGTTCGACAAATTGACCGTTGAAAAAATTGCGCTCGAGTTGCATGTGGTTCGCCCAACGTTGTTGTTATCCGAGTGACATGCAGTTTTGTCATCGGCCAGCCGTTGGACAAACGATTTATTGCGTGGGGTAACGTGCGAAAAATGCAGGTTAGTCAGATTTATCGCTCAGAGACCACGTTGGCGCAGCCACTGCAGGAAGCCCTTCTTCACCGGCACCACCGGCGCCTCCTGGGTCAGGGCCTGCGCGGCGTGCACGCGGAAATCGAGCAACGCCTTCATCGCCTCGCTGATGTCGTGGCGCGCATCCAGGCACGGCTTCAAGTATTCCTTCTCGATGCGGTACAGGGTGCAAAAGGTCTTCGCCGAAAAATCCGCCAGCGCGGCCTGGTCCGACAAGATCCCCGCCTCGCCAATCACCTCCCCCGGCCCCATGCGCCCGGCCTCAAACTTATGGCCGCCCTTGATCAGCATCACCGAGACCACGCCGGACTCGACGATGAACAAGTGATCGCTGACCTCCCCGGCCGGCAGGATCATCTCGCCCGCGCGGTAGGTGTGCAGGGTCATGTTCTGGCTGAAGGTGTCTTTTTCTTCCTGGCGCAAGGTGGAGAAGATCGACGAACGCTCCAGCAGCGCTCGCGCGGCGGACATGGCCGGTGGGGCGCTGCTTTCGGTGGCCGACAACAGCCCCACCCCCGCCGCTTGCAAGTGCCGGAACGCCAGGTCGTACAGCTGATTGCGCACTTCGCGCTTGAGGCTCATGGCCGGCACGAAACCACTGATTTCGTACTCGACGCCGCCACTGGCAGAGGTCTTGAACGCCACGCTGGGTGCCGGTTTGGCCAGCAGCGGTCGGCACCCCTGCATCGCCCGCTCCAGCGCCTCGATCACGGTTTGCGGGCGCGCGTGGGGGCTGACTTGCAGGCTGACCGCCAGGCCAAACATATCGGCCGGGCGGGAGAAGTTGATGATCTTGGCCTTGGCCGCCAGGGAGTTGGGGATCACCGCCAGGCTGCCCTGGGAGGTTTGCAGGCGCGTGGCGCGCCAGTCGATGTCGGTGACCCGGCCTTCGGTGCCGTCGATGGAGATCCAGTCATCGATCTGATAGGGCTTGGTGGTGTTGAGGACGATCCCGGAAAACACGTCGCTGAGGGTGCTCTGCAACGCCAGGCCGACGATGATCGCCACCGCGCCAGAGGTGGCGAGCACGCCCTTGACCGGCAGGTCGAGCACATAGGCCATGGCGGCAATGATGGCGATCAGGAAGATCACCGCGCCCACCAGGTCCTGCAACAGCCGCCCGGTGTGGCCGACCCGCTGCATCATCAGCGTGCCGAGCAACACCGTAAGGGTACGCGCCGCGAACAGCCACCAGCCGATCTGCAAGGCCGTGGCCGCCAGGTGCAACGCGGTGTTGTCGGCATAGGGCGCCATTTGCATGGGGTTCATGCCGTCGTTGAACAGTACGGCGCTGTACACGGCGAAGATCGCCAGGCGTGCGGCGAGTTTCCAGCTGGCGAGGTTGACGGAGATGAGGCGCCACACGGCGATGTCGATAAAGATCAGCGCCAGGGCGCACAGCATCGGGTGTTCAGCGATAAATGAGGGCATCCAGGCGGCTCCAGGGGACATGCCGAGAAGATCGCATGAAATGAAAACGCTGGAAACAAAATGTGGGAGCTGGCTTGCCTGCGATGCAGACGCCTCGGTATATGAGTTACACCGCGCTGATGCTATCGCCGGCAAGCCGGCTCCTACAGGGTTTTGCGGTGAGCAGTCAGGCGTGCATCTGGCCGAATTTGCCCGAGTGGAAGTCCTCGAACGCCTGGTGGATCTCCTGCTCGGTGTTCATCACGAACGGGCCGTGGCCGACAATGGGCTCGTCGATCGGCTCGCCGCTGAGCAGCAGCACCTTGGCGTCATCGTTGGCTTCCAGGGTGAGCTGGCGGCCATCACGCTCGAACAGCGCCAATTGGCCTTGGCGTGCGACTTCTTCACCGTTGACCAGCACCGTGCCGCGCAGGATCACCAGCGCGGTGTTGCGGCCGGCGTGCAGGTCCAGAGTGACCGGTTTGCCGGCGTTGAGGCGCAAGTCCCACACGTCGATAGGTGTAAAGGTGCGCGCCGGGCCCTGGGCACCGGCAAATTCACCGGCAATCAGGCGCAGGTGCCCGGCGCCGTCGGCCAGGGGCAACACAGGGATGTCGCCGTCGACAATCGTCTGGTAACCGGCGTCGGCAATTTTGTCCTTGGCGGGCAGGTTGACCCACAGTTGCACCATCTCCAGTGCGCCGCCGCGACGGGCGAAGTCCTCGGAATGGAACTCTTCGTGGAGGATGCCCTTGGCCGCCGTCATCCATTGCACGTCGCCAGGGCCGATTTTGCCGCCTGCGCCGGTGGAATCGCGGTGTTCGACCTCGCCGTCATACACGATGGTCACGGTCTCAAAACCGCGATGCGGGTGTTGGCCGACCCCGCGACGCTGTTCGGTGGGTGTGAAATCGGCCGGGCCGGCGTGATCCAGGAGCAGGAATGGGCTGATGTGCTTGCCCATCGAGTCGTAGGAAAACAGCGTGCGCACCGGGAAGCCGTCACCGACCCAATGGGCGCGAGGGCTGGTATAGATGCCGATCAATTTTTTCATGGTGTACCTCCAAAGTGAGTACACCTTAAGTCGGTTGGCCGGTGAGCACTAGCCGGCAAAAGCGGCCTTGATCGTTCTATGTATAGGACAATCCCTTGGCTTGGCGCTGACGCAGCAAGTGAAACGCGATAAAGGCCGTCACCGCAATACAGGCCTGGATGATGATCATCGGCGCGGCACTGCCATCGCGCAGTTGGCTTAGCAATACGCCGCTGCAGGTAGCGCCGAACATCTGTGCAAACCCCATCAAGCCGGCAGCCAGACCCGCGCGGTGCGCGTTGGGCATGACGGCACCGGTGACCGAGCCCGGTAACACCAGGCCACCGCCAAGGGTGACCAGCGCGATCGGCACATCCAGGCCCAGTACCGACAAGCCGAACAGCTTATAAATGGCCACGGCGGACACGCCGCCGACAGCCACCATCGTCACACCGATCGCCACAATCCGCTGCGGGCCCAGGCGCATGATGTTGCGTCGGGTGTAGGTGGAACCAACGATGAGCATCGACACGATCAGGCCGAAATTGATGCCGTACTCCAGACTGCTGAAGCCCAGCAGATTGATGAACACGGCTGAAGAACCGGCAATCACCGCAAACATGGCGCCATAGGTGCACGCCAGGGCGACGGCGAATGCGCGGTATTGGCGGCCCTTGAGCAGGTCCAGGTATTGCCCGCCCAGCGTGCGCCAGTGGCCGGCTTTGGGATCGAGGAAGTGGTTGCTCTCGCGAAAGAACAGCAGGGCCAGCAGTAACACCACGCTGCCAATCACCAGTGCGAGGATGATCGGCGCGTGCCAACCGAATAGCTTGATCAACAGGCCACCGACCATCGGCGCGACCACAATGGCATAGAGCATGCCGATCATGGTCAGGGCCAGTGCAGGCCCCGCCTCGGCTTTCCACACATCCCGCACCACGGTGCGCGCCAGTACCAATGCGGCGCAGGCGCCCAAGCCCTGCAGCACACGGGCGGCGATGAACTGACCAATATCGTTGACCAACAGCATCGACAGCGTCGCCAACACATACAGCACCAGGCCACCGATCAATACCGGGCGGCGGCCGATACGGTCCGACAGCGGCCCGAACAGTAATTGGCCAAGGCCGAATGCCGCGACGAAGGCCGACAACGCCAACAGCGCCGAACCCGCTGGCGCCGCCAGTGCGTGCTCGATGGCGCCAAGGCCGGGAATGATCAATTGGGTGGAAACCTCACCCAAGGCGGTAAGGGCAACCAGTAGAAACAACAAGCGGCGTGACGGTGCCGGGGCGTTTGCCATGGGGAATATCCGGGGGCTGGATTAATTTATATTTCGACCATAATATGCGTAAAAAATTATGTCCATAATTTTTTGCCCAATGGTTACCCCCGGAGCCCGTCATGAACCTTCTCCCCCTGCGTCTTCTCACGCCCCTGGCCCTGTTGATCACCCTCAGCGGCTGCAACAGCAAGGCCGACACCGCCGCCGAAGTGCCCCTGCCCCGCCCGGTATTGGCGGCCAAAGTCGAAGCCGCCGGCACCCAGCAAAGCGCCTACACCGGCGTGGTGGCGGCGCGCACGGAAAGCGATTTGGGCTTCCGGGTCAGCGGCAAGGTCATCGAACGCAAGGTAGACCCGGGCCAGCACGTGTCCCGTGGCGACACCTTGCTGGTGCTCGACATCGGCGACTTCGAACTGGCCCTGCGTTCGGCCAAGAACCGCGTCAGCGCCGCCCAGGCGCAGTTGCGCCAACGCCGCGACGATGAAAACCGCTACCAGCGCCTGGCCAGCACCGGTGCCGTGTCGCGGCAGATCTTCGACCAGTCGGCAACCAACCTGCGGGTGGCCGAAGCCGAACTGGCCGCCGCGCAATCCGACGCCAGCCAAATCGAAAACCGCCGCACCTATTCCGTCCTCAAGGCCGACGGCGACGGCATCATCACCGACGTGCGGGTCGACCGTGGCCAAGTGGTCGCCGAGGGGCAAATCGTCGCACGCCTGGCCCATGACGGGGCCCGTGAAGCCATCGTCAACCTGCCGGAAAACAGCCGCGACCAGGCCTCGCAGAAAGCCCTGGCCTTCCCCTTCGGCGCCCCGGACCAGGCCGTGACCGCCACCTTGCGCGAGCTGTCTGCGAGTGCCGACCCCACCACCCGCACCTACCGCGCCCGTTACGTACTGCACGGCGCCGTCGACCGCTTCGCCCTCGGTTCCACCATCACCGTACGCCTGCAAGGCAACGGCCAGGCCCAGCAAACCCGCGTGCCCATCGGCGCATTGCAGGATGCGGGACAAGGCACCGGCGTGTGGCTGATCGGCGTGGACGACAAGGTCACGTTTGCCCCGGTGAAAGTCGCCAGTCTCGGCCAGGAGGACGCCCTGCTCGACAGCGGCGTGGCCCCCGGCCAGACCATCGTCGCCCTCGGCGCGCACCTGCTGCACAACGGCGACAGCGTGCGCCTGCTGCCGGCCCAGCAATTGGCCCTCAACCGTAAACAGGACCACTGAGCATGCGCGGCATCAACCTCTCGGAACTGGCGGTCAAGCACCGCGCCGTCACGCTGTTCCTGATCATCGCGATCCTCGCGGCCGGGATCTTCTCGTTCGGCAAACTGGGGCGCGCCGAAGACCCCTCGTTTACCGTCAAGGTGATGACCATCACCGCCTCCTGGCCCGGGGCAACCGCCCAGGAGATGCAGGAGCAAGTGGCCGATCGCCTGGAAAAACGCCTGCAGGAACTGGACTACTACGACCGCGTCGAGACCATCGCCCAACCGGGCTTTGTCTCGATGCGCATGACCTACAAGGAGTCCACGCGGCCCAGCGAAATCCAGGACCTGTTCTATCAGACCCGCAAGAAGCTCAGCGATGAAGCCTCGAAACTGCCCAAGGGCGTGATCGGGCCGTTCTTCAACGATGAATATTCCGACGTGTACTTTGCCCTGTACGCCCTGGAAGCCGAGCACCTGCCCCATCGGCAACAGGTGCAGATGGCCGAGGACCTGCGCCAGGGGTTCCTCAACCTGCCGGGGGTGAAGAAGGTCAATATCCTCGGCGAGCAGGCGCAGCGCATTTTTGTCGAGTTCTCTTATGAGCGTTTGGCAACCCTGGGCATCAAGCCCGACCAGATCTTCGCCGCCCTCGCCGCCCAGAATGCCGTGGCCCCTTCAGGCTTCGTGGAAACCGCCGGCGCCCGCGCCTACATCCGCATCGACGGCGCCTTCGACAGCCTGGCGCTGATTGAAAACGTGCCGCTGGAAGTCAACGGCCGGCTGCTACGCATCGCCGATGTGGCCAGCGTGAGCCGAGGTTATGAGGACCCACCCAGCTATCGGATTCGCCATCAGGGCGACCCGGCGTTGATGCTCGGGGTGATCATGGAGAAGCACTGGAACGGCCTCGAACTGGACAAGAGCCTCAAGGCCCAGGAAGCCAAAATCCAGGCCGACCTGCCCCTGGGCGTGAACTTCGCCAAGGTGTCCGACCAGGCGAAGAACATCAGCCTGGCGGTGAATGAATTCATGCTCAAGTTCTTCGTCGCCCTGGCCGTGGTAATGGTTATCAGCCTGCTGGCCTTGGGGTTTCGTGTGGGCTTGGTGGTGGCCGCAGCGGTGCCGCTGACCTTGTCGGTGGTGTTCGTGATCATGCTGCTCACCGGGCGCGAGTTCGACCGTATTACCCTGGGCGCGCTGATCATTTCCCTGGGTTTGCTGGTGGACGACGCGATCATCGCCATCGAAATGATGGTGGTGAAACTCGAAGAAGGCTTCGACCGGATTCATGCCGCGACCTTTGCCTGGAGTTCCACCGCGGCGCCGATGCTCACCGGCACGCTGGTCACGATCATCGGTTTCCTGCCCGTGGGCTTTGCCCGCTCGGGCGCCGGGGAATATGCCGGCAATATCTTCTGGATCGTCGGCTTTGCGCTGATTTCGTCCTGGTTGGTGGCGGTGGTGTTCACGCCCTACCTCGGTGTGAAATTGCTGCCGCAGATCAAACCCGTGCCCGGTGGCCACGACGCGATCTATGCCGGTCGCTACTACCAGAAGCTGCGACGCCTGGTGGAGGCCTGCGTGCGCGGCCGTTGGCTGGTCACTGGATTGGTGGTGGCCGCGTTTGTGCTGTGCGGGCTGGGCATGGGCGTGGTGAAGAAGCAGTTTTTCCCCAACTCCGACCGCTCCGAGCTGATCCTGGAGGTGTACATGCCGCCTGGCAGTGCGTTCAAAAGCACCGAGGCGGTGGCGGCGCAACTGGAAAAAGCCCTGCTGGAAGAACCGCAAACCAGCTTGGTGGACACTTATGTGGGCGGCGGCGCGCCACGCTTTTTCCTGTCGCTGAACCCCGAGCTGCCCGACCCGGCCTTTGCCAAGCTGATTGTGCAGACCCCGGACTCCCATGCCCGCGACGCCTTGAAAGTGCGCATGCGTGAACGCATCGCGGCGGGTGAATTTCCGTCGGCACGGGTGCGCGTAACGCAGCTGTTGTTCGGCCCGCCAGTGCCGTTCCCGGTGGTGTTCCGCGTCTCCGGGCCGAACGTGGATGTGCTGCGCGGCCTGTCTGAAGAGGTGCGCAAAGTCGTTGCGGCCAACAAGCTGACCAAGGACGTCTTCCTCGATTGGGGCGAGCGCACCAGCGGTTATCGCCTGGTGCTGGATCAGGACCGCCTGCGCCTGTTGGGTTTCACGCCCAATGAGGTCAAGTCGCAGCTCAATGCGCTGCTCAGTGGCAACCCGATCACCGAAGTGCGCGAGGGTAACCGCACCGTCTCGGTGGTGGCCCGTGCTCAGGGCAGCCAGCGGGAGAACCTGGGCAACCTCAACAACATGACCCTCACCAACAGCGCCGGCACCTCGGTACCGCTGGCCCAGGTCGGGCACTTCCAGGCGGTGATGGAGGAGCCGATCCTCAAGCGTCGCAACCGAGCGACCACGGTGGAAGTACGCGCCGACATCATCGACGGCGTGCAACCGCCCGACGTTGAAATGGCCACCTACAAAGACCTGCAACCGCTGATCGCCAAACTGCCGGCCGGTTACCAGATCGACATCGGCGGCCCCGTGGAAGAAAGCGCCAAGGCCAACGTCGCCCTGGCGGCGCTGTTCCCGATTATGATCCTGCTGACCCTGACGGTGATCATGTTCCAGGTGCGCTCGTTCGGCGTGATGTTCATGGTCTTCGCCACCGCCCCGCTGGGGCTGATCGGTGCGGTGCCGACCTTGTTGCTGTTCAACCAGCCGTTCGGCTTCAACGCCATCCTGGGGTTGATCGGCATTGGCGGTATTTTGATGCGCAACACGCTGATCTTCACCGACCAGATCCGGCAGAACGAGGAACACGGCATGGCCATTCGCGAGGCGATCATCGAAGCCACGGTGCGCCGTGCAAGGCCGGTGATATTGACCGCGCTGGCGGCGGCGCTGGCGTTCATTCCGCTGACGCTGTCGGTGTTCTGGTCGTCGCTGGCGTATGTGCTGATCGGCGGAGTGCTGGTGGGCACGGTGTTGACGCTGTTGTTCCTGCCGGCGCTGTGCAGTTTGGTGCTGGGCCGAAAGCGTACGAATGCTGTTGAAACCTCGCACGTGACCGCCGGATAAGCTCTACAGAAAACGCCTGAAAACCACTGCAAAGTCCTTCGCCTGATCACACAGTGCGAAGGATTGCAGATGGATTTTCTTGTTGTTGGAGCTGTTTCTTGAACCCGGCCATTGGCAGGCTCGCCCTGACCCCAATGGACGTGAAGACGGTCGATGTCGAAGCCGTCTTTCGCGATTTCCGGGAATGCCTGAACACGTTTGATGACTGGGCGGAAAGCTTTTGGAGCTTTTCAGCGCTGGAAGTCGAACAGGTCTTCAAGGTCGGCGATGAAGTAGCGCTGGTCGCGCCGATCTCCTCTAAAGCACCAAGTCCCACCGTCGGCATGTGCGACGCACAGGGTTCGCTGACGCTGGTGCACCTGTTTGAAAGCACCCAGTTCGTGCCAATCGGCAACACACCCGTGATGCTCCAAGCCATCGCCCCGGATGGCAGCCCAATCGGCCCTCCCCTTCATCGCACCATCGGCCCCAGCGGCATTCTTGAAGTCAAGGATTGCACCCGCGATCAACGTTACCAGGTCACCTTTTATCCCAACGTTTCCAAGGACCACGTCAAGGCGCTGTATGCGTCTTACCAGACTGTGATCGAAGGGTTGGAAACGCGTTTGCGTGAAGCCTGGAAAAGCACCTTCGAAACCCAGTGGAAAGACTATACCGACGCCACCCCGCTTGACCGACGCCGGATGCTGGAGACAGCGTTTCTGAGTGGCATGGGCAAGGCGTTGTACAGCCTTTGGGACAACCTCACCCAGCTGTTCGACTTGCTGGCCGATATAAAGCCCAACAGTGAAAAGCTGCTGCACTACCTGTCGCAAGCCGAACTAGATGAACTGCTGAAGCTGGGCAGCGAATCCATTGCCAAGGGTTTGCTGGTGCTCAATGACGAGCCGCTGTTGTTCATTTATGTGTCGGCGATATCCAGCTGGATTCGGATGTTGCCACCGCAGGAAATGAACGAGGTGATGGGCGAAATCACCGGCGAGATCCTGATCAGCCTGTTGCTGATTCGGGCAACGGCAGGCATGGGTGTAACGGTGCGCCTCGGGGTTCAGGTGCTGGGGCATATCAAGTCCGGCCGAGTGCGTAAATGGCTGGAGATGTTGGCGGAGCAGCTTGTAGGGCCCCGTTTGGACGCACATGTCGAGGTGGTTAGACCCTTATTGCTTGGGGGGCCTGCAACGCCGATCAAGATGATCCCGGCTGTGCCGTTGAAGGCTGGGAATCACCTGGTTTCAAACCCGGTGCCGGTAGTTCGGGAAAAGGCTGCACAGCGTACGGTGCTGGTCAGGCAGGAACAGGTCGATGACGTGCCGGTGTCCGGGAAAAACCAGAACGGCGATGCGGCGACCTGCTCGGCGACTACGTGCAAGAACGGCTGCCCGGTGTCGATGGTCACCGGCGAGGAATTGCTCACCCTCACCGATGGCACGCTCGATGGGATATTGCCGTTCGAGTGGACCCGGCTTTATCGCACCAGCGCCGTGGAAGTGGATTGCGGGTTGGGGTTTGGTTGGAGCCATGCCCTGGCGCATCGCCTGGTGGTTGCGGGTGATTCGGTGGTGTGGATCGATCATGAGAACCGCTCGA
>NZ_JACARO010000047.1 GCF_013386585.1 Pseudomonas sp. P7548 | reverse complement strand
CAAAATCAAGATCAAAAGCACAGCGGCCTGACAGCCGGCTTGAGTGGTGTGGAGCAAAGTCAAAGGCCAACGCGGTCCACTGTAGGAGCCGGCTTGTCGAATCGTCGCACCGCGGCGATGGTCGTTAACGATGGCGCAAAAAAATCAGGCAGAACGCGGAGCCCCACTGTGGGAGCTGGCTTGCCTGCGATGGCATCGATTGGGTGTGCCTGATGTACCGAGGTGTTTGCATCGCAGGCAAGCCAGCTCCCACAGTTGACCCGGGCCAACAGTCAGATACCGGTCGGCTACCAGGCCGCCGCGTCTGCTTTTGATTTTGATCTTAGGCGCCCCGTTAAACACGCTGGCCGAACGCAGGCTTGAATCCGTGGGTAACCCGGCAGGACGCCGGGTTAGCCGCCCCGCGCCATGGATGGCGCGTGGCGGCGGCCCACGGATTCAAGCCGGAGTGAGGGCATGCCGAGCCTAGGCGAGGCACCGAGTGTTGGGGCGAAGGCCTTTTGCTTACTTTTGGGCCTTTCCAAAAGTGAGCCGCTGTAAGAGCGGAACCATAAGTAGCCGTTACCTAAATAACGGATATGTACTCAGTCAAACACAGCGCGCCCGCATAAAATCCCCCCACCGCCGTACCAAGTAGTTGTGCTCATCCATCACCGAATTCCACACCGCAATATGCCCCATGCGCTGCTCATAAGACCCCCCATCACGCACGTCGCCCATGTCGATCAACGGCAAACCATCGCTACCCAGCAGTTCCTCCCGTGCAGGCAATCCGGCATACCAGTAATCCCACTCAGCACTGCTAAGGTGATCACGGCTGCGCGCCGGGTTACCGATGTAATACCCCTGGCGCGCCATCACCGCTCCAGGCCAACCCGACAACCACCAATTGAGGTAGGCATACGCCGCATCCAGCACCGGCCCTTGAGCATGGCGTGACAACGACAACCCGCCGAACCACGCGCGATAACCTTCACGCGGCACCGCCAGGCGGTATTTCACGCCCGCGCGATGCAGGCGCATCAAGGTCGGCGACCACAGGCTCTGGATATCGATGGTCGGGCTGAGCATCAATTGCGCCGCCTCTTCATCATCCGACCAGAACGCCGCAAAGTGCCCTTCCCTCTGCTTGCGCACCAGAATGTCGGCGAGCACGTCGATCTCTTCGATGCTCATATTGCCGATGTCCTTGAACTGCGCCAGCCCCGCGCCCTGCACCGCCAACGCGGCGTCCAGGGCACCGATGGCCGCGTCGCTCTGCAACGCGGTGCGGGCGCTCCAGGCCGGGTCCAGCAACCACCCCCAGCTTTCGTTGCCGTGGCAGAACCCGTCGGGCAAGCGCTCGGGGCGGTAGGCAAAACTGTCGGCGTTGTGGGTCAGGGGCAGCATGCTGATGCGCTCGGTCACGGTGCTGCCGAGGCTGCCGTCATGCTGCACGAACAGGCGCTCGCTCGGTACGCTGCCACTGCCCAGGCGATCATCGGCCGACAGGCGCCCGCGCTTGGGCAGGTCGTTGATTTCATGCCACAGCGCGATACGCCGCGTGTCGATCGGCTGGATCGCCCGCGCCGGCCACACGAAGTCGACGTTGTGAAACCACTGGTCGTAGAGGTCGTAGCTGTCGGGCTGCATCACCGCGATGCGCTGGGCCTGCTCTACATCGTGCACCTGATACACCAGGCGAATGCCCAGGTCTTGCTCGGCCCGCACGCGCAGGCATTCGAGCAGGGTCACTGAGGTGCCGAGGACGCGTAAGGTGATCATGCTGCAAACCGCCGCGAGAACACGTCGAAGGAGCGGCGCAACAGCGCCGGGTCCAGGCCGCGCAGGATAAACACCAGGCGTGACTGGCGGTCGCTGCCCGGCCACGCAGGCAGGTGGACCGGGGCATGCAGACAGTGCTGCACGCCATGAATGACGATGGGGGCCGAGCTTGCGTTCACGTTGAGCAGTCCTTTGACGCGAAGGATTCGTTCGCCATGGCATCTTAACAGCATCGACAGCCACACCCCGAAGCCGACCCAGTCCAGTGGCTGATCGAAGCTCAGGCAGCACACTTGAGCAGCACCGTGGGTGGCGACAGTGGGCTGATGCAGTTGCCAGCGGCCAACCTCGACGGCCGGCTCGGCGCTGCGCAACCCTTCACCGAGCAGCAGTTGATCGCCGCTGTGGATAGCGTGGGTATCGAGGATCGGCGTACCCGCGTTGAGCGCCTGCAAATGCGCACGCAGCGGCGCGCAATCGCCGGCCAGGTCGGTCTTGCTCAGCAACAGGCGGTCGGCGGCCGCAACCTGGGCCAGCCACTCCGGGTGCAGGCGCTCTTGCAAGGTCGCGTGGCTGGCGTCGACCAGGGTGATCACCAGGCCGATGTGGAAACGCCCGCGCAATTGCACGTCGTTGTTCAAGGTGGCAAGGATCGGCGCCGGGTCGGCCAGGCCGGTGGTCTCCAGGATCACCCGCTTGAACGCCGGGATTTCACCGCGCTCACGGCGCTGCAACAGGCCGAGCAGTGCGTCTTTCAACTCGCCACGGATCGAACAGCACACGCAGCCGCTGGGCAGCAGCACGGTGTCGGGCGCCACCTCTTCCACCAGCAGGTGGTCAATGCCGACGTCGCCGAATTCGTTGATCAGCAGCGCGGTGTCGCCCAGGCTCTCGCCTTGCAGCAGGCGCTTGAGCAAGGTGGTCTTGCCGCTGCCGAGGAAACCGGTGATGACATTCAGAGCCATGCTCATCAATGTTTTCCTTTGTGGCGAGGGAGCTTGCTCCCGCTGGGCTGCGAAGCGGCCCCAGAAGCTTGGGAGCGCTGAGCACTCCAGCGGGAGCAAGCTCCCTCGCCACAGGGGTTGGGTTTAGTGTTCAAGATGGTTGAGCAACTTAGGGTCGAGCGGGTCCAACGGACGGCCGAGCATGTTTTCGGCGGCCTGCCACAGTGGGTCCAGGCCACTCGCCAGTTCTTGCTTACCGGTAGCGCCCAACAACAGGTAGGACGCGCCCTGGAAGTCTTCGACCTTGAGCCGGAACACCGCCAACACCTGGTTGATCGCCGCGATCCGGCGCAGGCGCTCGCGGCGCCTTGGCACTTCATCGCCCAGGGGGTCGCTCCAGTGCAGGTCTTCGCCAAGCAATCCGCAGAGTCCGCACATGGCTACACCTCGTTCATGGCATGACATCGCCGGAGTTCGGGCCCAGGGTCTGGCCGACGAACAAATTACCGCCCGGTTCGCTGGCGAGCAGCACGGCGGTGGGCGCCACTTCATCAGCCAGACCGAAGCGGCCCAGGGGCAGTTCCTTGGCCTTGGCGCGCTTCCAGTCGTCGCTGATCCCGCCCACCAGTGGCGTTTCAATCGGGCCAGGGGCGATGGCATTGACCAGCACGTTGTCCTTGGCAACTTCCAAGGCGAGGGATTTGGTAAAGCCGATCACGCCAGCCTTGGCCGCCGCGTAGTGGGTAAGCTCGGCACCGCCCTTGATACCCAGTTGCGACGCCACGTTGATGATGCGCCCCCAACGCTGCGCCAGCATGTGCGGCAAGGCGCGCTGGCTGGCGACGAACACGCTGGTGAGGTCGACGCGCAGCATGTCGTTCCACATCTCGATGGTCAGGTCGACACAGCGCGCCTGGGTGAGCATGCCGGCGTTGTTGACCAGAATGTCGATGCCACCGAAGTGTTCGACGCAACGGTCCACACCCGCCTGGGCGCCTTCGACGGTGCCGACGTCCGCCAGGCACTCGACCACCTCGGCGCCGAGGTTGCGGCAGGTGATCGCCGTTTCGGCGAGGCTCGCGGCGTTGCGGTCGGCCAGCAGCAGGCGCGCGCCTTCGGCGGCGTAGGCACGGGCGATGGCGGCACCGATGCCGCTGCCGGCGCCGGTGATGACGGCGCGGCGGTTAATCAGTTGGTTCATACAAAAAACTCCTCAGACAAAACACCGATCCATTGTGGGAGCTGGCTTGCCTGCGATAGCGGTGGGTCAGCAGCACATGTATTCACTGAACCACCGCCATCGCAGGCAAGCCAGCTCCCACATTTGGATCTATGTACATCCGTTAGTCCGGCCAGCGCACGGTAAGGCCGCCGTCGATGATGATGCTTTGGCCCGTGAGGTAGCTCGACGCTTCACTGGTCAAGAACTGCACCAGCGAGGCCACCTCATCCGCCCGCCCGACACGGCCCAGCGGAATGGCTCGCGCCGCCTTGGCCAAGCCTTCCGGTCCCAGTGAGTTCTTCGCATCCAGCGACTGCGGCGTCTCGATCAACCCGGGGATCACCGCATTGCAGCGAATCCCCAGTGGCGCCAATTCCACGGCTAGCGAACGACACAACCCCGGCACACCGGCTTTGGCCGCCGCGTAGTGGCTGTGCTCCTGCCAGCCATATACGCCGCCGGCAATCGACGAGATCGCCACCAGCGCGCCGCCTTCACGCATATGCCGTGTCGCCGCGCGGAAGGTGCGCATCACCCCCGTCAGGTCGACATTGAGCATCTCGTCCCACAGCGCATCGGTCATCTCCAGCAACGGTGCGCGGCGCAACAGGCCGGCGTTGGCCACCGCGTAATCCAGCCGGCCAAAGTGCTGCACGGCCTGCTCGGCCAGCGCATTCACCGAGGCGCTGTCGCCCACGTCCAGGGGCAGCATGAGGCACTCGCCGCCCGCCCCTTCCACCAAGCCCACGGTGGTGTGCGGGTCGTGAGGATCGGCCGGGTAATACCCGCCGACCACCGCCACGCCCTTTTGCGCATAGGCCACGGCGAGGGCTTGGCCGATGCCGCTGGCGGCGCCGGTAATCAAGGCAACTTTACGGCTCATCATTCACTCCTTACTGAACGGTTTCCGGACGCACATGGCGGGCGGCAAACATCAAGGCGCCGGACAAGAAGCACGGCAGTGCACCGAACCACAGCGCGGCGGTCTGCCAGTCGCTGCCGGCCGACAGCACCTGGGTGGCGCCAAAGCCTGCGACCACTGCGCCGATCGGGCCCATGGCATGGATGATCGCGCCCCCGGTGGCGCGGATGCTGGTGGGGAAACTTTCGCTGATGAAGAACAACGCCGCCGAGTACGGGCCGATCAGAAAGAACAGGCCCAGGCTGTACAGCCCGACCACCATCGCCATGTTGCTCGGGCCGAACAGCATGCCGGCGAACGACAGCCCGCCGAGCATCCAGCCCAGGCCGATCACGTTGCGACGGCCGATCTTGTCGCCCATCCAGCCGTGGCTGAGATAACCGCAGTACCCGACCAGGTTGGACAGCACGAGGATGATCAGCGAGTTCTCGAACGAGATGTGGTGCACGCTGACGATCACCGACGTGCCCAGCACGCTGAACACCTGGATCGCTGCCCAGTTGAGCAGCAGCGCTGCGCCGATCACCAACGTGGCGCGACGGGCCGGGCCACGGAACGCAGCCTTGAGGCCGGCCTTGCTGTGTTCGTCGTAGTCGACGCCGTAGGTCACGGCGACGTTTTGCGCTTCTTTCACCGCGCCGCTTTTACGCAGCTCGCTGATGCGCTGGTGGATCTGGAACTGCGGGCTCTCCTTGAGCTTGCGCGCCATGATCGCAATCACGATGGCCGGGATTGCCGCGAAGATGAAGCAGCCTTGCCAACCGATGATCGGCAGCAACAGCGCAGTCAAGCCGGCAGCGATCAACGCGCCCACCGGCCAGCCGCCCTGCACCAGGCTGTAGATGAAGCCACGGCGCTTGGTCAGGCGCGGGTCTTCCGAGGCGCCGTACAGCTCACTCAGATACGTGGCGTTGACGGTTTCCTCGGCATAACCCAGGCCACCCAACGAACGGATCAGAATCAGCGGTGATTTGCCCCACGCGCCGCCGATTGCGGTCAACGCCGAGCACAGCGCAGAACCGGCCACGGTGAAGATGATGCCTTTGCGCCGACCCAGCTTGTCGACGACCGGGCCAATGGCAAAGGCGACCACCGCCGTGCCCACGGCGACCCAGGTTGCAATTTCAGCCTGCTCTACTTCACCCCAGCCAAAGTGCCGGCCGATCTCCGGCAGCAGGGTGCCAAACAGGATGAAGTCATACACCGCAAACACCCAGGCGAAGAACGCGATCCAGGTGGCGAAGCGCACTTCCTGGGACGTCAGTTGCCGGGGTTTCCAGCCGGTCAGGTCAAGCTTGTTGTAGATGGACATGGGTTGCGCCTCAGGGGTGGAAGCATGGGGGTCAGGTACGGGGTTGGCGGCGGATAAAGTCGTCGGCGATTTCGTCGAAGGTGACGAAGCGCACGCCGGCATGGCTCTGGATATGCTCGATCAGACGCTCAAGCATCAGCAGCACTTGCGGGCGGCCGGACACGTCCGGGTGAATGGTCATGGTGAACACCGCGTGTTCGTGTTCGCGGTAGACCCAGTCGAACTGGTCGCGCCACATTTCTTCGAGGTGGCGCGGGTTGACGAAGCCGTGGCTGTTGGGGGCTTTCTTGATGAACATCATCGGCGGCAGGTCGTCGAGGTACCAGTTGGCGGGGATCTCCACCAGGTCGGTTTCTTCGCCGCGCACCAGGGGTTTCATCCAGGTGTCGGGGTGTTGGCTGTAGTCAATCTTGGTCCAGCTGTCGCCCTTGCGCACGTAGTAGGGATGAAAGTCGTTGTGCATCAGGCTGTGGTCGTACTTGATGCCTTTTTTCAGCAGCAGCTCGTTGGTGACCTTGCTGAACTCCCACCATGGCGCGACGTAACCAGTGGGGCGTTTGCCAGTGACCTGGGTGATCAGCTCGATGGATTTATCCAGGACGATTTCTTCCTGCTCGGCCGTCATGGCGATGGGGTTTTCGTGGCTGTAGCCGTGCACGCCGATTTCGTGGCCGGCGTCGGCCACGGCTTTCATCTGCTCGGGGAAGGTTTCCATCGAGTGGCCAGGAATAAACCAGGTGGTGCGCAGGCCGTAGCGCTCGAACAATTTGAGCAGGCGCGGCGCGCCGACTTCACCGGCGAACAGGCCGCGGGAGATGTCGTCCGGCGAGTCTTCGCCGCCGTAGGAACCGAGCCAGCCGGCGACGGCGTCAACGTCGACGCCGAATGCACAGAGAATGTCTTTAGCCATGGTGTGTCTCCTTAAACGTTGAGTACGGATTCGACGGACAACGCGGCGCGCAACAGGCGAGCGTCCTCCCCCGTCGGGGCACTGAGCAGCAGCCCGGTGGGCAGGCCCCCGGCATCGCGGCCGCTGGGCAAGGTCACGCCGGGCATGTCGAGCAAACTGCCCGGCATGGTCAGGCGCAGGGTGGCGAGGTTGGTGGTGACGAAAAGGTCATCGTCGGCTTCCAGCGGTGCCAGCGGCGGCGCCACGTGGGCGACGGTCGGGGTGATGAGCACGGCGCCGTCGAGGTCATCGACCAGTTGTTGCTGCAGGCGCTGGCGTGCGTCCATCAGGTGCAGCAGTTGGCTGGCGGGCAGCGCACGCGCGGCTTCGAGGCGACGGCGCACGCGAGGGTCGAGCTGTTCGGCGTCGGCGCTGTCGAGCAAGGCTTCATGCAGGGCGAAGGCTTCGAAGGAGCCGAGCCAACCCTGGCTTTTGATCAACGCCAGAGTGGCCTGGAACGTGGCCGATGGGCGCACCTCTACCAGGGCGCCGTGGGCTCGCAATCGGTCAACCGCGCGCAGCAGGTTGTTGCGCACGGCCGGCTCGATGTCTTCCAGGGCGCCTTGTTCAAGCACAAAACGCTGGCCCTTGAGGCTGCGCGCGCTGTGGGTGTGGGCACGGCCGTGAAGCAGGTCATCGATGGCCAAGGCATCGCGCACGCTGTGGGTCAGCGGGCCGAGGCTGTCGAGGGTGTGGGCCAGGGGAAACACACCGTCGCGGCTGTAGCGTCGACTGCTGCTGCGGTACCCCACCAGGCCATTGAGCGCGGCGGGAATGCGGATTGAGCCTGCCGTGTCGGTGCCCATGGCGATGGGCACGATCCCGGCGGCCACGGCAACGGCCGACCCGGAGGAAGAGCCACCGGGAATACGCGGTTGGTCGCTCCCGTGGGGATTGTGCGGCGTGCCGAAATGCGGGTTCAGGCCCAGGCCGGAATACGCCAGTTCGCTGAGGTTGGTCTTGCCCACGCTGACCATCCCGGCGCGGCACAACAGGCCCACCGTGGGCGCATCCAGCAAAGCCTGGGGCGCATGGCGACGGTAGGCGGCGCCGGCCGTGGTGATGCTGCCGGCCATGTCGAACAAATCCTTCCAGGCCAGCGGCACACCGTCGAACACACTCAATGGTTGCCCGGCTCGCCAGCGGGCGGCGGCGGCTTCGGCTCCACGGCGGGCGCGCTCGGCGGTCAGGGAAATAAATACGCCTGGGCAGCGACTCGCTTGATCGAGCGCCTGTTCGAGGGCCTGCACCGGGTCGCTGCGACCGCTGGCAAAAGCCTCGGCCATGGAAGTGGCGTCTGACATCAAGATGACCCTCAAAAAACGTACATATTAATAAAATGTACATTTTACAAAGGCAGCTTTCGTGCCAGTCTCTGCCGAACAGATTTTGCGCTGCTCAGGTTTTTGGCCTTGAGCTACGGGATAGATGGTTTCAAGCCAGGCAAAAAAATCTTGCCGGGGCATCGCAAAGCGCCTTCAATGAAATAATGTATCTTTTATAAATAAGTACATTTTGGTGCAGAAAAGTAACAACCCCATCGGCAAGGCCCCAAATAAGTGCCACTGACGTGGCGCAGAGTGACAGGCACGACTTATGAGAGAATCCCCGGCCACCGTCCTACATGCCTCAGAGAAACCGATGAAAGCAGTGTCCACCTCGGCCTCCCGTTACGCGATGATTCACCAGGTTCTGCGTGATGCGATCGTCAATGGCACTGCCCGCCACGGCCTGGTGTTGCTCGAAGCGCCGCTGGCCGAGCTGTTCGGCACCAGCCGCGTGCCGGTGCGTAGGGCCCTGGATTTGCTGCATGACGAAGGCCTGATCTGCCGCTTCAATGGCCGGGGTTACCTGATCAACCCAGAAGGCTTGGCGATGGAGCCGCTGCGCCTGCCATTGAGCCATGCCCACCTGGGCCTGGATGGCGAGCAGGACTTGGTGGACACTCGGCCGCTGGGCGAGCGCATCGTCGAGGAGATCGGCGCGGCGCTGTCCACCTGCATCGCTTTCGGCCATTACCGCCTGGATGAACAAGCCGCCGCCGACCACTACGGGGTCAGCCGCGCGGTGGTGCGTGAGGCGTTGATGCGCTTGCGCGACCGTGGCCTGGTGGAAAAAGAGCCCTACTCCCAATGGCTGGCCGGGCCGTTGACCGCACGGGAAGTCACCGAAGACTACGAACTGCGCGCCTGCCTGGAACCCGAAGCGTTACGCCAGAGCGCGCCCAACCTGGACCGCGAGTTGCTCGAAGCCATGTTGCAACGCGTGCGGGATGCCCAGGACAGCCCCCACTGCAGCCTGGAAGCCATCGAGCAGATCGAAGAAGACCTGCACCAACGCTGCCTGGCCGGCTTGCAAAACCGCAAGATTGCCGCGCTGATCCGCCAGGGCCAGAGCCCGATGATCATCAGCCGGATTTTCTACCGTTTGCTGGGAATCGGTGCCGACCCTGCCATGTTGGCCGAACATCGCTTGATTCTGGAGTTGCTGCTGCATGGGGCGTTTGATGCGGCAGCGTTGAACCTGCGCGAGCATTTGCAGCGGGCCAGGCAGCGGATGTTGCAGCGGTTGAAGGTGTTGTCGGTATTGCCCGAACAGCCGCTGCCCAGCTACCTGCACAAAATCAGCTGACTCAACGCTATTCACCTGTAGGAGCCGGCTTGCCGGCGATCGCGGTGGGTCAGACACCTTTGCACCAGCAGGTGTGGCGCCATCGCCGGCAAGCCGGCTGCTACAGTCAATATCATGCAATTTGTTGCTAACTGCTCAACGCCATTGAAACCACCGCTGCGCCGCCCCATCTAACCTCCATACTTCCTTATGCAGGTGCCCCATGAGCGACCAGCAAGCCTTCCCTGATTATGACCTGAACGACTACGCCGACCCCGAAAACGCTGAAACCCCTTCGTCGAACACCGGCCTGGCGCTGCCTGGGCAGAACCTGCCCGACAAGGTCTACATCATCCCGATCCACAATCGCCCGTTCTTCCCGGCCCAAGTGCTGCCGGTGATCGTCAATGAAGAACCCTGGGCCGAAACCCTGGAGCTGGTGAGCAAGTCCGACCACCACTCCCTGGCCCTGTTCTTCATGGAGACGCCGCCAGAAGACCCGCGCCATTTCGACACCTCCGCCCTGCCGCTGTACGGCACGCTGGTGAAGGTGCATCACGCCAGCCGCGAGAACGGCAAGCTGCAATTCGTCGCCCAGGGCCTGACCCGGGTGCGCATCAAGACCTGGCTCAAGCACCACCGCCCGCCGTACCTGGTGGAAGTCGAATACCCGCACCAGCCCTCCGAGCCGACCGATGAGGTCAAGGCCTACGGCATGGCGCTGATCAATGCGATCAAGGAACTGCTGCCCCTCAACCCGCTGTACAGTGAAGAGTTGAAGAACTACCTCAACCGCTTCAGCCCTAACGACCCGTCGCCACTCACCGATTTCGCCGCCGCGCTGACCTCGGCCACCGGTAACGAGTTGCAGGAAGTGCTGGACTGCGTGCCCATGCTCAAGCGCATGGAAAAAGTGCTGCCGATGCTGCGCAAGGAGGTTGAAGTTGCGCGCCTGCAAAAGGAAATCTCCGCCGAGGTGAACCGCAAGATCGGCGAGCACCAGCGCGAGTTCTTCCTCAAGGAACAGCTCAAGGTCATCCAGCAGGAGCTGGGCCTGACCAAGGACGACCGCAGCGCGGACGTCGAGCAGTTCGAGCAGCGCCTGGTGGGCAAAGTGCTGCCGACCCAGGCGCAAAAGCGCATCAGCGAAGAGATGAACAAGCTGTCGATCCTGGAAACGGGCTCGCCGGAATACGCCGTGACGCGCAACTACCTGGACTGGGCCACCTCGGTGCCGTGGGGCGTGTATGGCGAGGACAAGCTCGACCTGAAACACGCGCGCAAGGTGCTGGATAAACACCACGCGGGCCTGGACGACATCAAGAGTCGCATCCTCGAATTCCTCGCGGTGGGTGCCTACAAAGGTGAGGTCGCCGGTTCCATCGTGCTGCTGGTCGGCCCGCCCGGCGTGGGCAAGACCAGCGTCGGCAAATCCATCGCCGAGTCCCTGGGGCGGCCGTTCTATCGCTTCAGTGTCGGCGGCATGCGCGACGAAGCCGAGATCAAGGGCCATCGCCGCACCTACATCGGCGCCCTGCCGGGCAAGCTGGTGCAGGCGCTGAAAGATGTGGAAGTGATGAACCCGGTGATCATGCTCGACGAGATCGACAAGATGGGCCAGAGCTTCCAGGGCGACCCGGCGTCGGCGCTCCTGGAAACCCTGGACCCGGAGCAGAACGTCGAATTCCTCGACCACTACCTGGACCTGCGCCTGGACCTGTCCAAGGTGCTGTTCGTGTGCACCGCCAACACCCTGGACTCCATTCCCGGGCCGTTGCTGGACCGTATGGAAGTGATTCGCCTGTCGGGCTATATCACCGAAGAAAAAGTCGCCATCGCCAAGCGCCACCTGTGGCCAAAGCAGCTGGAAAAAGCCGGTGTGGCGAAAAACAGCCTGACCATCAGCGACGGCGCCCTGCGTGCATTGATCGACGGCTATGCGCGGGAAGCCGGGGTGCGACAGCTGGAGAAACAGCTGGGCAAGCTGGTGCGCAAGGCGGTGGTCAAACTGCTGGATGAGCCGGACTCGGTGATCAAGATCGGCAACAAGGACCTGGAAAGCTCACTGGGCATGCCGGTGTTCCGCAACGAGCAGGTCTTGTCTGGCACCGGCGTCATCACCGGGCTGGCCTGGACCAGCATGGGCGGCGCCACCCTGCCGATCGAGGCCACGCGCATTCACACGCTCAACCGGGGCTTCAAGCTCACCGGGCAATTGGGTGAAGTGATGAAGGAGTCCGCCGAAATTGCCTACAGCTACATCAGCTCGAACCTGAAGTCGTTCGGCGGTGATCCGAAGTTCTTCGACGAAGCCTTTGTGCACCTGCACGTGCCGGAAGGTGCCACGCCTAAAGACGGCCCGAGCGCGGGCGTGACCATGGCCAGTGCGCTGCTGTCGCTGGCGCGTAACCAACCGCCGAAGAAAGGCGTGGCCATGACCGGTGAGCTGACGTTGACCGGGCATGTACTGCCGATTGGCGGGGTGCGCGAGAAGGTGATTGCGGCGCGGCGCCAGAAGATTCATGAGCTGATCTTGCCGGAGCCGAACCGTGGCAGTTTTGAAGAGTTGCCGGAGTACTTGAAGGAAGGCATGACCGTGCACTTTGCCAAGCGCTTTGCGGATGTGGCGAAGGTGCTGTTCTGATCGTGATGTAATGCCTGGTCTGGCCTCATCGCGGGCAAGCCCGGCTCCCACAGGGATCGGTGTTGTTGATGACAAATCGGTCAAATGTGGGAGCGGGCTTGCCCGCGATGGCGTCTGTCGCAACAACACAAACCCCTCTTGTCACACCTTGTCTCATCTTCGGTTATGCTCGCCGTTCGTCGTGAATGAACGGAGCCCCCATGACCGCTGCCCGCCTGCTTCTCCCCCTGAGCCTTGCCCTGCTGGCTGCGTGCGCCAGTGCGCCGAAACAGAACGTCACCGTGGAAGACCAGAGCGCCTGTCCGCTCCAGCTCAAAAACGGGCAAAACTTGATCCTCACCCTGCCCAGCAACCCCACCACCGGCTACCGCTGGGCCATCCAGGACTCTGCTGGCGGCGTACTGCGCGCCTTGAGCCCCGAGGTCTACAGCAGCTCGGAGTCCGGCGTCGTCGGCGGTGGCGGCCAGTCCACCTGGCGCTTCCAGGCGTTTGCGACCGGCCAGGGCCGTTTGCGCCTGACCTCCCAACAACCTTGGGAGCCGGAAGCCGAACCTGCCGAATCCTTCGACTGCGCCATCACGGTGAACTGATATGCCTTGGCTGATTCTTGCGTTGATGGGCGCCGGTACTTTTATCTACGGCCTGACCACCCATGCGACCTTGCTGTGCTTGCTGGTCAAACCGCTGCCAGTATTGGCGCTGCTCGGTTGGCTGCACGACGCACCGCCCACTGACTATCGACGCTGGATCAGCCTGGGGCTGATTTTTTCCCTGGTGGGCGATGTGTTACTCGCCTGGCCGGGCGACCTGTTTATCTTTGGCCTGGGCGCCTTTCTGTTCGCCCACTTGGCGTACCTCAAGGCTTATTTCAGTGACTGCCGCCGCCTGGCGCTGCTGCCGTTGGTGTTGGCCCTGGCCGTGGGTGCAGTGCTGTTGAGCATCCTGGTTTCCCACGGCCTGGGCGATTTGCTGATACCGGTGGTGGTTTACGCCACCGTGATCACCGCCATGCTCTGGCGTGCGCTGGCACGCCTGGGCAGCGGCGTGCCAAAGCGCTCGGCGGCCTTGGCGGCAGCGGGCGCGGCGTCGTTTGTGTTTTCCGACACGCTGATTGGGATCAACCGTTTCGTCGTGGCATTCGAGGCTGCGCCCTATTTGCTGATCACCACCTATTGGCTGGGGCAGTGGGGTATCACTGCATCGGCGTTCCATCAGACAACCCGCGCACACGAGGGCCAAGTTGGCTAAAATGCCGGCCTTTCCCCATCAATGCCGGAACAACCGTGAGCAAAGAACCCGATCGCCTATTCGCCCAGCCCCTGACCCAGGTGCCGGACTTCGCCTTTAACGAGGACGTGGTGCGGGTGTTCCCGGACATGATCAAGCGCTCGGTGCCGGGTTATCCGACCATCGTCGAAAACCTCGGGGTGCTCGCCGCCCAATTCGCCCAACCCAACAGCGTGCTCTACGACCTGGGGTCGTCCTTGGGCGCGGTGACCCAAGCCTTGCGCCGCCATGTGCGCACCGACGGTTGCCGGGTGATCGCAGTGGATAACTCGGCGGCGATGGTCGAGCGCTGCCGCGAATACCTCAATGGCCAGGACTCGATGTTCCAGGAGCTGTTGCCGGTTGAGGTGATCGAGGGCGATATCCTCGCGCTGCAGTTCCAGCCGGCCTCGGTGGTGGCACTGAACTTCACCCTGCAATTCATCGCGCCCGATGAGCGCCTGGCGTTGCTGTCGCGCATTCGTCAGTCATTGCTGCCGGGCGGTGCGCTGATCCTGTCGGAGAAGCTGCGCTTCAATGACCCCGAAGAGCACGCCTTGCTCACCGACCTGCATATCGCGTTCAAACGCGCCAACGGCTACAGCGAACTGGAAATCGCCCAGAAGCGCAGCGCCATCGAAAACGTCATGAAGCCCGACAGCCTCGAAGAACACCGCGAACGCCTGCTGGCGGCCGGGTTCTCGAAAGTCGTGCCGTGGTTCCAGTGTCTTAACTTTGCCTCGTTGATTGCCTTGCCATGATTGATCTGTCCCCCCTTGCCCGCCATTTGGTCGGCACTCCCCTGGCCGTGTGGGCCCAGGGCCTGCAAGCGCAACTCGATAGCAAGATGGAGAAAGGTCATGGCGACCTGGAACGCTGGCAGAGTGCGCTGGATGCGTTGCCGAAGATCCAGCCCAGTGACGTGGATTTGCTGGGTGGCCTGACCCTCGACACCGACTGCGACGACGACACCCGCGCACAAATGCGCACCGCGCTGATGGGCCTGAGCCCGTGGCGCAAGGGCCCGTTCAACCTGTTCGGCGTGCACGTGGACACCGAATGGCGCTCGGACTGGAAGTGGTCGCGGGTGGCACCGCACTTGAACCTCAAGGGCAAGCGCATCCTCGATGTGGGCTGCGGCAACGGCTACTACATGTGGCGCATGCTCGGCGCCGGTGCCGACAGCGTGATTGGCGTTGATCCGAACTGGTTGTTCTTCTGCCAGTTCCAGGCGGTTCAGCGTTACCTGTCAGAACCCAAGGCCTGGCATTTGCCGTTCCCGTTTGAGGACCTGCCGAGCAATCTGGAAGGCTTCGACACCGTGTTTTCCATGGGCGTGTTCTACCACCGCCGTTCGCCCATCGAGCATCTACTCGCGCTGAAAGACACCTTGGTCAAGGGCGGCGAACTGGTGCTGGAAACCCTGGTGGTGGAAGGTGATCAGCAACAGGTGCTGGTGCCGGAAGACCGTTATGCGCAGATGCGCAACGTGTGGTTCCTGCCGTCGGTGCCCGCGCTGATGCTGTGGCTGCGCCGTGCGGGCTTCAGTGATGTGCGTTGCGTGGATGTGAGCGTGACGACGGTCGAGGAACAGCGCGGGACGGAGTGGATGAAGTATCAGTCACTGAGTGACTTCCTGGACCCGCAAGATCACAGCAAGACGATCGAAGGGCTGCCGGCGCCGATGCGGGCGGTGATCATCGCCAAGAAATAACCCCACGCCATCTGAATAAATGGAGATCAACGGTGGGAGCTGGCTTGCCTGCGATGGCATCACCTGGGTTTGCCTGACCTACCGAGGTGTCTGCATCGCAGGCAAGCCAGCTCCCACAGGGGTATGCGGTATCAGGTGGCTTGTGGTTTGGCGCGGCGGGCCTTGAAGAATTCGCTGAGTACAGTGCCGCACTCCTCGGCCAGTACGCCACCTTCAAACAGCACCTTATGGTTGAGAAAGCCTTGGGTAAAAAACTGCCCCTGGCTCTGCACGATCCCCGCCTTGGGCTCCAGTGCGCCGTACACCACCCGCGCAATCCGCGAATGCACGATCAGGCCGGCGCACATGCTGCACGGCTCCAGCGTCACATACAGCGTGCTGCCCACCAACCGGTAATTGCTGATGGCTTGCGCGGCGGCGCGGATGGCGACCATCTCGGCATGGGCGCTGGGGTCGTTGCCGCTGATGGGGCAATTGAAGCCCCGGCCGATGATTTCACCGTCCTGCACCAGCACCGCACCCACGGGCACTTCGCCCAGCGCGGCGCCTTGGGCGGCGAGGGCCAAGGCTTCGCGCATGAAGTCCTGGTCGCGGCTGCGGTCGATGATGGCGGCGGGGCGAAACTGGCGCATCACGCCACCTCGATGGCGGCCATCAGGCCGGTTTCCATGTGGTCGATCACGTGGCAGTGGAACATCCACACCCCCGGGTTATCCGCCACCAAGGCCACGCGGGCACGTTCGTTCTTGCCCAGCAGGTAGGTGTCGGTGAAGTACGGGATCACCGTGTGGCGGTTTGAGGCGATCACCTTGAAGCTCATGCCGTGCAAGTGGATCGGGTGCTGGTACTGGGTCATGTTCTTCAATTCGAAAATGTAGCTCTTGCCCTTCTCCAGCTTGGCAATCGGGCGGTCGGCGCAGGTCTTGTCGGTGATGTCCCAGGCCTTGCCGTTGATTTGCCACAGGCTGGGCGGCTTGCCGTTGTCGGTATCGACCGACACCGAGCCCACCCATTCGAAATTGAAGTTGAGTTTCTCGGCATTGGCCAGGTCGGGCTCGGCAATCGGGTTGGCGGGCAACGCGGGTGGCCATTCGGTAGGCGCATCGGCATTGGCCACCGACCGGAAGGTGCCCAGGCGCACCGGGCCGTTGCGGATCGACAGTTCCTCGCCGGCCGCCGGCGCCTTGATCGCCAGGCAGATGCGCATGCCGGGGCCCAGCCAGTATTCCTTGCCCAGTGGGCGCGGCTCGATGGGGTTGCCGTCCAGCGCGTAGATCTGCGCTTCGACATCCGGAATGTTGATGCGATAGGTCAGGGTGTTGTCGAGGTTGAGCAGGCGTACGCGGGTGATCTGCCCGGCCGGCAAGTCGATGACCGCCTGGGACACACCATTGATGGTCGACAAGCGCCCGGCCGTGCCGCCGCGTGCTGCCTCACGGGGCACGCTGAACGCGACAAAGGCGCCCTCCTCGTCCACGTGCCAGCTTTTCAGGCTCAGGGTGCGTTCGTGCTTGAAACCGGTGGGTTCGCGCTCTTCGATGATCAGCGGGCCGACCAGGCCACGGCCGAGTTCTTCGCTGCTGTTCACGTGGGGGTGATACCAGTAGCTGCCCGCATCGGGCACACGGAATTTGTAGTCGAAGTATTCGCCGGGCAGTACTGGCAGTTGGGAGACATAGGGCACGCCGTCCATTTCCAGCGGCAGGCGGATGCCGTGCCAGTGGATGGTGGTGGCGACCGGCAGGTGGTTGATGAAACGCACCCGCAGCCATTCGCCCTGGCGCACACGCAACTCGGTGCCAGGCGCCGATGGGCCGAACGCCCAGGCCTGGGTCTTGTGCCCAGGCACCAGCTCCACATCCAGAGGCGCGGCGATCAGTTCGTAATCGTGGCCCGCCTCGGACTCGGCGACTTTCCCCAGCCAGTAGCGGTAGGCGCCACCGGCACCGACGCCCACGACGGCAAGGCCTGCAAGACCACCCAGGATTTGTCGACGGGAAAAGGATCGGGACACAACAACCTCACGTATCTGCCGCAGGCCAGGGCCTGCAAAGGGCAGATACGATACACCGGCATCGGCTAAACAGTAAGGCTTCGCATTGCCGCATGGCCGAATTCAAAGGGTTTTGCCGGGCGACCACAGCTTCGGACACCCCAAAGATCAACTGTGGGAGCTGGCTTGCCTGCGATAGCGGTGGGTCAGCAAATGCAGCATTGACTGGTTCACCGCAATCGCGGGCAAGCCCGCTCCCACATTTTTGATCTTCAGTGGTTTTTAGACTGTGTTGAGTCAGGCCTTGGCGGCAGCCAGGATCAGCGCCTTCATCTCCGCCACAGCGCCTTTGAAACCGACGAACAGCGCATGAGCCACCAGCGCATGGCCGATGTTCAGTTCGTTGATGCCGTTGATCGCCGCCACTGCTTCGACGTTGTGGTAATGCAGGCCATGGCCGGCGTTGACGATCAGGCCTTCCTTGAGACCGCAGCTCACACCATCAATGATGCGTTGCAGCTCGTCCGCCACTTCGGTGGGCGTGGTGGCATCGGCGTAACGGCCGGTGTGCAGTTCGATGGCCGGCGCGCCGACACGGCGGGAAGCTTCGATCTGGCGCTCGTCGGCGTCGATGAACAGCGAGACTTCGCTGCCCAGCTTCGACAGGCGCTCAACAGCCGCCTTGATCCGCGCCTCTTGGCCAGCCACGTCGAGGCCGCCTTCGGTGGTCAGTTCCTGGCGGGTTTCGGGCACCAGGCAGATGTGCGCTGGGCGGATGCGTTCGGCGAACTGCATCATCTCTTCGGTCACACCCATCTCGAAGTTCATGCGGGTTTGCAGCACATCCTTGAGCACCAGCACATCGCGCTCCTGGATGTGGCGGCGGTCTTCGCGCAGGTGCACGGTGATGCCGTCGGCGCCCGCTTCTTCGGCGTCCAGCGCGGCCTTGACCGGGTCGGGGTAACGGGTGCCCCGGGCCTGGCGCAGGGTGGCGACGTGGTCGATGTTGACGCCAAGAAGAATGCGATTGCTGGTGGTCACGGAAGCGCTCCTGAAAAGGGAAAGAAACGCCGCACAGCATACACGGGGTTGTCAGGGCTTTCGAAACAACTCGCGACTGACCAGCGGCCGTCCGCCCAAGTGCACGGCCAGGGCCTGGCGCATCAGGCGCTTGGCGGCGGACAAGGCACCGGGGGCGGTCCAGTCGGCTTCGCTCATGGCCAGCAACTCGGTGCCCTGGAACAGGCCGGGTTGTAGCAGGTACACCCGCTCCAAGCCCGCGTCGACTTGCAGGCGATACATGCCATCGGCGGCGATGGGCTCGCCGTGCAGGTCGTTGGCCAGTTCAAAGCCGTAGCCCAGGTCGTCGAGCAAGCGCCATTCGAAAGCGCGCAGCAGCGGCTCCAAAGGGCGACCTTCGGCCAGGGCCAGCAGGGTGGCGGCGTAGTGATCGAACACGGCCGGGTGCGGGTCTTCGGCCGGCAGCAGGCGAATCAGCAGTTCGTTGAGGTACAGGCCGCTGAACAGCGCCTCGCCATTGAGCCAGGCGGAAGTGCCGACGCTTTCCATGCGGCCGACGTTTTTCAGTTCGCCCTTGCCGCGAAACTCCACGTCCAGCGCCACGAAAGGCCGCGCCAATGTGCCCGCCTTGCCCCGTGCGCTGCGCAACACCGCGCGCAGGCGGCCTTGGGGCGTCAGGAAATCCACCAGGGCGCTGGTCTCGCGGTAGGCGCGGCTGTGCAGGACGTAGGCGGGTTGGCTGGGGGGTGGGGATTGGGACATTAGGTTCTCGCTGACAAGCACGGTCTTGAAAACTGCGACTATCCAATGTGGGAGCGGGCTTGCTCGCGAAAGCGGAGTGTCAGTCGATACATTCATCACTGATAAACCGTATTCGCGAGCAAGCCCGCTCCCACATTTTAACTTGCGGCGTTACCGAAGGGCGCTTACAGGTCGCCGTAGCCCAGGGATCGCAGTGCGCGCTCGTCGTCCGACCAGCCGCCTTTCACCTTCACCCACAGGTTGAGCATGATCTTGGAGTCGAACAGCAGCTCCATGTCCTTGCGCGCCTCGGTGCCGATGCGCTTGATGCGCTCGCCCTTGTCACCAATGATGATTTTCTTCTGGCCGTCACGCTCGACGAGGATCAGCGCATGGATGTGCAAGGTCTTGCCCTGCTGCTTGAACTCTTCGATCTCGACGGTGATCTGGTACGGCAGCTCGGCACCCATCTGGCGCATGATCTTCTCGCGCACCAGTTCGGCGGCGAGGAAACGGCTGCTGCGGTCGGTGATCTGGTCTTCCGGGAAGAAGTGCTCGTTCTCCGGTAGGTGCTCGGCGATCACGCGCTCGAGGGCATCCAGGTTGTGGCCGTGCTGGGCCGAGATCGGGATGATCTGGGCGTTCGGCAGTTGTTCCTGCAGCCAGCTCAGGTGCGGCATCAGCTCGGCTTTGTCTTCGATACGGTCGGTCTTGTTCAGCGCGACGATCAGCGGGCCGGTGACGTACTGCACGCGCTCCAGGACCATCTGGTCCTCGTCGGTCCACTTGGTGCGGTCGACCACGAAGATCACCACGTCGACGTCTTTCAACGCCGCCGAAGCGGTCTTGTTCATGTAGCGGTTGAGGGCTTTCTCGCCGCCTTTGTGCATGCCCGGGGTGTCGACGTAGACCGCTTGCACGTTGCCTTCGGTCTTGATGCCCAGCATGTTGTGGCGGGTGGTCTGGGGCTTGCGCGAAGTGATCGCGAGCTTCTGGCCGAGGATGTGGTTGAGCAACGTGGACTTGCCCACGTTCGGGCGGCCGACGATGGCAACATAGCCACAGCGTGTTGCGGTTGAATCAGTCATGGCCATTCTCCACGCCCAGGGCAATCAGTGCTGCTGCGGCCGCTACCTGTTCGGCAATACGACGGCTCACACCCTGACCTCGGCTTTTTTCGTTCAGTAAGGTGATTTCACATTCCACGAAGAACACGCGGCAATGGGGTTCACCCTGGATATCCACCACTTCATAGCGTGGCAGTTCGCAACCACGGGACTGCAGGAATTCCTGCAGGCGGGTCTTGGGGTCTTTGTTGGTGTCGACCAGCGTGAGGCTTTCGATCTCGGAGGTCAGCCAGGCGGTGACCCGCTCCTTGGCCGCTTCCATGCCTGCGTCCAGGTAGATCGCACCGATCAGCGCTTCAAGGGCGTCGGCCAGGATCGACTCGCGACGGAAACCGCCGCTCTTCAATTCGCCGGAGCCCAGGCGCAGGTACTCGCCCAGGCCGAAGCCACGGGCCAGCACGGCCAGGGTTTCGCCCTTCACCAGGCGCGCGCGCAGGCGCGACAGCTGGCCTTCACGGGCTTGGGGGAAACGCTCGAACAGCGCTTCACCGGCGACGAAATTGAGGATGGCATCACCGAGGAATTCCAGGCGCTCGTTATTACGCCCGGCAAAACTGCGGTGTGTGAGGGCAAGGACCATCAATTCCTGGTCCTTGAAGGTGTAGCCGAGCTGGCGCTCGAGACGACTTAGGGAAACGGTCACGGTTTATCCATATCTAGTTGGTGGCACCGGCGGCCATCGACGATTGACGCAGTGTTCAAATTCACATCCTGGTTGGTGCTGCTTGGGGCCGGCTACAAAATTGTCCCAGCCCCAGAAAAGCATTCGGCGCTGTGTTCACAGCGCCGCTTGTATTACTTGATCAGCCCGACCCGCGAGAAGTTCGGCAGGTGGCTGAGCTTGGGTTCCGGCCAGCTCATCCAGACCGCAAAGGCCTTGCCGACGATGTTCTCGTCGGGGACCATGCCCAGCAGGTCCTTGGGAATGTTGGGATCATCCCAGTACCGGCTGTCGTTGGAGTTGTCGCGGTTGTCGCCCATCATGAAGTAGTGCCCGGCTGGCACTTTCCACTCGCCATCCGGCATCGCGCGGTAGCGGCTCATTTCCTTGCGGATTTCGTGCTCCACCGCACCGAGTTTTTCCAGGTACAGCTCAGCGCTGCCCAGGGTGTTCGGCTCGGCGCCGATCAATTTCTCGGCAACCGACTCGCCATTGACGAACAAGCGCTTGTCGCTGGTGTAGCGGATCACGTCACCCGGCAGGCCCACCACACGCTTGATGTAGTTAACGTTCGGGTCGCTTGGGTAGCGGAACACCATCACATCGCCACGCTGCGGATCACCCACCTGGATGACCTTCTTATCGATCACCGGCAAACGGATCCCGTAGGAGAACTTGTTCACCAGGATGAAGTCGCCCACGTCCAGGGTCGGCTTCATCGACCCCGAAGGGATCTGGAACGGCTCCACCAGGAACGAACGCAACACCAGCACGATGAACAGCACCGGGAAGAACGACTTGCCGTACTCAACCAGCAGCGGCTCTTTGTTCAGCTTCTCGATCACCACGGCATCGGGCTGGCCGACGCTGCCCTGATAGGACGCGATAGCCGCCCGCCGACGCGGGGCGAAGAACACCAGATCGAGCAACGCCAGGAGACCGCAAACGGCAACGGCGATGACCAGCAACAGCGGGAAATTTAGTGACATAGGACCTAACTATCCAACCTGAGCACCGCAAGGAAGGCTTCTTGTGGAACTTCCACGTTGCCTACTTGCTTCATGCGTTTTTTACCGGCCTTTTGCTTCTCAAGCAGCTTGCGCTTACGGCTTACGTCACCGCCGTAGCATTTGGCCAGTACGTTCTTTCTGAGAGCCTTGACGGAGGTCCGTGCAATGATCTGCCCGCCAATGGCGGCCTGGATCGCGACGTCGAACATCTGGCGCGGAATCAGTTCTTTCATCTTCTCGGTCAACTGGCGACCTTTGTAGTGCGCGTTGTCCTTGTGCACGATCAGCGCCAGGGCATCGACCTTGTCGCCATTGATCAGCACGTCCAGTTTCACCAGATTAGCCGATTGGTAACGGTCGAAATGGTAATCCAGCGAAGCATAGCCGCGACTGGTGGACTTGAGGCGGTCGAAGAAGTCCAGGACCACTTCGTTCATCGGCATGTCGTAGGTGACTTGCACCTGGGTACCGAGGAACAGCATGTCGCGTTGTACGCCACGCTTTTCGATGCACAGGGTGATGACGTTGCCCAGGTGCTCCTGCGGCACCAGGATATTGGCCCGCACGATAGGCTCGCGCATGTCGTCGATGGCCGAGAGATCCGGGAGCTTGGACGGGTTGTCGACGTAAATCGTTTCACCAGTTTTCAGCAACAGCTCGAAAATAACCGTTGGCGCGGTGGTGATCAGGTCCAGGTCGTATTCGCGCTCGAGGCGCTCCTGGATGATTTCCATGTGCAGCATGCCCAGGAAACCGCAGCGGAAGCCGAAGCCCAGGGCGTCGGAGCTTTCCGGGGTGTACTGCAACGACGAGTCGTTGAGGGTCAGCTTTTGCAGGGCTTCGCGGAAATCTTCGAAGTCATCGGAGCTGACCGGAAACAGGCCGGCGTAGACCTGTGGCTGGATGCGCTTGAAACCTGGCAGCACGTCGACGTCGGGCGTGGAGCTCAAGGTCAGGGTGTCACCCACCGGTGCACCGTGAATGTCCTTGATGCCGGCGATGATGAAGCCTACTTCACCGGCTTTCAGATCAACGGTAGCGGTGTGCTTGGGGTTGAACACACCGACGCTGTCCACCAGGTGGATCTTGCCGGTGGATTTGACCAGGATCTTGTCGCCCTTCTTCACACGGCCGTGGCGCACGCGTACCAGGGAGACAACGCCCAGGTAGTTGTCGAACCAGGAGTCGATGATCAACGCTTGCAGCGGATCGTCGTAGTTGCCGGTGGGCGCAGGAATGGTGTGCACCAGGCGTTCGAGCACTTCGTCGACACCCAGGCCGGTCTTGGCGCTGCAGGTGACGGCGTCGGTGGCGTCGATGCCGATGATCTTCTCGATCTCTTCCTTGACGCGCTCGGGCTCGGCCTGTGGCAGGTCGATCTTGTTCAGCACGGGCATGACTTCCAGGCCCTGCTCGATCGCGGTGTAGCAGTTGGCAACCGATTGCGCTTCAACGCCCTGGCCTGCGTCAACCACCAGCAAGGCACCTTCACAGGCCGCCAGGGAACGGCTGACTTCGTAGGTGAAGTCGACGTGGCCCGGGGTATCAATGAAGTTCAGCTGGTAGGTGATGCCGTCTTTGGCTTTGTAGTACAGCGTAACGCTGTGGGCCTTGATGGTGATCCCGCGCTCGCGTTCGAGGTCCATGGAATCCAGTACCTGGGCTTCCATTTCACGCTCGGCAAGGCCGCCGCACATCTGGATGAATCGATCGGCCAGCGTCGACTTGCCATGGTCAATGTGGGCGATGATGGAGAAATTGCGGATATGACTCAAATCACTCACGGATCAACACTCAAAAAGGCTGCAGGCAGATTGCCCGCTGAAAAATAGCCGGGAATTGTACCTGATGCTCTGGCCAGACGTCATCTTTGCTGACCAGAACAAAAATGCCCCGGTCTCTCGACTGGGGCATTTTTTGAACATAAGCGCGGTATCAACCGGCCCGGCGCAACAGCCAGAACCCGGCCAGGGCGCAAATAGTGGTAGGCACCAGCACCGCAAACAGCGGCGAGAAGCCAAACACCAGGCTCGAGGGGCCGAGCAGGTCCTGGGCAATGCGGAAGGTGAAACCTACCAGCACGCCGGTGAACACACGCTGCCCCAGGGTCACGGAGCGCAGCGGGCCGAAGATGAACGAGATGGCCATCAACACCAGGGCAGCAGTTACCACCGGCTGCAAGACTTTTACCCAGAATGCCAGCCAGTAGCGGCCATTGTTCAGGCCCTGATCCTTCAGGTAATGGATGTAGCCCCAAAGCCCGGAGATCGGCAGGCTTTCCGGGATCATCACTACCGTATTCAGAAGTTCCGGCTTAAGCGCGATATCCCACGCTTCGCTCGGCACGCTGATGACTTCGGTGCTGGCCTTGGTGCCCTGGCCGATATTGCGGAAGTAAGTGGTGGTGACATCGGTCAGCTGCCACTTTTGATCACTGTACTGCGCACGCTTGGCGAAGCTGGACGACAACATGTGACGCTCTTTGTCGAAGGTGTAGCGCGTCACACCAATCAACAGGCCGCCCGGTTGCACGGCGTTGATGTGGATGAACTCATCACCCTGGCGGTGCCACAGGCCGTGCTTGGAGCTTTGCGCATCGCCCGAACCCTGTGCCAGGGCGCGGTTGGCCTGGGCTGCAGCTTCGGAGGGCGGTGCCACGTACTCGCCGATCAGCACGCTGCAGGCCATCAGCAGCAGCATGGGTTTCATCACCGCCCAGACGATGCGGCCGATGGAAACACCGGCTGCGCGCATGATGGTCAGTTCGCTGCTGCTGGCCAGGCTGCCCAGGCCGATCAGGCAACCGATCAACGCGGCCATCGGCATCATGTCGTAGAGGCGACGCGGGGCGGTGAGCGCCACGAAGCCCAGCACGTCCATGACCGTGTAGGTATTGGTGACGTTGCCAACTTCATCAATAAAGGCGAACAACGAAGCCAGGCCGAGGATGATGCCCAATACCGCCAGGATGGCGATCAGTACGCTGCTACCAATGTAGCGATCTAGCTTAGCCACGAGCCAGCTCCTTCAGGCCACGACGGCTCTTCATTTTCAAACGAATAGGCTCCCAGTAGAGCAACCCCAGGCCGATCGCCAGGAAAATCCCGTGCACCCACCACAGGCCCAGGACCGGCGACAGCTTGCCTTTCTCCAGGGAACCACGGGCGGAAATCAGGATGGTGAGGTAGGCCATGTACAGCAGGATCGCCGGCAGCAGCTTGAGGAAACGGCCCTGGCGCGGGTTGACGCGCGACAGCGGCACGGCCATCAGTGTGACAATGAACACCAGCAACGGCAGGGACAGACGCCACTGCAGTTCGGCAATGGAGCGCAGCTCCTGGCTGCCGAACAGCGACGAGGTCGGCAGCGCATCGCGGTCGGTCACTTCGTCACTGACATCGGGCTTGGCGAGCATCACGCCATAGGTGTCGTACTTGATTGCACGATAGTCCGCCAGGCCAGGGCTGCCGTCATAGCGGTAGCCATTTTCCAGGATCAGGTAACGGCTGCCGTCAGGGCGTACTTCCTGGCGGCCGGTGTCGGCCACCAGAATGGAAATGCCACGGTCTTTCTGGTTCTGCCCCAGGTTTTTCTGGGAGATGAACACGCCGCCCAGATTGGCGCGGTCTTCTGTCATGGTTTCCGTGTAGGTCACTCGCGTGCCGTCATTGAGCGCCTGGAAACGCCCTGGTTCCAGGGTGTCGAACTCGGTCATGGCGTCCTGCTTGTTCAGCAGCAACTGGAACTGCATGGCCCCTTGTGGCGCCAGGCTCATGCTCAGCCAGGCCACCACCAGCGCAACACCGGCGGCCGGCACCATGGTCATGGCCAGCAAACGCTGCTGGCTCATGCCGGTGGCGGAAAGCACGGTCATCTCGCTTTCAAGGTACAACCGGCCATAAGCCAGCAAGATGCCGAGAAACAGGCCAAGGGGCAGGATAAGTTGCAGGAAGCCCGGCAGGCGGAAGCCCATGATCAGGAACAACGAGCCCGGATCCAGGGCGCCCGAGGCAGCCTGGGCAAGGAACTTGACGAAACGACCACTCATGGTGATGACCAGCAATACCGCACTCACGGCACTCAGGGTCAACAGGACTTCGCGGGACAGATAACGGAAGACGATCAAACCAGACACTCCAGGGTTGTCAGGCTAAGGCGGCCAAACAAGCAAGCATACCAGTCAGCCCATTTACACGGGCCGGCTAAAAAGATGGCGCATTATCCTGTGATTGGCCGCGCCTGTCACTGCGCAACCTCATGCGCGTACACAAAGCTGCTGGCAAGGGTTGTCAGGCTCCGCTGGCGAGGTTCAAACTGCGGCCTTTGTCGCTGGCGGTTTACACAGCTGCCATGCTTTAAAGCCTGCGTACAAACGCCAGGCTCTCAGACCTTTATAAGGGACCCGAAAATGGAATTGGTTGTAAAAAGCGTTAGCCCCGAAACGTTGAAAACCGCCACCCTCGTGGTCGCTGTCGGCGAAGGCCGCAAACTCGGCGTCGCCGCCAAGCAACTGGATGAACTGAGCGGCGGCGCCATCAGCGCGGTCCTCAAGCGCGGCGACCTGGCCGGCAAAGTGGGCCAGAGCCTGCTGCTGCAAAGCCTGCCCAACCTCAAGGCCGACCGCGTGCTGCTGGTGGGCGTGGGCAAAGATGCCGAACTGGGCGACCGCCCTTTCCGCAAGATCGTCAGCGGCATCCTCACCACCCTCAAAGGCCTGGGCGGCACCGATGCGGCCCTGGCGCTGGATGAAGTGGTGGTCAAAGGCCGTGACAGCTATGGCAAGACCCGCCTGCTGGCTGAAAGCCTGGTGGATGGCGGCTATATCTTCGACCAATTCAAGAGCACCAAGGCCGAACCTCGCGCCCTGAAAAAAATCACCCTGCTGACCATCAAGGCTGCCCAGGCTGAAGTCGAGCGCGCCGTGACCCACGCTACCGCCATTGCCAAGGGCATGTCGTTCACCCGCGACCTGGGCAACCTGCCGCCGAACATCTGCCACCCCACCTTCCTCGGCGAACAAGCCAAGGCACTGGGCAAAGAGTTCAAGGGCCTGAAGGTCGAAGTGCTGGACGAGAAGAAGATCAAGGAACTGGGCATGGGCTCGTTCTACGCCGTGGGCCAGGGCAGCGACCAGCCGCCACGCCTGATCGTGATGCAATACAACGGCGGCAAGAAGTCCGAGAAGCCTTACGCCCTGGTCGGCAAAGGCATCACCTTCGACACCGGCGGCATCAGCCTCAAGCCGGGCCTGGGCATGGACGAAATGAAGTACGACATGGGCGGCGCCGCCAGCGTGTTCGGCACCCTGCGTGCCGTGCTGGAGCTCAAGCTGCCGATCAACCTGGTGTGCATCCTGGCCTGCGCCGAGAACATGCCGAGCGGCGGCGCGACCCGTCCGGGCGACATCGTCACCACCCTGAGCGGCCAGACCGTCGAAATCCTCAACACCGACGCCGAAGGCCGTTTGGTGCTCTGCGACGCCCTGACCTACGCCGAGCGCTTCAAGCCGCAGGCCGTGATCGACATCGCCACCCTGACCGGTGCCTGCATCGTGGCCCTGGGTTCCCACACCTCGGGCCTGCTGGGCAACAGCGACGAGCTGATCGAGCAACTGCTCAGCGCCGGTAAAGCAGCCGACGACCGCGCCTGGCAACTGCCGCTGTTCGATGAGTACCAGGAACAGCTGGACAGCCCGTTCGCCGACATCGCCAACATCGGCGGCCCGAAAGCCGGCACCATCACCGCAGCCTGCTTCCTGTCGCGCTTCGCCAAAAACTTCAACTGGGCGCACCTGGACATCGCCGGCACGGCCTGGACCAGCGGCGGCAAGGACAAGGGCGCCACTGGCCGTCCGGTTCCCCTGCTGACCCAGTACCTGCTGGATCGCGCCAAGGCCTAATCGCAACACCCTTGTAGGGCCCGGCTTGTTGTGGCGAGGGAGCTTGCTCCCGTTGGACTGCGAAGCAGTCCCCAGCTATTGGGGACGCTTCGCGCACGTTTTCAAAGACGCCATCGCCGGCAAGCCGGGCTCCTACGAGGGGTTATGCGTAAGCCCAGGAAATGTAATGACCCAAGTCGACTTCTATATATTGCCCAGCGCCGACCCGCTTGCGCGCCTGGACTTTGCCTGCAAACTCACCGAAAAAGCCTGGCGAATGGGCCACCGTATCTACCTGCACTGCAGCGATGCCGCCCAACGCGACGAACTGGACGCCCGCCTGTGGCGCTTCAAGGGCGAGAGCTTCGTGCCCCACGGCCCCGCCGAGTCCGAACCCGACGGTCTTGTTGTCCTCGGTTTAGGGGACAGTTGCGGCGATCACCATGACCTGCTGGTCAACCTGGACCTGAAAGTGCCGCCCTTTGCCAAGGCGTTTGCCCGGGTGGCCGAAGTAGTGGTGGAAGATCCGGCTATTCGTCAGGCCGCGCGGGAGAGTTTCCGTTTCTACCGTGAACAGGGCTATCCTCTCCAAGATCACCGGCTACAACGACTTTGAGTAAACGATGGACACTCCCAACCCTATAAAAAAAGACGACCACCTGCTGGACGACCTGGAGTCGATCCGTCAGTTGCTCGGTGATGATGACTTGCAACCGCCGCTGTTGACCGAATCAGTCGAGGGCGAGGTACAGATTCCGCTGCTGTTCGACATGGTCGGCGGCAAGCCCGTGACACCCGAACCAGTTGCTGAGGCTCCCGCTGCCGAACCTGCGCCTGCCGCCGCTGAAAAAGCGCCTGACGCCCTGCTGCTGCACCTGGACAACGAACTGCGCGCCGCCGCGCAACTGATCATGCAGGACGTGATCGACGACTTTGCCCCGCATATCGAGGCGGAGATCAAACGCCGGATGGATGCGCGGATGGAGCGATTGCTCAGCCAATACCAGTCCTGAGATGGACAGACCTCCTGTGGGAGCTGGCTTGCCTGCGATAGCGGTGTATCAGGCCCTGATGAGTTGACTGACAGATAGCTATCGCAGGCAAGCCAGCTCCCACATTGGTTTGCATCGACCTTCAGGCCGTCTTCAACTCGCCCTCCACGCCCTGCCCCGTTATACTTGCCGGCTTTCCTGAATAAATGCCAACTAGGGTCCCGCCGCGCATGGATAAGACCTACCAGCCGCACGCCATCGAAACTTCCTGGTACAACACCTGGGAATCCGAGAATTATTTCGCCCCGCAAGGCGCGGGCGATTCCTACACCATCATGATTCCGCCACCGAACGTCACTGGCAGCCTGCACATGGGCCATGGCTTCAACAATGCGATCATGGATGCGTTGATCCGTTTCCGCCGCATGCAGGGCCGCAACACCCTGTGGCAGCCGGGCACCGACCACGCCGGTATCGCCACCCAGATGCTGGTGGAGCGCCAACTCGAAGCCACCGGCCAGAGCCGCCACGACCTGGGTCGCGAGAAATTCCTGGAAAAGATCTGGGAATGGAAAGACCAGTCCGGCGGCAACATCAGCCGTCAGATCCGTCGCCTGGGTTCGTCCGTAGACTGGAGCCGCGAGCGCTTCACCATGGACGACGGCCTGTCGGAAGCTGTTAAAGAAGCCTTCGTGCGCCTGCATGAAGACGGCCTGATCTACCGCGGCAAGCGTCTGGTGAACTGGGACACCAAGTTGCACACGGCAATTTCCGATCTCGAAGTGGAAAACCACGACGAGAAGGGTTTCCTGTGGAACCTCAAGTACCCGCTGGCCGACGGCGCCAAGACCGCTGAAGGCAATGATTACCTGATCGTCGCCACCACCCGTCCGGAAACCATGCTCGGCGACGCCGCCGTCGCGGTTAACCCGAACGACGAGCGCTACCAGGCGCTGATCGGCAAGTTCGTCGAGCTGCCCTTGGTTGGCCGCCGCATCCCGATCATCGCGGACGACTACTGCGACCCTGAATTCGGCACCGGCTGTGTGAAAATCACCCCGGCCCACGATTTCAACGACTACGAAGTCGGCAAGCGCCACAACCTGCCGCTGCTGAACATCTTCGATAAAAACGCCGCCGTATTGCCGGCCTGCCAGGTGTTCAACCTGGACGGCACGCTGAACGAGAGCATCGACGGCAAGATCCCGGCCGAATACGCCGGCCTCGACCGTTTCGAAGCACGCAAGCAGATCGTCGCGGCCTTTGACGCTGCCGGCCTCCTGGTAAGCGTGGACGACCACGGCCTGAAAGTGCCGAAGGGCGACCGTTCCGGTACCGTGATCGAGCCGTGGCTGACCGACCAGTGGTACGTGTCCACCAAGCCGTTGGCAGAACCTGCCATCGCCGCCGTGGAAGACGGTCGCATCCAGTTCGTGCCCAAGCAGTACGAAAACATGTACTTCTCGTGGATGCGTGACATCCAGGACTGGTGCATCAGCCGTCAACTGTGGTGGGGCCACCGCATTCCGGCCTGGTACGACGAGTCGGGCAAGGTCTATGTAGGCCGCGACGAAGCCGAAGTGCGCGCCAAGCACAACCTCGGTGCCGACGTTGCGCTGCAGCAGGACAACGACGTACTGGACACCTGGTTCAGCTCGGGCCTGTGGACGTTCTCCACCCTGGGTTGGCCGCAGCAGACCGAATTCCTCAAGAAATTCCACTCCACCGACGTACTGGTCACCGGCTTCGACATCATTTTCTTCTGGGTTGCCCGGATGATCATGCTGACCATGCACTTGGTGAAGAACGAAGATGGGACCCCGCAGGTTCCGTTCAAGACCGTGTACGTGCACGGCCTGGTGCGGGATGGCCAGGGCCAGAAGATGTCCAAGTCCAAGGGCAACGTACTGGACCCGCTGGACATCATCGACGGCATCGACCTGGAAACCCTGGTGCAAAAACGCACCTCGGGCCTGATGCAGCCGAAACTGGCGAAGAAGATCGAGAAGCAGACCCGCGACGAGTTCGCCGACGGCATCGCCAGCTACGGCACCGACGCCCTGCGCTTCACCTTCTGCTCGCTGGCGTCCACCGGTCGTGACATCAAGTTCGACATGGGCCGCGTCGAAGGCTATCGCAACTTCTGCAACAAGATCTGGAACGCGGCGCGCTATGTGCTGGACAAGGGCGAAGACTGCGGCCAGAACGGCGAAGCCGTCGAACTGAGCCTGGCGGATCGCTGGATCATCTCGCAGCTGCAACGCACCGAAGCCGAAGTGACCCGCCAGCTCGACCAGTTCCGTTTCGACCTGGCCGCACAGGCCCTGTACGAGTTCATCTGGAACCAGTATTGCGACTGGTACCTGGAACTGTCCAAGCCGGTGCTGTGGGACGAGAACGCGCCGATCGAACGCCAACGCGGCACTCGCCGCACCCTGGTGCGCGTATTGGAAGTGGCGCTGCGTTTGGCACACCCGTTCATGCCGTTCATCACCGAAGAAATCTGGCAGCGCCTCGCGCCGCTGGCCGGTATCGAAGGCAAGACCATCATGCTGCAGCCTTGGCCAATGGCCAACGAAGCACGTATCGATGAGGCGGCCGAAAGCGATATCGAATGGCTCAAGACCCTGATGCTCGGCACGCGCAACATCCGCGCCGAGATGAACATCGGCCCGGGCAAGCCCCTGGCGGTGTTCGTGAAGAACGCCAGTGCTGAAGATCAGCGTCGTCTCACCGAGAACGATGCGCTGCTCAAGAAGTTGGCGAAGCTCGAATCCATCACAGTATTGGCCGCTGATGCCGAAGCGCCGTTGTCTGCTACCGCACTGGTTGGCGACATGGAAGTGCTGGTGCCGATGGCCGGCCTGATCGACAAGGGTGCGGAACTGGCCCGTCTCGACAAGGAAATCGCACGCCTGCAAGGCGAAGTGCAACGGGTGGGCGGCAAGCTGTCCAACGCGGCATTTGTCGACAAGGCACCGGCAGAAGTGATCGAGAAAGAACGCGCCAAACTGGCCGAGGCTGAACAGGCCCTGGGCAAGCTGGCGGAGCAACATGCGCGGATTTCCAGCCTGTAAGCTGAAACCTGTGTAAAAAAAGAGACCTTCGGGTCTCTTTTTTTATGCCTTGCCCCCCCCCCTCTCCATCTGAACACCCTCGATCAATGTGGGAGCTGGCTTGCCTGCGAAGGCATCGACGCGGTCAGGTTGATTAACCGAGTCGCCTGTATCGCAGGCAAGCCAGCTCCCACAGTTGACCGGGTTGGGTCCAAGATGTGTGACAATGCCCCCCACTTTGAGCCAACACCAGAATCATCATGACCGCCCCCAGCACGCCAAAACCTCCGCGCAAGAAGCCTAAAACCGCTGCCACGGCAAAGCCCGTAGCGCCACGCAAAGAGGCCACCCTGCACCCGCGCAACCGTCACACGGGCCGTTACGACTTCCCGGCGCTGATCAAGACCACGCCTGAACTGGCGAAATTCGTGATCATCAACCCGTACGGCAAGGAAAGCATCGACTTCGCCAGCCCCGATGCAGTGCGCGTGTTCAACCGGGCGCTGCTCAAGTCCTTCTACGGGATCCAGCACTGGGACATCCCGGCCGACTACCTGTGCCCACCGGTGCCGGGGCGTGCAGACTATGTGCATTTCCTCGCCGACCTGCTGGCCAGCAACAACGACGGCAAGATCCCGCGCGGCTCTATCGTCAAGGTGCTGGACATCGGCATGGGCGCCAACTGCGTCTACCCGCTGATTGGCTACATGGAGTACCGCTGGAACTTCCTGGGCTCGGAGGTCGACCCTATCGCGGTGGCCGCCGCCAAGGCCATCGTGCAGTCCAATGACTTGAGCAAGGTCATCCAGCTGCGCCAGCAGACCAACCCCAAGCAGATCCTGCTGGGCTTGCTGGAGACTGGCGAGTCATTTGACCTGACCATGTGCAACCCGCCCTTCCATGCGTCCATGGAAGAGGCTACCAAGGGCAGCGAACGCAAATGGCGTGCCCTGGGCAAGGCCGATCCGAAGCGTAAATTGCCGGTGCTGAACTTTGGCGGCCAATCGGCCGAGCTGTGGTGTGAAGGCGGTGAAGCGCGGTTTGTGACCCAGTTGATCGCCGAAAGCGCCAAGGTCGCCCATCGGGTGCTGTGGTTCAGCACACTGGTCTCGAAAGCCTCCAACCTGCCCGCCATTGAAACCGCGCTGAAAAAGGCCGGTGCGCTGGAAAGCCAGGTGGTGGAAATGTCCCAGGGCCAGAAACAAAGCCGTTTCGTCGCCTGGACCTTCCAGACCAAGAACGAACAGTTGATCTGGCGCCAGCGCTGGGTGCGATAAACCAAATCGCAGGCAACAAAAAACCGTGCCCGGATCGCTCCGGAGCACGGTTTTTTTTGCTGCGTCTTACTTGTTAACAGCGTCGGTCAGGCCTTTGGCCACAACCAGCTTGATAACTTTCTTGGCAGCGATTTCGATGGCAGCGCCAGTCGAAGGGTTACGGCCAGTACGGGCAGGACGCTCGGTCACTTTCAGTTTGCCAACGCCTGGCAGAGTGATTTCGCCGCCGTTTTCCAGCTGATCAGCAACAACTTGGCTCAGTTGGTCCAGCAGAGCACGCACGGTGGTTTTCGGTGCGTCTACAGCTTCAGCCAGGTCAGCGATCAGTTGGTCTTTAGTAATAGCCATTGTGGTGTTCCTTCCCTATCAAATTCATATGGATTGCAGAGTGCAGTGTCAGCCGTCGAGCCCGACCGTCATGGCCTGGCACCCCCGGCTATAACCACGGAGATCGGGGTTATAGATGCTTGAAACGGGGATTGGTTCGACCTGACAGATGCTGAATGCACGCTTAACGCCGAGACTTGGCGTAAGACGGGGCAAAACTAGCACAGAGACGGGGAAATATCCGCTTCTACCTACCCATTTGGTCAGCTTTATCGCTCTAAACCGTGAAAAAAAGGAATATGCCCCGTCGGAGAGCGTCCAAAATGTCCTTCGAAGCGTGTCTTGACCAATGGGTGCGGTACACTGGGCGACTTTTCGGGGAGGCCAACCGCTCCCCTTCAACCAGCCGAGAAGCCCATGCCGATCCGTCATTGCATCGTCCACCTGATCGACAAAAAACCCGACGGCACACCTGCAGTTCTGCATGCCCGCGATTCAGAGCTGTCTGAATCTGCCGCCATCGAGAACATGCTTGCCGACCTCAACGAGAGCTACAACGCCAAACAAGGCAAGGCCTGGGGTTTCTTCCATGCCGAGTCCGGCGCGCACCCGTTCAGCGGCTGGTTGAAGGAATACTTTGACGGCGGGCAGGACTTCACCACCTTCAGCCGCACGGCGGTCGAGCACCTGCAAAAGCTGATGGAGGAGTCCAACCTCTCCACCGGCGGCCACGTGCTGTTCGCCCACTACCAGCAAGGCATGACCGACTACCTGGCCATCGCCCTGCTGCACCACAGCGAAGGCGTGGCGGTGACCGACGAGCTGGACGTGACCCCCTCGCGCCACCTGGACCTCGGTCAGCTGCATCTGGCGGCACGGATCAACGTGTCCGAGTGGCAGAACAACAAACAGTCCAAGCAGTACATCTCGTTCATCAAGGGCAAGAACGGCAAGAAGGTCTCGGAGTACTTCCGTGACTTCATCGGCTGCCAGGAAGGCGTCGACGGCCCGGGCGAGACCCGTACCCTGCTCAAGGCCTTCAGCGACTTCGTTGAAAGCGAAGACCTGCCGGACGAGTCCGCCCGCGAAAAAACCAAGACCCTGGTCGATTACGCCAGCAGCCAGGCCAAGCTCGGCGAGCCCATGGGCCTGGAAGAATTGTCGGGCTTGATCGATGAAGATCGGCCTAAGGCGTTCTACGACCATATCCGTAACAAGGACTACGGCCTGTCGCCGGAAATCCCGGCGGATAAGCGCACCCTCAACCAGTTCCGCCGCTTCACCGGCCGCGCCGAAGGCCTGTCCATCAGTTTTGAAGCACATTTGCTGGGCGACAAGATCGAGTACGACGAAGCCGCTGGCACCTTGATCATCAAGGGCCTGCCGACTCAGCTGACCGACCAGCTCAAGCGCCGCAACTGATGCTGGGCGGAGTCTTCAAGAAAGTCCTGCTGGTATTGCTCGTGGTGGTGGTGTTCGAAAACTGGGGCAAGATCGAGCGGGTGTTCAACCCCTCACAGGTGGTTTCAGAGCACGTGCGCGCTTCGGCACGCGTGACGCTCTATGCCACCGAGTGGTGTGGCTACTGCAAGCAGATCCGCCGCTTTCTGGACCAGAAAGGCATTCCGTACCAGGCCGTCGATATCGAGAAAGACGCCCAGGCGCGCAAAGCGTATGAGGCGCTGGGCGGCGGCGGGATTCCGTTTGTGAGTGTGAACGGCACGCTGATTCGCGACTACAACCCTGACGCGATCATGGCAGCACTGAAATAACCCACACCTTATGGGAGCTGGCTTGTGTGAATGCTGGTTCGCCTGGAATCTGGCTTGTGTGGGAGCTGGCTTGCCTGCGATGCAGACACCTCGGTCTGTCAGGCACACCGCGGTGACACTATCGCCGGCAAGCCAGCTCCTACAGCCTCTAACGCAGCACGATCATCCGCCCCAGCACATGGTGCTGTTCAAACCCCAACACTGCCTGCAACGCGTTCAACACCGCCTGCGGGTCTTTGCTGGGGAAGCTGCCACTGACGCGCTTGGCGGCCATGTCGTCGTTCAGCAACAGGATGCGGCCCGGGTAATAACGGCCCAAGTCCCTGACCACGTCCGCCAGCGGCGCCTTGTAGTAGTTGAGCCAGCCGTCGCGCCAGGCCAGGCGTGATTCGCTGTCGACCGCGTGCAGGGGCTCGGCGATACCGTCGGCGTAGGCCACTTGCTGGCCGGCCGTGAGAACTTGCTGCTGGCCCGCCTTGGATGGCGTCACACCTACCCGTCCGGACAATACCGTCACCTCGGCGCCTGCCGGCTGCAGGCGCACTTCGAACTGTGTGCCCAGCACCCGCGCTTCGCCACTGCCTGCCCCCACCACAAACGATTGCCCCGTGTGTGTCACGCTGAAAAAGCCTGCGCCGCGACGCAGCTGGACATGCCGCTCGCCATGGCTGAAATCCACGGCAATGGCACTGTCGGCATCAAGCGTCACTTGGGATTGGTCGGCCAGCGTGACGGTTTTGACTTCACCTGGCGCCGTCACGTAGTCCGCGCCGAAGTCATCGACCCAGCGCGACGGCTGCCAGCCGGCGCCGATGGACACCATCAACAGCAGGCAGGCGGCCATCGCCAAAGCGCCGGACCAGCGCATCGCCCGCGAGCGCTTCGAGGTGTTCATCGCATTGAGGTAACCCTGCAACGCCAATGCCTCTTCGTCCGCCAGCCTGCGCGCCGGCACTTCACTCAACTCCCACAACACCTGCGCCTGGGAGTAGGCCTCGACATGCGCAGGGTCGGCGCGCAGCCAACGGCTGAACGTGGCCTGGTCACCACTGCTGGGCTGGTCATGCAACAGGCTCAGCCAAGCCAGTGCGGCTTGTTCCTGGGCGGGCGTGGGGGTGACGTTCACGGTGCTTTCCCTGGCGTGCGTGGGGGCGATGGTTCGCGAAGGCTGGCTTTGCAGGCTTCGAGGGCACGCATCATATGTTTTTCCACAGCGCTTTGGGACACCCCCATGGCCTTGGCGATTTCGGCGTATTTACGCCCGTGAATGCGGTTGAGCAGGAAGATCTGCCGGGTGCGCTCAGGCAAGCTGCGCAGGGCGGCCTCGACATGGCGCAAGTCATTGCCGGCTTCAAGTGCGGCCTGGGGCTCGGAGCCCTGGTTGTCCTGTTGTTCCGGAAGCCAACCTTCGCTGCTACGCACCCGGGCGCCTTCGCTGCGTAGGTGATCGATGGCGATGTTGCCCGCGCAACGCAACAGGTAGGTGCTGAGTTCCTCGACCTGCACCAGCGGCCGGCGCCAGAAGCGCAGGAACAGGTCCTGCACCAGGTCGGCCGCCGTGGCGCGGCACCCCACGCGTCGGCTGACCAGCGCTTCCATCTGCGAGCGCTGGGACAAGAACACCTGCAAAAAATGCGCACGTCCACCGGCCGCATCCGGGTGCTGGCTGTCTGGGGATTCCGGTGGCGTGCTGATCATCATGGAAGGCTCAGAGTATGGCGAAGGCAGCAACCGGGCTGGCCAGCAAGCCAACACCCGCCAGGATCAAGGCCAGCCTTGGCCGGTACGGCAACAGCAACACCAATAACAGTGCGCTGAGCATCAACACCGCGCACCACTCCACCAGGCCCTGGCCCCAGCCAGTGGCGGCGACGGCCGGCCAGATGGCCACGGCCAACAGCGACCACCCCACTGCACGCAACCCCAAGCGCCGGCCGGGCATGGGTTTGCTGTGCAACAGTTCGCCATGGTGGCGGTCAGTGGCCAGGCATAACGCGGTAAACCCGGCGTAGCACAGCAGGAAGGCGAGCAGCATTCAGTTCACCTCCTGCTCTAGTGTCAACGAGCCCGCGCGCACCGCCTTGGGCTGCGGTGCCGTGCGGTGCTGCATCTTCCAGGCGGCCCAGGTGAGGAACACGCCGCTGGCGAAACACGTCAGGTCGAACCCGGCCATGGCCCAGTCGCCCCTGGCCAGTGACACGCCCAGGTGTTGCGAGGTGGTCAGCGCGTTGAGCAGCGGTATCGACACGAACAACAGCGCACCGAGGCTCAACTGTTCAACCCAACCCTGGCGACCTCGGCGCAACACAGCGTGCAACAGGCTAAGGCCCCAAGCGATGAAAAAGGTCTGCACTTCCCAATCGGAGCGTGCGGAGAGGCCGATCGGCAACAAGCGGTTGGCCCAGAAAAACGCCGCGATGGCGATCATCAGCCCCGACATGCTGGCGATATTCAGGACCTCCACCAACCGCAGCTCGAATGGCATCACACCGCTTTTGACATGCTTGAGCTGGCGCTTGCCGAGCCAGATCACCAGCCCCGTGCCGATCATCGCCGTGCCCGCCAGGCCACAGATAAAGTACAACCAGCGCAGCACCGGGCCGGCGAAATGACCCATGTGCAGGCCGTAGAAACTGCCGCTGATCGCAGCCGGCAGCGATTGTTCGCCACTGACCCGCAACAGCTCGCCGGTGGTGCCGTTGAACGACACCGTGCTGCCGAAATCATGCACCACGCGATCGGAACCGGCGCGGAACACATTGACCGAGGCGTTCACATCGCCCGGGTTGTTGATCGTCAAGCGGCCCACATGCCCGCCCGCCCACTGTGTCCGCGCCTGTTCGTACATCGGCCCCAAAGGCAGCAAGCGGCCCGGTTGGCCCAGCGCCGGCGCGTTGTTGGTGGCCGGAAATACGTCATTGAAGAACGCACGGGTGTCGTTGCCATAGGAGGCGGCGATGGGCGCCGGCATCACCAGGCTCATGAAAATCACCAGGCTGCTGTAGGTGATCATCAAATGAAAGGGCAGCACCAGCACGCCCACCGCGTTATGCCCGTCGAGCCAGGAGCGCTGGCCCTTGCGGGGGCGGAAGGTGAAGAAGTCCTTGAAAATTTTCTTGTGGGTGATGATGCCGGTGATCAATGCGACCAGCATCACCATCGCCGCGGTGGTCGACAGCCAGCGCCCCCAGGGGTGGGGCATCTGCAGTTGGAAGTGGAAACGGTAGAAGAATTCGCCACCCATGCTTTCCCGGGCCTGGACCGCTTGGCCGGTGACGGGGTCGAGGGTTTTCTGGATGAAGTTGCCGCGCTTGCCGGGGTCGATCTTGTCTTGCCACATCACCGACAGGCCGGGGTCACGGCTGTCTGGCAGGGTGATGAACCAGCGTGCGGCACTCGGTGCCTGTTGTTGCAGGTAGGCTTGGGCGGCGGCAAGGCTGCGCGCATCATCCAGCGGATGGGCCTGCACTTCGGGCTGCATCCAGTGGCTGATTTCATCGTTGAAGTACGACAGGGTGCCCGTCAGGAAAATCGCGAACAGCAACCAACCGAAGATCAAGCCGGCCCAGGTGTGCAGCCAGGCCATTGCCTGTCGAAAACCCTCTTTCATGTGCGTGCCATCCAGAAACCCACGCCAGCCAGGGTCGCGAACAACGCACTCGGCACCATCACCCCCGCCCATGCACGCCACGCCGTACGGCAGGCGAAACACCAGAGCACGGCCAGCAGGTAGAACACAAATGAACTCATCATCCCGGTGATCACCGCGTCGGCGCGGGACGTTGGCATCCAGAGCGCCAGGCAGATGCTGGCCAGGGATGCCATCAGGTAGCCGCCCACCACGGCGGCCAGCACGCGGGACGTTACGGCCAGACGGTAAACAACGGGCAATGAGGTTTTGCTTTTCATGCGGGAAGCGCCAGATTCATCAGCGCGCAATATTAATGATAAATATTCTCATAAGCAAAATAGAACGGATGAATCACCCGCCGCCACGGATTGCCGAACCGTATCGCGCGCCCTACAATGCGAACAATTCTTGTTCTCTAAAGCATGCCGATGCTTGTGGAGTGATTGCGTTGCAGCCGTCCAACACCGTCGAAGTCCTGTACCACGACCATCACCACTGGCTCACCGGCTGGTTGCGGCGCAAGCTCGGCTGCCCGGAAAGCGCGGCCGACCTGGCCCAGGACACCTTCATACGCGTGCTCACCGCACGGGAAACCCCGGCGCTGATCGAACCGCGTGCCTTCCTCACCACCGTCGCCAAACGCGTGCTGTTCAACTTCTACCGCCGCCAGGACCTGGAACGCGCCTACCTCGACGCCCTGGCGCAGATGCCCGAGCAGGTCGCCCCTTCGGAAGAAGACCGCGCGATCATCCTGCAAACATTGCTGGAACTGGACCAACTGCTCGATGGCCTGCCCGTGCAGGTCAAACGCGCGTTCCTGCTGGCCCAGCTCGACGGCCTGACCTACGCACAAATCGGCGCGGAACTGGGCATCTCCATTGCCACGGTCAAGCGCCACCTGAATAAAGCGGCCATGCGCTGCTACTTTGCCCTATGAATTTCTCCACCCAAGTCGCCGAGCAAGCCGTGCACTGGCTGATGGAAATGCAGCAAGGCGCGCTCAACCCGCGCCAGCAGGCCGCCTGGCAACAATGGTTGGACGCCCACAGCGAACACCAGCGCGCCTGGGACCACATCCAACGCGTCAACCAACGCCTGCGCGGCATGCCCTCCCCCCTGGCGCACGCCGCCTTGAACGCACCGAAGTCCAGCAGCCGACGCCAGGCCCTGAAGTTGCTGCTGATCCTCGGCGCCGGGTCGGCCGCGGCCTGGAGCCTGCGCCAGCAACATATCCTGCCGCCGCTCACCGCCGACTACCGCAGCCCCGTGGGCCAGCGGCGCAAAGTGCAGCTGGCCGATGGCAGTCAATTGCAACTCAACACCGGCAGCGCCGTGGATGTGCATTTCGATGGCCAGCAACGCTTGATCCGCCTGCTGGAAGGCGAAATCCTGCTGACCGCCAAGGCCGGCACTACGCCGCTGCAGGTGCTGTCCGGCCAGGGTTTGCTCAGCAGCCAAGCCGCACGCTGGAACGTGCGCCAGTTCAACGATCACACCCAACTGGCCGTGCTCGACGGCCACGTCGACGTGATGCCCAACCGCTACAGCGGCCTGCCGCTGACGGTCGAGGCGTCGCGTCAGGTCAATTTCACACGCAAGGGATGGGACACCCCGCGCCCTATCGACGCCAACAGCGGCGCCTGGGCCGACGGCATGCTCGTGGCCGCGCACATGCGCCTGGAGGATTTCCTCGCCGAACTGGGCCGCTATCGCCGTGGCCAACTCAACTGTGACCCGCAGGTGGCCAACTTGCTGCTCTCCGGCAGCTACCCGCTGGACGACAGCGAGCGCATCCTCGACCTGCTGGAAGTCAGCCTGCCCGTCAACGTGCGGCGTTTCACCCGCTACTGGGTGACGGTGCAGGCGCGGGTCTGAAATTAGTGTGCAACACCGTGAGCCGTTTTCCACACCTCGCGTGACAGAGAAGGAAAGCCACCTTGATCCTTCCTTCTCAGGACCGCTCTTCATGCCCCAGCAACCGACGCTTCTCACCCGTACCTTGCGCCAACTCCTACTGGGCGCCAGCCTCAGTCTTACGGTGATTCCTCAGGTGATGGCGGCGGATGCCAAGCCCTATCACATTGCTCCAGCGTCGTTGGAAGCGGCACTCAATCAATTCGGGCGTGAGGCTGGCGTGTTGATTTCGTTCGGCTCCGAAGTGACGGCCGGCCTGCAAAGTCGCGGGCTGTCTGGCAACTACAGCGCCGCCGAAGGCCTGCAGAAACTGCTGGAAGGCACTGGCCTGCAAGCCCGCGCCGAGGGCAACAATGCCTACAGCCTGCAACCGGCCAGCGCCCCTTCCACGCTGGAACTGCAAACCTCCAACGTGGTGGGCGACTGGCTCGGCGACGCGCAGCAGACCAACGTATTCGAACACCCCGGTGCCCGTGACGTGATCCGCCGCGAAGCATTCGAACGCCAGGGCGCCACCCAGGCCCGCGATGTGCTCAACCGTATCCCCGGCGTCAACGCCCCGGAAAACAACGGCACCGGCAGCCACGACATGGCGCTGAACTTCGGCATTCGCGGCCTCAACCCGCGCCTGGCGTCGCGCTCTACGGTATTGATGGACGGTATTCCGGTGCCTTTCGCGCCGTACGGTCAGCCGCAGCTTTCGTTTGCGCCGATCAGCCTGGGCAACATGGATGCCGTCGATGTCGTACGTGGCGGCGGTGCCGTGCGCTACGGCCCGCAGAACGTTGGGGGCATCGTCAACTTCGTGACCCGGGCGATCCCCGATGCACCGACCGTCAAAGGTGGTTTGCAGACCGAGACCAGCCCGTCGTCCAGCCACGACGGCTTCAAGACCACTGGCAACCTGCTCGCCGGCGGCACTGCCGACAACGGCCTCGGTGGTGCGATCCTTTACTCGGGCACCCGTGGCGGCGACTGGCGGGAAAACAGCAACACGCGCATCGACGACCTGATCCTCAAGGGCAAATACCAGCTCGACGAGGCCAACAGCTTCAACGCCATGGCGCAGTACTACGAGGGCCAGGCCGATATGCCCGGCGGTTTGAACGTCAAGGACTACAAGGCCGACCCGTATCAGTCCACCCGCCCCTACGACAAATTCTGGGGCCGTCGCACCATGTTCAACGCCGGCTACCGCTACCAGGAAGACCGCCGCGAATTCACCGCCAACACCTTCTTCACCACCACGCTGCGCAACGGCTACCTGGACCAGGGCACCTTCCTGTCGCTGTCGCCGCGCGAGTACTGGGTACGCGGCCTTGAAACCCGCTTTGCCCAGGGCTTCGACCTTGGCCCCACCAGCCATGAAGTGGGTGTGGGCTACCGCTACATCAACGAAGCCGGCCATGAATTGCGCTACCGCACGCCGATCAGCGCCAACCAGCAACTGCCCAACACCAACAGCCGCAACGACCGTGACACCCGCGGCGCCACCGAAGCCAACGCGTTTTTCGTCGATGACCGCATCGACATCGGCAAGTGGACCATCACCCCGGGCGTGCGCTACGAGATGATCGAGTCCCAGCAGACCAACAACCTGACAAACGTCAAATACAAGGGCGACTACAACACCGCGCTGCCGGCGCTGAACGTGCTCTACCACCTCACCGAAGACTGGAACCTCTACGCCAACACCGAAGGCTCGTTCGGCAGCGTGCAGTACAGCCAGATGCCCAACCGTGTGACCAGCGGCGAAGTGAAGCCGGAAAAAGCCCGTACCTGGGAACTCGGCACGCGCTATGACAACGGCACCCTGCGTGCGGAAATCGGCGCGTTCCTGATCAACTTCGATAACCAGTACGACAGCAACCAGACCAACGACTCAGTGATTGCCCGTGGCGAAACCCGTCACCAGGGCATCGAGTCGAGCGTCAACTACGCCCTCGACGGGTTGAGCCCGGCGCTGGCGGGGTTTGATGTGTATGCCACCTATGCCTATGTCGATGCGACCATCCGCGAAGACGGCCCGAACAAAGGCAACCGCGTGCCCTTCTCGTCCAAGCACAAAGGCACCCTCGGCGTGGGCTACACCGAAGGCCGCTGGAAGCTCAACCTGGACAGCAGCTACCAGAGCAGCCAGTTCGCCGACAACGCCAACACCGTGGCCGAAAGTGCCGACGGCAGCACCGGACGCATCCCCGGCTACATGCTGTTCAGCAGCCGCGCGGCGTACGACTTCGGTCCGCAGCTGTCGGATTTGAACGTGGCGGTCGGCGTGAAAAACATCTTCAACAAGCAGTACTACACCCGCTCGTTCGACGATAACAACAAGGGCAAATATGTGGGCGAACCACGTACGGTGTACGTGCAAACCTCCATCGCGTTTTAAACACGCCCCCCTGTAGGAGCTGGCTTGTCGAAAAGGGAATTAACTGCCCGCCAGGCAGCTGGGCGTGCCCGCCACCAGCGCATCAATTGCGCAGCGCGTTTTGGCCGGCATGTGTGGGGCCGTCGGCCAGATCACATGGATCGGTGAAGGCTGCTCCCGGTAGCCCGGCAAAACCGGCTCCAACTGACCGCGCAAGACGTAATGCGCAATCAGCCAACTCGGCAACCAGGCCAGGCCAACGCCCGCAATCGCGGCATCGGCCACGGCCTGGAGGTCGTCCAACACCAAGGGGGACGCCACACGCGAGCGGTACGCCGTATTGCTGCGGTAGGCGATACCTCGATGGCCTGCGAGGTCATCAATCCCTGCAATACGTCCCTTGCGCTGCAAGTACGCCGGCGAAGCCGCCAGGCCCACAACCTGTTCGCCCAGGCGGCGAGCGCTCAGTCGATCCGTATCAGGCAATGAGCCAATGCGCACGGCAATGTCGAAGCCCTCCTGCGCCAGGTCGATCATACGGTCCGAGAAGCAGATCTCGACTTCCAGTTCCGGGTATCGATCCATCAACCCCCACAGCGCCGGCGCCGCATAGTGATGACCGAAGGCCAGCGGCACACTCGCCCGCAAGCGCCCGCGTGGCTGCTGCCGACCACTCTCCAACACCGACTCGGCCGCCTCCAGCTCAGCCAGTGCCCGCAGACAATGTTCGTAGTACGCCTGCCCGTCCTCGGTCAGATACTGACGCCGTGTGGAGCGCTGCAGCAAGCAAGTGCCCAAGCGTGCCTCCAGCCGCGCCAGGCCCTTGCCTACCGCAGAGCGCGTGAGGTTCAGCCGTTCGGCGGCTTGCGTCAGGTTGCCGCTTTCCACGATCTGCAAAAAGAGTTCGACGCCATCGAAACGCGGAGTGGTCATGGTGCAATTGTCGCCTTTAGATCCCTTATCATCAGAAAACTTATCACGAATAAAGAACCAGATTCCCCTGAAAATAACCGAATCCTCAACCTTCAGGAGAATCCCATGCCAACCGCCGCCACGTTATCGGCCGTCAGCACACCCCATGCGGCCAGGAACGCGCTCGCCCTCACCGCCGTTTGCCTAGTCGCCCTGATGTTCGGCCTGGAAATTTCCAGCGTGCCCGTCATCCTGCCCACCTTGGAACAGCAACTGGGCACGGGCTTCCAGGACGCCCAATGGATCATGAACGCCTACACGCTGGCCTGCACCAGCGTACTGATGGCCGCCGGCACCCTGGCCGACCGCTTTGGCCGCCGGCGCATGCTGGTGCTGTGCTTGTGGGTATTTGGCCTGGCCTCACTGGCCTGCGGCCTGGCCGACAGCGCACCCACGTTGATCACTGCGCGTTTCGTGCAGGGGATAGGGGCAGGCGCGATGATGATCTGCCAATTCGCGATTCTGTCGCACCTGTTCCGCGAGCCCGCGGCGCGAGCCCGGGCCTTCGCGATATGGGGCGTGATTGCAGGTATCGGCCTGGGTTTCGGGCCGATCGTGGGTGCGTTGATCCTGGCCATGGCTGACTGGCGCTGGGTGTTCCTGGTGCATGTGCCACTGACCTTGTTCACCCTGGTGCTGCTGCGCATCAGCGTGCAGGAATCCCGCGACCCGGCCGGCCATCGCCTGGATATCGCCGGCATGCTCACTTTGACGCTGTCGGTGTTCGCGCTGGTGTACTTCATCACCCAAGGCACCGAACACGGCTTTGCCACCCCGGCCATGCTCGGCTGGGCCGGCTTGTCGCTGGCCGGGCTGTTGCTGTTCATCTTCATTGAACGACGCAGTGCACACCCGATGTTCGATTTTTCGGTGTTTCGTATCCTGCGTTTCAACGGCGCACTGATGGGTTCGATCGGCATGAACTTCAGTTTCTGGCCGTTCATGATCTACTTGCCGCTCTACTTCCAGGCGGGCCTGGGCTACGACACCGTGACCACCGGCGGCGCCCTGCTCGCCTACACCCTGCCGACCTTGCTGGTGCCGCCGCTGGCCGAACGCCTGGCCTTGCGCTATGGCGCCGAACGCATCATCCCGCTGGGCCTTGGCCTGATGGGCGCGGGGTTTATCGCCATGGCCGTGATCAACCGTGCAGAGCAGCCGAGTACCGCACTGGTGCTCTGCAGTTGCGTGCTCGCCGGTATCGGCTTGGCGCTGACCAACTCACCCACCACCAATACCACCACCGGCTCGGTTTCGGCTGACCGTGCGGGCATGGCGTCGGGCATCGACCTCAGTGCGCGGCTGATCACGCTGGCACTCAATATTGCGTTAATGGGCTTGGTGTTATTGCTAGGGATCAGCCATCAGCTGGCCAGTTTGCTGCCCGCAACCACGGCCATGGACTGGCCTGCCATCAGCCAGCACATTGCCGCTGGCAAGCTGGATGTACCCGGGCTGACGACCACAGATGCCCAGGCCGCCCTGCGCCACGGCGCCGGTTGGGCCATGTTTTTTGCGGGCATTGGCGCAGGCGTGCTGGCGTTGTTGAGTTGGCATTTTTTCCGCAGCCGCACACAGCCTATTGAGATGTCGCCTGATACACCGCCTTCGCAGCCTCGCTAAAGCTCGACAACTCCCACAGGGGATGTGTGCAGAGACGAAGATCCACTGTAGGCGCTGGCTTGTCGAATCGTCGCACCGCAGCGATAGCGGCGGCACTGTCGATTGATATGTCGCCTGTGCCGCCGCTCTCGCAGCCTCGCTAGGCTCGAAAGCTCCCACAACGAAAACGGGCCTGCAAATGCAGGCCCGTCTTTAGTGGCGATGAAGTAACTGTCAGTGATCAGCCGTTGAACACGGCACGTTCTTTTTCCAGGAACTCCTGTTCAAGCTCGTCTTCATTCACTTTGGTGGTCGGCTGGCTTTTGCCGGCAGCGCGCGGCTTGCCTTGCAGTTTGCCGAACAGATGTTCCAATGCATGCTCCAGCTTGATGGCAGCACCGTCGATGGCCTGTTCCAGCGTGTCGGCCTTGTCGCAGACCGAGACCGGTTGATGGCCCTTTGGCCGCGCTTCCAGTCGGCAACTCAAATCATGGGGGCCGGGCTTGTCGCCGTTCTCATCGCGCAGGTAAACCTCAACGCGGGTCAGATGTTCGTCATAACGTTCGAGCGTGCTCTCAATGGTAGTACGTACCCACTCCTCCAGTCGGATGCTGCTTTCAATATGGTTATCGCTATTGACTTGGATTTGCATAGTTCTTCCCTTATTTCAGCTAGCTCGCGGGAGGTCACAACTGCAACACCGGTGTGGTGTAACCATGACCTCTTGATGACACAATTGAGCAGTCAGAGAAGTAATTCAACCCCTTTGCAAAGATAAATCCCACATTACAAATTAAGTCTGACTACGAGCAAAAACGCTGTTAGGGTGGGGAGTTAGTTACATCTTCTTACGCCTGAATAACCTCACAATTGCCCCTCACCCAAGGGGTGCAATCCGCGAAAAATCCCCGCTTCTTCCACCAGCCAATCATGCACCGCCCGTACGCCCGGGTGGCTCAGCGCGCCTGGCGCATACAGCAATACATAGCGTTTGTGATTGGGCACCGCCAGGCCGAACGGCACGATCAAGGTGCCACGCTCCAGCTCATCATTGAGCAAGGTGCGCCGCGCAATGGCCACGCCCATACCGGCGATGGCAGCCTCGATCGTCAGGTGGTTGCGGTTGAAGGTGTGCCCGCGCCGAACATCGGCCTCGTGATAGCCGATGGCATTCAGGTAAAACTCCCACTCCGCGTACTCATAACTCCCACGCCACGCAGTGATGTCGTGCAACAACGGGAAATGCACCAGGTCAGCCGGGCCATGCAACGGTGGGCGACCACGCAGCAGGCTGGGGGCGCACACCGGGAAAATCTGCTCGTCCAGCAGGGCTGTGGATAACAGGCCGGGGTAGCTGCCGTCGTTCAAATCAATCGCCAGGTCGAAGTCGCCTTCGTGCAGGGCGATGCTGCTGTCTTCCGCGACCATACGCAGCTGGATGTCTGGGAAACGCTGCTGCAGCCGTGGCAAGCGCGGCGTCAGCCACTTGCCGAGAAACGACGGGATCGAGCGCAAGCGCAAGGTGCCACTGATCATCCCCGCGTCCAGCCGCTGCAGCTCCGCATCGATGCTGCCGTAGGCCTCCCTCACCGTCGTCGCCAGCCGCTGCCCCTCGGCGCTGAGTTCCACGCCACGCGCCCGCCGATGAAACAGGCGAAACCCCAGGCGCTCCTCCAACTGGCGAATTTGTTGGCTCACCGCCCCCGGCGTGATGTGCAGTTCTTCGGCGCAACGGGTGAACGACAAATGCCGCGCCGCGCAGGAAAACACGTGCAACCAGACGTAGGTCTGGCCATGAAGGGGGCGAGTCATAGGGTTTAGTCCTGCTAAAGGGTGTCTTAGGATAATTCGTTGGTCAGTGCCGATCCAGAGGCTCAGTATCGCGCCAATTCCGCTCGTCCTACAAAACATGGCAGCGATTTCTACTCCATTGCTTGTAAGGCTTTAGCATGGCTATCAGTGTTTTCGATCTATTCAAGGTGGGCATCGGCCCGTCCAGCTCCCATACCGTCGGCCCGATGCGGGCGGCCGCGACCTTTGCCCAAGCCCTGAAAGACCAACATCTACTGAACGACACCCGGCGTGTCGAAGTGCGCCTGTACGGCTCGTTGTCAGCCACCGGTGTCGGCCACGCCACCGACCGCGCCTGCGTGATGGGGCTGATGGGTGAATGGCCAGATACGGTTGACCCAACCTCCATCAATGCGCGCATCCAGCAACTGCGCGAGTCCGGTCGCCTGCTGCTCGCCGGCACCCAGGACATTGCTTTCAACTGGCAACACGACCTCCTGCTGCTCGACGAAAGCCTGCCCTACCACCCCAACGCCATGTCCCTGCACGCCTACGGCGACAACGGCCTGTTGAGCGAACAAACCTACTACTCGGTGGGCGGTGGTTTCATCATCGAAGCCGCCGAGGCTGAGTCGGGTATTGCGCCGACCAGCGAAGTGGAATTGCCCTACGACTTCTCCAGCGCAGTCGAACTGCTGGCCTTGTGCAACACGCATGGCCTGCGGGTTTCCGAGCTGATGATGGCCAACGAACGTGCCTGGCGCAGCGACGAGGAAATCCGCAGTGGCCTGCTGCATATCTGGTCGGTGATGCGCGAATGCGTGGAACAGGGTTTGCGCGATGAAGGCATTTTGCCGGGCGGCCTGGATGTGCCCCGTCGCGCCGCGAAATTGCACCGCAACCTGTTGGAAATCGGCAAGCCGAATGTCATCACGTCGACCTTGTCGGCGATGGAGTGGGTCAACCTGTTTGCCCTGGCCGTCAACGAAGAAAACGCGGCGGGCGGGCGCATGGTCACGGCACCAACCAACGGCGCGGCGGGCATCATCCCTGCCGTCCTGCACTACTACATGAAGTTCAACCCCGAAGCCTGCGACGACGACGTGGTCAATTTCTTCCTGGCCGCCGCCGCGGTCGGCATTCTCTGCAAGAAAAACGCCTCGATCTCCGGCGCCGAAGTCGGCTGCCAGGGTGAAGTCGGTTCGGCTTGCGCCATGGCCGCTGCCGGCTTGGCCGATGTGCTGGGTGCGACACCCGAGCAACTGGAAAACGCCGCCGAAATCGGCCTGGAACACAACCTCGGCCTGACCTGCGACCCAGTCGGTGGCCTGGTGCAAGTGCCGTGTATCGAGCGCAATGCCATCGCCGCCGTCAAAGCGATCAACGCCACGCAAATGGCCCTGCGCGGTGATGGCAAACACTTCATTTCCCTCGACCGGGTGATTCGCACCATGCGCGATACCGGCGCCGATATGCATGACAAATACAAAGAAACTTCACGGGGCGGCCTGGCCGTGAACTGGGTGGAATGCTGAGGAGCATTTCCTGACCGCCCCAACGTGAGCCCGCGCAAAAATAATAACGAGGCAATAACGATGACCGATGTACGTACACCTGCTGCCGATACACCTTCAAAAGCAAGTCCCGCTTTAGAAAACACCGTGACCACCGGCTGGACCAAACACGACACCACCTGGATGCTCGGCTTGTATGGCACCGCCATCGGCGCGGGCACGTTGTTCCTGCCGATCAATGCCGGCGTTGGTGGCTTCTGGCCGCTGATCGTGCTGGCACTGCTGGCCTTCCCGATGACCTTCTTCGCCCACCGTGGGCTGACGCGCTTTGTGTTGTCGGGCAAATCCGGCGACATCACCGAAGTGGTCGAGGAACATTTCGGCGTGGGCGCAGGCAAGTTGATCACCCTGCTGTACTTCTTCGCGATTTTCCCGATCCTGCTGGTGTACAGCGTCGCGCTGACCAACACCCTCGGCAGCTTCATGGAACACCAACTGCACATGACCCCGCCGCCGCGGGCGGTCCTGTCGCTGGTGCTGATCCTCGGCCTGATGGCCATCGTGCGTTGCGGCCAAGGCGTGATCGTCAAGGCCATGAGCGTGCTGGTGTACCCGTTCGTCGCCGCCCTGCTGTTGTTGGCGTTCAGCCTGATCCCTAACTGGAACGGCGCGTTCTTCGCCTCTGCCGGTGATGGCATGCCAATGCCGCTGTTCCTCAAGACCTTGTGGCTGGCGATCCCGGTGATGGTGTTTTCCTTCAACCACTCGCCAATCATCTCGGCCTTCGCCGTCGACCAGAAACGCGTGTACGGCGCCCAGGCCGAGCGCAAGAGCAGCGGCATCCTGGCCACGGCCCACGGCATGATGGTGCTGACGGTGATGTTCTTCTGCTTCAGCTGCGTGCTGGCGCTGTCGCCTGCCGACCTGGCAGCGGCCAAGGCCCAGAACATTTCGATCCTGTCGTACCTGGCCAACCACTTCCAGACCCCGGTAATCGCCTACGCCGCGCCGTTGATCGCGCTGGTGGCCATTACCAAATCCTTCCTCGGCCACTACATCGGCGCCAGCGAAGGCTTCCAAGGCTTGATCGTCAAATCCTTGCGTAGCCGTAACCGTTCGCTGTCGGCCAAATGGCTGGAACGCAGCACCGCCCTGTTCATGGTGTTGACCTGCTGGGCCGTGGCCACCTTCAACCCGAGCATCCTGGGCATGATCGAAACCATGGGCGGGCCGATCATCGCGTGCCTGCTGTTCCTGATGCCGATGTACGCGATCCGTCGCGTGCCATCTCTGCGCCAGTACTCGGGCCAGGTGTCGAATGTGTTTGTGGTGGTGATCGGCTTGATTGCGCTGTCTGCGATCGTTTTCTCGGTACTGCCCTGAAATAGCCCACAACACCGCGCCCCCTGTAGGAGCTGGCTTGCCAGCGATAGCGGTCCTTCAGCCAAGTATTCATAAGCTGACACACCGCATTCGCGAGCAAGCCCGCTCCCACATTGGCACCTCACTGGCTGTGAGTGCTCTACACGGCACGGCCCTTGCTGTACCGCTTATGAGGGAAACGGACTTTGGCCAGTGGTCAGGAAACGCGAACTAATCCCGACACCGGTCGTCAATGACTGCATGTTCTTATCAGGCGGTAACACACCATGGACAATCCTTTTCAGATCATCACAGACACCTTCACCCCCAACTACCGTGTCAACCTGAGTATCCAACGGCTGGATGGCAGCATCATGCTCACCCTCTCGAACGAGTCGGGTGTGGTGGCCAAGCGCATGATCAGCGCCGAACAACGCAACGACCCGCAACGGCTCAAACGCCTGGTGCAAAGCATCCAGTTCGGCATCGCCATCGAGCAGGGCCACAGCGCCATGGAGATCCTGGCGGTGATGACCGATGGCGATCACCAGCGCTTGCAGCGACCGCCTACGAACACCCTGCCCTTCAGCGTCGGGCTTTAAAGCTCGCCCTTCTCGGTTTCCAGGCTCGCCTCGCCTTTGCGGCGCGGGCCTTCGACCTTCACCGACGGGAACGCCGACGAGGCGTAGCGCACCACCAGGATCGAGAACGCCAACAGCAAAATCCCACCGCACAGGTAGATGATGCCTACATCAGGCGGGTTGTGGTGGGACACGTTGGAGATCAGCAGGCGTGTCAGCGCGGTGATCGCCACGTAGATCAGGAAGCGCACCGGCATGTGGTTGGTCTTGAAGTAAATCCCGACCATTGCGCCCAGCTCCAGGTAGATGAACAGCAGCAAGATGTCATCGATCTTGATGTGCCCGTTCTCCAGCATCCCCAAAAACTCCATCACCGCCGCCCAGGCCGTCACCGCACCAATGGCGAACAGCGCCAGGTAGTGGAACGACTCCACAAACAGATTGCCCAGGGACTCGGCCAGTTCATGCACGTTCTGGCGCAGCTTTTCGGCCCAGTTGATTTTCACGATGATGCTTCCTTAGGTCGACTCGACCGGATAATGCGGGTTAGACGTGACGGTTGTTCTGCATGCAGAAAAAAGGCCAGAGGCCGATATAAGATGGTGGCGGGGTGACATGAGGCACGGCAAACCTGTATTTACGGGCTACATTAAAAAACTGCTACCCAAACCCCACGGTTTGGCTTACCCTTTTCACTGTATATGAATACAGTAGTCGCAAAAGACAACTATCGTGAAGGCATGTGAGGTGGTGAATGGCCGTCGAAGTGGTATACCGCAGCAGCCGAGATCTGGAGCGTTTGTTCATGGATAAAGCCGAAGCTGACCGTCATGACAAGATGCTTGAACTCGCCGAGTTGCTGGCAGAAGTGTTGCAAAAAGCCGTGCCGTCCCTGAGCGAGCAGCAGGTGGAAGAAGCCGGGATCTACATGGCGAAGAACCGCGATGTGTTTGCCAAGGCGTTCAAGAGCCAGCCGGATGCGTTGTCCGAGTTGCTGAACGCACCGGCAGAATAAAGCCCGAATTGAACAGGCCCTGAGTCACTGACTCAGGGCCTTTTTAATGCCTGGCTTATTTGTACAGCAGGCGCTCGGCCAATTCGTCCGCCACCCGTGCGGGGGAGCGCTTTTCGGCTTGGGCGTGGGCGAAGATCTCGGTCAGACGTGCGCCGATGTTCGACAGGTGTGCGGTGATGTCCGCCAGCTCTGCACCGCCGTGCTTGAGCGCGACGTAGATCAGCCCACCCGAGTTGATCACATAGTCGGGGGCGTAGAGGATGCCGCGCCCTTCCAGCTGGTCGGCAATGTCGAGGTTGGTCAACTGCGCGCTGGCGGAACCGGCCACGGCGGCGCAACGCAACTGGCCGACGCTGTGGCGATTGAACACCGCACCAACGCCGCAGGGCGCGAGGATGTCGCAGGGCGTGCTGAGCAAGGCGTCGTTGGCGATGGGGTGGGCGCCGAGTTGCTCCATGGCCAGTTGCACCTTGCCATGGTCGATGTCGCTGACCAGCAATTCAGCGCCGGCCGCATGCAGCTGTTCGGCCAGGGCGAACCCGACATTGCCCAGGCCCTGGACCGCCACACGCAAGCCTTCCAGGTTGTCGCTGCCCAGGCGGGCCATGGCGGTGGTGCGGATGCCCGTGAACACGCCCATGGCGGCATGGGGCGACGGGTCGCCGGCGGCGGTGGTGCTGGTGACGAAACGGGTGTGCTGGGCGATGCAGTCCATGTCAGCCACTGAGGTGCCGCTGTCGATGGCCGTGATGAAGCGGCCGTCGAGTTTTTCGATGCAACGCCCAAAGGCTTCGAACAAGGCCGCGCGGCTTTCCACATGCACGGGGCGGATGATCACTGCCGTACCACCGCCCACCGGCAGACCGGCCAGGGCGGCTTTGTAGCTCATGCCCTGGGCCAGGCGCGCAGCATCTTCCACGGCACTTTGATCGTCGGGGTAAGCGAGGTAGCGGCACCCGCCCAAGGCAGGGCCCAGACGGCTGTTGTGGATGGCTATGATCGCCTTCAGCCCGGTGGCCGGGTCGACGCTCAGGTGCAGCGATTCAAGGCGGGTGCTGTGCATGAGCGCAAACATCAATGAGCTCCCGAATCACTTCTGGTAGAGGCCCAAGTATAGGCTTACGGTAAAAAACTGCCGAAGTGCGCTGGAATAAGCCGCCCGGTTTTGCAGGCCTTGCGACATAAGACCTTGGGATATTTCCCCAATGTGCTGGACGAAAATTCTCAGCAAGGCTAAAACGGGGGCATCTGCCGGAGAACGCAATGAATCCCCGCACAGCCTTTTTTGCCTGCCTGGAACGTTCGCCCCCTGCGCTGTTCGAAGCCGCGCTGTGGATTGCGGCCGAGCACGATCCGGTCGTGCAACCGCAGGTGATCCTGCAAGACTTCACCTTGTTGCAACAACAGGTCAGCGTCGGCATGCCCATGCTGCCCGCCGACGAACTGGGCCAGCCCCTGCTGCGGCGCATGAATGACCTGGGGTTTGCCCAGGACGACTTTACCCCCCTGCGCCCCGCCGCCGCCTTGCTGGACAAGGTACTGCAGCGCAAACGCGGGCAGCCGCTGGCCATGGGGTTGATCGCGATGGAATTGGCGCGACGCCTGAACATTCCGATGGTCGGGGTGAATTTTCCCGGCCACTTCCTGCTGCGGGTGCCGGGCGCCGATCACTTGCTGGACCCGTGTGGCGGTCGACGCTTGTACCCCAACGATTGCCGCGAACTGCTGCACCGCCAGTACGGGCCGAACCTCAAGTTGCAGTCCGAGCACCTGCTCACCGCAGAACCTCGTTCGATCCTGCAACGGCTGTCACGCAACTTGCGCCAGTTGCACCTTTCCAACGATGCGCCGCTGGATGCCCTGATCGACGCCGAACGCGTGCTGGAACTGGGCAACGCCAGCGCCGCCGACTACCTGGCACGCGCCAGTCTATACCAGCGCCTGGATTGCCCGAGTGCCGAGCGCTTTGACCTGGAGCATGCGCTGCTGCTCAGCGAAGACCCGATCCAACGCCTGCGCCTGACCGAACGCCTGGGCCATTTGCCACCCAACACCATCGTGCACTGAACCCGACTGTAGTGAGCGGGCTTGCCCCGCGCCGCGGCATACCTGACACACCACTGTGCCTGACACGCCGCTGTGCCTGACACACCGCGGCGCGGGGCAAGCCCGCTCACTACAAGTCACCGGCAAGCAAGCGCCTTCCGTTGGGCGGGGTGAATCAGTGATTGCCGGGGGCCTTGAGAATATCGCCGGGCAATGGGCTTTTCGGCACATCCATGCCAGGCGAACGCACCTGGATGATCAACAGCGCCGCAATCACTGCCGGAATCGCGCAGAAGAAGAAAATCTGCTCCACCGGAATGTGCATCGCCAACAACAAGCTGCCAAACAGCGGCCCCAGGATCGAGCCAAATCGCCCAACGCCGAGCGCCCACCCCGTGCCCGTCGCCCGAACATGTGCGGGGTAGAAGTTACTGGCGAAAGCATTCAGGGTCAGTTGCCCACCGATGATGCAGAACCCGGCGGCGAACACGCAGGCCACCAGGTAGCGTGGGTTGTCATGGTTCAGCCCCAGCAGAACGGTGCACACCGCCGCCGCTGCCAAAACGCCAGACAGCAGGCGTACCTTGCTTTTCAGGCGATCGGCGAACCAGGCCATGCCGATGGCGCCCAAGGTGCCGGCAAACAGGAACATCGACGTCACCAGGTTGGCTTCCTTCAACGCTAGACCGCTTTCCAGCAACAGCGACGGCAGCCAACTGATCATGAAATACAGCAGGATCAGGCTGACAAAAAACGTCGCCCAGATCAGCACGGTCGGGCGCGCATAACCGTGGCGAAACAGCTCCACCACCGTCAGCTTGCTGCCTTGTTCTTGAAGGTTATCTGCAGCTCTCGCCAACGGCGGCTGCCAGCCCGGAAGCATGCGCGCCGTGACCTTTTGCAGGCGCGCATAAGGCGGCGCGTCACGCAACAAACGTGGCAAGGATTCGGGCAACAGCCACATCAGGAAAGGGAACAGCAACAACGGCGTCACGCCACCCGCCAGGAACACCGCTTGCCAGCCGTAGCCTTCGATAAACCCGGCCGCCACGAACCCACCCGCCGCGCCACCAAACGAAAAGCCGCACGCCGCCAACGTCACCATCAGGGTGCGCAGGCGCGGTGGGGAATACTCCGACATCAAGGCCATTGCGCTGGGCATCGCGCCGCCCATGCCGATGCCGCAGATAAACCGCGCAACCATCAAGGTGGTCAGTGAGTTGGCAAACACCATCAACACCGTGAGGGTGGCGTAGATCAGCACGCAGCCCAGCAGGATGCGCCGCACGCCAAACCGATCGGCCAGTGGCGTCACCAGCAACGAGCCCAAGGTGAGCCCCAGCAGGTTGGCGCTGAACACTGGGCCGAACGCAGCCTTTTCCAGACCCCAATCTTTGGCCAGGGCCGGCACCACGTAACCCAGCACCTGGGCATCGTAGCCATCGGTCACCAGCAGCATGGCCAGCAACAAGAGAATCAACCACTGGTAGCGTGACACCGGACGGGCGTCGAGTGCCGCGCGAAAGCTGGCAATCTGAGAGTGCATCGCAAGGTACCTATTATTTTATTTTTATGGCCACGCGCAACCTTGTAGGAGCCGGCTTGCCGGCGATAGCGGTCTACCTGACACACCGCCATCGCCAGCCAACCGGGCCCCACAGGGTCAGGGGGTGTCGGGCTGGTTAGCGGGGTGAGCCTGGATAAAGGCCGGATGCTGCGCCGCCAACGCCGCCACACGACCGATACGTGGGTACGCCGTCAACGGCACCTTGAAGCGCTCGGCCGCGTACAGCTGGGGAATCAGAAACGCGTCAGCCATGCCCGGCTGTTCACCAAAGCAAAAGCCTCGGTCGCCAATCAATTGCTCCACCGCGCCCAGCCCCTGGCTGATCCAATGGCCGATCCACTCCAGCAATTGCGCCTCATCATGCCCCCACTGGCGCAGCAGGTTCTGGGTGCTGGAGTTGTGCAGCGGGTGGATATCACAGCCGATGATCGACGCCACCGCACGCTCATGGGCGCGGGTCGCCAGTTCCTTAGAGAGCAGGGGTGCCTGTGGATAACGCTCGTCCAGGTATTCGATGATCGCGGGCGATTGAATCAACAACTCGCCCTCATCGGTGCGCAACGCCGGCACGCGGCCTTGGGGGTTGATCGCCAGGTATTCCGGCTGGCGGTTGGCGCCGCCCGGTGGCACCAGCAAGTTGACCGGGATCGCGCTGAAATCCAGACCCTTGAGGGCCAGCGCGATGCGCACCCGGTACGACGAGGTGGAACGGTAGTAGGTGTAGAGTTCCATCACCCTGCCCTCTTAGCGCGCTGCGGTTACGGTGCCCCGGCATTCGCCGAAGCCGATGGAGGCAAACCCTTCGCGGCGGCAACGGGCGCGCAGGATGATTTCGTCACCGTCCTCAAGGAACTTGCGCACCTCACCGGACGGCAGCTCGACGGCTTTCTTGCCGCCTTCGGTCATCTCCAACAGGCTGCCGAACTGGCCCGCTTCCGGCCCGGACAAGGTGCCCGAACCGAACAGGTCGCCGGCCTGCAACTGGCAACCATTGACGCTGTGGTGGGCCACCAACTGCGCGACAGTCCAGTACATATGCAGGCTGTTGCTGAGCGCCAAGCGATGCGCCGGCAGGTTCTGCTCACGCATGGCGGCGGTGGTCAGCAGCACTTCGAGTTCGATGTCCAGTGCACCCGCGGCCTGGTCACGTTTATCCAGCAAGTACGACAGTGGTTGGGGGTCGCCTTCAGGGCGCGCCGGTTGCGCTTTGCGGAACGGTTCCAGGGCTTCGGCGGTGACGACCCATGGGGAAATCGTGGTGATGAAGCTCTTCGACAGGAACGGCCCCAGCGGCTGGTATTCCCAGGCCTGGATGTCCCGCGCCGACCAGTCGTTGAGCAGGCAGAAACCGGCGATGTGCTCGGCAGCGTCGCCAATGGCGATCGAGTCGCCCATGTCGTTGCCCTGGCCGATCCAGATGCCCAGTTCTAACTCGTAGTCCAGGCGTGCGCACGGGCCAAAGGTCGGCTCGGCCTGACCGGCCGGCAAGGTCTGGCCCTTGGGGCGGCGCACGTCGGTGCCCGAGGGGCGAATGGTCGAGGCACGGCCGTGGTATCCGATGGGCACGTACTTGTAGTTAGGCAGCAGCGGGTTGTCGGGACGGAACAGTTTGCCGACGTTCTGCGCGTGTTCGATGCCAACGTAGAAATCGGTGTAATCGCTGATCTTCGCCGGCAGATGCATCTGGCAGTCGGCGGCGCGGTGCAGCACCTGCGCCTCGCGGGTTTGCAGCGTGCTGCCTTCGGCCAGCAGTTCCAGCAAGCGTTCACGCAACGCCACACGCGGGCCACGGCCCAGTTCGAAAAACGCATTCAATTGGCCACTGGTCATTGCCTCGACGGCACGACGGGCATCACCCTCGAATTCGCCGATGGCCGCCTGCAGGTCCAGGATCGAATCGCCAATCGCCACGCCCGCGCGCGGCGCCGAGCCGTTGATGCTGAACACGCCCAGCGGCAGGTTTTGCAGGGGGAAGTCCGTGTGACCATTGGCGGAGGCTACCCAGCTGCGGGTAAGGGTGGGCTGAGTCATGGGTTATCTCCGGTTCGGGTTGAAGGTGGCGGGCAGCGAAGCCCAGCACGCGTCATAGGTGTTTTGCAGTTGCGGGCATTCCAGGGCGAACTGTGTAGGGCGCAGCACTTGGCTGGTCTCGAACATGAAGGCCATGGTGTTATCGATCTTGTGCGGTGCCAACTCGACGTTGATGGCCTTGGTGCAGGTCTCGCCGTCCGGCCCGTGGGCGCTCATGCAGCTGTGCAATGACGCACCGCCCGGCAGGAAACCTTCGGCCTTGGCATCGTAGGCGCCCTGGATCAGGCCCATGTATTCGTTCATCAGGTTGCGGTGGAACCACGGCGGACGGAAGGTGTTCTCGGCCACCATCCAGCGTGGCGGGAAGATCACGAAGTCGAGGTTGGCCAGGCCGTGCACGCTGGTGGGCGAGGTCAACACGGTGAAGATCGACGGGTCCGGGTGATCGAAACTCACGGTGCCAATCGTGTTGAAGCGGCGCAGGTCGTATTTGTACGGCACGTTATTGCCGTGCCAGGCCACCACGTTCAGCGGCGAATGATCCAGCTCGCAGGCCCACAGCTCACCGAGGAATTTCTGCACCAGGGTGGTCGGTTGCTTGAGGTCTTCGTAGTGGGCCACCGGCGTGAGGAAGTCACGCGGGTTGGCCAGGCCGTTGCTGCCGATAGGCCCAAGGTCTGGCAGGCGCAGCGGTGCGCCATGGTTCTCGGCGACATAGCCGCGCGCCTGGGCGTCCAGCAGCTCGATGCGGAATTTAAGGCCACGCGGCAGCACGACGATTTCCAGCGGTTCCACTTCCAACACGCCCAGTTCAGTGGCGATGCGCAGGCGGCCCTGCTCGGGCACGATCAACAGTTCGCCATCGGCGTTGAAGAACACGCGGTCCATGGAGCGGTTGGCGCGGTAGTGATAAATGCTGATGCCAGAGGGTTTTTCCGACCCGGTATTGGCGACCATGCCGACGAGCCCATCGATGAAGTCCGTCGGCTCACCAGGCATATCCAGCGGGTTCCAACGCAAGCGATTAGGCGTCACCGCGCCGAGCGGGCCACCAGCCAATTGCCGCTCAAGTTTGACGAAGGCAGGGTGATTGGCCGACGGCTGGATGCGGTACAGCCAGGTGCGACGGGCTTCGCTGCGCGCCATGGTGAACGCGGTGCCGGAGAACAGTTCGGTGTACAGCCCGTAGGGCGCTTTTTGCGGGGAGTTCTGGCCGACGGGCAGCGCGCCGGGCAGGGCTTCGCTGGCGAATTCATTGCCGAAGCCCGACAGGTATTCGAGGGTCATGGATCATCCTCTGAGCGGAAGTTGTTTTTATCGTAATCCAGTTACGCATAACGTAATTTGATCACTGTCGACCGTCAAGCTATAAAGACGCCCATTCATCTCTCGGATTCCCGCTGCCCCATGGAAAAGCCCCGCGACACCGGTAAACAGAAAGTCCGCTCGGCCGAAGTGGGCACCGACATCCTCAAGGCCCTGGCCGAACTGTCCCCCGCCACGTCGCTGTCGCGCCTGGCCGAACACGTGCAGATGCCGGCCAGCAAGGTGCATCGCTACCTGCAAGCGCTGATCGCCTCGGGCTTTGCCGAACAGAACACCGCCACCAACCATTACGGCCTGGGCCGCGAAGCATTGCGCGTGGGCCTGGCCGCGCTGGGCAGCATGGACGTGCTGAAAGTCGGCGCGATGCCCCTGGCGGAACTGCGCGATGAATTGAATGAAACCTGCTTTTTGGCGGTGTGGGGCAATCAGGGCGCCACCGTGGTGCAGATCGAACCCGCCGTGCGTGCGGTGACGGTGGTGACGCAGCTGGGTTCGGTACTGCCTCTGCTCAGTTCCTCCACCGGGCTGGTATTCAGCGCCTATTTGCCGTCACGGGAGACCGTGGAATTGCGCGAGCGCGAAATCCAGGCGGGCACTGCCCATACCCTGGCGGACGACCAGGCCTACGCCAGCGCCTGCGAACAGATCCGCAGCCGAGGCCTGCACTTTGTGCATGGCTTGCTGATGCCCGGGGTGGATGCGCTCTCGGCGCCGGTGTTCAACGCGGTCGGGCACGTGGCGGCGGTGATGACCGTGGTCGGCCCCACCTCCCTGTTCCATGCCGATGAAGATGGCCCGGCGGCCCAGCATTTGCTGGCGGCAACCCGGGCCGTGAGCTGGCGCATGGGCTACCAGCCCTGAATCAGTTGTCCCAACCGGCGAGGGCCACGGCCACGCGGTTTTCCAGGGCCTTGACCTGCGCGCCCGCCACCACGTAGTTGTTGGTGACCATGGAAAACACCAACCGGTGCCCGCGCGCATCATTGATGTAGCCACTGAGCGACGACACACCGCCCATGGAGCCGGTCTTGGCGTGCAGGTTGTTCTGCGCCGGCGTGCCAACCAGGCGATAACGCAGGCTGCCGCCCGTCATGCGGTCGGCGTTGCCGGCAATCGGCAGGGCGTTGTACCAGGCGTTGAACCAGGGTTGTTTGCTGGCCGCCAGCAACAGGTCGGTGAGGGTTTGCGATGACACCAGGTTGCGCCGCGACAAACCGGAGCCATCCACCTGATTCAGCGCCGCCGTCTCCAGGCCCTGGCGCTTGAGAAACCCGGCCACCGCCACCACACCCGCCGCCGCCGTACCGCTATTGGCAGTCTGGCGCCCCATGGCCTTGAGCAAGGCTTCGGACATGTTGTTGTTCGACAGCTTGAGCAGCGGCGTGATCAGCTCCTGCAACGGCGCCGATTGGTGTTCGGCCAGTACGGTGATCGCAACCGGGGAGCCCCCGCCGATGATCCGCCGTCCGGACACGACGATGCCTTGCTGCGCCAGGGCCTGCTCGAAGAGGTTGGCCACCAGTTGCGTCGGCTCCCACACACTCACCAGTTGCTGGCTCTGCTTGCCCGGCGCCACCGCACCACTGAGTTGCAACAGGTTGGTGCCGTGGCGGCGGTTGATCCCATAGGTATTGCCCGGGCCGCTGACGGCGCGGTTGCTCAACTGCAGGTAGTCGGTGGGCGGGAAGATCTCCACCCCCACCGGCTGGCCGACCCGCGACGGCGCCTTGGCGGTCACCAGCACGGAGCCTGCATCAAAGTCGCTGTTGGGTGACACGGTCAGCGCCGAAATCTGCGCGCCGTAGTAGGTGCTTTCATCGTCATGGGACCAATCGACGCCCAGCCGTTCGGCGTCAAACCAGGTGTCGTCGAACACCAGGTCGCCCTGCACCTGACGGATGCCCTGGCTGGCGAGTTGCGCCGCCAGTGCCTGATAGTCGGCAAACTGCAGGGTCGGGTCGCCCAGGCCGCGCAGGTAGAGGTTGCCAGTCAGGCGATCACCCTGGCGAATGCCGTTGCTCAGCAATTGCGTGGCAAAACGGTATTGCGGCCCCAGCACATCCATGGCCGCCGCCGTGGTCAACAACTTGAGATTGGAGGCCGGCACCAGTCGCGTGCGCGGGTTGTGCTGGTAGAGCGTGGCGCCGCTGCGGGCATCACGCACCATGAGGGAAACCGTGGCGCCGTGCAGCGCCGGGTCGGCCAGCAGTTGGTCCAGCTGGGCTGAACCCGACGTCTGCGAAACACTGGCGCAACCGCCCAGCACAACACTCAAGGCAACCAGCATTGCGCTGGTGTGTATCCATTTCTGCAACCGCATCAGTAGCGTTTTCCCGCAAGGCTTCAATGGCGGCAACGCTAACAGCTCCGTTCCTTTGTGGCGAGTGGGCTTGTCTCCGGTTCAGGCTGCTGCGCAGCCCAGCGGGAGCAAGCGCCCTCGCCACAGGGCCGTCAGAAGGTCAACGTGCTGGAGACCGACACCTGGCGCGCATCGCCCAAGGACACAAACACCCGGCTCGCCGCCGAGGCGTAGTAGACGCGGTCGAACATGTTCTTCACGTTGAGCTGGAACTTGACCTTCTGCCCTTCGATCTTGGTGTCGTAGGTCGCAAACGCGTCCGCCACGGTGTAGCCCGGCAGGGTGAAGTCGTTGGCCGCATCGCCGGCGCGCTCGCCCACATAGCGAGCGCCGGCGCCCACGCGCAGTTGGTCGCCACCAAAAACATTGCCGAAGTCATACACCGCCGAGAGCGAAGCGGTGTTCTTCGCAACGTTCTGCAGGCGGTTGCCTTCCAGGGTCGGGTCCTTGTCCTTGGTGTCCAGGGCATCGGTGTAGGCGTAGCTGCCGATCAGGCTCCATTGGTCGGTCAACTGGCCGGTGGCGTCCAGTTCCAGGCCACGGGAACGCACCTGGCCGGCGATGCTGTAGAGGGTGTTTGCGCCAGAGCCGACTGAGACCAGCACGTTGCGTTTTTCAATGTTGAACAGCGCCGCGCTCGCGGTGATGCGCCCCGGCATATCGAGCTTGGCGCCCAGTTCCCAGGACTTGGATTTCTCCGGCGTCAGGTCGCCCGTCAACTTGCTGCCATCGGCCAGGGCCGCAATGGTGGAGTTGGGTTTGAACGATTCGGTGTAGCTGCCGTAGAACGACAGCTCGTCGGTGTAGCGATACACCAGGCCGGCACGCGGCACCCAGGCCTGGCCGTTACCGTTGGTGTTGGCGGTGAACGGCACGCCTTTGCCCGCGTATTGATCGTACATCTGGTAGCGCGCGCCGCCCACCAGAATCCATTTGTCGGTCAGGTGGATCGCGTCCTGGAAGAACAGCGAATCGCTGCGCAGCAAGTCGGTCTGGGCACTGTCCTTGGCGCTGACGGTGGTGCCTTCCACATCGCGGCCATACACCGGGTTGAGGTAGCTGAACGCACTGCGTTGTGCCTGGCGAATCAGGTCCGCGCGATAGATCTTGCGGTACTCGTCATCCAGGCCAAACACCAGGTCATGCTGCATGCCGGCCACGTTGACCTTGCCTTCCAGGCTGAACGTGGAGAAACGGTCAGTGGTCAACGCGCCCCCGGTGCCGTCCATGCTGCGCGTCAAGGTGCCGTTGGGGTTCACGGTCACGATGCGCACTTGGCTGGCGTCGTAGGTCTCGCGGTTCCAGCTGTAGCCGAAGTGGGCTTTCCAGTCGTCGTTCAGGTCATGATCGACTTCCAGGCGGTACAGGTCGGAGCGGCCCTCCATGTTGTTGAACGGCTCATCCAGGCGACGGGTCGCAGGGATATCCAGCGGGTGGTTGGTCTTGGGGTCGATGGCGGTGCCACGGTCGAACGGCGAGAGGAATTCGCGGTGCTCGTAGGCAAACACCACTTTGGTGGTGTCGCCGTACCAGGCCAGGGACGGCGCCACCAGCGTCTCGCGGTGGGTGCCGAAGTTGCGCCAGTAATCTTCGTCTTCATGGTCGACGATCAGGCGATAGGCCAAGCCGCTGTCCCCAATCGGGCCGGTGGTGTCGAGGTTGCCGCCGCTGCCGTTCTTGCCATCACCAAAGGTCGAGCCGCGTGCGGTCAACGAGGTGGACTGCACCAGTTCAGGCTTCTTGCTGACGATATTGACCACGCCGCCCGGGTCCTGGATGCCGTACAACAATGACGCCGGGCCCTTGAGCACTTCGACGCGTTCGGCCGTGGAGTTCAGAGCACGTCCCTGCACGATGGGCATGCCGTCCTGCATGATCGAACCGTTACGGTTGTCGCCAAAGCCGCGCAGCATCACCGCGTCCTGGGTACTGGCCAGGGTATTGGCCTGGGTAATGCCGCTGATATTGCCCAGGGCATCGTCCAGGTTGCGCGGGGTCTGGTCACGCAGGACCTGGGCCGGCACCACGTTGACGGTTTGCGGAGTTTCCAGCAGCAGGCCGTGGGAGCGCATCACCGAACTGGTGGGCGGCGGCTGATAGCTGGTGCTGTCTTGGACCTGGCCGGCCCCGCTGATGGTGGTGGCGCCGAGGTTGAGGGCGCCGTCGGTGGGCACCGGCTCCAGGGCCAGGGTACGGGCATCGATCTGACGGAAGGTAAAGCCGGACTTGCCCAGCAGGCGTTGCAGGGCCTGGGTCGCACTCATCTGGCCGCTGACGGCGGGGGCGCTGAGGCCGTAGGGCGCCTCATCGGTGTAGATCACGCTGATGCCAGTGACCCGGCTGAAGTCGCTCAAGGCCTGGGGCAGCGGTTTGGCTGCCAGGGCAAAGTTGAACTGGGTGCTTTGCTGCTCCTGCGCCTGTGCAATGCCCAAGGGCAGCAACGCCAACCCCGAAACCGCCAATACCGAGGCTCCCAGCCACTGTTTAACCAAACCGCCCGCCATCGACTTCATGCTGTGAGAACCCGTGTAGAAAACGCTGTTAATGCGAATAGATCGCAGTTTCAAGCACTACACGGATGGGCTGGCGATTTACCTCACTGCTCTTTGCAAAAAAATTTGTTTACTGCGCCTGAATGCAAAAACCCATGCGGGGGAAATGCACATGCACGGTGCCGGCACGCTCATCGATACGGCGCAGGATCAGCTCTTCACGCCCGGCAAACAGCAGCTCGCCCGCCACCGGGTCGGTACCGTAGTCGGTCGCCGAAATGGTCACCTGCTGCCCGACCTTGAAGCCGTTCAAGTCGTCGAAAACCTCATCCGGCAGCACGGCCGGGCTCGCATTGCGCGCGACGTCCAGGGCTTGCTCGGCGCTCATCGGGGTGGACGTGCCATGGCCAAAGCCCAACACGCGATCCAGCCAGGCTGCTACGGCAGGATAGGCATCGACCAACGGCGCGGTCACCGAAGAGCCTTTGAGGAACCACAACGGGTGGGCCAGGGAGAAGTCGGCAATCGAAGGCTCGCCGAACAGAAAATCCCCCGCCTGATGCTGCAATTGCTGATTGATGCGGCTGATGATCGCCGGCCACTGATGCAGGGCCTGCTCCAGTTGCACCCGCGCCGCCGTGCCACCGCTGAACAGCTTTTTGCGGTCGGCGACCAGCACCTGGATCATTTCCGGCGGCACCTTGGCAAATTTGACCGCCAGGGACTCGGGCTGAAACACCAGCGCAACGGCATGGGAAAACACCAGCGAATCCGCCCAGGCGGCAAAGCCTTGGGTGGTCAATTCCTGGCCTTGGGGAAACAGGGTCGGGGCGGCTTTTTCCTGTTCCAGACGCCGGGCGATCAAGGCCGTGTCGCAGTAGATATCGGCGCCCACTTGCAGCACCGGGGTCTTGCGGTAGCCACCGGTCAGGGGCATCAGGTCCGGCTTGGGCATCACCGGCGCGATATGCACCGAGCGCCAGGACAAGCCTTTGAAGCCCAGCAACAGGCGGGCTTTTTCAGCAAAAGGGGACTGGGGGTAGTGGTGAAGAATCAACTCAGACATACCAGGCTCCGCTCGATAAGTGAGCCGCTAGCTTAGCCTGCAACACATCGATTGGGGACGATGGGAACCCATCAGTCAAATCAATGGGCTGCTCGCCGCCAGGCACTCCTTGGCGCTCTTCTTCAACTTCTTGATCAACCGTTCCTGGCGCAACGCCTCGCCCTTGCTCGCGCACTGCTCGGTGTACACCAGCGCCACGGCGGGGCTGGACAGGAAGAACCGCGCGCCCTTGCCACGCTGGTGCATGGCAAAACGGCGCACCGGGTCATTGCTGATGCCGCAGTACAACGAGCCGTTGGCGGCGCGTACCAGGTAGACAAACCAGGGTTTGGGTTCAGAAGTTTCAGTCACAGGTCGAGCCGGCAAAACCAGAAGAGCGCCCAGCTTATCAACGACTGGCCTGGAACGCCTTCAAACCACGCAGGGCCTGGCTACGCACGGCGTTTTTCACCAGCGGCGTCCAGCCCAGCAACAAACCTTTGGTGCCCAGCGCCTGACGCGACCAGCGCCACAGGTCAAAGCTGTCGTGGTGTTCACAGATCTTGCCGTCGCGAAACACAAAGCGCGCCTGGATATCGTTGACCACCGTGTTACCGGTGGCGCTGAACAGGTACGTGGCGACCCAATGTGCACCGCCGCTGCGCTCATCGCTGCGCACGTTGTCGAAGGTGAGGGAGAAGTCCTTGGCGCGCGTGGTGAGCATGCGCCACATGTCGCCAGCATCACGCCCATGCAATGGGCCGAAGGCGGGGTCGCTGAACACCACATCGTCGGTGTAGCAGGCGGCCATGGCCTCGGCGTCAAGGCGCTGGAAGGCCTGGTAGAAACGGTTGATCAGGGCGGTGTGGGCATCACTCATGGGTAGGCTCCGGGCGCTATTGTTATCCGGGTTGCACGATAGTCTGCCCATGGGCGCAATGCCATGTACATTTGCTACGTCAATGAAAGGGGTGAGGTCCGAGTTACACCCCTTCGACAGGCATCAATCAGCTAACCGCTCAGGTACCTTTGAAAGTCCCCCTGCCTTATCGACCCCGCCACGCCAACTTTGAGCAACTACAGGCTCGATAAATAGCTGGGCCATACCGTCGCCCTGAAGTTATTCAGGCTCAACAGGGTAAAAGTGCTGTCATCACGCCAAACTTATTTACCAAGCCCCAACTAAGGCACCATCCCGGCATCTCGCGCATAGGTAAACAAATCTACATCGGTTGATATACATAACCGGTGCATTGCCGTGCTCTTCTGTTTGCTGATAGTTGAAATACTGCGATTGACCCGCGCGGCAATCTGGCTGACTGTCATCCCGCTGGCGAGCATGCGCACGACCTCTTGCTCCTTGCCCGACAACTTGGGTGCCTGGGTCGGCTGGGCCAGGCATGCCTGGTCCAACTGCACACGCAGGCACTCACTGACAAACTCACGCCCTTGCACCACAGCGGTCAAGGCCTGGGGCAATTCCCGGGCAGACGCACTCTTGGCGATAATCCCCCGGGCGCCGTGGCTGAAGGCTGCACGCAGGGTCGCGATATTGGCAAACATGGTCACCAGGATCACCGGTACATCGGGGTATTGGCGGTTCAACAGTCCCAGCAAGCCATACCCATCCGCTTGCTGATTACCGGGCATGGCAAAATCAGTCACGATCACGTCACAGGGTATTCGGCCGACCAACTCCAGGAGTTGGTCAGGCCCGTCGGCCTCCCCCACGACCTTACACTTGCCACTCGCCTCGATCACCACTTTCTGGCCCACACGAACAATAGGGTGATCGTCAGCAATAATGATGCGAATCATCGGTTTTTCCATGATGGCAATTTGAGACCGCCAAAATACCGCGATCATGTTTCTGCAACAACCAGAAATAAAACGCTCTTAGTGCGTCAAACCCCACACTTAATAAGGCCCTCACTACTTCCTACATAAATAAGAGAAATTACATAAGGAAAAGTACTACATAGTTAGAGGATATATTCCTTCAAAGTTGAGCCAAGTAGTTCAAATACCATCCCACTTCATGGCGAAACTCATCCAACACCGGCCGGTTCAGTGCCATGCCCGTCAATTGCACACGCTCGATCAGATCCGCAGCGCCGGCCTCCAGGCCGGTTTCCCCCAGGAATGCCACGCTGCCTACCAAGCGATGCAAGCACTGTGCGGCCAGCCTGGCATCCAGGTCGGCCTGGGCATGAACCAGCACCGCCAGGTCTGCATGCGCTTCCTGGATAAGACTGAACAGCATCGGCTCCACCACATCCCAGGAACCGAAGGCATCGATCAGGCTGGCACGATTGGGAAAGCTGCGACGACCGGTTCGGACAGTGCCCACCTCCCTCTCGACGATGCCCGCAGGCTCTGGCGGCAGCCAGCAGCGCAGCACCTCACGCAATTGCGCAAAGCCGATGGGTTTGATCAACCAGCCGTCCATGCCGCAAGCCACGCACTGGCGAATTTCTTCCGGCCCCAGGCTGCCGCTCAAGCCCAGCACGATGGCAGGGGGGCGGCCCGCCGCCTGTTCGCGGCGGCGCAGTTCACGGGTGAGGGTATAGCCATCCATCACCGGCATGCGGCAGTCGCTGATCACCAGGTCGAAATGCTCGGTCGCCAAGGCGTGCAGGGCTTGCTGCCCATCACAACAGCACTGGTAGGCCACCGCGAGTTTTTCAAGCAGTGAGCCAAGCAACAGGCGGTAAGTGCAGTGGTCATCCACCACCAGCACCCGGGCTTCAGGCGCTATTGTCGGCGAACGTCGGTTTGAAAAGTGGCCAGGCATGCTGCCCTCAATGAGAGCGATCAACTCACCCTGACTTTGCGTAATTAAGGACGATCACCTGAACCCGTGCGGGTTGGGTACAAGCAATCAAGACGGGCGCAAAATATCCGAATGCATGCAGGGCGACGATACAAAAACTACGACAAATCAGCCGATCGCCTTCGAAAATCAGGCTTTCTGCTTAAACAACCCCCTTTTGTCATTGCCACCCTGTCATTCGTAATAGTTGCATTTCCGCCTCTCCCGCCCGGCGATAAATTCCTCCCCGCTTTCCCTTAAAGCGACGCGTGCCCACCACAACCATAAAACCCATGGGCAACTTCACCGCGCCGCTCTGCCCCTGATCCGTGCATAGGAATACCGACTGTGATGAAAGACTCTCTCGCCGCCCTGGCCGGAGCCCTGCTGATCGCCCACGCCAGTACGGCGCTGGCCGCTAGCTCCGTGGACCTTTCGGTCAAAGGTGCCATTACCCCGAGCGCTTGTAGGCCTAGCCTGAGCAACGGCGGGCTGGTGGACTACGGCAAGATCTCGACCCAGGACCTGGACCCGACCGAGGTCACCGAACTGCCCAGGACCCTCTTCAAGTTGGCGGTCAATTGCGAAGGTTCGAGCTTGTTCGCGTTGAACGCCCAGGACAATCGATCCTCCATGGCGGGCCCCGCCGCCTCCTTCGTACTGGGGCGGATCAGCCCGACAAACTGGATCGCCACGTATTTCCTGACCATGGAAAACGTGGTCACCGACGACCCCAGCGCCTACCCGATCTACTCCCTGGATAACGGCTCGACCTGGATCTACAACTCCGAACGGCAGGTACCGGCTAATACACTCAGTGCTTTCGGCAATCAGACTTCCGGCACACGCGCCCCCGTCTCCCTGACAGATGTAGCGCTGGACCTGATTGTCCAACCCTACATTTTTCCAAAAAGCCAGATCCCGGCAGGCGAAACCATTCCCCTGGACGGGTCCGCCACGTTCGAGTTGCGCTACCTATGAAGGCCTCAACGCTGTGCCGTTGCAGCACGTTCGGCCTCGTGCTCAACCTGGCCCCCGCAGCGTTCGCCGCCAGCAACGTCGACCTGGCAGTACGCGGCAACATCACCCCCAGCGCGTGCAAACCGAGCCTGGCCCAAGAGGGGCTGATCGACTACGGCAAGATCGCCGCCCGCGATCTGAACCGCGAGTCCTTCACCCCGTTGCCGCTCACCCAGCTGCCTGCGGCCGTCAACTGCCAGGCCCCGACCCTGTTTGCCCTGAGGCTCACCGATAACCGTGCCGGCTCCAGCGCGGCCGAGTCCTACGGTTTCGGGCTCGGCCTGATCAACGCCAGCGAGCGGCTCGGTGTGTTCCACACCACCTTGCATACCCCCTTGGCAGAGAACGCGCCCATCACTCAATTGCAGTCATCAGACAACGGCCAAAGCTGGAGCGTGGTTGAAGAGAACGTCGCCTTGCCGCCGCTACGACTGGCCGCGTTCGGGGACGCTTCTTCCGGCGTCTGGAGCCCGCTGCCGATCCAAGCGCTGCGTGTGCAAATACGTGTCAGCACGCTGATCGCACCGGCCCAGGGCCTGACCCTGGATCGCGAGGTGCCACTGGACGGCTCAGCCACGCTGGACCTGATTTACCTGTAGTGCCTCACCCTCAACCCTACCTTACAAGGACTTGTGCCCATGGATAGACCCACCCTCGCCTTCCTGCTAGCCGCCCTTGCGCCTGGCGCGTTCGCTGCCAGCAGTACGGACCTGAGCGTCTCCGGGACCATCACCCCCAGAGCCTGCACGTCCGTACTGTCAAACGGTGGCGTGATCGACCACGGCAAGATGACCTCCAAGGACCTGCAACCCAGCTCCCCCACGCGGCTCGATGCGGCCGAGATGCGCTTTGAAGTGCAGTGCGAGGGAGAGACCTTTTTCACCTTGACCACCGTGGATAACCGCGCGGGCACCTCTGCCATCAACCCGAGGCACCACGGCCTGGGCATGACCGCCGAAAAAGAAAAACTGGGCAGCGTGGCGTTCTCGCTGTTCGACCCGGTGGCCGATGACAAACCGGTCAAGGTCATCACCTCAAGCAACGGCGGCGCCAACTGGTCCGCTTCGATCTACCTGGGGCATGAAGCACTGACCTCGTTTGCCGCCCTCGACGGCCCCAACACGCCCATCGCCCTGAAAACCCTGAATGCCCGGCTGCGCGCATTCACCATCATCGTGCCCGCTACCGACCTGACCCTTCTTGATGAGGTGCCACTGGACGGCCAGGCCACGCTGCAACTCAAGTACTTGTGACCCTTTTCCCTCTGCTTGCCTTGAAAGGAGCAACACCATGAAAGCCCTGAATGCCCTGATCGCCACCCTGCTGCTCACCGGGACCGGCACTGCCCTGGCCGCCTCCAGCGTGGACCTGACCGTGCGTGGAACAATCACCCCAAGAGCCTGCGAGCTGGAGCTGTCCGGCGGCGGCAATGTGGAGATCGGCAAGATTTCGGCCAAGGACCTCAATGCCGACAGCCCCACCCGCTTGCCCGACCAGACCGTGCGACTGACCGTCACCTGCGACGCGGCAACACTGGTAGCAATCGAACCCAAGGACAATCGTGCCGGGTCGGCTTCGTTACCCGATGATAGGAACTTTGGCCTGGGACTGGTCAATGGCAGCGAAAAACTCGGTGCCTTCCAGATGTACCTGCAATCGCCGGTCGGAGATGGCACGGATCTGGGGCCCATTTCCTCCAGTGACGGCGGCCTGACCTGGACCCGCTACATGTACCTGACCAACAACGGCATAACCTCCGTGGCCAATACCACCGCCATCGCCCCGGTGCCGGTGCAGTCGCTGGTCACCGATGTGGTCATCATCCCCTACATCGCCCCGGCCAACAGCCTGACCCTGACCGAGGAAGTGCCGATCAACGGTTCGACGACCCTGACCGTCAAATACCTGTAATGGAAAACGGGCGCAGCCTTCCCGGGTTGCGCCCAGCGCCGCACTCACGGATGTCCCTCAACACGGTTCCAACATCGACCATGAACACGCTCTCACGCCGCTTGATGACGCTCGGTCTCTGCCTGACCGCCACCTCCGCCCTGTGTGCCTCGAAGGTCGACGTGACGTTGACCGGCAGCGTCACCCCGAGTGCCTGCACGCTGGTCCTGTCGCCCAGCGGCATCGTCGACCATGGGCGGGTGCCGGCCCGCTCGCTCAATCAGTACGAGTTCACCGAACTGCCCCTGCGCACACTGGACATGAACGTCACCTGCAACCAGCCCGTGCTGTTCGTGCTGGTCGGTGTGGATAACCGTGCCGACTCCTCCGTGGGCCCTGGCTTCTATTACGGCTTGGGCAACAACGTCCATGCCCCGGCTGAACGCCTGGGCTCGGTGGCCCTGGCCATTCGCGAAGCGGTGGGCGATGGCCAACGCGCCATTGTGCTGGCCTCCAGCAATCGAGGCCTGACCTGGTTTCCCGAAACCAACGCCTACCCGGACAACTACATGGGCTTTGCGCACCCCGGCACGCTGGTGCCGGACCCGCACAGTGTGCTCACCGCCAAGCTGGAAATCAAAACGTCGATCAACGCCGCCGCCTACCTGACCCTCGACCAAGAGGTGCCGTTGGACGGCTCCATCGTGCTAGACCTGAGGTATCTGTAGTCATGCTCCCCTTCCCTTGCGTTGCCAAAATAATTACACGGGTGTTCAACCTGGTTCGCTATGCCTGCCTCTACCTTGCCGCGCTGGCGCTGACGTTGTGGGGCCCCACCCTTGTGCTCGCCGATGGCATGGTGCCGGACACGTCGGTGGTGATCGTCAACGAGGCCGATGGCGAAGCCTCGGTGTCGGTGACCAACACCGACACCAAGCTCGCCTTGCTGCACGTCACCCTCGAAGACATTCCTGAAGACACGGCGCCGCTGCTGTTTGTCACGCCGCCGCTGACACGGGTCGAGCCGTCCAAGAGCCAGTTGATCCGTTTCATCCTGCAATCGGCCACCCCCCTGACCACCCAGCGCTTGAAACGGGTGATCTTCGAAGGCATGCCTCAGGGCCGCGCCGAAGGCCAGGCCGGGCATGCGCGAGTGGGCGTGACGGTGCGCCAAAACCTGCCGGTGATTCTGCACCCCAAGGGGCTCGCACCGAATCGCACGCCCTGGACCGGCTTGGTCTGGAGCCTGAAGAACCAGCAACTGAGTGTGAATAACCCGACGCCCTACGTGGTCCGCCTGGCTCAGGAATTGACCTTGCTGCCCGGCAAAGGCTCGGCCTTGCTGCCGCGCACCTATGTGCTGCCCGGCGAGACCTTGAGCGTGGCCGCCAGCCAAGCCCAGGCCAGCACCGTGCAGATGCAACCGGCCACCGTCTACGGGTTTGCGGTGGCGCCTTACGAAGCACCGATCACCCTTTGATCGCAGCGCCGGCGGGCCCAATGCCGGCGCCCTGATAACGAAGTGGCCTCCCATTGAAGGCCACCAGGAGCTCTCCCGTCGCGAAGGATTGACGCGGGCCTGCCTCCACTTATTCGAGTACGACTTGTGAGCACAGTTATGACTGATCGCGACGGCGAAGCCGTGCCTGGTGTTTCATCACCCCGGGCGCGCAAATGGCTGGCGGGCGTTGCGCTGAGCCTGGGCACCGTGCTGCCAACGGCTGCCGCCCTTGCCGATGAAGGCGCCGGCTCGTTCGACCCGCAAACCTTGGCCCAACGCGGGATTGACCCGCAATTGGCCAACCTGTTGCTGGAAGCCCCGCGCTTCACGGCCGGGCGCCATGCCCTGAACCTCAACGTGAACGGCCAGCGACGTGGGCGGGTCGACGTGGTGTTCAACAGGCAGGGCGTGCTGTGTTTCAACCAGGCCCTGCTGGATGCAGGCCACTTGCGCGTGCCGGCCGACGATGGCGAATGCCATGCTTTTCTCGAGGCCTACCCACAGACCGTGATCGAGCAGGACCCGGCCACCCTCAGCCTGTCGCTGGTCGTGCCCACCGATGCGCTGCGCCCGACCGTGCGCGATGTGTCCGGCTACCAGACCGGCGGGTTCGCCGGGCTGCTCAACTATGACCTGAGCGGCCTGTACAACGAGTTCGGCGACGACACCAGCCGTTTCGGCTCGGCCAACACCGAGGTCGGTTTCAACGCCGGCGACTGGATCGTGCGCAGTCGCCAGGTACGCACCTGGCAAGACAAGGTGTCGCGCACCACCCACCTGGACGCCTACGCCCAGCGCACCTTTGCCGAACAGCAAGCGGTGTTCCAGGCCGGGCAGATCAACCTCTACAACCCGGTACTGGCCGGCGCACAGATCACCGGGGCCCAGGTACTCACCGAGACGGCCCTGCAGGACCAGAACCAGGGCGCCACCATCACCGGCATCGCCAACAGCCCGGCCCAAGTGGAGATCCGTCAGAACGGCACGTTGATTCACTCCACCGTGGTGCCAGCGGGGCCGTTCTCCCTCACCGATGTGCGGCGCTTGAACAGCCGCTCCGATGTGGAAGTCACGGTCAAGGAAAGCAGCGGCGAAGAACGTCGCTTCACCGTGCCCGCCGCCATGCTTGGCCTGGGCCTGCCAGCGCCGGGTTACTCGGTGGCGGCGGGGCGCGTGCGCAAGCTCGGTACCGGTGAAGGGGCCGAGCCCTGGGTGGTCAGCGGCGGATGGAGCGGTGCATTGCACCCACAGGTCAGCGTGGGCGCCGGTGTGCTGGGCGCCGAGGATTACCGCGCGGCGGGTGCCAGCCTGGCCTGGCTGCCGTGGCAGGACAGTCAGTTCCAGGCCTCATCCCAAGTGGCCCAGGCCACCCGCAACGGTAACGAGCAGGGCGTGCAAACCGATCTGTCGTGGTCCCAACGCCTGAGCGAACGTTGGGCCATCACCACAGCCGGCTCCTGGCGCAGCCTTGGCTACCGCGACCTCGAGGACTCCACCTACACCACCGAAACCCGTGAGCAACGCCGCTCCCGCTATCGCGATCAGCAAAGCGCCACAGCGTCCTGGTCACACCCGATGCTCGGCGCGTTCAGCGCCGGGATTTCACGCTCGTCCTCGTTTACCGGTGAGAGCAGCAGCCGCGCGCTGGCGTCGTGGGGCACCAGCTTTGGGCGTGTATCGGTGTCCGCCAGCGCCGAGTGGCAAGTGGGCGGCCGCCAGCAGAGCGATGACAGTGTGTACCTGAACATCAGCGTGCCCCTGGGCGAGAGCCGCCGCGGTCGTGCCTGGGCGCGCAATGCCGGAGGCGATCACCGCATCGGGGCCGGGGTCAGCGAACAAATCAACGACCAGTTGAGCTACCAGGTAGGCGTTGAACGTGACAGCCGCGACCGTGAGGTGGAGTCATCCATCGGTGTCTCGACGTTGCCGTATTACAGCCAGTTGGACTTCAACTACACCCGCAACAATCAGGAACGCTCCAGCTATCAAGGTGGCGCACGCGGTGGGGTGGTGTTGCACAGCGATGGGCTGACGTTTTCGCCCTACCCGGTGCGCGAGACCTTTGCGCTGATGTCGGTAGGCGACATGGCCGGCATCAAGGTCAGCACCCCCAGTGGCCCGGTGTGGACCGACTGGCAAGGCCAGGCCGTGGTGTCGCAGCTCAGCCCTTACGGCCGCAGCCCGGTGGAAGTGCACACCCGCTCGCTGCCGCGCAACGCCGACATCAGCAACGGCCTGGCCGTGCTGTCGGCCGGACGTGGCGCCGTAGACAACGTCAAGTTCGGCGTGGCCCTCACACGCCGCGCGCTGCTGAACGTGACCGACGCCAATGGCCAACCCCTGCCTCGTGGCGCCGCCATCAGCACCGCCGACGGCGAGTTCGTGACCCTGGTTCAGGAAGGCAGCCAAGTGTTCCTGCCGGACGTGCTGGACCGTCGCGAACTGTGGGTCAGCGCCCCCGGCCGGCCCCGTTGCCGCCTGGACTTCGACTTGCCCGAACGAGGCGATCCCGAGGTGTATTACGAAACCGCACCGGCGCGGTGCCAACCATGAGGAACTTAACCATGGGCCTGAAACCTGCCTTGTTGTCCGCCAGCCTGTTGCTGGGCGCAAATGCCTGGGGCATGGATGAGTGCCAGTTGAACCTGAGCGAAACCGCCGTGGATTTCGGCCTGGTGAACCGGGCGGTGTCGCCGATAGCCGCAGCCGAGCACCTGTTGGGCGAACGGCGCCTGAGCCTGACACTGAACTGCCCCACGCCCACTGACTTGAGTCTGTTCTATCGCGGGTTGGCAGCCGGCACCGAGCGCTTCCAATTCACCGGCCGTGGCAGCTACAGCCTGCGGGCCAGCGACGCACTGCTCGACGGCCAACCGGTGGAGTTGGGCCTGGTTCCCGGCAGCGGCCAGCCGCCAGTGAGCAGCGCAACAACCCTGCGCTGGCGTCCTGAACACGGCATCGTGCCGATGCGTGCCGGCGTACCGGTCATCGGGCGCAGCTTGTCGTTGCAACTGGAGGTCAGCGCCTGGGCCCGGCAAGACGCCCTGCGCGTCAGCGATACCGTTACCTGGGACACCAGCGGCGTGGTCGATGCCGTCCACACGGGACGCTCGCGGGAGTTACGCCTGCAAGCCCGCTTCGCCCCTGCGGCCTGCACCCCTAGCCTGTCCAACGGCGGCACAGTGGCGTTCGGCAAGTTGTCGGTAATGGACCTGAACGCCGACAAAGAGACGGCCCTGCCCCCGCGACCACTGGTGGTCAGCGTGGCCTGCGACGCACCGACCGCGTTCAGCCTGCGCCTGCAGGATAACCGCCAAGGCTCGGCCACCGGTCCGGGAGACGACACGACCTACGGCCTGGGACTCGACGCGCAGCAACAAAAAATCGGCCGCTACCGATTGGTCTTCGACCCTGCGCGCACCACCGCCGACAGTTTCCCAGGGCTTTATCGAACCGACTCCCCCACCGGCACCGCCCCCTGGAGCAGCGCGAGCGCCAACCCGTTGGCGATTGGCGCCAGCCGTTTCCTGGGTTTCAGCACCAGCGCCGGCAACACCAGCGGCCCCGTGCCGATTCAACAACTCAGCACCACCACGAGCCTGGAAGCGGTGATTGCACCACTGGGCACGCTGGACCTGGGCAGCGAAGTGCGCCTCGACGGCGCCGCCACCCTCGAACTCAACTACCTCTAGGAGCCCTCCCATGAAGCACCTTCTGATTGCCTTGGCATTGTCGTCGGGCACCGCTCACGCCGTGTCCACTGTCGACCTGGCTGTCACCGGCCTGATCACGCCCATGGCCTGCACGCCACTGCTGTCCGGCGGCGGGCTGGTCGACTTCGGCAAGATCTCGCGCAATGACCTCAACCTCACCAATGGCACGCGCCTGCCCCACAAGTACCTGACCCTCACCGTCAACTGCAACGCGCCCGGCCGCTTCGCCCTGCGCATGCGCGACAACCGCGACGGCACGGCCCACGTCAACAGCGAGATTTTCTACGGCCTGGGCCTGGACACCAGCGGCAACAAAATCGGCGTTTATTCAGTGAGCTTCGACCCCAGGCAAACCGTGGTCGATGACCTGGCCGTGGTGTACGGCACCGAATCCACCACCGGCGGACTGGCCTGGCGCATGGCCAACCTCAATCCCATCGATGTCGGCTCGCGCAGCCTGCTCGGTTTCACCGACGTGGTCGGCAGCACCGCCGGCCCGTCGGCCATCCAGACGCTGACCAGCACCCTGAAGCTGGAAGCCACGATCAACGCCCGGCAGAACCTGGACCTCAGCGTGGAAACGCCGATGGACGGGTCGGCCACGTTGGAAGTTGTGTACCTGTAATTCGCGTTTTTTCCCCAACCCTGTAGGAGCAACACCATGAGCATCACTCGTAACCTGTTGGTCGCCGCGCTGCTGGCGAGCGCAGGCCATGCGGTCGCCGCGTCCAGCGTCGACCTGAGCGTCAAAGGCACGATCACCCCAAGAGCTTGCAAAACAGCCCTCAGCAATGGCGGCCTGGTCGATTTCGGCAAGCTGTCGGCCAAGGACCTGCGCCCCGACCAGCCGACCTACCTGCCCAGGCAGAACCTGCAAATGACCGTGACCTGCGATGCCTCCACGCTGTTTGCCGTCGCGCTCAAGGACAACCGAGCCGGCTCGGAATCGAACCAGGACTACTACAACTTCGGTCTTGGCTTGATCAATGACACTGAGAAACTGGGCTACTTCACGGTCGCGATGTCGGGGCCTGTTGCGGATGACGTCAACGTCCGCGGCATTGCCTCTTTCGACGGCGGTGTCACCTGGGAGCGCGAAAGTGCTCTGGTGGATGACGGCCTGACCAGCTTCGCCGACATGAACACACTGGCCCCGGTGCCGGTACAACGCCTGGTCACCGACCTGCAAGTGGCCGGTGCCATCGCTCCCTCCCAAGGCCTGACCCTGACCAACGAAGTGCCGCTGGATGGCTCGGTCACCCTGACCGTGCGCTATCTCTAAACCCTCTCGCTGGTCACCCCCACATACAGGGCACGACCGGCCCCCAACCCGGCGATGATCGCGCCCAGCCCGATCACGCCGAACACCCAGCCGGTGGCACCCCAGCCACCGGTCCAGTCATGCAGCACACCCACCGCCAACGGGCCCATGGACGCCAGCGTGTAGCCAATGCCCTGCGCCATGCCTGACAGGTTGGCGGCCACGTGGGAATCCCGCGAGCGCAGCACGATCAGGGTCAGCGCCAGGCTGAACGTACCGCCCTGGCCCAAGCCCAGCAGAATGGCCCAGCCCCACAACCCGTCCAATGGCGCAAACAGGCAGCCAAACAACCCGCCAAGGGTGAGCAGCATCACCACGACGATGGCCAGCCGCTGGTCCTTGCCCCGGGTCGCCAGCCACGGCGCGGTCAGGGCGCTGAGCAGTTGCACGATGATCGAACCGGACAGCAGCAAGCCGGCTTCGGTGGCGCTCAGGCCACGGCTGATCAGGATCGACGGCACCCAGCCGAACACGATGTAGGCCAGGGACGATTGCAGGCCCATGTACAAGGTCACTTGCCAGGCCAGCGGATCGCGCAGCAGCCCTTTGACCTTGTACGCCACTTGATGGGCACCCTGTTTCTGCCCCACCTGTGGCAACCAGAACAACGCCGCGATCAGCGCGGGCACGATCCAGAACCCCAGGCCGATATTCCAGCTGTTACCGAACGCGTGGCTCAACGGCACCGTGGCCCCCGCCGCCAGCGCCGCGCCCAGGCACAGCGCCATGGTGTACACGCCGGTCATGGTGCCCGCCTGTTTGGCGAAATCACGCTTGACGATGCCCGGCAGCAGCACGCCGATGATGCCGATGCTGGCGCCGGCGATCAGGCTGCCGGTGAACAGCCCGGCCTCGCCGAACGAACTGCGCAGGATGATACCGCCGGCCAGTGTCAGCAAAATCCCCAGCACCACCCGCTCGGCGCCAAAACGCCGGGCCAGGATCGGCGCCAGTGGCGCGAACAAACCCAGGCACATCACCGGCAAGGTGGTCAGCAGGCCGGCCTTGGCCGCCGACAAGCCCAGGCTGGCCGATACGTCATTGAGCAACGGTGACAGGCTCGACAACGCCGGGCGCAGGTTCATCGCCACCAGGACCAGCCCCAGGATCAGCAACCATGGGCGGCTCATGGCGGGTGGGGTGTGTTGCACCACTTCGTCGTCGGCTTCGGCGTCGATCAACAGTTCTTCGAGTTTGGTTTCAGGGTTCATTGATCAACTGCCGGCAGAGGGATTTGGCGCGTTCCGGGTCTTGTTTTTCGACGGCTTCGAGCAAGGCGATATGCAGGTCGAACACTGCCTGGCGGCGCGGAGTGATGTTCAAGGTCTGGCGCAACTGGGCGCCGACGATGGCGGAAAAGTACTGGTACAACTCGCTCAGCGCCGGGTTGTGCGCGGCGTCCACCAAGTGTTTGTGGAAGATCAGATCGGCGCTGATATAGGCCTCCAGATCGCCGTGGTACAGCGCGGCGCTGGCGTCGAGGGCCTCGCGCAACCTTTTGAGGTCTTCGTCGGTGCGGCGCAACGCGGCCAAGCTGATCGCCTCCACTTCCAGAATCTGCCGGGTCTCTTGCGCCTGCTCCAGGGTGCAGTGAGACAATGCGCGCATCGTGCCCAGCGGGTCGGTCATCGAGCGCAGGTAACTGCCGTCACCCTGGCGGATCTCAATCAACCCGGAAAACGCCAGCACACGCATGGCCTCACGCACGGTATTGCGGCTGATGCCCAACTCGGCAGACAGCTCGGGCTCGGTGGGCAGGCGCTCACCAATGGCCCACACGCCTTGGCTGATGCGCAGGCGCAGCTGCTCCAGGGCCTGGTCGACCAGGGAGCGTTTGATCAAGGGGGCGATGTCTGTCATGGGTTTTAAGCTTTCGTCCAATCATAGGATGAATTTTCCTACAGCCTATTCGGAGTTGCCTACAAAGGCAACGCACTGCGGTTCTTAAGCAGGAAAAGGAGCTGAGCCCCGACCATATGCAACAGGTGGTCTGCGCCCTTGAGCGCCGAATGTTGCACAAATCGATGACGACCTATGCAGACCATCGGGTATGGCAGGACGTCTACCTGATCAAGATTTACGGCACGGAGATTTACATCAAGGTCATTGACCGCCCAGGCGGTGGTCCTCCCGTAATCTCCTTCAAGGAGAAAACCCTATGAGACCCCAGCAATGCATGAGCTGCGGAACCCATGACGCAATGCAGCCTTTCGAAGGTCGCACCTTCACGATCAACACGCGGGGAATGGTTCGAGATATCCCCGACATTGCAGGCTGGGAATGCGAGGTCTGCCATGAAGTTGAATTCGATCACGACGACGACAGTGCAGAGCGTTATTGCAAGGCCTCTGATCTGCTGTTGATCGACGCGCGCAAAATCATCGCCGCCGAAATGAAGCGAATCCGCCGCAAACTGCACCTCACACAAAAAGATGCGGTGAGGCTCTTCACCGTCCGCGGGCACCATGCATTTTCACGCCACGAACGGGCTGAAATTTTTCCGTCGGAACCGTTGCTCACGTTAATGCGCCTTCTGGATAAACACCCACACCTGCTGGCTGAAATCGAGGTCCTCAACACGGGGAAAGACTTGAACCAACTGCTCATCGCCAAGGATGCACAGCTGCTGGCGGCTCAAGCCTCCTGACAAAAACCGCAGGCAAAAATAAACCCGGCACGAGGCCGGGTTTATTTATTCACCCATCGATCAATGCAGAATCTGGCTCAAGAACAACTTGGTCCGGTCATTCTGCGGGTTGTCGAAGAAGTCATTCGGCGCCGCCTGCTCCACGATCTCGCCCTTGTCCATGAAGATCACACGGTTGGCCACGGTACGGGCAAAGCCCATTTCGTGGGTTACACACAGCATGGTCATGCCGTCTTCGGCCAAGCCGATCATGGTGTCGAGTACTTCCTTCACCATCTCCGGGTCGAGTGCCGAGGTCGGCTCATCGAACAGCATGATTTTCGGTTTCATGCACAGTGCGCGGGCAATCGCCACACGCTGTTGCTGGCCGCCGGACAGCTGCCCTGGAAACTTGTGGGCCTGCTCCGGGATACGCACGCGCTCCAGGTAGTGCATGGCGATTTCCTCGGCCTTGCGCTTGGGCATCTTGCGTACCCACATCGGCGCCAGCGTGCAGTTCTGCAGGATGGTCAGGTGCGGGAACAGGTTGAAGTGCTGGAACACCATGCCGACTTCACGGCGGATCGCTTCAATCTGCTTGAGGTCGTTGGTCAGCTCCACGCCATCGACCACGATGCGGCCTTGCTGGTGCTCTTCCAGACGGTTGAGGCAGCGGATGGTGGTGGACTTGCCCGAACCCGACGGGCCGCACAGCACGATACGCTCGCCCTGCTTGACGTTGAGGTTGATGTCTTTCAACACGTGGAACTGGCCGTACCACTTGTTGACGCCCTGCATCTGGATAATGCCTTCAGGGCCCACAGGCTTTTTGATTGCTTCGCTCATAAAAGAACTCCTAACGCTTGTGGCCTGTGTCGAGCTTGCGTTCCAGATGCATGGAATAGCGCGACATACCAAAACAGAAAATCCAGAACACCAGGGCGGCGAACACATAGCCTTCGGTGGCCATGCCCAGCCATTTCGGGTCGGCAGCGGCTTGCTTGACGCTGTTGAGCAGGTCGAACAAACCGATGATGATCACCAGACTCGTGTCCTTGAACAGCGCAATAAACGTGTTGACGATGCCCGGGATCACCAGCTTCAGGGCTTGCGGCAGAATCACCAGGCCCATGCTGCGCCAGTAACCCAGGCCCATCGCGGCGGCGGCTTCGTACTGCCCCTTGGGAATGGCCTGCAGACCGCCGCGCACCACTTCGGCCACGTAGGCCGACTGGAACAGGATCACGCCGATCAGGGCCCGCAGCAGCTTGTCGAAGTTCATGCCTTCGGGCAGGAACAAGGGCAGCATCACCGAAGACATGAACAGCACCGTGATCAACGGCACGCCGCGCCAGAATTCGATGAAGGTCACGCAGACCACTCGAATCGCCGGCATGTTCGAACGCCGCCCCAGCGCCAGCACGATGCCCAACGGCAAGGCACCGGCGATACCGACGGTGGCGATCACCAGGGTCAGCATCAGGCCGCCCCATTGGCTGGTCGCCACGTTGGTCAGGCCGAACACACCGCCGTGCAGCAGGAAGTAGGCAATGATCGGGTACAGCACCAGGAAGCTCAGGCCGTAGATCGCCTTGCGCTGGAAGCGCGAGATGAACAACGGCGCCACGCCGACGATGGCCAGCCACACGGTCAGGTCTACGCGCCAACGCAAGTCGCCCGGGTAGTAGCCGTACATGAACTGCCCGAAACGCTGTTGGATAAACACCCAGCAGGCGCCTTCCTTGGTGCAGTCGGCGCGGGTGGTGCCCACCCAGTTGGCGTCGATGATGGCCCAATGCAGGATCGGCGGCACCACCAGGTACACCAGGTAAATCGCCAGTAAGGTCAGCAGGGTGTTGAGCCAGCTGGAAAACAGGTTGGCGCGCATCCATGCCACCGGGCCGAAGACTTTGCTCGGCGGCGGCATATCAGGTTTGAAAGTATGCGTACTCATGGGTGTTTCCTCACCGCTCGATCAGCGCAATGCGCTTGTTGTACCAGTTCATCAGCAGGGAAATGCTGATGCTGATCGCCAGGTACACGCTCATGGTGATGGCAATGACTTCAATGGCCTGGCCGGTCTGGTTGAGTACCGTGCCGGCAAACAGCGAAACCATTTCCGGGTAACCGATACCGGCGGCCAGCGACGAGTTCTTCGCCAGGTTCAGGTATTGGCTGGTCAGCGGCGGAATGATCACCCGCAGGGCCTGCGGGATGATGACCTTGCGCAGCGTCGGCCCAGGGCGCAGGCCCAGGGAGCGCGCGGCTTCGGTCTGGCCGTGGCTGACGGACTTGATGCCCGAACGCACGATCTCGGCGATGAACGCGGCCGTGTAGACGGTCAGCGCCAGGGTCAGTGCCAACAGCTCGGGGATCAGTACCCAGCCGCCGACAAAGTTGAAGCCTTGCAGCTTCGGCATTTCCCAGTGCAGGGGGGCACCGAAGATCAAGGCGCACAACGCCGGGATCACGATGAACAGCGCCAGGCCCGCCCAGAACTTATGGAACGGCACGCCGGTGGCTTCAAAGCGCTTGTTGGCCCAGCGGGCCATGAACACGATGGCCACGATGGCGACCACGATGCTCGCCACGAATGGCCAGAAACCATCAGCGGCCAGTGCTGCCGGCATATTCAGGCCACGGCTGCTGACAAAGAAGGTATCGCCAAAGTTGTGGCTGTTACGCGGCCCTGGCATGGTCAGGAACACCGCGAAATACCAGAACAGGATTTGCAGCAACGGCGGGATGTTGCGGAACACTTCCACATACACCGTCGCCAGCTTGTTGATCATCCAGTTGGGCGACAGGCGTGCCACGCCGACGATGAACCCGAGGATCGTAGCCAGCACCACACCGATCACGGTCACCAGCAAGGTGTTGAGCAAACCGATCACGAACACACGGGCGTAGCTGTCCGACTCGGTGTAGTCGATCAGGTGCTGCGCGATGCCGAAACCGGCACTGCGCTCAAGAAAGTCGAAACCCGAGGTAATGCCCCGGTGTTGCAGGTTGGTCTGGGTGTTGTTGAAGAGGTACCAGCCCAGCGAGACCACCGCCACAATCGTGATGATCTGGAAGAGCCACGCACGCACTTTGGGATCGCTGAAGCTGAGCTTCTGCTTTGGTGCGCCGATTTGATTTTGCATGAAGTGCCCCGGAAAGAATGGAACAGAACATCACCCGGCGGTTGGCCCACCGGGTGACAGAACCATCAGCGATCAGCGCACAGGTGGTGCGTATTGAATGCCGCCGTTGTTCCACAGCGCGTTCAGGCCACGGTCGATTTCCAGCGGGGTGCTCTTGCCGAGGTTTTTCTCGAAGACTTCGCCGTAGTTACCGACTTGCTTGACGATCTGTACAACCCAATCCTTTTTCAGTTTCAGGTCTTTGCCGTATTCGCCGTCAGCACCGAGCAGACGCGCAACGTCCGGGTTCTTGGTGGACTTGGCTTCAGCTTCAACGTTTTTAGAGGTGATGCCGGCTTCTTCAGCGTTGAGCATGGCGTAGCCAACCCAGCGCACGATGGCCAGCCACTCGTCGTCGCCGTTACGCACGACTGGGCCCAGTGGTTCTTTGGAAATGGTTTCCGGCAGAACCGAGTAGTCCTTCGGCGAAGCCAGCTTGCTGCGCTGTGCGAACAGCTGCGACTTGTCGGAGGTCAGCACGTCGCAACGACCGGATTCCAGCGACTTGGCGCTTTCATCGGAGGTGTCGAAGGTGATCGGGGTGTATTTGAGGTTGTTGGCGCGGAAGTAGTCGGAAACGTTCAGCTCCGTGGTGGTACCGGCCTGGATGCAGATGGTTGCACCGTCCAGTTCCTTGGCACTTTTCACGCCCAGCTTGTTGTTCACCAGGAAGCCAACACCGTCGTAGTAGGTGATGAAGCCTGGGAATTTCAGGCCCATGCCCGCATCGCGGGAGCTGGTCATGGTGGTGTTACGCGACAGGATGTCGACTTCGCCTGACTGAAGCGCGGTGAAACGCTCCTTGGCATTCAACTGGCTGAATTTGACCTTGGTAGCGTCGCCGAAAACGGCAGCGGCTACAGCGCGGCATACGTCAGCGTCGATCCCCAGGATCTTGCCGCTGGCATCCGGTACCGAGAAACCCGGCAGGCCGTCACTCACGCCACATTGCACAAAGCCTTTCTTCTGCACGGCGTCCAGGGTGGCGCCGGCTTGGGCGAAACCACTAACACCCAGCACGGCCGCCGCACACACGATGGCCAGGGTGGATTTCAATACCTTCATTCAAACCTCCAGTTTTGCTCTTGTTGTGTCGGAGCTAGAACCCCAGCGCACCCTTATGAGGCGATATCGACCCGTGTTGGCTTTTTTTAGGTCGAGCGGCGTGAGGTTTTCGCAATAATTCCAGTTGCTATCCCACAAGCGGCAGTCACTGATAGTGTTACCGTCCTGGGTTAGTTCTGACATCGACCTACACATAGCAAGGCCCGTACCAGAGTGCCGGCTGAGTCGTTTCAGCCCATGGTCAATAGAAAAAGATTCAACCTTGCGACATTCTCTTAACAGATCAACCCGTCGCGCACCGTTCCGACGCACTCAATCGGCGCGCACGCACATATATGGAGCAGACATGACCGAACCCTTGATTCTTCAGCCCGCCAAGCCCGCAGACGCCTGCGTTATCTGGTTGCATGGCCTGGGTGCCGATCGCTACGACTTCCTGCCGGTGGCCGAAGCCCTGCAGGAAACATTGCTGAGCACGCGCTTCGTTTTGCCCCAGGCGCCGACCCGTCCTGTCACCATCAACGGCGGTTACGAGATGCCCAGCTGGTACGACATCAAGGCCATGAGCCCGGCCCGCTCCATCAGCCTGGAAGAGCTGGAGGTGTCGGCGAAGACGGTCACGGATCTGATCGAAGCGCAGAAGAGGACCGGAATAGACGCTTCGCGAATTTTCCTCGCCGGTTTTTCCCAAGGTGGCGCCGTGGTCTACCACACCGCTTTCCTGAATTGGGAAGGCCCGTTGGGTGGCGTGATCGCCCTCTCCACCTACGCCCCCACCTTCGGTGACGAGCTGGAGTTGTCCGCCAGCCAGCAACGCATTCCCACCCTGTGCCTGCACGGCCAATATGACGAGGTGGTCCAGAACGCCATGGGGCGCAGCGCCTACGAGCATTTGAAGAGCCGTGGTGTCACCGTGACATGGCAGGAATACCCAATGGGCCACGAAGTGTTACCCGAAGAGATACGCGACATAGGTGCCTGGTTGACCGCTCGCCTGGGCTGAAAACCACACATTATGTAGCCACATGACAGACACACTACGCCGCGCCCGATTCTTGCATTACACTGGCCGGCGTACATTCCTTAACCAATTAATGAGATCACCGTGCTCGAAGCACTCAAGAAGATGTTCGGCAAAAGCGAGGCCGAGCCGCTCGCGCCTGTTCCCACTGCCCCTGCCCCGACTGCTGGCAGCCGCAATGACGGTAAACAGCCCGATCGGACTGCACCTGTCGCTCAGCCTGAAACGCCTACGGTGACACCGCCTGAGCAGGCAAAACCGGCTGAAGCCGCGCCGCCAGCGCCTAAGCCACGCCGTGAACGTGCGCCCAAACCACCGGTCAAGCCGTGGAAACTCGAAGACTTTGTCGTCGAACCCCAGGAAGGCAAGACCCGCTTCCATGATTTCAAACTCGCCCCGGAACTGATGCACGCCATCCAGGACCTGGGCTTCCCGTACTGCACGCCGATCCAGGCGCAGGTGCTGGGCTTCACCCTCGCCGGCAAAGACGCCATCGGCCGCGCCCAGACCGGCACCGGCAAGACCGCCGCGTTCCTGATCTCGATCATCACCCAGCTGCTGCAGACGCCGCCGCCGAAAGAGCGCTACATGGGTGAGCCCCGCGCGCTGATCATCGCCCCGACCCGGGAGCTGGTGGTGCAGATCGCCAAGGACGCCGCCGATCTGACCAAGTACACCGGCCTCAACGTCATGACGTTCGTGGGCGGCATGGACTTCGACAAGCAGCTCAAGCACCTCGAAGCGCGCCATTGCGACATCCTGGTCGCCACCCCGGGCCGCCTGCTCGACTTCAACCAGCGCGGCGACGTGCACCTGGACATGGTCGAAGTGATGGTGCTGGACGAAGCTGACCGCATGCTCGACATGGGCTTCATCCCACAAGTGCGTCAGATCATTCGCCAAACCCCGCCAAAATCCGAGCGCCAGACCCTGCTGTTCTCCGCCACCTTCACCGATGACGTGATGAACCTGGCCAAGCAATGGACCACTGACCCGTCCATCGTTGAGATCGAAGCGGAAAACGTGGCCAGCGAAAACGTCGAGCAACACATCTACGCCGTGGCCGGCGCCGACAAATACAAGCTGCTCTACAACCTGGTCAACGACAATGGTTGGGAGCGCGTGATGGTATTCGCCAACCGCAAGGACGAAGTGCGCCGCATCGAAGAGCGCCTGGTGCGCGACGGCGTCAACGCAGCGCAACTGTCTGGCGACGTGCCGCAGCACAAGCGCATCAAGACGCTGGAAGGCTTCCGCGAAGGCAAGATCCGCGTGCTGGTGGCCACCGATGTGGCGGGCCGCGGGATTCACATCGACGGCATCAGCCACGTGATCAACTTCACCCTGCCGGAAGTGCCGGATGATTACGTGCACCGCATTGGCCGTACCGGTCGTGCGGGCGCTGCGGGTGTGTCGATCAGTTTTGCCGGGGAAGATGACTCGTACCAGTTGCCATCGATCGAGGCGCTGTTGGGCCGCAAGATCAGCTGCGAAACGCCGCCGACGCATCTGTTGCGCCCTGTCGAGCGCAAACGCCCATAAGCTGGAAAGCGGTAAACCTGTAGGAGCTGGCTTGCCTGCGATGAGGGCCCTAAGATCGCCGCTGGCCTTGAGGTAGCTATCGCCGGCAAGCCGGCTCCTACAGTGGATCGGGTTCCTGCTTTGGAATGCAGCCAGCTTCCAGAGTTGTTTGGCGGTGCTTTCAAGTGAGGATTCCAGGAGGAGCCATGAACCACGCCGACTACCTCATCATCGGCGGCGGCATTGCCGGTGCCTCAACCGGCTACTGGCTGTCGCAACACGCCCGCGTCATCGTGCTGGAACGCGAGTCGATGCCGGGCTACCACTCCACCGGCCGCTCCGCCGCGCTCTACATTGCCGCCTACGGCACACCGCAGGTACGCGCCCTGACCCTGGGCAGCCGCGCCTTCTTCGACCATCCACCTGCCGGGTTCACCGAGCATCCCTTGCTGATACCGCGTGGCGAAATCATCGTCGACCTGATCGGTGATGCCGAGGAACTGCAGCGCCAGTACCAGAGCGCCAAGGCACTGGTGCCCGCCACCCGCCTGCTGGACGCCGATGACGCGTTGGAGATGATGCCGATCCTGCGCCCGGAAAAAGTACAGGGCGCGATCTACGACCCGACCGTCTGCGATATCGACACCGACGCGCTGTACCAAGGCTACCTGCGCGGTATCCGGCGCAATGGCGGGGAGATCCACACCAACAGCGAAGTACAGCAGCTGCACCGCGACACCCAGGGTTGCTGGCAGGTACACACCGCTCATCAAGTGTTCACCGCGCCGGTGGTGATCAACGCCGCCGGCGCGTGGGCCGACCAGATCGGCGCCTTTGCCGGTGCACGCCCGATCGGCCTGCAACCCAAGCGCCGCAGCGCGTTTACCTTCGCCCCGCCTGGCGATGTGGATATCCATGCCTGGCCCGAACTGGCGGCGTTGGACGGTTCGTTCTACATGAAGCCGGATGCCGGCATGTTTCTGGGCTCACCCGCCAACGCCGACCCGGTAGACCCCCACGACGTGCAGCCCGAAGAACTGGACATTGCCATGGGCATCTACCACATCGAAGAAGCCACCACCTTGACCATCCGCCGCCCGACCCGCACGTGGGCGGGGCTGCGCAGTTTTGTCAGTGACGGCGACCTGGTGTGCGGGTTTGATCCGCAGCGGGAGGGGTTCTTCTGGGTGGCCGCCCAAGGCGGTTACGGCATCCAGACCTCGCCAGCCATGGGGCAGGCCAGCGCGGCGCTGGTGCTAGGGGAGCCGTTGCCCGAAGCGCTTATCGGCATGGGACTGACTGAGGCGATGCTTTCCCCCGGCAGATTGACTCGCCACGCTCTCTAAAACGCGGCAGATCCAAATGTGGGAGCTCACCGGCGTGACTAGGGGGTTATTTCCAGCGATCTGCGGCGGCGTGATCGCTGCTGCGCCCGTCTACCCAGCGCGGGCCTGCGCTGGTGTTTTCTTTTTTCCAGAACGGCGCACGGGTCTTCAGGTAATCCATCACAAATGCACAAGCATCAAACGCCGCCTGGCGATGGGCACTGGCGGCGGCGACGAAGACGATAGGCTCGCCCGGCTCCAGGGCACCGATGCGGTGCAGCACTTCCAGCTTGAGCAACGGCCAGCGCTGCTCGGCCTCCACGGCGATCTTGGCCAGGGCTTTTTCGGTCATGCCGGGGTAATGTTCCAGGAACATCCCCGCCACATCGAGGCCGTCGTTGAAATCGCGCACATAGCCGACAAAGCTCACCACCGCGCCCACGCCGACATTGGCTGCGTGCATCGCGTTGACTTCGGCACCCGGATCGAACGCCTGGGGCTGCACACGAATGGCCATGGTCAGCCCCCGGTCACGGGCGGGAAGAACGCCACTTCATCACCGGCTTGCACCGGTTCATCGAGGCTGCACAATTCTTCGTTGCGCGCGCACATCAGGCTGGTTTCGTTGAGCACCGCAAACTCAGGGTCGCTCGCTAGGGCCTGCCGCACCGCATCGACGGTGGCGAAATCGCCTTCCATTTCCAGTGAGTCAAAGCCCACTGCTTCGGCGTAACGTGCGAAAAACAATACGTTGATGCTCATGCCTGGTCCGCCTTGAAGTGTCCGCTCTTGCCGCCGAGCTTTTCCAGCAGGCGAATGTTTTCGATGGTCATGCCGCGGTCCACCGCCTTGCACATGTCATAGAGGGTCAGGGCGGCGACGCTGGCAGCCGTGAGGGCCTCCATCTCCACGCCGGTCTGACCGGAGAGCTTGCAGCGCGCCAGGATGTGCACTGCATCGACGCCATCGGCACTGAGTTCCACCTTGACGCCCGTCAGCATCAGCGGGTGGCACAGGGGGATCAGGTCGCTGGTTTTTTTCGCTGCCTGGATCCCGGCAATGCGGGCCACGGCGAACACGTCGCCCTTGGGGTGGGCGCCGTCGACAATCATTTTCAGGGTCTCGGGCAACATGCGCACCCGCGCTTCGGCCACCGCTTCACGGAACGTCACGGCTTTGTCGGTGACGTCGACCATGTGGGCGCGACCTTGGGAATCGAGATGAGTCAGCACAGGGATACTCCTGATCAGGAGCAGCGATTGTAAACCCGTGGGTCAGTTTTGCGCAGCGCTGATTGTGTAGGAGCCGGCTTGCCGGCGATGGCGTCCTCAAGGGCCCCATCGCCGGCAAGCCGGCTCCTACAGTGGGTAGTGGTTACAGGTGAGATTCGGCGTATTCAGCCAGAATCGAACGAGGAACCCCTTGCAGCGCAATGTGTACGCCGTTCGGGAAGTCTTTGAAGCGTTCCGTCAGGTAGGTCAGCCCGGAGCTGGTCGCGGACAGGTAAGGGGTGTCGATCTGTGCCAGGTTGCCCAGGCACACCACTTTGGAACCGGCGCCGGCACGGGTAATGATGGTTTTCATCTGGTGCGGCGTAAGGTTCTGGCATTCATCGATCAAAATCAGGCTTTGCTGGAAGCTGCGACCTCGGATGTAGTTGAGGGATTTGAACTGCAACGGCACTTTGCTGAGGATGTAGTCGACGCTGCCATGGGTGTTTTCGTCATCCATGTGCAAGGCTTCGAGGTTGTCGGTGATCGCCCCCAGCCACGGCTCCATTTTTTCCGCCTCGGTGCCGGGCAGGAAGCCGATTTCCTGGTCCAGGCCCTGAACGCTGCGGGTGGCGATGATGCGGCGATAGCGCTTGGTCACCATGGTCTGCTCGATGGCGGCAGCCAGGGCGAGAATGGTTTTACCGGAACCGGCCGCACCGGTCAGGTTGACCAGGTGGATGTCCGGATCGAGCAGCGCATACAGCGCCAGGCTCTGGTAGATATCACGCGGTTTCAGGCCCCAGGCTTCCTGGTGCAACAGGGGTTCCTGATGCAGGTCGAGAATGAGCAGCTTGTCGACCTGGATCTCTTTGATCCAGCCCACGAAGCCCTGTTCGTCGACGATGAATTCATTGATATGCACGGCCGGCAGGTTGTCGATCAGTTGCACCTGGTGCCAGGTGCGGCCATGGCCCTGGCGGGTTTCGACCTTGCTGACACGGTCCCAGAACGAGCCGGTCATCATGTGATAACCCCGGGAAAGCATCGACACGTCGTCGACCAGTTGGTCGGTGCTGTAGTCCTCGGCAGCGATCCCACACGCTCGTGCCTTGAGGCGCATATTGATGTCTTTGGTCACCAGCACCACGCGCAGGTCCTTGTCGCGAGCGTGCAGGTCGATCAATTGGTTGATGATTTTGTTGTCGTTCAGGTTTTCCGGCAGCAGGCTGTTGGGCTCGCTGCGCTTGCTCATCAGAATCGACAGCAAGCCCTTGGGCCCGCCTTTGCCACGCTGGATCGGCACACCGACTTCAACGTCTTCGGGTGAGGCTTCACCCAAGGTTTTATCGATCAGGCGAATGGCCTGGCGGCATTCGGCGGCCACGCTGTGGTGCCCGCTTTTGAGTTTGTCGAGCTCCTCAAGCACGATCATCGGGATGGCGACGTGGTGTTCTTCGAAGTTAAGCAGCGCGTTTGGATCGTGGATCAGTACGTTGGTATCAAGCACATAAAGGATTGGCTGGTCGGAAGAAGGGTTACGTCCATGATCATCCATACTCGGTCACCTTTGTGGGAGCCATTCGACGCAATACCTGGGCGGTGCTGCGCCTCGATTCGACCACCGACTGCACCTTAAGTGACGTCAAGTGCAGTGCCCACATGAGGAGTCTTGGAAGACGCCACCTGTGTTGCAGGTTTCGGCGATCTGACTTCGTAATACCGCAAAAGCCATGACAGGAAAAAGCACTTTGACGCTTTTTTGAAGTTTATTTTTCAGGATGACGAATAGCACTAGCCGAGTGCCAGCGACCCCGTTAAAGTCGGAAGTCCGCCTGCATCGAAACACCCTCGAAAATCACCCCAAAAATGCCTCATCCCCAACAGGGCCGGGCACTTCGTGATTTCAGCGAAACGCCTCCCGACAGTCCTGCCAACCCAGCCCGCTTTGCGCCGTTGCCTGCATCAATAAAGGCAATGCCACCCGCGCCTTGTCCTGGGTGTCGTGGAACACAATCACCCCCTTGCGCCACAGCAGCATCAACGTCAGCACCCGTTGCGCCGACTCGTCGGGCTTGAGCTTGCCCGGGTCATCCTGGGAGTCGATGTCCCACAACGCCACCTGCAAACCCTGGGACTGGAAGAACCCCTGGCTGTCCGCTCGACGCTGGCCATAGGGCGGGCGAAACAGCGGCACGTAGTTCTCCGGCATCAGGTTCTGTACCAGCGAGGCCGTGCGGGTAATGGAACTCTGCCAGTCGACCCAGTGGCTGTGGGAACGGTACTGCCAGCCCTGGATGCCCACGCACTGCCCTTGGTACAACGCCTGCACATCAGCGGCAGAGCTGCGTTCCACGCGGGTCTGCAGGCTGCTGCCGAGGGCAAAGAAGGTCGCGTTCATTTTCTGTTTGCGCAGGTAATCGGTGAGCCAGTCGGTGTTGCCGCTGACCGGCGCCGGGCCGCCGTCGAAGGTCAGCAGGAACAGGCGGTCGTTGAGTTCGTCGCCATTGCGTTCATGGTCACCAAAACGCGCGACTTCGCTGCTGATCTGCGGAAACAGCGCGGCCTTGCGCAGCAGTTCGTCGAGGTAGCGTTCGTGAAAGTGATGACTGGGCCCGGCCCAGCCTATATAGAAGGAGTTTTCGCTGACTTCGAACTTGCCCGCCTGCTCGCGCAGGTCGTCCATGTTTTCCACCAGGTAACAGAACGAGGCGTCCTCCTCGCAGCTCTGCTGGGCGAAGGTGTAGTTCTCCAGCAAACGTTGCCACAGCTGACGGCGCAGGTCGTCGATGGCCGCCAGGTTGATGATCTTCAACCCCAGACGTTGCTTGAGGGCAGTCTCGTCCTGGCTTTCGCTGGCCAGCAGGCTGTGGGCGAACATCAGGATTTCGGCGCGTGAGGCCACATCGAACAGCGCGGGGCTGCTGAGCTTTTCAGGCCAGGTGCCGCGGTCCAGGCTGGCCACGTCCACGGGTGCTGCCTGGGCGCCCAGGCAAAACAGGCAGGCGGACAATAAAAGCGCAATTCGCACAAAGGGTCTCCCTTTCCAGAGTCGTCGGCCACTATAGCCGATCCACCACGCCCAGCGATTGCGCGTCTATTGGCGTGATAGGTGGAGTCGAACGCCTCAACCCCCTAGAATCTCCGCACGATTTAAGGAGACGACTTCATGCTGACGGTGATTTCCCCCGCCAAGACCCTCGATTTCGAGACTGCGCCTGCGACCGAGCGCTTTACCCAGCCGCAATTCCTGGACCACTCCCAGGAACTGATCGAGCAGTTGCGCACGCTCAGCCCGGCGCAGATCAGCGAATTGATGCACGTGTCCGACAAGATCGGCGGCCTCAATGCCGCCCGTTTCGGCAGCTGGACCCCGGCTTTCACCCCCGCCAACGCCAAGCAGGCATTGCTGGCGTTCAAGGGCGACGTGTACACCGGCCTGAATGCCGAAACCTTCAGCGATGCCGACTTCACCTACGCCCAGGACCACCTGCGCATGCTCTCGGGCCTGTACGGCCTGCTGCGCCCCCTGGACCTGATGATGCCGTACCGCCTGGAGATGGGCACCAAGCTGCCCAATGCGCGCGGCAAAGACCTGTATGCGTTCTGGGGCACGCGTATCAGCGAGTGGCTGAATGAAGCCCTGGCCGAGCAAGGTGACGACGTGCTGCTGAACCTGGCATCCAATGAGTACTTCTCGGCGGTCAAGCGCACGGCCCTGAACGCGCGGATCATCAACACCGAGTTCAAGGACCTGAAGAACGGCCAGTACAAGATCATCAGCTTCTACGCCAAGAAGGCCCGGGGCATGATGAGCCGCTTCGTGATCGAAGAACGCATCAACGACCCGGCCAAGCTGAAGGAATTCGACGTGCAGGGTTATCGCTTCAATGCGGAGCAGTCCAAGCCCGACAACCTGGTGTTCTTGCGCGATCACGCACCGGAATAAAGCCCTCGAAAGCACAGATGTTCAAATGTGGGAGCTGGCTTGCCTGCGATAGCGTCGGTGAATTCAACACCGCCATCGCAGGCAAGCCAGCTCCCACATTTTTTAATCGTATTTCGCCCTCCGAATCGCCATTATTTTGGCGTCAAAAAATATCTTGACGCATTCCTAACGAATCTTTCACTCGACAATTTTCATTTTTTTTCGTAGTGGCACCACTTTTTTTAAACAGTAGTGGCACAAAACTATCCCCCCGCACCAACTCCCCACAACTACTGGCCCAAATAGCAAGTGCTATCAATATAGTACCAGTGCCATCTTTCCTAATATTTCAAGAAATTTCCGGAAACAGGATGAGCGGCCTGGAACTTCGTCAAAACGCACGGCTCATACCACCGGTAACGAAATTCTCTGTTTCTGTAGGAGATGACTTACATAGCGACCCAAGGAAGTAGCAAAGTTGCCCCATCAACTTTGACTCACGGGTCATATCATCAACTGAATTGAGTTGAGGGCGGCGATAAGGACTGGTTGCTATCCCCTATAGGCCAAGGCAGCGCTTACCTAAATGTGTCGGTGGTGACACCCAGGTGATTGATAGTTAAAGGCTTTCAGCCTCTATCCAACCCCTGCGGCACCGGCGCCGGGCCCTTCTCCAAGGTAGTCCGGCTGCATTTCAGGGCAAGCCCCAATAACAAGGCCAAGTTGCGCACAACTTGAGTGCAATAGTTAGTCACTCGCTATTTAACATGCCTGTACGCGGTAAGTCGGCGTCTATTCGTCTAACTTTCGCGGCAACAGTGACGCTTGCAAACATGAACTCCGGCCATCTAATTGGCATGATTAAAATCGTCTTCAATGACAAGAGGTAAATGCGATGCGCATCAGCATATTTGGTTTGGGTTACGTTGGCGCAGTGTGTGCCGGTTGCCTGTCTGCCCGTGGCCACGAAGTGGTTGGCGTAGACATCTCCAAGGAAAAGATCGACCTGATCAATGCGGGCAAATCGCCAATCGTTGAACCGGGTCTGGGTGAACTGCTGAGCCAAGGGATCGAAACCGGTCGACTGCGCGGCACCACCAACTTCGCCGACGCCATCCGTGACACTGACCTGTCGATGATTTGCGTCGGTACACCGAGCAAGAAAAACGGCGACCTGGAACTGGACTACATCGAAGCCGTGTGCCGCGAGATCGGTTTTGTCCTGCGTGACAAAGCCACCCGTCACACCGTCGTCGTGCGCAGCACCGTGCTGCCAGGCACCGTGGCCAACGTGGTGATCCCGATCCTGGAAGACTGCTCGGGCAAAAAAGCCGGTGTCGACTTCGGCGTCGCGGTCAACCCGGAGTTCCTGCGTGAGTCCACCGCCATCGCCGACTACGACCTGCCACCGATGACCGTCATCGGCGAGCTCGACAAAGCTTCCGGCGATGTCCTGCAGTCGCTGTACGAAGAACTCGACGCACCGATCATCCGCAAGGACATCGCCGTTGCCGAAATGATCAAGTACACCTGCAACGTGTGGCACGCCACCAAGGTGACCTTCGCCAACGAGATCGGCAACATTGCCAAGGCCGTCGGCGTCGATGGCCGTGAAGTGATGGAAGTGGTGTGCCAGGACAAGACCCTCAACCTGTCCCAGTACTACATGCGCCCAGGCTTCGCTTTCGGCGGTTCGTGCCTGCCCAAAGACGTGCGCGCCCTCACCTACCGTGCCGGCTCCCTGGACGTGGAAGCGCCGCTGCTCAACTCGCTGATGCGCAGTAACGAGTCCCAGGTACAGAACGCCTTCGACATCGTTTCCAGCCACGACAAACGCAAAGTCGCCCTGCTGGGCCTGAGCTTCAAGGCCGGTACCGACGACCTGCGCGAAAGCCCACTGGTTGACCTGGCCGAAATGCTGATCGGCAAGGGCTACGACCTGAGCATCTACGACAGCAACGTCGAATACGCTCGTGTCCACGGCGCGAACAAGGACTATATCGAGGGCAAGATCCCCCACGTGTCGTCCCTGCTCAACTCGGACTTCGATGATGTGATCAACAACTCCGACGTGATCATCCTCGGCAACCGCGACGAGAAATTCCGCGCCCTGGCGCAGAACGCTCCACACGGCAAGCAAGTGATCGACCTGGTGGGCTTCATGTCCAAGGCCACCTGTGCGACCGGTCGTACCGAAGGCATTTGCTGGTAACAGCAACGGCAAGTTTCAAGCGGCAGGCGTTCCCATCCCCAGCGCCTGCCGCCTGGAACCTCCTTCACCTTCGGATGACGCTTATGTCCAAGTTAAAACATGTACTGCTGCAATCCGCCGGCTGGCTGTTCTTCCTCAGCCTGCTGATGGGACTCGCCCTGCTGCTGCCGGCGAGTACGTTCGACTCGGAGTCGAAGAATTTTATTTTCCTGATTGGCGCCGTGGGTATCTGGCGCTACTCGATGGGTGCTACGCATTTCTTTCGCGGCATGCTGTTCCTGTACGTGGTCTACCCGCACCTGCGCCGCAAAGTGCGCAAACTGGGCAAGGCCGCCGACCCGTCTCATGTGTTTTTGATGGTCACCAGTTTTCGTATCGACGCGCTGACCACCGCGCAGGTCTACAGCTCGGTGATCCGCGAAGCCATCGAATGTGGCTTCCCCACCACCGTGGTGTGCTCGCTGGTGGAAATGTCCGATGAACTGCTGGTGAAAAGCCTGTGGGAACGCATGAACCCGCCGGAACACGTGAAGCTCGACTTCGTGCGCATCGCCGGTACCGGCAAGCGTGACGGCCTGGCGTTCGGTTTTCGCGCCATCTCCCGCCACCTGCCGGATGACCGCGCCGTGGTCGCCGTGATCGATGGCGACACCGTGCTCGCCGAAGGCGTGGTGCGCAAGACCGTGCCGTGGTTCCAGCTGTTCGGCAACGTCGGTGGCCTCACCACCAACGAATTCTGCGAAGTGCGTGGCGGCTACATCATGAGCGAATGGCACAAGCTGCGCTTCGCCCAACGTCACATCAACATGTGTTCCATGGCCCTGTCCAAGCGCGTGCTGACCATGACCGGTCGCATGTCGGTATTCCGTGCCAGCGTAGTGACCGACCCCGGCTTTATCGCCGACGTGGAAAGCGACTCGCTGCAACACTGGCGCCTGGGCCGCTTCAAGTTCCTCACCGGTGACGACAAGTCCAGCTGGTTCAGCCTGATGCGCCTGGGCTACGACACCTTCTACGTGCCGGACGCCGCGATCAACACCGTGGAACACCCGCCAGAAAAAAGCTTTATCAAGGCCAGCCGCAAGCTGATGTTCCGCTGGTACGGCAACAACCTGCGCCAGAACTCCCGTGCCCTGGGCCTGGGTGTTCGCCGCCTCGGCCTGTTCACCAGCATCGTGCTGTTCGACCAGCGTGTGTCGATGTGGACCTCCCTGCTCGGCCTGACGGTGGCGATCATCGCCACCTTCAAGTACGGCGGCGCGTTCATCCTCGCCTACCTGCTGTGGATCGGCATCACCCGCCTGATCCTCACCCTGCTGCTGTCGTGCTCCGGCCACAAGATCGGCCCGGCCTACCCAGTGATTCTCTATTACAACCAGATCATGGGCGCGCTGGTGAAGATCTACGTGTTCTTCCGCCTTGATCAACAGTCCTGGACCCGCCAGGACACCAAACTGACCCGCGATTTGGCCAGCTTTCAACGTTGGTTCAACACCTGGTCGTCTCGGACCATGACCTTCTCCGCCGGCAGCATTTTCGTCGCCGTGTTGCTGATGATGGTCTGACCCTGCCAAGCCTGAATTAACCTAGGAATTACACCGATGAATAGCCAAGCAAACGTCAACGTTGTCCACGAATCCGAAGCCCAGCGCCAGCATGCCCGCGTAAAAATCCCGGCCAAGCTGCGCTTCTTCAACACTGACCGCACACCGACCGAAGCACGGGTAATCGACCTGTCTGCCGGCGGCCTGGCCTTCACCTCCACCCAGCCGTTGACCGTCGGCGAAGTGCACAAGGGCCGCCTGCAATTCGTGATCGATAACCTGGGCCTGGCCATGGACGTGGAGCTGCAGATCCGCTCCTACGACCGCCAGACCGGCCGCACCGGTTGCCAGTTCCAGAACCTGGAACCACAGGATATTTCCACCCTGCGCCACCTGATCACCTCGCACTTGTCCGGCGACATCGTGACCATGGGCGACGTGCTGGCGACCCTGCAACGCGACAACTTCACCAAGGCGCGCAAGGTCAAGGACAGTGGCAGCGGCATGACTGCTTTCGGTCGCCTGCGTGCAGTAACCTTCAGCGCTGGCATCTTCATCGTCGGCCTGGCCGCGTTCGGTTTCGTGTTCAAGTCGGTGTACGGCATGTACTTCGTCAGCCATGCCCAGGCGGGCCTGGTCAGCGTGCCGGGCATGAACGTGACCATGCCCCGCGACGGCACCGTGCAGAGCCTGCTCAAAGGTGACGCGGTGGCCGCCAAGGGCGCGCCGCTCGCCACGTTCAGCACCAGCATGCTCGATGTGCTCAAGGGCCACCTGGACGAAGACCAACTGCAACCGGCCAAGGTTGAAGAGCTGTTCGGCAAACAAATGACCGGCACCCTGACGTCACCCTGCGATTGCGTGGTGGCCCAGCAACTGGTCGCCGACGGCCAATACGCCAGCAAAGGCGACGTGATCTTCCAACTGGTGCCACGCGGCAGCCTGGCCAATGTGGAAGCGCGCTTCACCTATCGCCAGTTCGCCGACGTGCGCCCAGGTACGCCGGTGAGCTTCCAGGTGGCCGACGAAGAGCAGGTCCGCACCGGCACCATCGTCAGCAGCACCAGCCTGAACAGCGCCGACCTGTCCTCCGACATCCGCGTGCAGATCAAGCCTGACGCACCGCTGGACAGCACCTACGCCGGCCGCCCGGTGGAAGTGACCAGCGACCGTGGCCCCTCGCTGAACTGGCTGATCGACAAAGCCATGGCTCACGGTCTGTAAGCAGAGGACATGCCTGTGATGACTCCTATGAAAACACCGCGGTCCCTGTGGGAGCGGGCTTGCTCGCGAAAGCAGTGTGTCAACCAACACATGCATCAACTGACACTCCCTCTTCGCGAGCAAGCCCGCTCCCACATTGGATCTCTGTGCACATTGGCATTAGCGGTCTCTCTGGCCGGTTGCGCCGGCCTGCCCGACCAGCGCCTGGCCAATGAAGCGCTCAAGCGCGGCGACACCGTCACCGCCCAGCAGAATTACCAGCAACTGGCCGACCTGGGTTACAGCGAGGCCCAAGTGGGCCTGGCCGATATCCAGGTGACCACCCGTGACCCCGAGCAGATCCGTCAGGCCGAAGCCACCTACCGCGCCGCCGCTGACACGTCGCCGCGCGCCCAGGCTCGCCTCGGTCGCCTGCTGGTGGCCAAGCCCGGCGCGACCGAAGCCGAGCAGCACGAAGCCGAAGGCCTGCTGAAAAAAGCCTTTGCCAATGGCGAAGGCAACACCCTGATCCCGCTGGCGATGCTGTACCTGCAATACCCTCATAGTTTCCCGAACGTGAACGCCCAGCAGCAGATCAGCAAGTGGCAAGCGGCGGGTTATCCGGAAGCCGGTCTGGCCCAGGTGCTGCTGTATCGCACCCAGGGCACCTACGACCAGCACCTGGATGATGTGGAGCGCATCTGCAAGGCCGCGTTGAACACCACCGATATCTGCTACGTCGAGCTGGCCACGGTCTACCAGAAAAAAGCCGAACCCGAAAAACAGGCCGAGCTGCTCAAGCAAATGGAAGCCGGCTACAGCCGTGGCACCGTCACCGCGCAACGGGTCGACAGCGTCGCTCGCGTCCTCGGCGATGCCACCCTGGGCAAGCCGGACGAGAAAACCGCCCAAGCCCTGCTGGAAAAAATCGCCCCTGGCTACCCAGCGTCCTGGGCCAGCCTGGCACAACTGCTTTACGACTTCCCGGAACTCGGCGACGTCGACCAGATGATGAAGTACCTGGACAACGGCCGCGCCGCCGACCAACCGCGCGCCGAGCTGTTGCTGGGCAAGCTCTACTACGAAGGCAAGTGGGTGCCGGCCGATGCCAAGGCCGCCGAAGCACACTTCGAAAAAGCTGTGGGCAAGGAAGTGGCGGCCGATTACTACCTCGGCCAGATCTACCGCCGTGGCTACCTGGGCAAGGTCTACCCGCAAAAAGCCCTGGACCACTTGCTGACCGCTGCGCGCAACGGCCAGAACAGCGCCGACTTCGCCATCGCTCAATTGTTTTCCCAAGGCAAGGGCACCAAGCCCGACCCGTTGAACGCCTATGTCTTCAGCCAGTTGGCTAAAGCCCAGGACACGCCAGAGGCCAACGACTTGGCCACTCAGCTTGAAGCCCCGCTGACCCCGGAGCAACGCACCCAGGGCCAACGCCTGGTGCAACAAGAGCTGGCCGCCCGCGGCACCCTGGCCCAGAGCACGCTGCAATTGCACGCCCTGGATGAAGAAGACGGCGAGGAATCCCTATGAAGCTCAATCCATTCGTCAAGGCCGGTATCGGCCTGACCTTCGCCCTGTTGTGGTCGTGCCCGACCCTGGCTGCGCTCACCGAAGCCAAGAACTTCGGCCTGGAAGTCAAAGCCACCGCGCAGTCCGAAGATGACCGCGACCTCGGCACCCAGAAAGGCGGCGACGTCAACGGCATCGGCCTCGACCTGCGCCCGTGGATCTACGGCGAAAGCGGCGCGTGGAGTGCCTACGCCATGGGCCAGGCCGTGACGTCCAGCGACATCATCGAGACCGACACCCTGCAACAGTCGGCCGATGACACCACGGAACAGTCGAGCAACGATGACCGCAAGGCCAAGAAAAACTACCTGGCCCTGCGCGAGTTCTGGGTCGGCTACAGCGGCTTCACGCCCTACCCCGGCGAGATCCTCAAGTTCGGTCGCCAGCGCCTGCGCAATGACGACGGCCAATGGCGCGACACCAACATCGAGGCGCTGAACTGGACCTTCGACACCACCCTGCTCAAGGCCAATATCGGCGCCGCTGAACGCTTCAGCGAATACCGCACTGACCTCAAGGAACTGTCGCCCAAGGACAAGGACCGCCAACACTTCTACGCCGACGCCGCCTACCAGTGGACGCCGGGCCAGTGGATCGGCCTGCGCGGTCACCACACCCATGACGACGGCAAGCTCGACTACGCCGAACCGGGCGTGGCGTCCGACCCGTTGGACAAGCGCGAAAACGGCGACCTGACCTGGCTCGGTATCGAAGCCAACAGCGACGCCTACAACTGGCGCAACACCAACACCGTCAACTACTGGGCCAGCGTCACCGGCATGCAGGGCAACCGTGACACGGTCAACGCGCTGAATGCCGACGGCACCCGCCCAACGAATGCCAAGCGCAGCGATGACGTGAACGGCTGGGCCACCGACCTGGGTATCCGCCTGCGCCTCGACCCGCAGTGGCAAGTGGGCGCGGCCTACGCCCGTGCCAGCGCCGAGTACGAACAGAACGGCCTGCAAAGCAACCGTTCGAACTGGACCGGCACCCAATCGCGCCTGCACCGTTTCGGCGAAGCGTTCCGTGGCGAGATGAACAACATGCAGTCCATGAGCCTGTTCGGTTCCTGGCAACTGCGCGAGGACTACGACGCCAGCCTGGTGTACCACAAGTTCTGGCGCGTCGACGGCAACAAGCCGGTGGGCAGCAACGGCATCGATGCGGTGCAGAACAACACCGATGACGTGACCGGCGCGATCCTCTCCAGCACCTCCCTGCCCCTTGAAGACGGCAAGAAAGACCTGGGCCAAGAGATGGACCTGGTCGTCACCAAGTACTTCAAGAAAGGCCTGCTGCCGGCCGCGCTCAGCCAGTCTATCGACGAACCGTCGGCCCTGGTGCGCTTTCGTGCCGGCGTGTTCAAACCGGGTGACGCCTATGGCAGCCAGGTGGACTCGTACATGCATCGCGCCTTTGTCGACGTGATCTGGAAATTCTGATGGGAGCCTGCGCGATGAACCCTCAAGCCCTCAAAGGCTCGGTCAGCCTGCTGGTCGCAGCCATGCTGCTGGCCAGCACTTCGGCCTTTGCCGACGGTGCGGCGGTGAAGGCGCCGACCATCGCCAAAGAGCTGCAACAGGCCAAGACCTACACCATTTCCAGCCCGCCGACGGCGCCGCTGGAAATGACCAAGCCGGCCCTGCCAGACCTGTCGGGCTATACCGCCGCCGCGATGGACAAGAAAATCGTGCGGACCAAGCCGGGCAAAATCAGCCTGCGTCGCATGATGCAGGAAGACGCCCTCAAGGACTTTATCGGTGGTGACAACAAGATGGCCGAGTGGGTGGTGCGCCAGCACGGCATTCCCCAGGCGATCTTCGTCGATGACGGCTACATGAACCTCAAGGACCTGCTGGGCAAGGTGCCCAAGCAGTACTTCAGCGAAACCTCGCCGGGTGTGTTCCTGGCCAAGCTGCCGATTGTGGTCGGGCGCAAAGGCATCCTGGAAATCGACAAGAAGACCCAGGAATTGCGCCTGTCCCAGGAAGCCGGTTCGTTCCTGATCAACGACGGCCAACTGTTTGTGCGTGACACCCGGATCACCGGCTGGAGCGAAAAAGCCAACGGCCCGGCGCTGTTCAAGTCGCCCAAGGAATTCCGCCCGTTCCTGCTGGCCTGGGGCGGCACCGAGACCTACGTCGCCAACAGCAAGATGGCCAGCTTCGGCTACGCCAACAGTAAGTCGTACGGGGTGAGTATTTCCCAGTACACGCCGAACATGGCCAAGGTGCTCAAGCGCCCGGAACCGACCGGCTGGATTATTGATTCCGAATTCTCGGACATGTGGTACGGCTTCTACTGCTACGAGACCACCGGTTTTGTACTCAAGGGCAATACCTACAAGGACAACATCGTCTACGGCATTGACCCCCACGACCGCTCCCACGGCCTGATCATCGCGGACAACACCGTGTACGGCACCAAGAAGAAGCACGGCATCATCATTTCCCGGGAAGTGAACGACAGCTTCATCTTCAACAACCGCAGCTACGACAACAAGTTGTCGGGCCTGGTGATCGACCGTAACAGCGTGAACAACCTGATCGCCGACAACGAGATCTACCGCAACCACACCGACGGCATCACCCTCTATGAGAGCGGCGACAACCTGCTGTGGGGCAACAAGGTGATCAGCAACCGTCGCCACGGCATCCGCGTGCGTAACAGCGTGAACATCAAGCTGTACGAGAACACCGCCATGGCCAACGGCCTGACCGGCGTCTACGGCCACATCAAGGATTTGACCGACACCGACCGCGACATCGCCCTCGACCCGTTCGACGCCAAGGTCTCGCTGATCCTGGTGGGCGGCGAGCTGGCCGGTAACGGCAGCGGGCCACTGTCGATCGACTCGCCCTTGAGCATCGAGCTGTACCGCGTGTCGATGTTGGCGCCGACCAAATCCAGTGGCATCAGCTTCTCCGGCGTTCTTGGTGATCGCCAGGAAGAGATTCTCGACCTGCTGGTGCGCCAGCAGAAAGCCGTGCTGATCGACCCTGTCGAACGCCAGACCGAAATGCAGGACTGAGGATGACCCTTATGCACCCACACATGATCAAACTGCTGAGCCTCTCGGGTCTGACCCTCGGCCTGCTGGCGGCCAGCCAGGGCGTACGCGCCGACGAAGCAAAGGCCCCGACCTTTACCGCCGAACCCTGCTGCAGCCTGTGCCCGGCCGCCCACGATGCGCGCAACTACACCACACGCTACCAGCAGAACTTCACCACCCTGGTGCAAGCCCAGGGCGACTGGTTGTTCCGTACCCAGGAAGACCTGCGCACCGAGTTCGACACCAGCCCGGCCGGCTACAAGCGCATGCAACAGTTGCACGATGCGTTCAAGGCCAAGGGCGTGGAACTGGTGGTGGTCTACCAGCCAACCCGTGGTTTGGTGAACCGCAACAAGCTCAATCCTGAAGAAAAAGCCAAGTTCGATTTCGACAAGGCCCTGGCCAACTACAAGACCATGCTCGGCCGTTTCGCCAAGATGGGCTACGTGGTGCCGGACCTGTCGCCGCTCACCAACGAGCAACTCCCGGATGAACTGCCGGCCCACGATTTCTACTTCCGTGGCGACCAACACTGGACGCCGTACGGCGCCCAACGCACGGCGAAAATCGTCGCTGAAAAAGTGCGCGCCATGCCGGAGTTCGCCGACATTCCCAAGCGCGAATTCGAGACCAAGCGCTCCGGGCGCATGGGCAAGACCGGCACCCTGCACAACATGGCCGGGCAACTGTGCGGCACCAGCTACGCGATCCAGTACATGGACCAGTTCACCACCGAGCCCAAGGGCGAAGCGGGTGACGGCGACCTGTTCGGCGATTCGGGCAACCCGCAGATCACCCTGGTGGGCACCAGCCACAGCGGCAAGAACTACAATTTCGCGGGCTTCCTGGAACAGGAAATCGGCGCTGACATCCTTAACGTCGCCTTCCCGGGCGGTGGCCTGGAAGGCTCGATGATCCAGTACCTGGGCAGCGATGAATTCCAGAAGAGCCCGCCGAAAATCCTCATCTGGGAATTCTCGCCGCTGTACCGCCTGGACCAGGAAACCATCTACCGCCAGATGATGGCGTTGCTCGACAACGGCTGCGAAGGCAAGACCGCGCAGATGACCTCCAGCACCACCTTGAAACCCGGCAAGAACGAATTGCTGGTGAACAGTTCGAACAAAGACCTGCGTAACGCCAACCACCAGGTAGACATCCGCTTCGCCGACCCGTCGGTGAAAACCTTGCAAGCCACCCTCTGGTACATGAACGGGCGCCACGAGGACCTCAAGATCGAAAAACCCGAAACATCCGATACAGACGGGCGTTTCGCCTTCGAACTGCGCACCGATGAAGACTGGGCTTCGCAGAACTTGCTGGCCGTGGAAGTCCAGGGCCCCGAAGCAGGCCAGGCCGCGCAGAAGGTTGAAGCGAAAATTTGCACACGCAACGTATTCCCAGCCGGTGGTCAACAGACCGCTTCAACTGGGCAATGAGGTTACCTATGCAGAAGTTATTGATCCCCACGTTACTCGGCCTTGCGATCTTCGCAGGCTCGGTTAACGCCGCCGCGCCACTGCGCCCGCCTCAGGGCTACTTCGCCCCGATCGAGGCGTTCAAGACCGGCGACTTCAAGAATGACTGCGACGCCATGCCGGCGCCGTACACCGGTTCGCTGCAATTTCGCAGCAAGTACGAAGGCTCGGACAAAGCCCGCGCCACCCTGAATGTGCAATCCGAAAAAGCCTTTCGCGACAGCACGGCCGACATCACCAAGCTGGAAAAAGACACCAGCAAGCGCGTGATGCAGTTCATGCGCGACGGTCGCCCGGAGCAGTTGGAATGCACCTTGAATTGGCTGGCGACTTGGGCTCGGGCGGATGCGTTGATGTCCAAGGACTTCAACCACACCGGCAAGTCCATGCGCAAATGGGCGCTGGGCAGCATGGCGTCGGCCTATGTGCGCCTGAAGTTTTCCGACTCCCACCCGCTGGCCAACCACCAGCAGGAATCGCAGTTAATCGAGGCGTGGTTCAACAAACTCGCCGATCAGGTCGTCAGCGATTGGGACAACCTGCCGCTGGAAAAAACCAACAACCACTCCTATTGGGCTGCATGGTCGGTGATGGCAACGTCCGTCGCCACCAACCGTCGCGACCTGTTTGATTGGGCGGTGAAGGAATACAAGGTCGGCGTGAACCAGGTCGATGACCAAGGCTTCCTGCCCAACGAATTGAAGCGTCAGCAACGCGCCCTGTCGTACCACAACTACGCCCTGCCGCCGCTGTCGATGATCGCCAGTTTTGCCCTGGTCAACGGTGTTGATTTGCGTCAGGAAAACAACAGCGCACTCAAGCGCCTGGGCGACAAGGTGCTGGCCGGGGTCAAAGACCCGGACATCTTCGAGCAGAAAAACGGCAAAGAGCAGGACATGAAGGACTTGAAGCAGGACATGAAATTCGCCTGGCTCGAACCTTTCTGCACCCTCTACACCTGCGCCCCGGATGTGGTGGAGCGCAAGCACGGAATGCAGCCGTTCAAGACGTTCCGCCTGGGGGGTGACCTGACCAAGGTCTACGACCCGGCGCATGAGAAAGGCAACAAAGGCAGCTGATTACATGGCTCCCGGTTGGACTCGGTCCAATGTGGGAGCCGGTTTCGACAGTTGGAATGCTGTACCGCCCTCCCCCGAATTTTCGTGGGGGGGTTTGGGGGGGCTCTGGCCCTTGACTGTGATTAAACATGGAGAGATCGGGATGGTTTTCTCGTCCAATGTGTTCCTGTTTCTGTTCTTGCCGATCTTTCTCGGCTTGTACTACTTGAGCGGGCAACGCTATCGCAACCTGCTGCTGCTGATTGCCAGCTACGTGTTCTACGCCTGGTGGCGAGTGGACTTCCTGGCGCTGTTCGCCGCCGTGACGCTGTGGAACTACTGGATCGGCCTAAAAGTCGGTGCAGCCGGCGTGCGCACCAAGCCGGCCCAGCGCTGGCTGCTGCTCGGCGTGGCCGTCGACCTGTGCATCCTCGGCTACTTCAAGTACGCCAACTTCGGCGTCGACAGCATCAACGTGATGATGAAGTCCATGGGCCTTGAGCCGTTCATCCTTACCCACGTGCTGTTGCCGATTGGTATCTCGTTCTACATCTTCGAGTCCATCAGCTACATCATCGACGTGTACCGTGGCGATACCCCGGCCACCCGCAACCTGATCGACTTCGCGGCGTTCGTGGCGATCTTTCCGCACCTGATTGCCGGCCCGGTGCTGCGCTTTCGCGACCTGGCCGACCAGTTCAACAACCGCACCCACACCCTCGACAAGTTCTCCGAGGGCTGCACGCGGTTCATGCAGGGTTTCATCAAGAAAGTCTTTATCGCCGACACCCTCGCGGTGGTGGCCGACCATTGCTTCGCCCTGCAAAACCCCACCACGGGCGATGCCTGGCTCGGCGCGCTGGCCTATACCGCGCAGCTGTACTTCGACTTCTCCGGCTACAGCGACATGGCCATCGGCCTGGGCTTGATGATGGGTTTCCGCTTCATGGAAAACTTCAAGCAGCCGTACATCAGCCAGTCGATCACCGAGTTCTGGCGGCGCTGGCACATCAGCCTGTCCACCTGGCTGCGTGACTACCTGTACATCACCCTGGGCGGCAACCGCAAAGGCACGCTGATCACCTACCGCAACCTGTTCCTGACCATGCTCCTCGGTGGCCTGTGGCACGGTGCAAACATCACCTACATCGTGTGGGGTGCCTGGCACGGCATGTGGCTGGCGATTGAAAAAGCCATCGGCCTCAACACCGCGCCACGCAGCTTCAACGTCGTGCGCTGGGCCTTCACCTTCCTGCTGGTGGTGATGGGCTGGGTGATCTTCCGCGCTGAGAACCTGCACGTTGCCGGCCGTATGTACGGTGCGATGTTCAGCTTTGGCGAGTGGTCGCTGTCGGAACTCAACCGCGCCAGCCTCACCGGCCTGCAAGTGGCGACCCTGGTGGTGGCGTATGCAACCCTGGCGTTCTTCGGCCTGCGCGACTTCTACACCAACCGCCCAGCCGATAAAACCAAGCCCGCTGACCCGAGCCTGATCAAGGCCGTCCCGGGCGACACCCCCGGCAGCATCCACCAGCCCGGTTTCACCGTGGGCCAGGACGCCGCCGTGCAACCGGCCTACTGGACCGCTGACTGGCCACGCTACGCCATGCGCGCTGCGGTGCTGCTGCTGTTCGTGGCGTCGATTCTCAAACTGTCGGCGCAGAGTTTCTCGCCGTTCCTTTACTTCCAATTCTGAGGGAGCCGACCATGACCCGTTCATTACGCGTCCTCTATATCGGCCTGTTCCTGGTGGTGCTGCTGGCCCTGGGCGCCTGGTCGCTGCGCAGTTTCTTCGGTTTCAGCACCAATGCCGACGCTACCGTGCTCAACGGTCGCTGGACCAAAGCCGTCGAGACCCATTACGACGACGAGTTCCCGATCAAACGCCTGGGCACCAACCTGTGGGCCGCGCTGGACTACAAGCTGTTCAATGAAGGTCGCCCTGGCGTGGTGCTGGGCCGCGATCACTGGTTGTACAGCGACGAGGAGTTCAACCCCGCCGTCAACGAAGACCAGAACCTTGAAGGCAACTACGCGCTGGTCGAAGGCGTGCGCCAGAAGCTCAAGGCCCAGGGCATCCAACTGGTGATGGCGATCGTGCCGGCCAAGGTGCGCCTGTACCCGGAGCACCTGGGTGAGGTGAAACCGGCGAGCATCCACGCCAACCTCTACCAGGACTTCCACGCCCGTGTCGCCGCCGACAAGATCATCGCCCCGGACCTGCTTGGCCCGCTGCAACAAGCCAAGCTGGGCGGCAGGCAAGTGTTCCTGCGCACCGACACCCACTGGACTCCAGACGGTGCCGAGATCGCCGCCAAGCAACTGGCAGCGACCATTCGCGAGAAAACCCCGCTGAGCGGCGAGCCACAGCGCTTCGTCACCGAGGCCGAGAACACTGCACCGCACAAAGGCGACCTGCGCCTGTTCCTGCCCCTGGACCCGCTGTTCGAAAACCTGATGCCGCCCAAGGAGCCGCTGGAAAAACGCGTCACGCACCTGGCCGAAACCAAAGGTGACGATGCCCTGTTCAGCGACAGCGAAACCCCGGTGGCTCTGGTCGGCACCAGCTACAGCGCCAACCCCAACTGGAACTTTGTCGGTGCGCTCAAGCAAGCCCTGCACAGCGACGTGGTCAGCTACGCCGAAGACGGCCACGGCCCGATCCTGCCGATGCTCAGCTACCTCAAGAGCGACGACTTCAAGAACAGCCCGCCCCAGGTGCTGATCTGGGAGTTTCCTGAACGTTATCTGCCCGTGAACAACGAAATCGGTGATGCCGACCCGTCCTGGGTTGCGCAGCTTAAACAAGCCGGTTCGCGCCAACAAAACATGGCTATCAACACACAAAAATCCGAGACGCCCGACCGGGCGCAAAACTGAAAGAGAGGTAACTCACATGACTTTCACTACAACTCCTCGTCGTCTCGCTAAAACCCTGGCCATTGCAGCCGGTTTGAGCTTCGTATCGATGTCCGCCTTCGCCGGCGGTGACGCCGCGCTCTACGGCCCGACCGCGCCAAAAGGCTCGAGCTTCGTGCGGATCTACAACGCCAGCAACCAGGAAGTCAGCGCCACCGTCGGCGCGACCAACCTGAGCGACGTTGCGCCCCTGGCCAGCAGCGACTTCAGCTTCATGCCGGGCGGTGACTACAGCGCCAAGGTGGGCAGCCAGACCGTGCCGGTCAAGCTCGCCCCCGACCACTACTACACCCTGGTCAACAGCGGCAGCGGCCAGCCCCAGCTGATCGAAGAGCCGCCGTTCAAGAACAAGCAGAAGTCCCTGGTGCGTGTGCAGAACCTGAGCGACAAGGCCCTGACCTTGAAGACGGCAGATGGCAAGACCGACGTGGTCCAGTCGGTGGCCGCCAAGGGCCGTGGCGAACGTGAAATCAACCCGGTGAAAGTGAGCCTGGCGTTGTATGACGGTGACAAGAAAGTCGGCGATGTGAAGCCGGTTGCGTTGGAACGTGGTGAAGCGGCGGTGCTGTATGTGACGGGCTCCGGTTCGAGCCTCTCGCCAGTCTGGGTGAAACGCCCGGTGTCGACCCGCTGATTAGCTTTTGAAATTGACGCTCCCTCTGTGGGAGCGGGCTTGCTCGCGAATGCGGTGGTTCATCCACAGATGTGCCGACTGACACGCCGCTTTCGGGAGCAAGCCCCCTCCCACAGGCTCTGACCCATATCGATTCAAGGAGAAACAGCATGATCCCAGTAATCCTTTCCGGTGGTAGCGGCTCACGTCTTTGGCCGCTTTCCCGTAAACAGTTCCCTAAACAATTCCTGGCGCTGACCGGCGAGCACACCTTGTTCCAGCAAACCCTGGAGCGCCTGGTGTTCGAAGGCATGGACACGCCAATCGTGGTCTGCAACAAGGACCACCGTTTCATCGTCAATGAGCAACTGAGCGCCCGCAAGCTGGAAAGCCAGCGCATCCTGATGGAGCCGTTCGGCCGCAACACCGCGCCGGCCGTGGCCCTCACCGCGATGATGCTGGTCAATGAAGGCCGCGACGAACTGATGCTGGTGCTGCCCGCCGACCACGTGATCGACGACCAGAAAGCCCTGCAACGCGCCCTGGCCCTGGCCACCGTGGCCGCCGAGCGTGGCGAGATGGTGTTGTTCGGTGTGCCGGCCACCCGCCCGGAAACCGGCTACGGCTATATCAAGTCCACCAACGATTCGCTGCTGCCCGAGGGCGTGAGCCGCGTCGAGCAGTTCGTGGAAAAACCCAATGAAAAACGCGCCGTCGAGTTCGTCAAAAGCGGCGGTTATTTCTGGAACAGCGGCATGTTCCTGTTCCGTGCCAGCCGCTTCCTCGAAGAGCTGAAAAAGCACGATCCGGACATCTACGACACCTGCCTGCTGACCCTGGAGCGCAGCGAGCAGACCGCCGACACCGTGTCCTTCGACGAAGCCACCTTCGCCTGCTGCCCGGACAACTCCATCGACTACGCCGTGATGGAAAAAACCCAGCGCGCCTGCGTGGTGCCACTGAGCGCCGGCTGGAGCGACGTGGGTTGCTGGGCGTCGCTGTGGGCCGTCAACGATAAAGACGCCAACGGCAACGTGAGCAAGGGCGATGTGGTGATCCAGGACAGCAAGAACTGCATGATCCACGGCAACGGCAAGTTGGTGTCGGTGATCGGCCTGGAAAACATCGTGGTGGTGGAAACCAAGGACGCGATGATGATTGCCCACAAGGACAAGGTCCAGGGTGTCAAGCAGATGGTCAACACCCTCAACGAACAGGGCCGCAGCGAGACCCAGAACCACTGCGAAGTCTACCGTCCGTGGGGCTCCTACGACTCGGTGGACATGGGCGGTCGCTTCCAGGTCAAGCATATCTCGGTCAAGCCGGGCGCGTGCCTGTCGTTGCAGATGCACCACCACCGCGCCGAACACTGGATTGTGGTCAGCGGCACCGCCGAAGTCACTTGTGACGAGAATGTGTTCCTGCTCACCGAGAACCAGTCCACCTACATCCCGATTGCCTCCGTGCACCGCCTGCGCAACCCGGGCAAGATCCCGTTGGAGATCATCGAAGTGCAATCGGGCAGCTACCTGGGCGAAGACGATATCGAGCGCTTTGAAGATATCTACGGTCGCTCGACGCCGGTTGAGCGTGGCGTGTCGGTGAAAACCATCGCGCAGTAATACTGTCGTACAAGAAGCCCCCGTCCAGCCGACTGCGTCCCCTATCCGCAGCCGGTTGGGCGGGGGCTTTTTCTTTGGGTTTTGCAGTGATGCTGAAGGCGCCATCGCAGGCAAGCCAGCTCCCACAGTTGACCGAGTACATCCTTTGGAACACGGTCAACTGTGGGAGCTGGCTTGCCTGCGATAGCGCCCGCCGAATCAACACTTATCTCAAGCTGACCAATCCCACCTACGCTTACGTTAGGATGCTCGTTCCCTATTCGAGGTGGTCTCCATGTTCTTCGGCGTTCTCCTGATCATCACCTGGCTGATCCTGCTGCTGCGCTACCCCGCCAAGGCCTTGCCGGTGTCCCTCGCGGCCGCCGTGGGCCTGGGTTTCGTGGCGATCTGGGTGGTGTGGCTGGACAACCGTGAAGCCTCGCAACTGGCGCGCCTGGAACTGCGCATCACCTACGCGGCCGACGAATGCCCTGCCGATCGGCCGCTCAAGCTGACCCTCAACAACGGTAACGACGTGCCCCTCACCGAACTGCGCTGGCGCGTCGCCGCCTATGCGCCGGGTGACACCGTCAACCTGGCCGACAACGTCTACGCCGCCCCGCGCTACCGCGGCCCCGGCGAGCTGCAAGCCGGCGCCACCTGGGAAGACTGCTTGCCCACCCCGCCACTGCGCCCCGGTTACCGCCCGCAAACCCTGGAATTTCGTGCCGAACACCTGCAAGGTGGCTTCTCGGACTGACAAAGGACTGACCCATGCCCAACGTTCTCATCACCGGCTGCTCCAGCGGTATCGGCCGCGCCCTGGCGGATGCCTTCAAGGCGGCCGGCTATCACGTGCTGACCAGCGCCCGCCGCGAAGCCGACGTGATCGCCCTCAACGACGCCGGTTTCCAGGCCGTGCTGCTGGACGTGAATGACAGCACCGCCCTGCAAACCCTGGCCACCCAGGTGGGCGAACTGGACGTGCTGATCAATAACGCCGGCTACGGCGCCATGGGCCCGCTGCTCGACGGCGGCACCGACGCCCTGCAACGCCAGTTCGAAACCAATGTGTTTTCCATCGTCGGCGTGACCCAGGCGCTGTTCCCGGCCCTGCGCCGCAGCAAAGGCCTGGTGGTGAATATCGGCAGCGTTTCCGGCGTGCTGGTCACCCCGTTTGCCGGCGCCTACTGCGCCTCGAAAGCCGCCGTGCATGCCTTGAGTGATGCGCTGCGCATGGAACTGGCGCCGTTTGGCGTGCGAGTCATGGAAGTCCAGCCCGGCGCCATCAACACAAGCTTCGCGAAAAATGCCGGGGCCCAGGCGGAATTGCTGATCAACGAACAATCGCCGTGGTGGCCCATCCGCGACGGCATCCGCGCACGCAGCCAGGCCTCCCAGGACAAACCAACCCCGGCCGCACAATTCGCCGCCGAGGTGCTCAAGGCCGTTCAGCACCCCCGGCCACCGCGCCTGCTGCGCGCGGGCAATGGCAGCCGGGCGTTGCCGTTGATGGCGGCGTTGTTGCCCAAGGGTTTATTGGAACGCGTCTTGAAGAAGCGCTTTGGCTTGGAACGGAGTTTGTAATGATCGACTACAGCGACTTTTTTGAAGAAGTGATCCAGACCCACGTCGAGATCGAGCAATGGTTTGCCGGGGTTGCGCCTGAGGGCACGTTGGAAAACCTGCTGGCGCGCTTCTCCCCCGAGTTCAGCATGGTGGCGCCCGCGACGGGGACGCGGGTCAATGCGGCCGGCGTTAAAGCGCTATTCACACGCCTGGGCGGCATGCGCCCGGGGCTGAAAATCACCTTGAGCGAAATGGCCGGGATCGACCGGCATGCGCGTGGCGCGACGGTGACTTACCGCGAGCATCAGGTGGATGACAGCGGCACTCAGACAGACCGCCGCGCCACCGTAGTGTTCGAGAAACAGGCCAGCGGCGCGCTGTTGTGGCGCCACCTGCATGAAACCTTCATCAAGGCCTGACACCCCCTACTGTAGGAACCGGCTTGCCGGCACCTACAGGGTTATTCGTTGACGATAACGGTGCAAGTGATGCCCGCCGCCAACAACACACCTTCCGGCACTTCATCAATGTGAATCCGCACCGGAACCCGCTGGGCCAACCGCACCCAGTTGAACGTCGGGTTCACATCGGCGATCAGCTCACGGCTCTCGGGGTTGTCGCGGTCGTAGATGCCGCGCGAGATGCTTTCCACGTGGCCCTTCAAGGTCTCGCCGCTCATGAGCTGCATATCGGCTTTGTCACCGACTTTAACGTGGGGCAGCTTGGTTTCTTCAAAGAAGCCATACACCCAGAACGAGTTCATATCGACTACGGCCATCTTGGCCTCGCCGATGCGCGCGTAGTCACCGCGATGCACGTTCAGGTTGGTGACATAACCGTCCACCGCCGCCACCACTTGGGTGCGTTTCAGGTTCAGCTCGGCCGCTTCCAGTTGCGCCAGCGCGTGTTGGTAATCAGCGAGTGCGGAGTCGGCGATGTTGCTGGCGTCGTCGCGGTTTTCCTTGGAGATCACCAGGGCGTCGAGGTCGGCGCGGCGGTGGGCGTTGACCTTGCGCATTTCCCAGGTGGCTTTGCGTGACGCCACCAGCGACTGCGCTTGCTTGACGGCAATGCGGTAGTGCTCGGGGTCGATCTGCATCAGCAGGTCGCCCTTCTTCACCAACTGGTTGTCGCGCACCGGCACGTCGACCACTTCACCGGTAACGTCGGCGGCCACGTTGATGATGTCGGCGCGCACACGGCCGTCGCGGGTCCAGGGGGTCTCCATGTAATGCACCCACAACGTGCGGCCAATCCAGATCGCCAACGCCAATACCAGCAAGGTGGCGAGCAGGCTGAAAAACTTTTTCATCAGGGCATTCTCAACGGTAGACGGTCAGCGCCAGCGCGCCGAACAGACAAACGAACAGGCTCAGGCGCAGCAACGCCGGGTGCCAGAAAAAACGGTACAGGTCGTACCCGGCCAGGAAGCGGTCCACGCCCCAGGCCAGCCCCGCCGCGATCAGGAACATCAGGGTCATGGTCGGCATATAAATGCCGTGGAACGCGATTTCACGGGGCATGCGCAGCTCCTTTGAGGGCAGCGAGGGGCGATTGCGGGTCAAGCAACGAGGTGCGGATAAAGTGCAGGTAGCTTTTCACCCGGCGCAGGGCCGAGGTGTCGAAGTGCGGCGCGAAGGGTTCGTCGGTGGCCTGCACGCGGCTGATGGCGTGGTCTACGGCGATCAAGCCGCGCTCCAGGTTGCTGGCGCTGGGTTGCAGGAACAACCGCACCAGCGAACGGCCCATCACACGGATCGCCTGGCGCCACGGCTGGGACTCGGCATACGCCGGATGCACCGGCAGAATCGCCTGTTCCTTGCGCAATTCGATGATCGCGTGGCCGACTTCCAGCACCACGAACATCCAGCGCAGCAGGTCGCGCTGCACCTGCGGCTGGCCGACGGCGAGGCCGTAAGCCTGGTGCAGCAGGTCGCGGGTGCGGCTTTCAAAGCTCGACGCCAGGCCCTTGAGCTTGCCGCTGATGGCATACACCACCTGCTCACGCAGGTCCTGCTCCAGCCGGCGCCACAACCAGCGGCTGTTGGGCGGCAGGATGATCGCCCCGGCCGCCGCGCACACCAGCATGCCGATGACCATGGCGATGTAGTCGTTGATGAAAGTGTAGGGGTTGTAGACCGTGAGGTTGTCGGGCACCGAGCCGGTACTGAAGAAGATCAGCAGGCCCACGCCAACACCGGCGTACTGGGGGCGTGATGCCAGGAACGAACCGAAGATGATCACCGGCGCAAGCATCACGCACAGCAGCGGGAAGCCGTCGATCCAAGGGAACACGAAGAACATTTCGACAAAACCCACCAGCGCACCAATGAAGGTGCCGCAGGCCATTTGAAAGGCCATGCGTTTCGGGTTGGGCGTAGCGGCAGACAAGCCCACGGTGGCGGCGGCGATCAGGGTCATGGTCGCGCCGCTGGGCCAGGCCGTGGCCACCCAGTAACTGCCGAGCACAACCAGAATGAATGACGCGCGAATGCCCGATGCCGCACAGGCCAGCCAGTTGGTCTTGGGGGTAAAGGTTTCGTCCCACTGTTCGCGTTCGTGGCTGTGATCGGCCAGTGACGCATGGGTTTGCGCGTAGTTGTGCAGGTCGTCGACGAAGCGGTAAAGCAGCTCGTAGGCGGTGTGGAAATCCAGCTGCTCGGCTTCGCTGGGTTCACCTTCCTGGAAGGCCGTGCGTAGGGCACGCACCTTGGCGGGCAAGCCGTCCTTGTAGGCGCTGAGTTGGGCCACCAGCCCTGCGGCGTCGGGGCTGGTGAGGGCACGGCCGGAAAAACCATCGAGCAGTTCGGCCAGGTCCTGCAGGCCGGGCTTGATCGCAGCGACCACGTGGTCCGCCGCATCGGCACGCAAGCGTTCGAGCAACTGGTGCAAGGCGTTGAAGCGTGTGGTGATGCTCATGAATTCGCTGTTCAAGCGACTGAGCCGGCCATTGCGCCGACGCATGTGCGGGTCTTCAAACACCGTGACACTGCGCAGCCCTTCCAGGCCCACGGCTTGCGCGATAAAGCGCACGTTGCTGGCCTCGAAGCCCTCGCGCTGGCTGCGCCCACGCAAGCCGTCGGTGACAAACAACGCGAACACGCCAAAACGCTGGTACAAGGCATTGCGCATCGCGGCGCTGGAGGTTTGCGGCAAGATCGCGGCGCTGACCAGCGTGGAGCACAGAATCCCCAGGGAGATTTCCAGCACGCGCCATACCGCCGCCATAAAGGCACCGTCCGGATGGGCCAGGGCCGGCAAGCCGACCATCGCCGCCGTGTAGCCGGCCAGCACAAAACCATAGGCGCGAAAGTTACGGTTGCGCGTGGCGCCAGCCGTGCAGATACCTACCCAGATCGCCAGTGCGCCGAGGAACAGCTCGGTGTTTTGCGCAAACAAGGCGATCAAAAACACCATCACCGCCGACCCCGCCAGGGTGCCGAGGAAGCGATAGAAACTCTTGGCGAACACCTGGCCGCTCTGGGGCTGCATCACGATGAACACGGTGATCATCGCGGTACGCGGTTGCGGCAACTCCAGGCGCATGGCCAGCCACAGCGTGAGGAACGCGGCGATCAGCACCTTGAAGATATACACCCAGGTCACGCCGTCGCTGCGTGCCCAGTCGAAAAAACCGCGGCGCCACTCAAGGGCGTGCAGCCAGCGCAGCGGTGCAGGCAAGGGAGTCATCGACACCTACTCAGTGATCAAACACGGCCAGCGCCGCCGGGGTCTTGCTCGGGAGCGTCTTGGCGTCCTGCGGCACATCGTTGCCCGCTCCCAGGCCACCGCCCAGGGCGGTGATCAGTTCGGCATGGGCACTCAGCCGCGCGGCCTGCACTTGCTGCTCGATCTGTTGCTGATGGAACAGCAAGGTCTGGGCGTTCAGCACGTTGAGGTAATCGGTGAGGCCGCGCTGATAGGCGATCATCGCGATGTCGTAGGTTTTCTGCGCCGAGGCCACCGATTGCGCGGCGAAGGTCGCTTGTTTGTCCATGGATTCGCGACGGATCAACTGGTCGCTGATGCCCTTGAGCGCATTGACCAGGGTCTGGTTGTACTTGGCGACGGCAATGTCATAACCCGCGCTGGCTTCGCCCAGTTCGGCGCGCAGGCGGCCGCCGTCGAAGATCGGCAAGGTGATCGCCGGGCCGACGTTGTAGTTGAGTTTCTTGCCGGCCAGGAATTCCAGCATGCCGCCGCCGGTGGCCATGTAGCCCAGGCTGCCGACCAGGTCGACGTTGGGGTAGAAGCCGGCATGGGCCACGTCGATACCACGGGCCTGCGCCGCCACTTGCCAGCGGCTGGCGACCACGTCCGGGCGTTGGCCGAGCAGTTGCGCGGGCAGGCTCGACGGCAATGCCAGCGGGGCGGCCAAGGCCAGTGTCGGGCGCTGCAAGTGCGCGCCCTCCCCCGGGCCCTTGCCGGCCAGCGCCGCCAATTGGTTGCGGGTCAAGGCGATTTCTTCATCGAGCGCATCCAGCTGGCGATGGGTTTCCGGCAACGGGGTCTCGGCCTGGCTGACGTCGAAGTGGGTGCCGATGCCAGCGTTCAGGCGTTTGTTGGCCAGGTCCAGGATCTGCTGTTGCTGGGCCAGGGTGGCGGCAACGATGTCGCGGTTGGCGTAGTGCAACGACAGTTGGATATAGGCGCGCACCACGTTGCTCTGCAGTTCGAGCTGGGCCAGGCGCGCTTCGGCAACGCTCATGTGTGCCAGGTCGACAGCACGCTCGGTGGTGTTACTTTCACGCCCCCACAGGTCCAGGGCGTAGCTCAGGCCCAGGGACGCATTGTTATCCCAGGTGTTGGCACCGCTGAGTTCACCCGGGCCGTAGAACTGATCTTTCGGCCAGTTGTGGCGCTTGAGGCTGGTGTCGCTGTTGACCTGCAACGACTCGGCCGATTCGGCAACCCCGGCCATGGCACGGGCCTGGCGCACGCGGGCGGCGGCCATGGCCAGGCTCGGGCTGTTTTGCGTGGCGAGGTCGACCCAGCGGTTCAGTTGCGGGTCGCCGTATGTTTGCCACCATTGCGCGGTGGGCCAACGGGCGTCGCGGGCAGCGCTCTGGATCGCTTCGTCGGTGGCCAGGGAGTTGACGCTGAGGGCCCGGCCTTGGGGGGCGATTCCTCCGGTTCCGATGCAGCCGCTGATTGCTAACGATAAGGCCAAAACACTGAGAGTCTTTAGCTCTCTGCTGATGCGAAGCGGCACGGCACGCGTATTCCTGAGAGGTGGAGCGGGAAAGGTGGCGCAATTCTAGGCGGAGGCATGGAGGACGATAAGCTGGCATTCCTGTGAATCTTTGTTACCGTTCAGGCGATAATCCGTTGGTAGGGATCACTGGACGGCGTAACTTTCTGTCACAATTTGTTATCTCCCCTGAGAACACTCCATGGACACTTTGCAAAACATGCGCGCCTTCAGTTGCGTGGCCGAAGCCGGCAGCTTCACCGCCGCCGCCGTGCAACTGGACACCACCACGGCCAACGTCTCGCGCGCGGTCTCCAACCTTGAGGCCCACCTGCAAACCCGCTTGCTCAACCGCACCACCCGCCGTATTGCGCTGACCGAAGCCGGCAAGCGCTACCTGCTGCGCTGCGAGCAGATCCTGGCCTACGTCGAAGAAGCCGAGGCCGAAGCCAGCGACGCCCACGCGCGCCCGGCCGGGCAGTTGAAAGTCCACACCATGACCGGTATCGGCCAACATTTCGTCATCGACGCCATTGCCCGCTACCGCCGCACCCACCCGGACGTGACCTTCGACCTGACCCTGGCCAACCGCGTGCCGGACCTGCTCGACGAGGGCTACGACGTGTCCATCGTGCTGGCCAGCGAACTGCCGGATTCGGGGTTTGTGTCCCAGCGCCTGGGTATTACCTACAGCATCGCCTGCGCCTCGCCGGACTACGTCAAGGCCAAAGGCTGTGCGCAACGTCCGCAGGACCTGCTCAACCACGCCTGCCTGCGCCTGGTGAGCCCGGTGATCCAGTTGGACAAATGGACCTTCAACGGCCCCGAAGGCCAGGAAAGCGTGGCGATCAACACCTCGCCGTTCCTGGTGAACTCGGCCGATGCGATGAAAACCGCGATCACCAGCGGCATGGGCGTCGGCCTGTTGCCGGTGTACGCGGCCATCGAAGGTTTGCGTAACGGCACGCTGGTACGGGTGATGCCGACCTACCGCTCGCAGGAACTGAACCTGTACGCCATCTACCCGTCGCGCCAATACCTGGATGCGAAGATCAAGACCTGGGTGGAATACCTGCGCGGTTCGCTGCCGGAAATCCTCGCAGCGCACCAGGCGGAGTTGGCCGCCTATGAACTGAGCGGCGGCCTGGGCGGCGTGCGCATGGCCACCTGATCTCTAACCGACAATAAAGATCAAATGTGGGAGCGGGCTTGCTCGCGAAAGCGGTGTATCAGACAAAGATGTATTGACTGACACTCCGTCTTCGCGAGCAAGCCCGCTCCCACATTTTGAGCAGTGTTCACATTGGTTCGGTGGTGTCCTGACAACTTTGGATAAGAATGTTAGCGTGCTTGGCATTCTCCCGTAGTCGATGAGCCCGCCTGCAATGAAAAAGACTGTCCTCGCCTTCAGCCGTATCACCCCGCCAATGATCGAACGCCTGCAACAGGAATTCGAGGTGATCGTGCCCGACCCCAAGCGCGGGGACATCAACGCTCAATTCAATGAAGCCCTGCCCCACGCCCATGGTTTGATCGGTGTAGGCCGCAAGCTGGGTCGCGCGCAGTTGGAAGGTGCAAGCAAGCTGGAGGTGGTGTCCAGCGTGTCGGTGGGCTACGACAACTACGACGTGCCCTACTTCAACGAGCGCGGGATCATGCTCACCAACACCCCCGACGTGCTCACTGAAAGCACTGCTGACCTGGCCTTCGCCCTGCTGATGAGCAGCGCGCGTCGGGTAGCCGAGCTGGACGCCTGGACCAAGGCCGGCCAATGGAAAGCCAGCGTCGGCGCGCCGCTGTTTGGCTGCGATGTACACGGCAAGACCCTGGGCATCGTCGGCATGGGCAATATCGGCGCAGCCGTGGCCCGACGTGGGCGGCTGGGTTTCAACATGCCGATCCTGTACAGCGGCAACAGCCGCAAGACCGCGTTGGAACAGGAGTTGGGCGCCCAGTACCGTAGCCTGGACCAACTGCTGGCCGAGTCGGACTTCGTGTGCCTGGTGGTGCCGTTGAGCGACAAGACCCGTCACCTGATCAGCACCCGCGAGCTGGGTTTGATGAAGTCCAGTGCGATCCTGATCAACATTTCCCGTGGCCCGGTGGTTGATGAACCGGCGTTGATCGAAGCCTTGCAGACCCAGCGCATCCGTGGCGCCGGGCTGGATGTGTACGAGCAGGAGCCGTTGGCGGAGTCGCCGCTGTTCCAACTGAGCAACGCGGTGACCCTGCCGCATATCGGCTCAGCGACGAACGAAACCCGCGAAGCCATGGCCAACCGCGCCCTCGCCAACCTGCGCAGTGCCTTGCTGGGCGAGCGCCCGCAGGATCTGGTGAACCCGCAAGTCTGGAAGGGCTGATTCAGCAGCCCCGATTGTTCCCCTTAACCTGTAGGAGCCCGGCTTGTTGTGGCGAGCGAGCTTGCTCGCGCTGGAGTGCGGAGCGCTCCTTAGCTTTTAAGGCCGCCTCGCAGCCCAGCGGGAGCAAGCTCCCTCGCCACAGGTAACGTCTACAGTTTTTGGCGTGCGGGTCGATAACTCTGTATAGATCGTCATCCCTGATCCACAGAAGGTTTTTATGTCCACCACCAAAGCCCGCGCAGATTCACTCTCGCTTCTGCTCTTTACCTTGCGCAGCGGCAAGCTGATGGCGATCAACCTGCTGAAAGTCAGCGAAATCATCCCCTGCCCGCCCCTGACCCGGCTGCCGGAATCCCACCCGCACGTCAAAGGCATCGCCACCCTGCGCGGCGCCTCGCTGTCGGTGATTGACCTGAGCCGTGCCCTGGGGGAAATGCCCCTGCAAGACCCCGACGGCGGCTGCCTGATCGTCACCGACGTGAGTCGCTCCAAGCAGGGCCTGCATGTGCAGGCGGTGAGCAAGATCGTGCACTGCCTGACCACCGACATTCGCCCGCCGCCCTATGGTTCCGGCGGCAACCGTGCGTTCATCACCGGGGTCACCCAGGTGGAAGGCGGGCTGGTGCAGGTGCTGGATATCGAGAAAGTCATCCACGGCATAGCGCCGGCACCGATCGAAGCGGCGCCCACCGACCTGACCATGGAAGAGGCCGAAGTGCTGGGCAATGCGCGGATTTTGGTGGTGGACGACAGCCAGGTCGCCCTGCAGCAATCGGTGCACACCCTGCGCAACCTCGGCCTGACCTGCCACACCGCCCGCAGCGCCAAGGAAGCCATTGATGTGCTGCTGGAGCTGCAAGGCACGGTGGAGCAGATCAACGTGGTGGTGTCGGACATCGAGATGTCTGAAATGGACGGCTATGCGCTCACCCGCACCCTGCGCGAAACCCCGGATTTCAAGGACCTCTATGTGCTGTTGCACACCTCCCTGGACAGCGCGATGAACAGCGAGAAAGCCCGCCTGGCCGGTGCCGACGCGGTGCTGACCAAGTTCTCCTCGCCCGAGTTGACCAAGTGCCTGGTGGTCGCGGCCCAGACCGTGGCACAAAAGGGCCTGTAAGCCTTGGCCGAATACTTCCAGCTGCTACGCCGCGACCTCCTCGGCAGCCTGCCTGCGCCGCAATGGCCGGCGGGTACACAGCTGGACCATTACCGCGATGAACTGGCCCCGGCAATTCATGCCGTGTTGAGCATGACCCAGGCGCAAGGCGGCGGCCGCGTGGCCAGTCTGGAGGAATGGCGCCAGCAGTTCACCACCGATGCCGAGTTCGACCCCAGCCTGTGCCTGGTGGCCAGTAACCGCGATGGCATCCTTGGCGTGGCCCAGTGCTGGACCAGCGCCTTTATCAAGAACCTGTCCGTACACCCCTGCGCCCAGGGCCAGGGGCTGGGTCGGGCCTTGTTGCTGCACACCTTCCACGTGTTCAAGCAACGGGGCGAACCCTACGTGGACCTCAAGGTGCTGGAGAGCAACGGGCGTGCCCGGCAGTTGTACGAAAGTGCGGGCATGCGGTTTGTCCTGCGCGATGTCGTGCAAGAGCACTGACAGGCACTGGCGCACAACTTGCTTCCAGAGAGCCTGAACGGCGGATAGAGGTAAAAACCCGCCGCCGTTCGAGAGTGCCCTCTGACCTTGCCTGGTGACAGATCCTCCATGAATACTCACTTTTCCTGCGTGGGTTGCGGCAAATGCTGCACCGACCATCACGTGCCCCTGACCCTCGACGAAGCCCGGCAGTGGGCGGCTGACGGCGGAAACGTCATTGTTCTGGTGGAGGGTTTCCTGGGCAATGGCCTGGGCCTGCCGCAGGCCCAACGCGAACACGCCGAGCGTCGTTCGGTGGTGGTGCCCAGCGGCAATACCGAGGCGTTTGTGGCAATCACCTTTGCCGCTTACAACGCCGGGCGCTGCCGGAATCTTGACGAAGACGACCGTTGCCGCATCTACGAGCGCCGGCCATTGGTGTGCCGTATCTACCCGATGGAGATAAACCCGCACATTCCATTGAACCCGGCAGCCAAGGACTGCCCGCCCGAATCCTGGGAGCAAGGGCCGGCGCTGATCGTTGGCGGCGAACTGATGGATCAGGAATTAGCCGAACTGATTCGCCGTTCACGCCAGGCCGACCGTGATGACGTGCAAACCAAGGAAGCCGTCTGCGCCTTGCTGGGCATTCGCACCACGGCGCTCAAGGGCGACGGGTTTACTGCCTACCTGCCGGACATGCATGCCTTTGCCCAGGCGATCGCCTTGGCCGTTGACCAGCCCGCCGTGTCAAACGAGTGGGTGTTCCATGTGTCGGGGATGGACATCGCCGAACAGTTGCTGGATGCCGGCGCGCAGATTGCCACCGAGGTGCCGGCCAACTATGCGTTTATTTCGTTGAGGGCTGCGTAAGGCCGACTGGCCTCATCGCGGGCAAGCCCGCTCCCACGGGGAATCGCATTCCAAAATGTGGGAGCGGGCTTGCCCGCGATGAGGCCAGCACATTCAACGCCAACCCAGATCAGTGCCGCTTGCCCCAGAACTCCTGCGCCAGCTGGCGCAAGTCGTCGGCCAGCGTCGCCACATCGCCAGAACTGAGCTGGCTTTGCCGGCCAGCGCTGACGGTGGCCTCACCGGCATTGCGGATGCCGACAATATTGCGATTGATGTCTTCGCTGACCGCGCTCTGTTCTTCCACCGCTGCGGCGATCTGCTGGCTCATGGCGGTAATTTGAGTGACACGCTGGCTGATACCGTCCAGCGCCGCCGCGGCCCGCTGCGCCTGCTGGACACTGGCCTCGACATGTTCGCTGCTGTGGGCCATGGCTTGCACGGCATCGCGCGCGCCGCTTTGCAGGGTGCTGATCATGCGCTGGATTTCGTTGGTGGATTGCTGGGTGCGCTGGGCCAGGCCGCGTACTTCATCGGCGACCACGGCAAAACCCCGCCCCTGTTCACCCGCGCGCGCAGCCTCAATGGCGGCGTTGAGAGCCAGCAGGTTGGTCTGCTCGGCAATCGCGCGGATCACCTCCAGTACGCCGCTGATTTCACCGCTGTGGCTTTCCAGTTGATGGATCACCTGTGTCGCGCGCGCCAGCTCATCGGACAGGCGCAGCACCGCATCGCGGCTCTCATCGACGCGCTGGTGACCTTCACGGGTTTCACTGCCGGCCTGGTCGGCGGCCTTGGAGGCCTCCAGCGCATGGTTGGCGACTTCGGCAACGCTGGCGGCCATCTGGTGGATCGCCGCCGCCACTTGGTCGGTCTGGGCCTGCTGGCCCTGGCTGCTGGCCTGGCTGCTGTCCAGATGCGCCACCAGTTGCGCCGCATGCCCGGACAAACGCAACGACGCATCACCGATGCGCCCCACTACCGCGCCCACCTGGGCTTCGAGCATCTGCAAGGCGAACTCGATCTGCCCGCACTCGTCGCTGCGCCCGGTGTAGATCGCCTGGCTCAGGGGGTTGTCTGCAATCAGCCGCGCCCGCTGATTCAACTGTGCGAGAGGGCGCATGATCACTTTGACCCCCGCAGCCCCCACCGCACACCCCGCCACCAAGGCCAGCAGTTGCCAAGCGAGGGAATAGGTGACCAAACCCAATGCCCAGGTCATACCACTGGTGCCAATCACCCAAGCCGATAACTTCGCCCCCATGCCGAACGCCGGCAGTCTGCGGCGCTTGCCCGCCCGTAACTGCGCATACGCGCGCTCCGCTGCCACCACCCGGCGCGTGTCGGGCTTGGTACGCACCGACTGGTACTCCACCGCCTTACCCTCGCGTGTCACCGGTGTGGCGTAGGCACTGACCCAATAATGGTCGCCGTTCTTGCAACGGTTCTTCACCATGCCCATCCACGACCGTCCGCTCTTCAGGGTGCGCCACATGTGCGCAAACGCAGCGGCCGGCATATCCGGATGACGCAACAGATGGTGGGGTGAACCGAGCAGTTCCTCGCGGCTATAGCCACAAACGTCGATGAAGTCCCCGTTGGCGTAGGTAATCGCGCCTGTCAGGTCGGTGGTCGAAAGGATGTTGGCGTCAGGGGCAAAGTCCACATTTCGACCGGTGACCGGCAGATTGATCTTCATGGATAAGCGCGCTCGTAATTATTGGAGGAGTCGGCAGGGCGTCGACTCTAAGCGCACCGAAAGGGCAAAGATTGATCCAGCTCATGTTCCGCGCAATTAATTAGCCATCACTGCATGGCAAACGGAGCATCAAGCCGATAGGGCTGCAGGATGCGCTGGTATTCGCCGCTCTGCCTCAGTTGCTCCAGCGCGCGGTTGAGTTGGTTGCGCAACGCGGTGTCGGTCTTGCGCAGGGCGATCGATACGCCGTCACCGAGCAGGTCAGCCGAAACGGCGGGACCAAGAAAGTCGAACCCCTCGCCGTCGGCCGTGTCGAGCAGCGCCTCGCGGATCTCCACCGAGCCTTGCAACGTGGCGTCGATATCACCGGCAACCAGGCTGCGGACCAACTCCTGGTTAAGCCAGAAACTTTTGATCAGCACACCTTGCGGCTCCCACTGCGAACGCGCAAAGGCTTCACGATTACTGCCCAGCAACACCCCTACGCGCTTGCCGCGCAGGGAACGCGCAGTCGGCCTCAGGCCTGACGTTCTGCGGGCAACCAGGCGGGTGGTGAAGGGATAGAGGTTGTCGGTGAAACTCACCCATTGGCGCCGTTTCGGCGTCGGCGCAATGCCCATGATCGCGTCGAATTGCCGGGCTTCCAAGGAGGAAAAGTCCTCGACGACCCGCTGGTCGACCCAGGTACATCGCACGTTGAGTTGCGTGCACAGGGCGTTACCCAACTCGATGTTCAAGCCGACCAACTGCCCTTGCGGGTTACGGTTCTGGAAAGGGGGAAAGAGTGCGGCAACGCCGAAACGGATTTCTTCGCGCGGTTGCTCGACGACCGCGACCGCATCAACGGAGAGTAACAAGGCAAGCGCTACACAAATGTGTATCAAGACCACGGAAACATCCTTTTCCTGAAAAACGGCAGCAACCGCCCCAGTCGACATCAACCGGGGCGAGACCAATGCTGCGCAAGCTTTCAAGAAATGGAGACGGACCTACAAGCAGAAATGTCGACTAACGCTGTAGGCAACAATCGACGCAATGTGTGACCCATTACTCTCAGCGTTTACCCATCGAGCGACGTGTACCCGGTGGTGCCATGCCTGGGGTCTTGGTATGGCCGTTCTTGGCACCGCCCTTGTACCAAGGCTGCGCGGCAGGCTTGGCCCCGGCCAATTCCCCCGGCTTGAACGGAAACTTGAACGCCGGGATCTCGGCTTTTTCAACGCTTTGAGCGTCGGCCGGATCGACGAGGTCGGCCGCTTCAACAGGGGGGTGTGTCGGGGAAGTCATGGAAGCTCCGGGGCGTGCAGAAAAGGAGGCGAGGCCGGCTTGCGGGCCCCACTGGCGCGCAGTATACCTGTGCCTCCCTAATCTTTAACCATCGCCTGTACGAATGGTCCTACCTTAACTGACAGCGCTGTCAGATAGCGGTCACTTTGTTGACCGGGTCCACAGGCTATAAGTACGCCTTCATCCTCCCACTTTCTGTCCCGGCGCCCTCAGCATGCTTATTCGACGCAACACCGCCTTGATCGCAGGCATCCTCGTGATAGTGGTCATCGCAGCCTGGGTGTTCACCCGGCCCGCCAAGACCAAACTGGTGGCGTCGACGGCCGTGCCGGTGCGCGTGATCAACGTGGTCGAACAGGACCTGCCGCGTTATGTCAGCGGCATCGGTTCGGTGCTGTCGCTGCACAGCGTGGTGATCCGCCCGCAGATCGACGGCATCCTCACCAAACTGCTGGTCAAGGAAGGCCAACTGGTCAAGGCCGGCGACCTGCTGGCAACCATCGACGACCGTTCGATCCGCGCCAGCCTCGACCAGGCCAAGGCGCAGTTGGGCGAGAGCCAGGCGCAGTTGCAAGTGGCATTGGTCAACCTCAAGCGCTACAAGGAATTGAGCATCGACGACGGCGTGTCGAAACAGACCTACGACCAGCAACAAGCCCTGGTCAACCAGTTGAAAGCCACGGCGCAAGGCAATCAGGCCGCGATCGACTCGGCCAAGGTTCAGCTTTCGTACACACAGATTCGTTCCCCGGTTACAGGCCGCGTCGGCATTCGTACGGTGGACGAGGGCAACTTCCTTCGCATGAGCGACACCCAAGGGTTGTTCTCCGTCACCCAGATCGATCCCATCGCCGTGGAGTTTTCCCTACCACAGCAAATGCTGCCGACCTTGCAGGGGCTGATCGCCGCCGAGCACCCGGCCAGCGTCGACGCCTTTCTCGGTGCCGATACCGAAGGTGAACACAGTGAGCTGCTGGGCGAAGGCCGCCTGAGCCTGATCGACAACCAGATCAACAGCACCACTGGCACTATCCGCGCCAAAGCCGAGTTCCGTAACAACACGCAGAAGCTCTGGCCGGGCCAGCTGGTGACGATCAAGATCCAGACCGCCCTCGACCGCAACGCCCTGGCCGTGCCGCCGACCGTGGTGCAGCGAGGCCTGGATTCGCACTTCGTGTATCGCGTCAACGGCGACAAGGTGGACATCGTGCCGGTGCAGGTGCTGTACCAGGACAGCGAACTCAATATCCTCAAGGGCATCCAGGCCGGTGACGTGCTGGTCAGTGATGGCCAGTCGCGCCTCAAGTCCGGTGCCAAGATCGAGATTCTCAAGGAGCCACCCCAGGTGATCCAGACCGCTGACGCCAAGGTGCAGCCATGACGGCGCGGGGGTCGGTTTCCGCCTGGTGCATCGACCGCCCGGTCGCCACCCTGCTGCTGACATTCGCCCTGGTGCTGCTGGGGGTGATCGCGTTCCCTAGACTGCCGATCGCCCCCCTGCCGGAAGCCGAATTCCCAACGATCCAGGTGACCGCCCAGCTACCCGGCGCCAGCCCCGACACCATGGCGTCCTCCGTGGCGACGCCGCTGGAAGTGCAATTCAGTGCCATCCCCGGCATGACCCAGATGACCTCCAGCAGCGCCCTGGGCTCAAGCCTGCTGACCCTGCAATTCACCCTCGACAAGAGCATCGACACGGCGGCGCAGGAGGTGCAGGCCGCCATCAACACCGCGGCCGGCAAACTGCCCAGTGATATGCCGAGCCTGCCGACCTGGCGCAAAGTCAACCCGGCAGACAGCCCGGTGCTGATCATCAGCGTCAGTTCCCATGACATGCCCGGTACCGAGTTGAGCGACCTGGTAGAAACCCTGCTGGCCCGGCAGCTCAGCCAGGTCGACGGCGTCGGCCAGATCAATATCACCGGCCAGCAACGCCCGGCGATCCGCGTGCAGGCCTCGCCCGACAAGCTCGCAGCCATCGGCCTGACCCTGGCGGACGTTCGCCTGGCCATCCAGCAATCCAGCCTGAACCTGGCCAAGGGCGCGCTGTACGGCAAGAACAGCGTGTCGACCCTGGCGACCAACGACCAGCTGTTTCACCCGGATGAATACGGCGACCTGATCATCTCCTACAAGAACGGCGCCCCCGTGCAACTGCGGGATGTGGCCAAGGTGGTCAATGGTTCGGAAAACGCCTACGTCCAGGCCTGGGCGGTTGACACTCCCGGCGTCAACCTGGTGATTACTCGCCAGCCCGGCGCCAACATTGTCGAGACCGTAGAACGCATCCAAGCCGAAATGCCGCGCCTGGAAGCCATGCTGCCGGCCTCGGTCCAGGTCAGCGTGCTGATGGACCGCACCACCACCATCCGTGCCTCGCTGCACGAAGTGGAAATGACCCTGCTGATCGCCATCCTGCTGGTGGTGGGGGTGATGGCGATTTTCCTGCGCCAGTGGTCGGCCACCATCATTGTGTCCAGCGTGCTGGGCGTGTCGCTGATTGCCAGCTTTGCGCTGATGTACGTGATGGGCTTCAGCCTGAACAACCTGACCCTGGTCGCCATCGTGGTGGCCGTGGGGTTTGTGGTGGACGATGCGATCGTGGTGGTGGAGAACATCCATCGCCATCTCGAAACCGGCCTGGACAAGCGCGAGGCGGCGATCAAGGGTGCCAGCGAGATTGGCTTTACCGTGGTGTCGATCAGCGTGTCGTTGGTGGCCGCGTTTATCCCGCTGCTGTTCATGGGCGGCGTGGTCGGCAGGCTGTTCAAGGAATTCGCCTTGACCGCCACCTCGACCATCCTGATTTCCGTCGTGGTGTCCCTGACACTTGCGCCGACCCTGGCGGCGCTGTTCATGAAGGCGCCCCACCATCGCCCCCATGACAAACCCGGCTTTGGTGAACGCCTGCTGGCGGGGTACGAAAGAAACCTGCGACGTGCCCTGGCCCATCAACGCACGATGGCAGGTATTTTCCTGCTGAGCCTGGGCCTGGCCGTGGTCGGCTACGTGTTTATCCCCAAGGGTTTTTTCCCGGTACAGGACACCGGTTTCGTGCTCGGTACCAGCGAAGCCGCAGCGGACGTGTCGTATCCGGACATGGTTGCCAAGCACAAGGCACTGGCCGAAATCATGAAGGCCGACCCTGCCGTGCGAGCCTTCTCCCACTCCGTCGGCGTCACCGGCAGCAACCAGACCATCGCCAACGGCCGCTTCTGGATCTCCCTCGTGGACCGGGGTGACAGGGACGTGTCCGCCAGCCAATTCATCGACCGCATCCGGCCCAAATTGGCCGCAGTACCGGGGATTGTCCTGTACCTGCGCGCCGGCCAGGACATCAACCTCAGCTCGGGCCCCAGCCGCAGCCAGTACCAATACGTGCTCAAGAGCAACGACGGCGCGACGCTCAATACCTGGACCCAACGCCTGACCGAAAAACTGCGCTCCATTCCGGCGTTCCGCGATATTTCCAACGACCTGCAGCTGGGCGGCAGCATCACCCACATCACCATCGACCGCCGCGCGGCTGCACGCTTCGGCTTGACCGCCACCGACGTCGACCAGGCGCTGTACGATGCCTTCGGGCAACGCCAGGTCAACGAGTTCCAGACCGAAATCAACCAGTACCAAGTGGTGCTGGAACTCGACACCCGCCAGCGCGGCAAGGCCGAAAGCCTGAACTACTTCTACCTGCGCTCGCCCCTGACCAATGAGATGGTGCCACTGTCGGCACTGGCCAGCGTCGATGCACCCACGGTCGGGCCGTTGTCCATCAGCCACGATGGCATGTTCCCGGCCGCCAACCTGTCGTTCAACCTGGCGCCCGGCGTGGCCCTGGGCGATGCGGTGATCCTGCTTAACCAGGCGAAAAACGAGATCGGCATGCCGACCTCAATCATCGGCAACTTCCAGGGTGCCGCCCAGGCGTTCCAGAGTTCGCTGGCGAGCCAGCCATGGCTGATCCTCGCCGCGCTGGTGGCGGTCTACATCATTCTGGGGGTGCTGTATGAGAGCTTTGTGCACCCGCTGACCATCATCTCGACCCTGCCCTCGGCGGGCCTGGGTGCACTGGTCATGTTGTGGCTGCTGGGCCAGGACTTTTCGATCATGGCGCTGATCGGGCTGGTGCTGCTGATCGGTATTGTGAAGAAGAACGGCATCTTGCTGATCGACTTCGCCCTGGAGGCCCAGCGTACACGCGGGCTCACCCCGCAGGATGCGATCTTCGAGGCCTGCATCACACGGTTCCGTCCTATCATCATGACGTCCTTGGCGGCCCTGCTCGGCGCCCTGCCACTGATGCTCGGCTATGGCGCCGGCGCCGAGTTGCGCCAGCCACTGGGTATCGCGGTGGTCGGCGGCTTGCTGGTGAGCCAGGCGCTGACGCTGTTCACTACACCGGTCATATACTTGTACCTTGAGAAGTTTTTCCACCGGCCCACACCTGCGCCTGCGTTGGCGACCACACACTGAGGCGGTGTCATGCGCGTCCTGATTATTGAAGATGAAGAAAAAACCGCGGACTACCTGCACCGCGGCCTGACAGAACAAGGCTACACCGTCGATGTAGCCCGCGAAGGTGTCGAGGGCTTGCACCTGGCGCTGGAGAACGATTACGCCGTGATCGTGCTCGATGTGATGCTGCCGGGCCTCGATGGCTTCGGTGTGCTGCGAGCCTTGCGCGCGCGCAAGCAGACGCCGGTGATCATGCTCACCGCCCGCGAGCGCGTGGAAGATCGCATTCGTGGCTTGCGCGAAGGCGCCGATGACTACCTGGGCAAACCGTTTTCGTTCCTGGAACTGGTGGCGCGCCTGCAGGCGTTGACCCGTCGCAGCGGTGGCCATGAGCCGGTGCAGGTGACGGTCGCCGACCTGTGGATCGACCTGATCAGCCGCAAGGCCAGCCGCAACGGCCTGCGCCTGGATCTGACGGCCAAGGAGTTCTCGCTGCTCAGCGTATTGGCACGGCGCCAGGGTGAGATCCTGTCCAAGACCGCCATCGCGGAAATGGTCTGGGACATCAATTTCGACAGTGACGCCAACGTGGTGGAAGTGGCGATCAAGCGCCTGCGCGCCAAACTCGACGGGCCGTTCGAACAGAAACTGCTGCACACCATCCGTGGCATGGGCTACGTGCTGGAGAACCGCAGTGTCGGCTAACTCCATCGCCCTGCGCCTGAGCGGTATGTTCACGCTGGTGGCACTGCTGATCTTCATGCTGATCTGCGGCGCGCTGTACCAGCAGGTGGACCGTGGCCTGGGGTTGTTGCCGGGCGCCGAACTGGACGCACGCTACAGCGTGCTGGAGTCGTCGGTGAACCGCTTCGGCACGCCGGACCATTGGGCGAAAATCACCGCCAAGCTCAAGCTGCTCGGCGAAGAAGACAAGCGCATCCGCTTCTGGGTGGTGAGCAGCGACCCGACGTACGAGTACGGCAACCCCGACGCCCAGATCCGCGCTTTCGCCGAAGGGCCAACCGGCAAGCGCGACCTGCGTCTGCCCGGGCACGAGTACCCGTTCAAGGTGCTGTTGAGCCAGTTCCCGGCCAAGGAACAACGCCCGCCCCTGCGCTTCATGATCGCCATCGACACCGAGAACTTTCGCGCCACCCAGCACCAACTGCTGATGGCACTGATCGGCCTGGCCTGTGTCGGCGTGGCGCTGGCGGCGTTGCTGGGCTTCTGGGTGTCGCGCATCGGCCTCAAGCCGCTGGGCAAGCTCTCGGATGAAGCGCAGAAACTCGCCCCGCCCAAACTGTCCGGGCGCCTGCACTTGTCGCCGCTGCCGCCGGAACTGAGCCAGTTCGTCAACTCGTTCAACTCCACCCTCGACCGCGTGGAACAAGCCTACTCGCGCCTTGAGTCATTCAATGCCGACGTGGCCCACGAACTGCGCTCGCCGCTGACCAACCTGATCGGCCAGACCCAGGTGGCGCTGACCCGTGGGCGCTCGGCCGAGCACTACTTCGAGGTGCTGCAATCGAACCTCGAAGAACTGGAACGGCTGCGCTCGATCATCAACGACATGCTGTTCCTCGCCAGCGCCGACCAGGGCAGCAAGGCCACCAAGCTGATCGAAAGCTCCCTGGCCGATGAAGTGGCAACCACCCTCGATTACCTGGACTTCATCCTCGAAGACGCCCAGGTCAAGGTGAGGGTGCGCGGGGATGCCTTGGTCCATATCGAAAAGGCCCACTTGCGCCGCGCCTTGATCAACCTGCTGAGCAACGCAGTGCAGCACACCGCGCCCGGGCGGGTCATCGAAGTGAACATTGAAGTGCAGGACCATCAGGTGGCGATCGGGGTCACCAACCCGGGAGACGAGATTGCCAGCGAGCATTTGCCACGCCTGTTCGAGCGCTTCTACCGGGTGGATGCCTCGCGCAGCAACAGTGGCGCCAACCACGGCTTGGGGCTGGCCATCGTCAAGGCGATTGCATTGATGCATGGCGGGGATGTGTTTGTGCGCAGTGATGGCGGCGGCAATACCTTTGGCATCACCCTGCCCGTATAGCCCCAAAACACCTTGGCCCAAATGTGGGAGCTGCGGTGTATCAGGTAAGCCCTCCACGTCTCTAACTGTTGCGATTTGGGCAACAGTCATAATCTTGTTACACTCTGTATCGCACCGCTCACCTGCGTTAATTTGACGCACCGATGAGCGAGACGGCAAGGCAGCTTCCCGCTTACCCGAATTTCCCTCGACTTATTTCCAGGGCTCTACACTGGGAATCTGTTCAAAGCCGCTGACTTCAGCGGCTTTTTTTTGCCGTAAAAAAGGCCAGGCACACCCCCACGACATTGGCCGTTTTCGATTGACCCAAAGGAGCTCCACCGGTGAAGAACTCGCTGACGTTCACCCCGTTATTCCTCGCAATTACAGCAACGATTACCCCCCTTGCCCACGCGGCAGACACCACCCCCGCCGACGGTTTCGTCGAAGGCGCCCACCTCACGATCAACACCCGCAACTACTACATGAACCGCGACCGTCGCGACATCCACACCGATGACAGCAAGGAATGGGGCCAGGGCTTTCTCGGCACCTTCGAATCCGGCTACACCCAGGGCACCGTCGGCTTTGGCCTGGACGCCCACGCCATGCTTGGCCTCAAGCTGGACGGCGGCGGCGGCACCGACGGTTCCAGCATCCTGCCCGTGGGCTCGGGCAACGGCAAAGCCCCGGGGTCGTTCTCGACCGCTGGCGGCACGCTGAAAATGCGCGCGTTTGATAGCGAATTGAAAGCCGGCGACCTGTTCCTCAACAACCCGGTGATCGCCGGCGGCATGACCCGCATGCTGCCGCAGACGTTCCGAGGTGTGAGCCTGGCCAACCACAGTTTCGATGGCTGGATGTTCGAAGGCGGCCAGGCCAGTTTCACCAAGCTCTACAACCAGAGCGGTCATCGCCGCATCGGCACCAGCTACGGCGCCTTGCCCGACCACGCCGACAGCCAGCACCTGGACTGGGCCGGCGTGTCCTTCAGCGGTGTGCCAGGGCTGACCAGCAACCTGTACGCCTCCGAACTCAAGGACGTGTGGCACCAGTACTACTACGACCTGGACTACACCTACGCCCTTAACGACCAGGTCAGCCTCAACCCGGGCCTGCACTACTACCGCACACAGGACACCGGGCAATCGCTGCTGGGGGCGATCGACAACAACACCTACAGCCTGCATTTCACCGTGGGCGTGGGCAACCACAGCGTTACCGCCGCCTACCAACGGGTGAACGGCAACACCCCGTTCGACTACATCACCCAGGGCGACAGCATCTACCTGGACAACTCCCAGCAGTACTCGGACTTCAACGGGCCCAACGAGCGCTCCTGGAAACTCAAGTACGCCTATGACTTCGCCGGCCTTGGCCTGCCGGGCCTGACGTCTGCCGTGTCCTACATCAGCGGCAAGACCGACCTGACCAAAGTCGACCCCGATAGCCGTGGCTACAGCGCCTGGTACAGCGCCGATGGCAAAGATGCCAAGCATTGGGAACGGGACATTGACCTGAAATATGTGGTGCAGGGTGGCAAGGCCAAGGACCTGGCGGTACGCCTGCAATGGGCGACCAACCGGGGTGGCAAGGGCTACTCGGCGGTGGATCGGGACGTGGATGAATACCGGGTGATCGTCGACTATCCGATCAACGTGTTCTGATTTCCTGTTAACCAATCATTTAATTTTCATCGCGCAGCACTAAACTGCCAGCATCTACTCCGTTGAAGTCTGCGCGATGAGTCAACCCCGTACTGGTAACCTGCCCTCCCGCTCAGAGCTGTTGCTGATGCTGGGCAGTGGTTTCACCGTCCTCCTGATCGTGATCATCGTGGCCGCCCTGCTCAGCCGCGAACATGCCAGCACCCTGCTGGCCGCCAAGCGATCGACCACCAACATTACTCAGCTGATCAATGCCGATGTGCTGCGCAACGTCGAGCTCTACGACTTGGCGCTGCAAGGGCTGATCGCCGCCGCCACGCGCAAGGACCTGGCGCATGTGTCAGCCGATATTCAGCACCTTGTGCAGTTTGATCAATCCACCGCCGCGCCCTTCAAGGGCGAAGTGCTGTTGCTGGATGCCAATGGTGCGGTCATCGCCGATTCCTCGACACTGCACCCGACACCGCGCAATTTCGCCAACCGGGATTACTTTCTGGCTCACCAGAACAACAGCACGGCGGGGCTATTTATCAGCCGCCCGTTCAAGATCCGCTGCGACTGCGATCAGGTGTGGCGCATTGCATTCAGCCGCCGAGTGTCGGGGCCCAATGGCGAATTTGCCGGGGTCGCGGTGGCGACGATGCGTCTGGCGTACTTCGATCAACTGTTCAACCGCCTCACCATCGGCAACGGCAGCTCGGTGAACCTGCTGAACACCCGCGGCATTCTCCTGGCCCAGCAACCGCTGCTGGAACGCGACATGATCGACAAGGACCTGAGTGACCGGCCCAACTTCAAACGCATGTTGCGCGAAGGTGAAGGCAGTTTCCGGGCGATCTCGTCGCTCTCGGGTACAGAGCGGCTGTATACGTTCAGCAACGTCGGCGAGTTGCCCTTGATCGTGGTGGTGGCACTGGCCAGCGAGGACGTCTTTGCGCCCTGGCAACGCGCCGCGCTGCTGACCAGCGGCGCCACCGGCGTGCTGTGCATTGGCCTGTTGTGGCTGACCTGGATGTTGCGCCGGGAGTTGCGCCGTCGCCATCGTGCCGAGGAGGTGCTGTCGGAACTGGCGGCCACCGACGCCCTCACCGGCCTGGCCAACCGCCGCACCCTGGACCAGCGCCTGCGCCTGGAGTGGGAACGGGCACAGCGCTCCACCGAGTCACTGACGCTGCTGATGATCGACGTGGACCATTTCAAGGCGTTCAATGACCGCCATGGTCATCACGGTGGCGACGCGGCACTGCGCACGGTGGCCCAGGTGATCGGCAGCAATATCCGTCGCCCCGCCGACCTGGCTGCCCGCTATGGCGGCGAGGAGTTTGCGGTGGTGCTGCCCGATACCGACGCCAAGGGCGCCCGGGTCATTGCCGAACACATCCGCAGCAGCATCGAGCATTTGCCCTGGGTGGCCGGCGCCGAACGGCCGATCACGGTGAGTATCGGCATGAGCACCTGGCACAAACGCAACCGCCAACCGCTGGAGGCGCTGTTGCTCAGTGCCGACCAGGCGCTGTACCAAGCCAAGCACAGCGGGCGCAATCGGGTGGCAGAGGCTGGCGCCTGCTGAACGGGCTCATCGGCGATACCCGACAGTGCGATTCAAGGGCTACGCTAAGGGCATCCTTGCAGCAGAAGTACACCCGATGAGCCCGAGCCTGTCCCGTCCAACACGCCGCCCGGAACGCCTGCTGATCGTGGGCAGCGTCCTCACCGTCCTGCTGATCATGGCGATCGTGACGGCCCTGCTGATCCGCGAACACGCCAACACCCTGCAGAGCGCCAAACGCACCGCCAACAACATCACCCAATTGATCGACGCCGATGTGCTACGTAACGTCGAACTCTACGACATGGCCCTCAAGGGTCTGATTGCCGCCACCGAGCGCAATGACCTGCAAGGCGTCTCGGCGAGCATCCGCCACCTGGTGCTGTTTGATCGCTCCGCCGCTGCGCCTTACAAGGGCGATATCCTGCTGCTGGACGCCAATGGCGAGGTGATTGCCGACTCTTCGTTGCTGACGCCCAAGACCGGCAACTTTGCCGACCGTGACTATTTCCAGATGCATCGCAAGGCACCTGATATCGGGTTGTATATCAGTCGCCCGTTCATGGCGCGGTGCATCTGCGATGACCAATGGCGCATCGCATTCAGCCGGCGCATTTCGTCGCCGGACGGGCGCTTCCAGGGCGTTGCGGTGGCGTCCATGCGCTTGTCGTACTTCCACCAGCTGTTCAGCAGCCTGAACATCGGCAGCAACGGCACCATCAACCTGATCAACCACCAGGGCATCCTGCTGGCGCAGCAACCGATGCTGGAGCTGGACATGGTCGACAAGGACCTCAGCCAGCGCCCGAACGTGGCACGCATGCTCAAGGAGCGCGACGGCAGCTTCCAGGGCACGTCCAGCGTTGACCGCCAGGAGCGGCTATACACCTTTTCCACCGTGGGCACCTTGCCGTTGATCGTGGCCGTGGCGTTGTCCACCGATGAGGTGTTCGCCCAATGGAAGCGTGCCGCCGTGCTCATCAGCCTGGCCACCGGGGTGCTGTGCGCAGGCCTGTTGTGGCTGACCTGGATGTTGAGCAAGGAACTGCGCCGCCGTCATCGCGCCGAACAGGTGCTGTCAGAACTGGCAGCCACCGACGCCCTGACCGGCCTGGCGAACCGTCGCACCCTTGATCAACGCGTGCGCCTGGAATGGGACCGGGCACAGCGCTCAACCGAGCCGCTGACCCTGCTGATGATCGATGTGGATCACTTCAAGGCCTTCAACGATCGTCATGGCCATCATGGCGGGGATGAAGCGTTGCGCAGGGTGGCCCAGGTGATCGGCGATAACATCCGCCGCCCTGCCGATTTGGCGGCGCGCTACGGCGGGGAAGAATTCGCGGTGGTGCTGCCGCATACCGACGCCAAGGGCGCCTGGGTGATTGCCGAGCATATTCGCTGCAGCGTCGAGCGCCTGCCTCGGCTGTCGGTTGATGAGCCGCCGATCACGGTGAGCATTGGCATGAGCACGTGGAACAAGCGCAGCCGTGTGTCATTGGAGGCGCTGTTGTTGAGTGCCGACCAGGCGTTGTATGAGGCCAAGCACACGGGGCGCAACCGGATCGTGGATGCCGCTACGCAACAAAATCTGTGAACCCGAACACTGTGGGAGCTCGCTTGCCTGCGATGGCGACGGTGGATTCAACACCGCCATCGCAGGCAAGCCAGCTCCCACATTTGAACTGCGGCGCAATCGAACTCGCAGGCATAAAAAAAGGCCACCCGAAGGTGGCCTTTCAAAACTAAAGAAAGAGAGTTGTTACTTACACCGCCGCAACGGGACGCATGTAAGAGATCGGTGCGGTGCTGGCATCTTCGAAGGTCACGACTTCCCAAGCGTCTGTCTGCTCAATCAACTTGCGCAGAAGCTGGTTGTTAAGGGCGTGGCCCGACTTGAAGCCTTTGAACTCGCCTATCAGGCTATTGCCCAGCAGGTAGAGGTCACCGATTGCATCGAGGATCTTGTGCTTCACGAATTCGTCTTCATAGCGAAGGCCGTCTTCGTTCAGTACACCATCCGCGTCGACCACGATGGCGTTTTCAACGCTGCCGCCGAGTGCGAGGTTGTGCTTGCGCAGGTACTCGATGTCACTCATGAAACCAAAGGTACGGGCGCGGCTGACTTCTTTTACGAACGAAGTGCTGGAAAAATCCACGCTTGCACTTTGGGTGCGGTCACGGAATACCGGGTGATCGAAATCGATCTCAAAGCTCACTTTGAAGCCTTCGAACGGGACGAAGGTGGCGCGCTTGTCGCCGTCTTCTACTGTCACTTCCCGCAGAATGCGAATGAACTTCTTGGCTGCGTCCTGTTCTTCCAGGCCGGCAGATTGAATCAAGAATACGAAGGGTCCAGCGCTGCCATCCATGATCGGGACTTCGGACGCGGAGAGCTCGACGTAGGCGTTATCGATGCCCAGGCCAGCCATGGCCGAGAGCAAGTGCTCCACCGTGTCCACTTTGACGTCACCGTTGACCAATGTGGTCGACATCGTGGTTTCGCCAACGTTTTCCGCGCGAGCAGGAATCTGCACCACAGGGTCCAGGTCGGCACGAACAAACACGATGCCGGTGTCGACAGGTGCAGGCTTGAGGGTCAGGTATACCTTCTCCCCGGAGTGCAGACCTACACCTGTGGCACGGATAATATTCTTCAGGGTGCGTTGTTTAATCATGGCTTGGACCGCTTGAGCGCAAATTGCGAACTGGTATCAACAAAGGCTGGCGATAATAGCAGACCAGACCTTTGCTGAACACCAATCACCTTCATAGCCCTGATACATTCCATTAATCGGCCTGACGACGCAAGAATGCCGGGATGTCCAGATAGTCCAGATCATCTTGCGGATTCGGGCTACGGGACGCCGCAGCACCGGCCTGAGCCTGGTTGCGCATCACGGTCGGACGGTCCAGGTCACGGTAGTTCACCGACGGCAGTTCCTGGCGCGCAGGCGCTGGAGCGGCAGCCGATTGGCTCGCGTGGCTGGCTTGGCTGTTGTGCAGGGTGTTGTCGATGACCTTCACAGGCTTCTCGATTTTTGCACCCAGGCCGGTGGCAACCACGGTCACATGCAGCTCGTCGCGCATGTCCGGGTCGATCACGGTGCCGACTTTGACCATGGCGTGCTCGGAAGCGAAGGCTTCGATGATGCTACCCACGTCGGAGTACTCACCCAGGGACAGGTCAGGACCGGCGGTGATGTTCACCAGGATGCCGCGTGCACCTTGCAGGTTCACGTCTTCGAGCAACGGGTTGCGGATGGCCGCTTCAGTGGCTTCACGTGCACGGTTCGGACCGCTGGCGCAACCAGTGCCCATCATGGCCATGCCCATTTCGCTCATGACAGTACGGACGTCGGCAAAGTCGACGTTGATCATGCCTGGGCGCTTGATGATGTCGGAGATACCGCGAACGGCACCGGCCAGTACATCGTCAGCCTTGGCGAACGCGGACAGCAGGCTTGCGTCCTTGCCCAGGATGGTCAGCAGCTTCTCGTTGGGGATGGTGATCAACGAGTCGACGCTTTCAGACAGCAGACGGATACCTTCGTCGGCGATCTGCATGCGCTTGCGGCCTTCGAACGGGAACGGACGGGTCACGACTGCAACCGTCAGAATGCCCATTTCCTTGGCCACTTCGGCAATGATCGGCGCAGCACCGGTACCGGTACCACCGCCCATGCCCGTGGTGATGAACACCATGTTGGTGCCTTGCAGCACTTCAGCAATACGCTCGCGGTCTTCCAGGGCGGCTTGACGGCCGACTTCCGGGTTCGCGCCAGCGCCGAGGCCCTTGGTCACGGCGGTGCCCAATTGCAGGATGGTCCGCGCGCCGATGCTTTTCAGCGCCTGGGCATCAGTGTTGGCGCAGATGAATTCAACGCCTTCAATGTTGCTCTTGACCATGTGGTTGACAGCGTTGCCGCCGCCACCGCCGACACCGATCACTTTGATGACCGGGCTTGCGGGGATGTTGTCTACGAGTTCGAACATGTTCCCTCTCCTTTCATTTCTCTAGTTTTTTCGCCTACTGCTTACAACGGTGCTGCGGTGTGTCGGTGTTGCGGTAAATCGCTTAGAAGTTGCCCTTGACCCAGGCCTGCAAACGCTCGAACAACGGCGCCTTGGCTTCGTCGTCGCCGCGGTAGCTGTCACGGATGCTCGGGCCCGACAGGGAAATGCCGTCGGTCTGCTTTTGCAGCCCGTACAGCAGCAAGCCCACGCCAGTGGAATAAATCGGGTTGCGCACCACGTCGCCCAGGCCCTTGACGCCATGGGGCACGCCCAGGCGGACCGGCATGTGGAAGATTTCCTCGGCCAGTTCGACCGCGCCTTCCATCTTCGAGGTGCCACCGGTCAGCACGATGCCGGCCGGGATCAAATCTTCGTAGCCGCTGCGGCGCAGTTCAGCCTGGATCAGGGTGAACAGCTCGTCGTAGCGTGGCTCGACCACTTCGGCCAGGGCCTGGCGCGACAGCTCACGCGGTGGACGGTCGCCCACGCTCGGCACCTTGATGGTCTCGCCGGCACCGGCCAGCTTGGCCAGGGCGCAGGCGTAGCGGATCTTGATTTCTTCGGCGTACTGGGTCGGTGTGCGCAACGCCATGGCGATGTCGTTGGTCACCTGGTCGCCGGCAATCGGGATCACGGCGGTGTGACGGATCGCACCCTCGGTGAAGATCGCGATGTCGGTGGTGCCGCCGCCGATGTCCACCAGGCACACGCCCAGTTCTTTTTCGTCGTCAGTCAGTACCGAGTAGGCCGAGGCCAACTGCTCCAGAATGATGTCGTCGATTTCCAGGCCGCAGCGGCGCACGCATTTTTCAATGTTCTGGGCGGCGTTGACGGCGCAGGTCACCACGTGGACCTTGGCTTCCAGACGTACGCCCGACATGCCCAGGGGCTCGCGAACGCCTTCCTGGTTGTCGATCACGTAGTCCTGCGGCAGGGTGTGCAGCACGCGCTGGTCAGCCGGGATCGCCACGGCCTGGGCAGCGTCGAGGACACGCTCAAGGTCGGCGGAGCTGACTTCGCGGTCGCGGATCGCCACGATGCCGTGGGAGTTCAGGCTGCGGATATGGTTGCCCGCCACGCCGACGAACGCCGAGTGGATCCGGCAACCGGCCATCAGCTGCGCCTCTTCGATGGCGCGCTGGATCGATTGCACGGTGGACTCGATGTTCACCACCACGCCCTTCTTCAGGCCCCGGGACGGATGCGTGCCAATACCGACGATTTCGATCGTGCCGTCTTCCCCGACCTCGCCGACCAGCGCCACCACCTTGGAGGTGCCGATATCGAGACCGACGATCATTTTGCCGCTTTGCACGTTTGCCATGGGTCCTGCCTCTTCTTAATTCTTCGCGACAGCGGGTTGCGCTGCCGTGGGCGCAGCCGGTTCACGCCAGCCGACGGCAAGGCCGTTGGCGTAACGCAGGTCGACGCTCGCAATGTTCGTAATCTGTTCTTTCAAGGTCTTGTCATAGATGGCAATGAAGCGGCGCATCTTTTCCACCAAGCGGTCGCGTCCCAGCAACAACTGGATGCCCGGGCCGGAACTGCCTGCCCCGGTCGTCAAAAACCAGCTACCCCGTTCACGCAGTTCCAGGCGTGCAATGGAGAAGCCCAGTGGCCGCAGCATCTGGCTCAGGGCCTGGTACTGCTGCATCACTTGCTGCTGCGCCCGCTGCGGCCCGAACAGCTGCGGCAGGTGCTCGTAGTTGGCCAGCTCACGCGGGGTGAACGCCTGGCCCTGGTTGTTCAACAGCGCTTCGTCACCCCAACGGGCCACGGGCAGTTGTTCTTCCAGGCGGATCGTCACCTGGTCCGGCCATACGCGACGGACTTCGGCGTGGGCGATCCACGGCATCTGTTCCAGTTCCGAGCGCATGCCGGCCAGGTCGATGGTGAAGAAGCTCGCCGCCAGGTACGGGCCGATGCGCTGCTGCACCGCTTGCTGGCTGATATAGCTCAAGTCGCCCTGCACGCTGATCTTGGTGATCGGCCGGTCGGCATACGGCAACAGACGCTGCGCGCCCTCGTAGGTTCCGAAGCCCAACACCACCAGCAGCACCGGCCAGAACAGCGCCTTGAGGAAACCAAAATTGGCTTTCGGCAGGCGCGCCGACATCGGCTCTTTAGCCACCATTCGGCTGGCACCCCGTGGCACCGGCTTGCGGCTCGGTGCTTGTGGGGGCTGATGACGAAGCGATGCGCCGTTCATGTGCTTAGCCTCGAGGCTCAATGCTGGCTGCAAGGATCGCCAGCACCAACTGCTGGAAGTCCAGGCCGGCGGCACGAGCTGCCATAGGAACCAGGCTGTGGTCGGTCATCCCTGGCGCGGTGTTGACTTCCAGGAACCAGAAATTCCCTTGGTCATCCTGCATCACGTCTGCCCGCGCCCAACCGGCGATACCCAGCGCCTCACAGGCTTTCGCCGTGAGGTCCATCAATTCCTGTTCTTTGGTTGCGTCAAGGCCGCACGGGATCCGGTACTGGGTATCGGAAGCCAGGTACTTGGCGTCGTAGTCGTAAAAGGTGTGGGGCGTGCCCAATGCGATAGGCGGCAATACCTGGCCACGCAGGGTGGCGATGGTGTACTCGGGACCGGAAATCCACTGTTCCACCAACACTTGCGAATCGTAGGTACTTGCCGCTTTCCATGCGTCGATCAATTCGGCGGCCGAGTTCACTTTGGCCATGCCGATACTGGAGCCTTCATGGGCAGGTTTGACGATCAAAGGCAGGCCCAGTTCCTTGGCTGCAGAAATACAATCGTCTTCGCTGCACAGAACGCTGTGACGCGGGGTTGGAATGCCCAGGCTGTGCCACACCTGCTTGGTGCGCAGCTTGTCCATCGCCAGGGCAGAAGCAAGGATGCCGCTGCCGGTGTACGGGATGCCAGCGCATTCGAGCAGGCCTTGCATGCTGCCGTCTTCACCGCCACGGCCGTGGAGAATGATGAAGGCGCGGTCGATCTTCTCGGCCTGCAGACGAGCGAGGAAGTCATCGCCCACGTCGATGCCAAATGCGTTCACGCCGGCGCTTTGCAGGGCTTCGAGCACGGCATTGCCGGACTTGAGCGACACTTCGCGCTCAGCGCTCTTGCCGCCGAACAGCACGGCCACGCGGCCGAAGTCGGCAGGCGAAATAGTCGAAAACAGGGAGCCGTAATCAGTGGTCATTTCGACTTCCCCTTCTCGGCGGCAAACAGCGGGCTCGCCAGCAATTTAGGGGCAAGGCCGCCAATGTCACCGGCACCCTGGCACAGCAGGATGTCGCCGGCACGCAGCAGCGGCTTGACCAGCGGCGCCAGGTCCACGCCACGCTCGATGTAGATCGGGTCCAGCTGGCCACGCTGGCGGATGCTGTTGCACAGCTTGCGGCTGTCGGCGCCCGGGATCGGTTCTTCACCGGCCGGGTACACCTCCATCAACAGCAACACGTTGGCATCGGCCAGTACATTGACGAAATCGTCGTACAGATCGCGCGTGCGGCTGTAGCGGTGCGGCTGGTAGACCATCACCAGGCGGCGCTCAGGCCAGCCACCGCGCACGGCCTTGATCACGGCCGCGACTTCGGTCGGGTGGTGACCGTAATCGTCCACCAGCATCACGTCGCCGCCTTCTACCGGCAACTGGCCGTAGACCTGGAAGCGACGGCCCACGCCGGCAAAGCGCGACAGGCCTTCGACGATGGCTTCATCGCTGACGCCTTCGTCGGTGGCGATGCAGATGGTCGCCAGGGAATTGAGCACGTTGTGGTTGCCCGGCATGTTCACCGAGACATCCAGCGGCTCGCGGTCCGGGCGCAGCACGGTGAAGAAGGTCTGCATGCCTTCCTGGCGCACATTGATGGCGCGCACGTCGGCGTCTTCGCTGAAGCCATAGGTCACGGTCGGACGCTTGACCAGCGGCAGGATCTCGCGCACCACCGGGTCGTCCAGGCACACCACGGCCAGGCCGTAGAACGGCAGGTTGTGGAGGAACTCGACGAAGGTTTTCTTCAACTTGTTGAAGTCACCGTCGTAAGTGGCCATGTGGTCTTCGTCGATGTTGGTGACCACGGCGACCAGCGGTTGCAGGTGCAGGAAGCTGGCGTCACTTTCATCGGCTTCGGCGATCAGGTAACGGCTGGTACCGAGCTGGGCATTGGTACCGGCTGCATTCAGGCGGCCACCGATCACGAACGTCGGGTCCAGGCCACCGGCGGCGAACACCGAGGCGATCAGGCTGGTGGTGGTGGTTTTGCCGTGGGTACCGGCCACGGCAATACCGTGGCGATAGCGCATCAGCTCGGCCAGCATCTCGGCGCGTGGCACTACAGGAATGCGACGCTCAAGGGCAGTGGCCACTTCCGGGTTGGAGGTGTTCACGGCGCTGGACACCACCAACACGTCGGCCTCGGCAGCGTTCTCGGCGCGGTGGCCGATGAAGATCTGCGCGCCAAAGGTTTTCAGGCGGTCGGTAACCGGCGACTCTTTCAAGTCGGAGCCGGACACCTGGTAGCCCAGGTTCAGCAAGACTTCGGCGATACCGCACATGCCCACGCCGCCGATGCCGACGAAGTGGATACGGCGGATGCGGCGCATCTCGGGTTGCGGCATGGCTTTCTGATTCTCAACCATGGGCCACCTCCAGGCAGATATCGACCACGGTGCGGGTTGCGTCAGGTTTGGCCAGGCGGCTTGCGGTGCTCGCCATGCTGTTGAGTCGTTCCGGTTGCATCAAAACCTCGGTCAGGCGTGCGGCCAAATCGGCGGCGCCAGTCGTTCTTTGCGGCAGCAGGAAGGCAGCGCCCTCCCCGGCCAAATATTCGGCGTTGCGGGTCTGGTGATCGTCGATCGCGTGGGGCAAAGGCACCAGCAAGGACGGCAGACCGGCGGCAGCCAGTTCACTGACGGTCAGCGCACCGGAGCGGCAGACCACCAGGTCGGCCCAGCCATAGGCGTGGGCCATGTCTTTGATGAAAGGCTGTACGTTCGCCTCCACACCGGCTTCGCGATAACGCGTGGCGGTGACTTCACCGTGATCTTTGCCGGCCTGATGGAAGACTTCCGGGCGCAATTCCACAGGGAGTTGCGCCAGCGCTTCGGGCAGCAATTTGTTCAAGGGCTCGGAGCCCAGGCTACCGCCCATGATCAGCAGGTGTGCCTTGCGCCCGGCCAGTGCCTGGCGAGCGATGTCCATGAACAGTTCCGTGCGCACCGGGTTGCCGGTAGTACGCAATTTGTCGGATGCACCAAAGGTCTTCGGGAAGGCCTCGCACACCCGGGCGGCCAAGGGCACCAACAGGCGGTTGGCGGTACCGGCCACGGCGTTCTGCTCGTGCACGATCACCGGCACGCCGGCGAGCTTGGCGGCAACACCACCCGGCCCGGTCACGTACCCACCAAAACCAAGCACACACACAGGCTTCAATTCACGGATGACCTTGCGCGCCTGCCACACCGCCTTGAGCAACACGAACGGCGCCTTGAGCAGGGACAATTTGCTCTTGCCGCGCAGGCCGGACACATTGATCAGGTGCAGCGGCAAACCGGCGTTGGGCACCAGCTCGTTTTCGATCCCACGAGGCGTGCCCAGCCAGTGCACGGTGTAGCCACGGCTCTGGAATTCCCGCGCGCACGCCAGGGCCGGGAACACGTGGCCCCCGGTACCGCCTGCCATGATCAGCACATTAGCGCCCATGGGTCGGCTCCTCGGCGAAGTCGCTTTCGCTGAACTCCATCTCTTCGCTGCCCAAGTGAGTTCGACTCTCCCACTCGATGCGCAGCAACAAGCCCAGGCACGCACAGCAGATCACCAACGAACTGCCGCCGTAACTGAGGAACGGCAAGGTCAGGCCCTTGGTCGGCAGCAAGCCGACGTTCACACCGATGTTGATCAGGAACTGGCCGATCCACAGGAACGACAAGCCGTAGGCCACATACGCGGCGAAATACTGTTTGGCCTTCTCGGCCCACAAGCCGATGTACATGCCACGCACACACACGAATACGAACAGCGCGACGGTGCACAGCGAACCGACCACGCCCAGCTCTTCGGCGAGTACCGAGAACACGAAGTCGGTGTGCGCTTCCGGCAGGTAGAACTGCTTCTGCACGCTGTTGCCCAGGCCCACGCCCAGCCACTCGCCGCGGCCGAAGGCGATCAGTGCCTGGGTCAACTGGTAGCCGGAGCCGAACTGGTCGGACCATGGGTCGGTAAAGGTGATCAGACGCGCCATCCGGTAGGGTTGCGCCTGGACCAGAATGGTCACGGCCGCCACCGCCAGCACCACCATCAAGGTGAAGCGGAACAGGCCCACGCCCCCGAGGAACAGCATCGCCGCCGCTGCGCCCATCATCACGACGGTGGCACCGAAGTCGGGCTCCATCAGCAACAGGCCGGCCATGGGCAGCAGCACGATGAACGGCTTGAAGAAGCCCATCCAGCTTTCGCGCACTTCCTTCTGGCGACGCACCAGGTAACCGGCGAGGTAGATCACCACAAACACCTTGGCGATTTCCGACGGCTGTACGTTGAACGCGCCGAAGCCGATCCAGCGCATCGAACCGTTCACCTCGCGGCCGATGCCGGGCAGGATCACCATGATCAGCAAGCCAAACGCACCGATCAGCATCAACCAGCCCAGGCGTTGCCAGGTGGCGATAGGGATCATCATGGTGACGATGCAGGTGCCGAGGCCGATCACCAGGTACACCAAGTGACGGATCATCATGTACAGGGTGTTGCCCGACTGCACGGCGGCCACCTCAGACGATGCCGAGGTGATCATCACCAGGCCCAGGCCCAGCAGCGCGAGGCAACCGGCGAGCATCGGGAAATCCAGGTCGATGCCACGGCCGGTAATGATCGGCGACGGGTAGGGCTTGATGATGTTACGGAAGTTGATACTCATGCCAAGGCCTCCACGCCGCGGGCGAACAGCTGGCCGCGCTCTTCGTAGTTCTTGAACATGTCGAAACTGGCACACGCCGGCGACAGCAACACGGCATCGCCGGGTTGGGCCAGGGCGTGGCATTGGGCGATGGCATCGTCCAGGGAGGTGGCACGTACCTGCGGCACGCCGTCACCGAGGGAGGCGGCGATCACGTCGGCGTCGCGGCCCATCAGCACCACGGCGCGGCACTGAGCAGCCACCGGGCCTTTAAGGTCTTTGAAGTCGGCGCCTTTGCCGTCACCACCAAGGATCAGCACCAGCTTGCCTTCGATATCGGCCCCCAGGCCTTCGATAGCGGCCAATGCAGCACCAACGTTAGTGGCCTTGGAGTCGTTGTAGTAGCTCACGCCATTCAAGTCGCGCACCCACTGGCAACGGTGCTCAAGCCCGGCGAAGGTGCGCAGGCTCGACAACATGGCATCGAACGGCAGGCCCACGGCATGCCCCAGCGCCAACGCCGCCAGGGCATTGGACTGGTTATGCGCGCCACGGATCTTCAACTCACGCACCGGCATCAGGTTCTGGAATTCGAAGGCCAGGTATTTCTCGCCATTCTCCTCACGAATGCCAAAGGCTTTGAAATCGGGTTTGCCCAGGCCAAAGGTCCAGCACGGCAGGCCTTCGCCCATCAGCGGACGGCTCAGGGCATCCTGGCGGTTGACCACCACTTGCCTGGCACCCCGAAAGATCCGGTGCTTGGCCAGGTGATAAGCCGGCAGGCCGCTGTAGCGGTCCATGTGGTCTTCACTCACGTTCAGCACGGTCGCCACTTCGGCGCCGAGGTCGTGGGTGGTTTCCAGCTGGAAGCTCGACAGCTCCATCACGTACAGCTCGACATCGTCGCTGAGCAGGTCCAGCGCCGGGGTGCCAAGGTTGCCGCCCACGGCCACGCGCTTGCCGGCCGCAGCCGCCATCTCGCCGACCAGGGTGGTCACGGTGCTTTTCGCGTTGGAGCCGCTGATGGCCACGATGGGCGCCTTCGCATTACGCGCGAACAGGTCGATGTCGCCGGACAGCTTCACGCCACGGGCCGCAGCGGCTTGCAGGGCCGGTGTCGCGAGGGCCAGGCCGGGGCTCACGTAGAGTTCGTCGGCGCGGCACAGAAACTCGACATCCAGCTCGCCACAACGCACTTCCACGTGCGGGTAGTCACGGCGCAGCGTGACCAGCTCCGGTGGATTTTCCCGCGTGTCGGCCACGGCAAACGACGTGCCCCGGTTCGCCAGGAAGCGAACCAGGGACATGCCGCTCTTGCCGAGGCCGACAACGATGCGGAAGTGGTCTGAAGCGATCAGGGACACTCGTTTCTACCTCAGTTTCAGGGTGGCAAGGCCGATCAGCACCAGAATCACGGTGATGATCCAGAAGCGGACGATCACGCGTGGCTCGGGCCAGCCCTTGAGTTCAAAGTGGTGGTGAATCGGCGCCATGCGGAATACACGGCGCCCGGTCAATTTGAAGGAGGCCACCTGGATGACCACCGACAGGGTTTCCATCACGAACACACCGCCCATGATGAACAACACGATTTCCTGGCGAACGATCACCGCGATGGTGCCCAGGGCCGCGCCCAGCGCCAGTGCGCCGACGTCACCCATGAAGACTTGCGCCGGGTAGGTGTTGAACCACAGGAAGCCCAGGCCGGCACCGATCAGCGCGCCGCAGAACACGATCAACTCACCTGCGCCCGGTACGTAGGGGATCAGCAGGTATTCCGCGAATTTCACGTTACCCGACAGGTAGCAGAAGATGCCGAGCGCGCCGCCCACCATCACCGTCGGCATGATCGCCAGGCCGTCGAGGCCGTCAGTCAGGTTGACCGCGTTGCTGGAGCCCACGATCACGAAATAGGTCAGCACCACGAAGCCGATGCCCAGTGGAATGCTGGCATCCTTGAGCATCGGGATGATCAAGGTGGTTTCCACCGCGCTTGGCGCCGTGGTGTAGAGGAAGATCGCTGCGGCCAGGCCGAACACCGACTGCCAGAAATATTTCCAGCGGCTCGGCAGGCCCTTGGAGTTTTTCTCGATCACTTTGCGGTAGTCATCGACCCAGCCGATGGCGCCGAACAACAGGGTTACCAGCAGCACCACCCACACGTAGCGGTTGTGCAGGTCGGCCCACAGCAGGGTGCTGATACCAATGGACGACAGGATCAACGCACCGCCCATGGTCGGGGTGCCGGATTTGGACAGGTGAGACTGCGGGCCGTCATTGCGAACCGATTGACCAATTTGCAGGTTCTGCAGGGTGCGGATCATCCACGGCCCCAGGAACAGCGACAGAGACAGCGCGGTCAGCACACCCAGGATCCCGCGCAGGGTCAGGTACTGAAAGACCGCGAAGCCTTTGTAGAACTGTTGCAGATACTCAGCCAGCAGCAGCAGCATTAATGTTTCTCCGTACTTGAGCCACACAAGGCCGCGACGACGTTTTCCATCACCGCGCTGCGCGATCCCTTGATCAAAATGGTTGTCTGTTTGTCTTGTTCAGCCGTGACCAGCGCCTGGATCAGCTCGGCCTGGCTCGCGAAATGCCGCGCGCCGAGGCCGAAGGCGTCGACGGCATGGGCCATGTTCGTGCCGACCGCGTAGAGCGCGTCGACTTTGCCAGCGGCGTAGGCACCCACTTCGCGGTGACCTTGCTCGGCCCAATCACCCAACTCGCCGATGTCACCCAGCACCAGCACTTTGCGCCCGGCAAAGGTCTTGAGCAGGTCAACGGCGGCATTGATCGAGGACGGGTTGGCGTTGTAAGTGTCATCAATGACGCGCATGCCATTGGTGGCCAGTTGCGCGACGGTGCGCCCTTTGACCGGCTGCACGGCGCCCAAGCCTGTGGCGATGCCGAACAGCGACACGCCCAAGGCGTAAGCCGCAGCCGCAGCCGCCAGGGCATTGGCGACGTTATGGTTGCCCAACAGGTTCAACTGCACGTGCTCACTGCCTTGCGGGGTATGCAAGGTGAAAGACGGGCAACCACGGGCATCCACGGTGATGCTGGAGGCATGGAAGTCGGCGGCGGCGTTGAGCACGGCAAACGTCAGGACCTTGCGCCCGGCAGCGCGTACGCGCCAGGTTTCAAAAGCCTTGTCGTCCAGGTTCAGTACAGCGGTGCCCGAGGCATCAAGACCTTCAAGGATTTCACCCTTGGCCTCGACGATTTTTTCCGGGCCGCCGAACTCGCCCACGTGGGCGGTGCCGGCATTGTTGATGATTACCACGTGGGGCTTGGTCAACGCCACGGTGTAGGCGATTTCGCCGATACGCGAAGCGCCCAGCTCGATGACGGCCGCCGTGTGTTCCGGGGCCAGTTCGAGCAGGGTCAACGGTGCGCCGAAGTCATTGTTCAGGTTGCCACGTGTGGCATGTACCGGCCCGCGCGTGCGCAGGATACCGGCGAGCAGTTCCTTGACGGTGGTCTTGCCGCTGGAACCGGTGACGGCGGCCACTGGCTTGTCAAACGCGGCGCGGTTGAGCGCACCCAGCTGGCCCAGGGCCAGGCGGGTGTCAGCGACCAGCAGCTGCGGCAAGGTGGACTCTGCCACTTCGCGCTGCACCAAGGCACCTACGGCGCCTTTGGCGGCGACATCATTCAGGTAGTCATGGCCATCGAAGCGCGGGCCGGCCAGTGCTACGAACAACTGCCCCGGCTTGATGTTGCGACTGTCGATACTGACGCCGTCGAAGCTGCAATCGCTCGACAACACACGGGCCGACAGGGCCTGGGGCAGTTCGCTGAATGTCATCGCTTTAAGCATGGGCGACCTCCCAGGCGGTCAGGGCGTGATCGGCCTCGACCAGGTCGGAGAAGGCATGACGCTCGCCGTTGATTTCCTGATAGTCCTCGTGACCTTTACCGGCCAGCACCACCACGTCGTCAGCGCTGGCGCTGGCGATCAATTGGGCGATGGCTGCACCACGACCAGCAACGAAGGTCGCGTGGGAAGCGTCTTTAAAACCGACACGGATGTCATCGAAAATCTGGCTCGGGTCTTCGCTGCGCGGGTTGTCGTCGGTGACGAGCACACCGTCGGCCAGGCGCTCGACGATCTCGGCCATCAGCGGACGCTTGCCGCGATCACGATCACCGCCGCAGCCGAACAGGCACAGGAGCTTGCCCTTGGCGTGTGGGCGCAGGGCGACCAATACTTTTTCCAGGGCGTCCGGGGTGTGGGCGTAATCGACCACCACCAGCGGCTGCTTGCCGCCACCCAAGCGCTGCATGCGACCTACCGGGCCTTCCAGCTTCGGCAGTACACGCAAGATTTCATCCAGTGCGTAATCCAAGCCGAGCAAGGCGCCGATAGCCGCCAGGGTGTTGCTCAGGTTGAAGCGGCCGAGCAAGCTGCTGCGCAAATGATGTTCGCCCTGCGGCGTTACCAAGGTCGCGAGCACACCTTCGTCATTGAAGTGGGCATCACGGCAATACAGGTACGCACTGGAATCTTCCAGGCTGTAGCTGATCAGGCGCGATTCACGGTCTTCGGCTGCCAGTTGGCGGCCGAATGCGTCATCCAGGTTCACCACGCGGCACTTGAGGTCGTTCCAGGCAAACAGCTTGGCCTTCTCGGCAGCGTAGGCCTCCATGGTGCCGTGGTAATCCAGGTGATCGCGGGACAGGTTGGTCATCACCGCCACATCAAAGGCCAGCGCCGCAACGCGCCCTTGGTGCAAGCCGTGGGACGACACTTCCATGGCGACCGCCTTGGCCCCGGCCTTTTTCAGGTCGGCCAGGGTCGCTTGCACGGCAATCGGGTTTGGCGTGGTGTGCAGGCCGCTTTGCAGCGCGCCATAGAAGCCAGTGCCCAACGTACCGACGATGCCGCAGTGTTGCCCCAGCAGATCCAGGGCTTGGGCGATCAATTGGGTCACGCTGGTCTTGCCGTTGGTGCCGGTGACGCCGACCAGGTTCAGCTGGCGGCTCGGGTCGCCATAAAAACGCCCGGCGATATCCGACAGTTGTGCCGCCAGGCCCTTGACCGGAATCAACGGCACGTCAGTGATCGGCAATACGGTGGCGCCTTCTACTTCATACGCCACGGCGGCCGCACCGCGCTGCAACGCGTCGGCGATGTGCGCGCGACCATCGAACTTGCCGCCGGGTACCGCCAGGAACAGGTCACCGGCGCGTACGTTACGGCTGTCCAGGCTCAACTCGCGAATCAACAGATCACGACCGGCGTGGGCAAAAATCTTATTTAGGCTAAGAGACATCAGCCGCGCCCTCCATTGGCTTTTGCAGCAGCGGCCGGTGGTCCGGCGTTCGCTTGTTGGGTCGGCGGCAGGTTGTCCGGCGTGATGTTCATCAGGCGCAGGGTGCCGGACATCACTTTGCTGAACACCGGCGCCGATACCAGGCCACCGAAGTAGCCTGCCTTACTCGGTTCATCGATCACGACGACGATGGCGTAGCGTGGGTCGCTCATCGGGCCGAAGCCGGCGAACAGCGAACGGTAGGAGTTCTCGGCGTAGCCCTTGGTGCCCACCGACGTCTTACGCGCAGTACCCGACTTGCCCGCCACGTGATACGCCGGCACCTGGGCACGGAACACACCGCGGGGTGCTTCGATCACTTGTTGCAGCATGCCCTGCATGGTCTTGGCGACGTTTTCCGGAATCACCTGGGTCGATTTCGGCGCTTCGTCGACATGGATCAGGCTCAGGGGCACCATGCGGCCATTGTTCGCCAGCACGGAGAAGGCGTGAGCCAGTTGGATGGCAGTCACCGACAGGCCGTAACCGTAGGACAGCGTGGCAGTCTCGGCTTTTTTCCAGTCACGGTAGTTCGGCAGGTTACCGACGCGTTCACCTGGAAAATCGAGGCCGGTGGGCTGGCCCAGGCCGATTTTTTGCGCCAGGTGGTAGATGGTCTCGCCGCCGATATCGAAGGCGACCTTACTCATGCCCACGTTACTGGAGTTGATCAGGATACCTGTCAGATCCAACACCGGGCCTTCGGTACGCGATACGTCACGAATGGTGTATTTGCCCAACTGCAGGGTGCCAGGGTACACCTCGACCTTGTCGCTGGGTTTCCAGCGTCCGGTTTCGAGGGCGGCACTCATGGAGATGGCTTTCATGGTCGAACCCGGCTCGAACACGTCGATCATGGCGCGGTTACGCATCATCGCCGGCTGCAGGTTGCGACGGTTGTTCGGGTTGTAGGTCGGCTGGTTGACCATGGCGAGGATCTCGCCGGTCTTCACGTCCATGATCACCAGGCTGCCGGCCTTGGCGCCGTTCTCGATGATCGCGTTACGCAGCTCGCGGTTGGCCAGGTATTGCAGGCGCAGGTCAATCGACAACGCCAAGGGCTTACCGGCCTTGGCGTTTTTGGTGACTTGGACATCCTTGATCAGTCTGCCGCGCCGATCCTTGATGACTTGCCGTTTGCCGGGAACCCCGGCCAGCCATTCGTCGTAGGCCAGCTCCACCCCTTCGCGACCGTGATCGTCAATGTCGGTAAAGCCGACCATGTGGGCGGTGGTTTCACCGGCCGGGTAGAAACGACGGAACTCCTCGATGCCGTAGACACCGGGGACTTTAAGGTCGAGCACTTGCTGGCCTTGCTCGGGGGTCAGCCCACGAACGAGGTAGATGAATTCTTTATTGGCCTGGGCTTCCAGACGCTCGGCGAGTGCCTTCGGGTCTTGGCCAAGGGCGGCGGCGAGTTCCGGCCACTTGTCCTTGGCCACCTGCAGCTCCTTGGCGTTGGCCCACAGGGTGGTGACCGGGGTACTGACGGCCAGGGGCTCGCCGTTACGGTCGGTGATGAGGCCGCGGTGTGCAGGAATAGGAATATGACGCAGGCTGCGGGCATCGCCCTGGCCGATCAGGAAGTCGCGATCGACCACTTGCAGGTCGATGATGCGCCACGCAATCGCGCCCACCATCAACGCGAGCAAGCCCAGCACCACGCGGAAGCGCCATGGGTAGAGTGCGCCTTCGAGTTTCATCATGGCGCCACCATGCGGACTTCCGCCGCGCCTGGAATGTGCATTTTCAGCTGTTCGGTGGCCAGCACTTCGATACGGCTGTGGGCCGTCCAGGTGCTTTGTTCGAGGATCAACCGCCCCCACTCCGCCTGCGCCTTGTCACGCACGCTCAATTCCCCATACAGGGTGTTGAGCAACTGACGGTTCCAGTGGGCGCTGTAGGACACCGCAATCGCGGATACCAGCACGCCGATAAACAGCAGCAACATGAAGAAGCTGCCGCCCGGAAGGGGCTTGGCGAAAAGCTTGCTCACCGCAACTTCTCCGCAACACGCATGACAGCGCTACGGGCACGTGGGTTGGCCTTGAGTTCGGCTTCGGAAGCGAACTGCGCTTTGCCATGGATTTTGATTTTCGGCACAAAGGCTTCGAAACGTACCGGCAGGTTGCGCGGCAGGTTGTCGGACTCGCCCTTGACCAGACGACGCATGAACAGTTTGACGATACGGTCTTCCAGGGAGTGGAAGCTGATCACCACCAGGCGACCGCCCACTTCCAGCGACTCAAGGGCAGCCTCAAGGCCAGCCTCCAGGTCGCCCAATTCGTTGTTGACGTGAATGCGCAGGCCCTGGAACGCACGGGTCGCCGGGTTCTTGCCTTTTTCCCACGCAGGGTTGGCGACCTTCAGCACTTCGGCCAGGTCGGCGGTGCGTTCAAATGGCTGGATCTCGCGGCGCTCGACCACGGCACGGGCCATGCGGCCGGCGAAACGCTCTTCACCGTATTCCTTGAAGACGCGGGCGATTTCTTCCACCGGTGCGGTGGCGATGAACTGCGCAGCACTGATACCCCGCGTGGGGTCCATGCGCATGTCGAGAGGGCCGTCGTTCATGAAACTGAAGCCGCGCTCCGGGTCATCGAGCTGGGGCGAAGACACGCCCAGGTCGAGCAAAACCCCCGCCACCTTGCCTGCCATGCCGCGCTCGGCCACTTCGGCCCCCAACTCGGCAAAGCTACGCTGCACAACGACAAAGCGGCCGTCTTCGGCCGCTAGCGCTTGCCCGGTGGCAATCGCTTGAGGGTCTTTGTCGAACCCGAGGAGTTTGCCGTCGGACCCGAGCTGGCTGAGTATCAGCCGACTATGCCCGCCCCTGCCGAAGGTGCCATCCAGATAGCAGCCATCCGCGCGTACGGCGAGAGCCTCAACGGCTTCGTCAAGCAGTACGGTGATGTGGTTAAAGCCGCTATCAATAGTCACAGGATCAAATCACGCAGTTCATCAGGCATGGCGCCCGGTTGTTGAATAGCAGCCAGGTCCGCTGCAGACACAGCATCCCAGGCATCTTCGTCCCACAATTGGAACTTGTTCAGTTGGCCCACCAGCATTGCGCGCTTGTCCAGCTTGGCGTACTCGCGCAAACGCGGCGGCACCAGGAAACGACCACTGCCATCAAGCTCGAGGTCGACGGCATTACCAATCAGCAAACGCTGCAGGCGACGGTTTTCTTCACGCAATGAAGGCAGCGCGCGCAACTTGGTTTCAATCAACTCCCACTCATCGAGCGGGTAAACACACAAACAAGGGTCAACGGCATCAATGGTGATGATCAACTGTCCGGAACTTCGCGAAATGAGCTCGTCACGATACCGGCTCGGCATGGCGAGACGGCCTTTTGCATCGAGACTGATAGCGTTAGCTCCGCGAAACACAGATGCGTTTCTCCAAATTTTAGCGTTTTACGTTCAAAAAACCCACTTTGTGCCACTTTCCGCCACTTGCGCACACTATAGGAATGCGCCCACCACACCGTCAAGGCGCGGATTCAAGGAAAAGCCTTACAGAACGGAGATTTAGGAGCGTAAAAGGAGGAGAAACCAGAGTTCGGCGATGTTTTCGGCCCAACAAGCACAAATAGCTCAAAGAGCTATGGCTTAAAGTTAAAGTGATTTATTAAGAGTAAGATTTTTTTGGTATTACGAAGATGCATCTGCCAATGATTCGGCAGGGAGGGATTCTTGCGTTACTACCGGGTTTCTGCTCGAGATTCGGACAGAAGGAAAAAAGGTGGAGAGTCGATCTATAAGCCGGGTTCTGTCTTGAACAGTCATTCGTCTACGATGGCCATCACTGGACATCTTTAGCAACCTACCCGGTCCCAGCGCGGGCCACGCCTTGGGACCCTATTTGGTCTTGCTCCAAGTGGGGTTTACCTAGCCACGAACTGTTGCCAGTCGTGCGGTGCGCTCTTACCGCACCTTTTCACCCTTACCGGCACCGAAGTGCTTAGGCGGTTATTTTCTGTGGCACTTTCCGTAGGCTCACGCCTCCCAGGCATTACCTGGCACTTCGCCCTATGGAGCCCGGACTTTCCTCCCCCCCCTAATTCTCATAGAGGGCAGCGACTGTCCAATCGACTCTCCGCCGCGCAGGTTAACGGCACGACGGACTTAGGACAAGTAATAAAAGTTCAGAATGGCCATCACGTTCAGACGGAATACAGGATTAACCCCGGAACTATTCGCCTTTTTGTTTATCCAGCGCGGCTTGATATAAGAGATTCTTGCGCACACCGGTAATTTCCGCTGCCAACGCCGCTGCTCTTTTAAGCGGCATCTCCGCGAGCAATAGATCCAGAATACGCATGGCCTCGCTGCCGACCGCGTCTTCATTCTCGGGAGCGGCCCAGCCCGCCACCAGCACCACGCACTCGCCACGCTGCTGGTTGCTGTCCCCCTCGACAAAGGCCCGCAGCTCTTCGAGCGGCAGGCCTTTGAGGGTTTCAAAGGTTTTGGTCAGTTCGCGCGCCAGCAACGCCAAGCGCTCGCCCCCGAACACCAACTCCATGTCCTGCAGGCATTCAAGGATACGATGGGGGGCTTCGTAGAAGATCAGGGTGCGCGGTTCTTCCTTCAGCGCCTGCAGGCGAGCACGCCGCCCCACCGCCTTGGCCGGCAGGAAACCTTCAAAGATAAAGCGGTCCGAAGGCAGCCCCGCTGCCGATAACGCGGCAATCAGTGCGCACGCTCCCGGAACAGGCACTACATTGATACCAGCGGCCCGCGCCTGGCGAACCAGGTGATAGCCTGGATCGGAGATCAGCGGCGTGCCCGCATCGGAGATCAGCGCCACGTCGTCACCGGCCAACAGGCGCACGATAAAGCGACTGCCTTCTTCACGCTCGTTGTGCTCGTGACAGGCCGCTAATGGCGTGCTGATACCAAAATGCTGCATCAGGCGTTGAGAGTGACGGGTGTCTTCGGCCGCGATCAATTTTACGTCGCGCAACACTTTCAGCGCCCGGGCACTGATGTCGTCCAGGTTGCCAATGGGCGTCGCCACGACAAAAAGCGAGCCTGCAGTGGAATTCAAAGGACCTGGAGCAGTCAAAACGCACACCTCGATGGTTGGCAAAAGCGCCATTGTAGCGCGTAGATGCCTCGAAAATATGCCATCACGGCCGATGCCTTTTCAGCCGCCGATCGCCAATAGCAACATTTGCACGACCTAAATCGACGGTTTCACGCCAGTAACATCGCGCCTGGGCCAGTGCTTGGGTACAATTCCACGCTAATTTGATCGGTATCAGGAACACTTACATGATCGCTTGCCTGCGGCTGCTCTCCGCCCTCTGCCTCGCTGCCTTGCTGGCCGCTTGCGCCAGCTCGCCCTCGTCCAGCCTTGGCGACCTTCCACGGACCCCGGATGCCAGTATCGAGCAACTGCTCGAACAGGCCACTACCGCCAAGACGCCAGAAAAGGCCGCCCTGTTGCGCCTGAGTGCGGCAGACATGGCCTACAAGCAGAACAACCCTGCCCGCTCCTCGCAGATCCTTGCACAGGTGCCGCTGGATGCTCTCAAGCCCGCCGCGCAAGTCTTTGCCAGCACCCTGGCTGCCGAGCTGGCCATGGCGCGCAACCAGCCCAAGGCTGCGTTGACTGCCCTGAGCCACCCGAGCCTGCAAAGCCTACGTGACTTGCCGGCAGACCAGCAGGTACGTACCGGCACCGTGCATGCCCGCGCTTATGAAGCCGATGGCCAGACCCTGGCCGCCGCGCGCGAACGCGTAGCCATGGCCCCGCTGCTCAGCGGTGATGCGGCTAAAAACAACCATGAAGCCATCTGGGCGCTGATTGCCGCCCTGCCGGCCGAGCAGTTGCAAGCCAGTGGCAACCCGACCCTGGACGGTTGGATCACCCTGGCCCAGGCGGTTAAGGGTGCCGGTACCCTGGAACAGCAACAGGCCGCCATCGACACCTGGCGCGCGCAGAACCCGGGCCACCCGGCCGCAGTGGAACTGCCATTGCCGTTGACCAAACTCAAGGAGCTGGCCAGCCAGCCCCTGAACAAGATCGCCCTGCTGCTGCCACAGGACGGCCCGCTGGCCTCCGTCGGCAAAGCATTGCGTGAAGGCTTCATGGCCGCTCACTACCAGGCCGAACAAGCCGGGCAGAAGCCACCAGTCATCGAGTTCTTTGACAGCTCGCGCCTGACCTCCCTTGACGACTTCTACACCAAGGCCAAGGCTGCCGGCGTGCAACTGGTTGTCGGCCCGCTGGAGAAACCACTGGTCAAACAACTCGCTGCCCGCCCTCAGTTGCCGATCACCACCCTGGCCCTGAACTACAGCGAGACCGATCAGAACCCGGCGCAGCTGTTCCAGTTTGGCCTGGCCGCTGAAGACGAAGCCCGCGAAGTCTCGCGTCGTGCCCGCGCCGACGGCCTGCACCGCGCTGCCGCCATGGTGCCGCGTGGCGAGTGGGGCGAGCGTGTCTACAAGGCCTTCCGCCAGGATTGGGAAGCCAATGGCGGCACTGTCGTCGGCGTCGAGTACGTCGACCAGCCAGTGGCCCTCGCCCAGCAGATCGCCGACCTGTTCCAACTACGTAAAAGCGAAGGTCGCGCCAAGAGCCTGCAAAGCACGGTAGGTACAGACGTAGCAGCACAGCCGTCGCGTCGTCAGGACATCGAGTTCATCTTCCTGGCCGTGACCCCGCAACTGGCCCAGCAGATCAAGCCGACCCTGAACTTCCAGTACGCCGGTGATGTGCCTGTCTACGCGACCTCCCACGTGTTCAGCGCCAGCGGCGACAAGAACCAGTACCTGGACATGACCAACGTCATGTTCTGCGAAACCCCTTGGCTGCTCAGCACCACCGACCCACTGCGCAACCAGGTCGCCGCACAATGGCCGCAAGCCAATGGCAGCCTGGGCCGCCTGTATGCGATGGGCGTCGATGCCTACCGCCTGGCGCCGCGCCTGGGCCAGCTCAAGGCACTGCCGGATACTCGTGTTGATGGCCTGTCGGGCAGCCTGGGCATCAACGCCAACCAGCGCGTTGATCGCCAGATGCCATGGGCGAAGTTCGTGGGCGGCGACATCCAGCGCCTGCCAGACACCCCGCGCTGATGCCCGAGCGGTCCAGCGCACAAAGCGGCAAGGATGCCGAACAACAAGCGCTGAAGCACTTGCAACAACAGGGTCTGCGCCTCCTGGCGCAGAACTGGTTGTGTAAACGCGGTGAGCTTGATCTGGTCATGCTTGACGGCGATACAGTAGTATTCGTCGAAGTCCGCTACAGAAAACACGCACAATGGGGTGGCGCGCTCGCCAGTATCGACGGGCGCAAGCGTCAGAAGCTGATACTCGCCGCGCAGTTTTTCCTGCAAAAAGAGCATCGCTGGGCTGATTCCCCCTGCCGTTTCGATGTGGTTGCCATAGAAAGCACACCGTCTGGTCAGGCTGATCTGAGTTGGCTCCAAGATGCCTTCGACAGCTGATTCACCGGGCACCTTCACCACACACTTTTGCTCTTTGCTTTGCGGGCTGCACATTCCTGTGCCAAACAGCCGCGCTACTTAAGGTCACACAGATGGACATGCAATCCCGAATTCGCCAGCTTTTCCAGGCCAGCATCGACACCAAGCAACAGGCGATGGACGTACTTGCACCGCACATCGAGCAAGCCAGTCAGGTCATGGTCAATGCCTTGCTCAACGAGGGCAAAATGCTTTCGTGCGGCAACGGCGGTTCGGCCGGCGATGCCCAGCACTTCTCCTCGGAGCTGCTCAACCGCTTCGAGCGTGAGCGCCCGAGTCTGCCTGCCATCGCCTTGACCACCGATTCCTCGACGATCACCTCGATCGCCAACGACTACAGCTACAACGAAATCTTCTCCAAGCAGATCCGCGCCTTGGGCCAACCCGGCGATGTGTTGCTGGCGATCTCCACCAGCGGCAACTCGGCCAATATTATTCAGGCGATCCAGGCCGCACATGATCGAGAAATGATTGTCGTAGCATTGACCGGCCGCGATGGCGGCGGCATGGCGTCACTGCTGCTGCCAGAGGACGTGGAAATTCGCGTCCCGGCCACTGTCACCGCACGTATCCAGGAAGTCCACCTGCTGGCGATCCACTGCCTGTGCGATCTGATCGACAGCCAACTGTTTGGGAGTGAAGAATGACCGTTAACCGCCTCAGCCTTTTGGCCATCACCCTGTGCCTCGCTATCAGCGGCTGCAGCACGGCCATCACTGCAACACGTGACACCCCTATCCAGGACGACAAGGGCACTCGTACTTTCGGCAGCAAGATCGATGACTCGCTGATCGAAACCAAGGTTGAAGTCAACGTTGCCAAGGCTGCTACCGACCTCGGCAATGGCGCTTCGCGCATCGTGGTCACCAGCTTCAACGGCGTGGTGCTGCTGGCCGGCCAGACGCCGCGTGCCGACCTCAAGGCGCAGGCCGAACAAGCCGCCTCGACCGTGCAGCGCGTGAAGAAGGTGCACAACGAACTGCAGGTCATGGACCCGATCACGCTGCTGGCCATCAGCAATGATGCCTTGCTGACCACCAAGATCAAGGCGCAGATGCTGACCGACAACGCCATTCCCGGCTCGCGGATCAAAGTGATCACCGATAACGGCATCGTCTACATGATGGGCCTGCTGACCCAGGCAGAAGCCACCCGCGCCGCCAACCTGGTACAGGGCGTGTCGGGCGTGCAAAAGATCGTGAAGCTGTTCGAATACATCGACTGACACTGATGTAACCACGCAATAAAAAAGGGCGCCGTGCATTGACTGCACGGCGCCCTTTTTAGTGGCCAGCGTTTACTGGTACTGCTGGTACGGGTTGCCCTGGAACTGGTTGTTCTGCTGTGGCGCCTGTTGCTGCTGTTGGGCAGGCTGGCCATATTGCTGACCAGGGATCGGACCCAGGTTCACCTCTACACGACGGTTCTGGGCACGGCCATTGACGTCGGCGTTGCTGGCGATCGGGTTATCCGGGCCGGCACCGCGTGCGCTCAGGTTGGTCGGGCTCACGCCTTGGGACGTCAGGTAGTTGGCCACGCTCTGCGCACGACGCTGGGACAGGTCCATGTTCAGTTGTCGGCTGCCGGTGCTGTCGGTGTAGCCGACGATCTGGATGGTGTTCTGGTTGAACTGCTTGAGCGAGTTGGCCAGGTTGTTCAGCGGCTGATAGAAGCTGCTGGAGATCGCGTCCGAGTTGGTAGCGAAGGTGATGTTACCCGGCATGATCAACTTGATCTGGTCACCCTGGCGCTGAACTTCAACCCCGGTGTTGGCCATGCTGGCCCGCAGTTTCTTTTCCTGCTGGTCGGCGTAGTAGCCATAACCCGCGCCACCCAGGCCGGCCACGGCGGCGCCAATGAGGGCACCTTTGCCACGGTTGTTATGGTCGATGGCGGCGCCGGCCAAACCACCGGCCAGTGCAGCCAGGCCGCCGTACTTGGCTGTGTTGCTGATACCCGATGAGCCGTTCGCCTGTCCTTGGCTGCCATCGTATGGATTAGGAGACGCACAGCCGGACAACAGGGCAACAGCCGTGGCAACGACAAGCAGACGACGCGAAGTGAACATGAAGGAAGCTCCTACTTTTGCATTCTGTGATGCAGAGGACATTGGCAATGGACCTGTGCCGAGCTTGGAACACGACAAACGGCAAAAATTCCCTGCCCGGCAGACCCCCGCTCCACAACAGGTGGGCACACTAAAACCCTAGCAGACGCTTCCTGAACGGTGATTGTCATTTTCTCTATAAGAGTCGTAGGACAGTCGCCTCTTGGTATCCGGAAAAACACCGAGTCGCGGCCTATGCCCGCACAAAAGGGTTCTCACGCATCTCATCGCCCAACCGCGTGTCCGGACCATGACCCGCCACGACCGTGGCACCCTCATCCAACGTGTACAGGCGCTGCTTGATCGACCGCACGATAGTCGCCTGATCCCCACCCCACAGGTCCGTTCGCCCCACGCCACGGCGAAACAGGGTGTCGCCGGCAATCAACAATTTGGCATCGGCAAACCAGAAGCTCATAGAGCCCGGTGTATGCCCTGGGGTATGCAGCGCCACGCCGCAGCCGCAGGCCAGTTCCTCTTCGTGCTCAAGCCAGCGATCCGGGGAAGGCACTGGCGTGTAGGGCACACGAAACATCTGGCATTGCATTTCCAGATTATCCCAGAGGAATTGATCCTCCTTGTGCAGATGCAAGGTGGCACCGGTCTTCTCTTTCAACTGGCCGGACGCGAGGAAATGATCAAGGTGGGCATGGGTATGGATGATGCTCACCACCTTGAGGCCCAGCGCGTCGAGACGGGCCAGGATCAGTTCATGGTTGCCGCCCGGGTCGACCACGATGGCGTTTTTGGTGATCGGATCGCCAATGATGGTGCAGTTGCACTGCAACGGACCGACGGGGAAGGTTTCGCGAATAAGCGTCGGCAGTTCAGGTTGCATCAGAAGGCCTCAAGTGCGAGTGAATAGGCATTTTTCGGACGTTCTCGCCAGAATAATTGCACCAGTAAACCAGACTGGGCAGCCTCCTTCCTAGCCAATCAAGCGCAACTCCTGCGCCCTTGCCACCGCCTGCGTGCGCCGCTCTACGCCCAGCTTGCTGTTGATATGGCTCGCATGGGTCTTCACCGTGTGCAGCGAAATGAACAACCGATTGCTGATTTCCTGGTTGGAACAGCCTTGGGCGATCAGCTGCAGCACCGCCAGTTCGCGGGCGCTCAAGGTTTCGTGGCTGGGTGAGGTTTCGGCAACCGCAACCACCGGAAGCAGCCCCAGCAGGCTTTGATTCAGCAAGCCATGGGGGTCTCTGCCAAGCTGCTCGCGCATCCAGTCGGGGTGGCTCTCCAGCAAACGCTGGAAGGGTTGCAGCGCACCACCGGCTCCCGCTTCAAGAGCACGGGCCAGCACCGGCCGCGCCTTGGTTTCCTGGCCGGTTTCGAGCAGCAGATGCGCCTGTTGGGTCAGCGCCATCAGGGCAATCATCTGGCGGCCGTCGTTGTGTGCCTGTTGCGCCAGTTCATCAAGCCGTTGCAGGGCGGCGGCAGGTTGATGGCGCGTGGCGTCCAGCGCGGCTTGCTGCAGGCCGATGTGTTGCGGCAGGTGCGGATGAAACTCCGGGGCCGCAGCGGCATGCTCGCCGTTGTAGGTCTGCCCCAACCGCGCCAGCCAGGCATCGGCCAGGTCGGTGCGGCCCTGGGCTAGCCACAGTTCGCATTTGATCAGGGTGATCATCGCCAGGTAGTAGATCGGCGGCACATCCCAGATATGCATCAGGCGCTCGGCTTCGGCGAGTTCGGCGAACGCCGTGGGAAAATCATTGCGCCGCCCTTCGAAGTTGGCGATGACGCAATGCCCGATCAGCACACTGATATCCCGGCAGGCACGGGCTTCGGCCAGGCCGGCACGCAAGCGCGCCAAGCCGGTTTCAGGCTGATAGCGCGCCAGCAGCAAATAACCTTCGTAGAGCGATAAGCGCGCACGCACGGCGTACAGCCGCTGGGGCGCCAGGCCATGCAAACGCTGCAGGCCCTGACGCACCTCATCGAGCGAGCGCAGGATTTCGCCCCGGGCCTGCAACACGCGGGCGCGGTCGTAATGGGCCAGGGCTTCGAACAACGGGTTGCCGACGCGCTGCGCCAGCTCCAGGGACTCGCGGTTCAGGCCACGGGCGCGCCACAGGTCGGCGTCGACAATGGCCAGGTTGGACAGCGTCGACAGGCACATCAGGCGCTGGCCGTAGCGCTTTTGCGGCAGGCTTTCCAGGGCCTCGCCGCAATAGCGCTGGGTCAGTTCGCGGTCGCCGCGCCCCCGGGCGATGATCCCGCTCAGTGCCAGCCACTGGGCCAGCATCGACTTTTGCGCGGTGGCCGACGGTGCCGGCAGGAAGCGACTGAGGTAGCCAGATAATTCTTCTGCCGCATCCAGCTGGCACGCCAGCCCCAAGGCCCAGCTGTACAGCACGATCAAGCGCGGCGTGCTGATCAGCAGGCTGTCGGGCAAGTCCATCTTCCAGCGCAACAGCATGCCCACGTTCTGCTCGGCCAGCAATTGCTCTTCAGACAGGTTCTGCACCAGGTTCGCGGCTACGTCGAGATGACCGGCGCGCAAGGCCTGCTCCACCGCTTCATCGATCAGGCCCTGGGCGTTGAACCAGCGACACGCTCGCAGATGCAGACTGGCCACCGGCAATGTGGCGTTTTTTGCACGACGGGTGCGCAGCAAATCGGAAAACAGATGGTGATACCGGAACCAGTGGCCCTGCTCGTCCAGTGGTACCAGGAATACTTGATGTGCCTGAAGGTAACGCAGGGTTTCGGCACTGTCGTGGGCATCACGCACTGCGTCGCACAGTTCGGCGCAAAAACGTTCCTGGGGGGCGGTGTCGTAGAGGAACGCCTGGACTTCGGCAGGCAGGCAATCGATCACCTCTTCAAGCAGGTAATCACGAATCAGCCCTTCCCCGCCGTGCTGGCTCTGCGGCAAGGCACCTTCATTGCCGGCCTCAGAGGCGGCCAGCAACCAGAAACGCAGGCCCGCCACCCAGCCTTCACTGCGCCGGATCAGGTTATCCAGCGCCTCGCCGCGCAGTGAGTTGCTGTGCTGGTGCAATACGGCCAACGACTCATCGTGGGTCAGGCGCAGGTCTTGCTCGTGCAATTCCAGCAGATGCCGTGACAGGCGCAACCGCGCCAGATGCCAATCCGGACGCTGGCGACTGGTGACCAGTACCACCAGGCCGTCGGGCAAATGGTTGAGGAAAAACTGCAGGCAGCGATCCAGCACCGGACCCTGGGCCAAGTGGTAGTCATCCAGCACCAGCAACAACGGCGCGCGCGTGGAAAGGTGCAGCGTCAGCTCGTCGAGCAAGCCATCGAGCCATTCTTCAAAGGCAAACGGCTGGTGACGCTGGCGCATTTTCAGCAACCCCAGGGATTGGGCGCCGATCTGGGGGAAATATTGCTGCAGGCCGTCGAGCAGGCGCTCGAGGAAGCGGCCGGGGTCGTTATCCCGGGGGCTCAGCCCCAGCCACAGGCTTTGCCAATGGGCCGGCAGGCCCTGGCAGAATTCCACCGCCAACGAACTTTTGCCGAACCCCGCTGGCGCGCTGACCAGCAGCAAGCGCCCTTCCAACCCCGCACCCAGCCGTTCGCACAGGCGAGGCCGCAGCACGTAGCCGTCAGGCAGCGGTGGCCTGAAAAAGCGTGCTTCCAGGGTCGGAATCACGACGCTTGCAGGCCCTGGGATTCGGGACAGATCAGTCATCGCCGGGCTCTTGTAGAAGGCTGTTGTCGGCATTGCAGATGTCCGCAGACTAGCGGTAAAAGCGGCGGGTTTGTAGATCTTTGCAACATTTGCCTGAAAAAGAACTGCGACAAAAAATCTCAACACAAACAAATGTGGGAGCTGGGCTTGCCCGCGATGCAGCCACCTCGGTCTGTCAGACCTACCGAGGTGATGCTATCGCAGGCAAGCCAGCTCCCACACAAGCCCAGCTTCTACATTGGCGAATTATCGCGGGTTAGCGGACGCCATCCTGGCGCAGGGCCGCCGGGGTGAAGTCGCTGGTGGTGGCGGTGAAGCCGAAGTCATAGGCCTGTTTCTCTTCGTTCTTCATGCCCAGGGCCAGGTAGCGGCCGGACTGCAGGTCGTAGAGGGTTTCCAGGGCGTACCACGGCACTTGCTTGTCGTAGTAGTTCTCGGCATGGGCTTCGGCGACGCGCCACAGTTGGCCACGGCCATCGTAATGGTCGATCACCGCGGCTTGCCAGGTGTCTTCGTCGATGAAGAAGTCACGCTTGGCGTAGATGTGACGCTGACCTTCCTTCAAGGTGGCGACCACGTGCCAGACGCGGCGCAACTCGTAACGCGCCAGGTCCTGGTTGATGTGACCGGCCTTGATGATGTCGGCGTACTTGAGCTTCGGATCGTCGATCTTGTAGCTGTTGGAGGCGATGTAGATTTCTTTCTTGCCTTCCAGCTTCCAGTCGTAGCGGTCCGGTGCGCCGTTGTACATGTCGAGGTTGTCGGAAGTACGCAGGCCGTCGGCGGCAGTACCCGGGCCGTCATACGACACTTGCGGCGCCCGGCGCACACGGCGCTGGCCGGCGTTGTAGACCCACGCCGAACGCGGCTCCTTCACCTGGTCCAGGGTTTCGTGCACCAGCAGCACGCCACCGGCCAGGCGGGCCGGCGCGGTCACTTGCTGCTTGAAGTAGAACAGCACGTTGCCCGGGTTTTTCGGGTCAAAGTCTTTCATCTTGTCGCGGAACACGAACTGGTCTTTGAAATACACCAGGCTGAAGGAGCCGTTGGTTTGCGGCGTGGCCTGGGTTACCAGGCGGGTTACGCTGCCACCGCGATAACGGGTGATGTGGTTCCAGATGACCTCCACGCCGCTTTTTGGAATCGGGAACGGTACGGCGGTTTCGAAATTCTCCAGGCCGTTGCCGCCCGACACCAGGTTAGTGGTGGTGGCGTTCTTCTTGATGGCCGCGAACACATCCGCCGGCACGGTGGCGCCGCGATGGGTCGGGTAGACCGGCATCTTGAAGGTGTCCGGGTAGCGCTTGAACATTGCGTACTGCCCCGGCGCCAGCTTGTCTTTGTACTGTTCGACGTTTGCCGCGGTGATGGTGAATTGCGGTTGTTCACTGGCGTAAGGGTTGGCCAGGAAACCACGGGCGTCGACAGCGCCGGCGTTGGTCGGCAGCGGCGACCACTTCGGAATGGTGCCCGCCGCGTTACCGGCCATTTCAGCGCCCATCGGCGTCAGGGTCGTGCCCAGCTTGGCGGCTTCATCCGCCGACACTGCCGCCATGACGTTGCTCGCCAGGATCGACAGCCCAAGCACACCCACGTGCAACAGACTTTTGGTTATTTTCATGTTCTGGTCTTCCTGAAATACAGACTGCAAAAAGAGTGTGTGCTTAGAAGTTCACGCCGAAGCTCAGGGCGACAAAGTCGCGGTCATTCACGGTGCTGTAGTCGCCGCCGAAGAAGTTGGTGTAGTTCAGGCTGGCGGTGTAGGTGTTCTGGTATTCCGCATCCAGACCCAGGCTGACCGCTTTACGACCTTCTTCGAAGTTGGCACCAGGACCTGGCGAATAACCTTTGACGTCATGGGACCAGGCAACGCTCGGCTTGAGGTTCACGCCGGCGAACACATCCGGGTATTCCCAGATGGCACGACCACGGTAGCCCCACGAGGTGGACGTGGTGAAACCGTCGTTGTTGCAGTTGGCGGAGACGTTGCTGGCATCGGCCCCCGGGCCTGCACCGGCGACAGTCCGCCCGTTGAGCGTCGGGCAGAAACCATTGGGCAAGGTGCCAGGGCCGAACACTGGATCGCGGCCATAACGCACATCATTTTTGCTTTCCAGGCCACCCACGTGAGTAACCCCGACTTCGCCCACCAGCGTAAGGCGGCTGGCGCCCATGACCTGATCGAAGAAGTGCGTAAAGGTCGTCTGGAACTGGGTGATTTCCTTGCGGTTGTAGCCGTGGAGCAGTTGGCCCGGCGAGCCTTTGATGATCGACGCATCACCCAGGCCTGGCAAAGGCGTAACACCGGCATACAGGATGTCAGTGGAGCTGATTTGAACCGGCGCATTCGGGCGATAGCTCAACTCACCACTCCAGGCGGTGCCGGTAGGCAGCGTGGTGGAGAAACTCAGGCCATAGAGGCGAATATCTTCCGGGTATTCCATGAAGTACCGGGAGTTACCCGCCACGACCAACGGTGCCAATTGGCCCAACGGTGCCGCACTGTTGAACGCCGCCTGGGAAGCCGCTTGAGCGCTGAAGATCGGCGCACGGCTGTGGTAGTTCATGAAGTACGCGCCGAACTCGGTGTCCAGTGGTTCGAAGTTGTAATGCAGCGCCGCGCCCCACTGGCCGCTGTCACGCGCATCGTCGTCGCCACCGCGACGCACCAAGACGCCTTCGTTGTTGATGTCTACGCCACGGGCAGCCAGTGCCGGCAGGAATGCCGTCGGGATGGTCGAGCGCTTGTTCAAGACACGCAGGTTGTTGTTGCAACCGTCGGACACGATATCGGGCTGCGAGAAGAACGTGCCGCAGTTGTCGGTCACCGTCTGGTCCCATTCCAGCTGGTAAAACGCCTCGGCCGACAGGTTGTCGGTGAGGGTTTGCGACACATAGAACATGTTGACCGGAATCAAGCCTTCCTTGATCTCGGCCCCCGGGCGACGGAATGCGGACACGTCGATCGGGTTGATGGAGTTGATGCCGCCGCCGATGAAGGTACTTTCACCCCAGCTCACCACCTGCTTGCCGAAACGCACGTTGCCCGGCAAATCGGCAATGTTGTAGTTGTGGTAGATGAAGGCGTCGAGGATCTGCCCGCCAGAAGACTTGGCGCCTTCCTTGCGGTTGTTGTCGCTGATGTCCTTGAACGGACGGCTTTCATCCTTGAGTTCGAAGTCGTACCAGTACTTGCCGCGCACAAACACGCCGGTGTCGCCGTATTTCAGTTCCAGGTCATGAATGCCCTTGAAGATCTTCGAGAACGTCTCCCCGCGCTTGAAGTTCAAGTGGCCGTCATCGGAGGTCTGGGACAGGCCCTTGCCGCCGTTGTTGACCCCGATCAGATCCTGGTTGGGTTTGGCCGTCGACCAGCTCGCCCCCACCGACAGGGAGGAGTCAAAGCTGCCTTCGATTTCACCGATGTTGAAACTGACGCCGAATGCGGGCCCGGCGAGCGTAGAAGCGAGACTGACGGCCAAGGGCAGTCTTGCCCGGCGCCAGAACTGGTTTACTGAGGTCATCGACGCTACTCCATGTGCATTATTGTTATGGCAGTGAGCTTTTTCTTACAGATGCATGTAACGGCCGGAATACAACGATTCCAATGCCGGACGGCAACCGAGCCCCCATGGCCCGAAGCGCAACATCCTTGAAAAACTCTGGGAAGGACTATAGCCAGCAGGGGGTATCGCTTGATCCCTCTAAAGTGTGATTTGCATCACCGACCCGTCTGCCGCAACCCTTTCGCCATGCCGACAAAGGTCGGCGGGGCAAGGATGGCTGAAAATCGGCAAATCACAAGTGAAGGCGCCAGATAGAGCATTGCCGCGCCCGAACGGGCGCGGCGGAAAGCATCACAGGGTGGACAGGAACGTACTGTTGTTGGCCTGCCATTCGATGATGTCGATGCGGATACGTTTTTTGTCGAGCTTTCCTACGCTGGTCTTGGGAATTTCAGTAACAACCGCGATCTGGCTCGGAATCGCCCACTTGCTCAGGTGGCCCAATTCAACGAAGGGCTTGAGGTGTTCCTTGAGCTCCCGCGCACCTATCACATGGCCATCACGCACCACCAGCAAGGCAAACGGACGCTCACCCCACTGCGGGTCGGCAATGCCCACCACCGCTACTTCGCGTACCGCCGGATGGCGGCTGACCAGGTCTTCCAGGGCCAGGGACGAGATCCACTCCCCGCCCGTCTTGATCACATCCTTGATGCGGTCACGGATATCGATCACGCCAAATGCATCCAACGTGGCCACGTCACCGGTGTGCATCCAGCCGCCTTCCCACAGCTCGGCGCCCTTCTGAGGCTCGTTGAAATAACCTTCGCTGAGCCACGGCGCCCGCAGCACCAACTCGCCCTGAGACTCGCCATCGGCAGGCAGGAAGTTGCCGTCAGCGTCGATGATTGCCGCCTCCACCAGTGGCCCGGGCACACCGGCCTTGATGCGGTAGGTGGTGCGTTCATCCTCGGTGCCGGCCATCAGCTCTTCATTGAGGTGGGCACAGGACACCAGCGGCCCGGTCTCGGACATACCGTACGCGGCCGTCAGCTGAATCCCACGGGCCTTGGAGGCTTCGTACAAGGTCCGATTGAGCGCACTGCCGCCAATCACGATTTTCCAACCGCCAAAATCCACGCCTTGGGCCGCCTTGGCATTGAGCACCATCTGCAGGATGGTCGGCACGCAGTGGGAAAACGTGACCTTTTCCTTGCGCCACAGCTCCACCAGGTACTCGGGGTCGTAGCGGCCGGGGTAGACCTGCTTCAAGCCAAGCATGGTCGCCACATACGGCAGGCCCCAGGCGTGTACGTGGAACATCGGCGTGATCGGCATGTACACGTCGTTGGTGCCCAGCAGACGCACGCTGTCGACGCTGCCCATGATCGTCGCCACGCCCATGGTGTGCAGGACCAGTTGGCGGTGGGTGAAGTACACGCCCTTGGGGTTGCCGGTGGTGCCAGTGGTGTAGAAGGTGGTGGCGACCGAGTTTTCGTCAAAATCCTGGAAGTCGTACGTGGGGCTGGCGGCGGCCAGCAGGGTTTCGTACTCGCCCACCAGGCCTGGCAGCTCGGCGGTCTTGGCGTCACCGTCGGTGAGCAGCAGGGTCTTGTCGACGGTCGTCAGGTGCCCGGCAATCGCCTGGTAAAGTCCCACGAACTCGCTGTTGACCAGCACGAAGCGGTCTTCGGCGTGGTTCATGGTGTAGAGGATCTGTTCCGGCGACAGGCGCACGTTGATGGTGTGGATCACCGCGCCGATCATCGGGATGGCGAACATGCATTCGAGGTAGCGATGGCTGTCCCAATCCATCACTGCCACGGTATCGCCGGCCTTCACCCCGGCCTCGGTCAGCACATTGGCCAGCCGGGCCACCCGCTCGATCAGGGTGGGGTAGGTGTAGCGCAGTTTGTCGCGGTAGATGATTTCCCGGGTTTTCTCGTAGCGGGTCCCGGACATCAACAGGCGTTTGATCAACAGCGGGTATTGGTACGCGCCTTCGGCGGGTGGGATAACACGGGTCTGCAACATACGAATCCCTTATCTGACTACACGGTCTTGGCTTGAAGACTTGCACTTTAGAGACCTTATGTTTCAGCCAAATCAGCCAAAGGAATGATTTGCAGCGCCCAATGAATGCTAGCTTTGAGCCACTACCGATACCTTACACAGATCCAATGTGGGAGCGGGCTTGCTCGCGAATGCGGTGTGTCAGGCAATACCTTCATTGCTGATCCACCGTATTCGCGAGCAAGCCCGCTCCCACATTTGGACTGTGCTCATCCAGAGATATCGTTTACTTCATGCTGGTAAACGCCAGCTTCACCCCAATCGCAATCAGCACCGCGCCCATGGTGCGGTCAAACCAGTGGCCCATGCGGGCAAAGCCGGCGCGCACGCGCTGCTGGCTGAACAGCATGGCCACCAGGCAGAACCACAGCGCTGTCGCCACCGCCAGGTACACGCCGTAACCGGCCTGGATCGCCAGCGGGGTGTGCGGGTTGATCACCACCGTGAACAGCGACAGGAAGAACAGCGTGGCCTTGGGATTCAAGCCGTTGGTCACGAAGCCTGCGGTAAACGCGCCGCGCGGGGTGCACTCGCCCGCTTCGCGGTGCAACTCGCCTTCGACCGGTGGTTTGGCGGGCTGCGCACGCAGGGCCTTGAAGCCGATGTACAGCAGGTACGCCGCGGCCGCCCATTTGAGTGCGTTGAACAGCACGATGGACTGGGACACGATCAAGCCAATGCCAAGCAACGAGTAACCCACATGCAGAAAAATCGCCGACCCCACGCCCAGGGCTGTCCAGGTTCCGGCGCGACGGCCATGGGTCACACTTTCGCGGACCACCACGGCGAAATCCGGGCCGGGGCTGGCCACCGCCAACAAGTGAATCAAGGCTACGGTCAAAAACTCGGCGACGTACATGCTCACTCCATTAAGTAACTGATTATTTCATCTGATAGGCTCCGGAGATTACGCCTTCAAACCCTGTCGCAAAAGGTACAGTTGATGACGAACAATCGCCGTGCGGTCTTCCTTGATCACCCTTCCCTGGACCTGGGGGACCTTGACCTCAGCGAGCTGCAAGACAGCTTCAGCGAGTTGCAGTTGTACACGGACACCACGCCACAGAACGTGGTTGAACGGGTGCAAGGCGCCCACGTCGTCATCAGCAACAAGATCGCCCTCAGCACCGACACCCTAGCGGCCTGCCCGGAACTCAAGCTGATCCTGGTGTCGGCCACCGGCACCAACAACGTCGACCTCGACGCCGCCCGCGCGCACGGCATCACCGTGAGCAATTGCCAGGGCTACGGCACGCCGGCGGTGGCGCAGCACACGCTCATGCTGTTGCTCAACCTGGCCACGCGCTTGAAGGACTACCAGCGGGATGTCAGCGCCGGCAAATGGCAACAAGCCAAGCAGTTCTGCCTGCTGGACCACCCGATTGTCGAGTTGGAAGGCAAAACCCTCGGCCTGCTCGGCCACGGCGAGTTGGGCGGCGCGGTAGCGCGCCTGGCTGAGGCCTTCGGCATGCGCGTGCTGCTCGGTGCGATTCCAGGGCGCCCTGCCCGCGCCGATCGCGTGCCGTTGGATGAGCTGCTGGCCCAAGTGGACGCACTGACCCTGCACTGCCCGCTCAACGAACACACCCGCGACTTTATCGGCGCCCGTGAACTGGCGTTGCTCAAGCCTGGCGCGTTTGTGGTCAATACCGCACGCGGCGGCTTGATCAACGAACAGGCGCTGGCCGATGCGTTGCGCAGCGGTCACCTGGGCGGCGCGGCCACCGATGTGCTGAGCGTGGAGCCGCCGGTCAATGGCAACCCACTGCTGGCGGGCGATATTCCTCGGTTGATCGTCACCCCGCACAACGCCTGGGGCAGTCGCGAAGCACGTCAGCGCATCGTCGGCCAACTGGCGGAAAACGCCCGGGGCTTTTTCAGCGGCGCACCGTTGCGCGTCGTGAGTTGATAAACTGCGCCCCTTTTCAAGGAGCAGACCATGGATCCGCGCAGTGAAGTACTGCTTCGTCAGGCCGAACTTTTTCAAGGCAACCTGCTGCTGGTCGGGTTGCCTGCCGACGACTTGCTGGGCCGCCTGCCCAATGCCCACGGCTGGAGCTGGCACGCGGGCGACCAGGCAGCCCTGGACGCACGCTTCCCCGAGCGCAGCCAATTCGGCGTGAACGTGCCCGAGCGTGCGTTCGATGCCGCCGTGATTTTCCTGCCCAAATCCAAGGACCTCACCGACTACCTGCTCAACGCCGTGGCCGCACGCCTGCCCGGCGCCGAGCTGTTTCTGGTAGGGGAGAAAAAGGCCGGCATCGAAAGCGCCGCCAAACAGATGATCCCGTTTGGCAAGCCACGCAAGCTGGATAACGCGCGGCACTGCCAGTTGTGGCAAGTCACCGTGGCCAATGCCCCGCACGCGGTCGAACTGGAAAGCCTGGCCCAGGTGTTCGATGTGCCACTGGCCGAAGGCCCCCTCAAGGTGGTCAGCCTGCCCGGCGTGTTCAGCCACGGGCGACTGGATCGCGGCACCGAATTGCTGTTGGAACACTTGGACAAGCTGCCCAGCGGCCACCTGTTGGACTTCGGTTGCGGCGCCGGCGTGCTGGGGGCTGCGGTCAAACGTCGCTACCCGCACAACAGCGTGACCCTGCTCGATGTGGATGCCTTCGCCGCCGCCAGCAGCCGCCTGACGCTGGCTGCCAATGGTCTGGAAGCCGAGGTGCTGACCGGTGACGGAATCGACGCCGCGCCAATGGGTTTGAACGCGATTTTGAGCAACCCGCCGTTCCATGTCGGGGTGCACACAGATTATTTCGCCACGGAAAACCTGCTGCGAAAAGCCGCGAAACACCTGGCAAAAGGCGGCGAACTTCGCCTGGTTGCCAACAGCTTCCTCAAGTACCAACCGCTGATCGAAGAGCATCTGGGCGTGTGCGCAATCAAGGCCGAAGGCAATGGTTTCCGCATTTACCGTGCCAAGCGCGGCTGACGGGCGTTTGAAAAAGAAGGCTTGCCGAATGGGTTTTGCCTAGGCAGAATCCGCTCCGTCCTAGGGGAGTAGTCTCCCACGAGCGCCACGCTCGTCCGGCATACGTCAACATACTTGGTCAGCAGACCATGGCGTATGCGACCCAGGAGTCCGCACAGACGGACCGGGGTTTGACAAGACCTATGACACGCACACCTTACCCGGGGCGGGAAGGCTGTACGTGTCATAGCCGTGTCGACCCGCCCCTGGAAACCTACCTGATGCTGGATTCATTACTCGTACCTACCGCAATCGTTGCCTTGGCCGAAATCGGCGACAAGACGCAACTGCTCGCGCTCATCCTTGCCGCACGCTTTCGCAAGCCCTGGCCGATCATCGCCGGCATCGTCGCCGCGACCCTGGCCAACCATGCGGCGGCCGGTGCCGTGGGGGCCTGGTTCGGAAGCTTCTTCTCGGATGCGGTGCTGCATTGGATCCTCGCGGCGAGTTTCTGCGCCACGGCCTTGTGGACCCTGGTACCCGACAAGCTCGACGATGACGAAGCCAGCACCACGCGCAAATTCGGGCCGTTCCTGACCACGTTGATTGCGTTCTTCCTGGCGGAAATCGGTGACAAGACGCAGATCGCCACGGTGATGCTGGCGGCGCAGTACCCGGAGTTGTGGCTGGTGATCATCGGCACCACCCTGGGCATGCTGATTGCCAACGTGCCGGTGGTATTGGCGGGGAATTTCGCGGCGGAGAAACTGCCGCTGACCTTGATTCGCCGACTGGCGGCCACCGCGTTCTTTATCCTGGCCGTGGTGGCGGTGTACAAGGCCATGCAGAGCAGCGGCTGGATCTAGATCTGTAAACCCAATCCAATGTGGGAGCTGGCTTGTCGGGTCGCCGCATCGCTGCGATGCAGGCAACTCGGTTTAGCAGATGAACCGAGCCGATGCTATCGCAGCGGTGCGGCGATCCGACAAGCCAGCTCCCACATTTGGATCATCAGCGAACCTGGAGCATCAGGATTTTTTGGCCTGCTGGTACAGCGGCATCACTTTTGGAATCGCGGCTTGCAACGAAGCGATTCGGCTGTCGGAAGCCGGGTGTGTGCTCATGAACTCAGGAGGCGCGCCTTCCGAAGCCTTGGCCATCTTGTTCCACAAGGTAATCGCTGCGTTCGGGTTGTAGCCGGCACGAGCGGACAACTCCAAACCAATCAAGTCAGCTTCGTTTTCATTGGCGCGACTGTTGGGCAAGGTCATGCCGTACTGAACGGCTGCATCACCGAGTGCCATGCTGTTCTGACCCAGGCCAAAGATCGCGGCAGCACCCTGCTTGGCCATCTCGATACCGTATGCCTTGGACATGGCTTCACGGCTGTGCTCGCGCAAGGCGTGGGCGATTTCATGGCCCATTACCGCCGCCAACTCATCGTCGGTCAGCTTGAGCGTTTCGATCAGCCCGCTATAGACAAAAATCTTGCCGCCCGGCCCGCAGTTGGCGTTGATCTCGTCACTCTTGATCAAGTTCACTTCCCATTGCCATTGCGCCGCATCCGGGCGGAAAGCCGGCACCTGGACGATCAAACGCTTGGCAATGGCCTGCACGCGTTTGGCATTGGCACTGGTCTTGTCGACAACGCCCTTGCCACTGGCCTCGGTCAACGTCTTTTGGTAGGACTGCGCGTACATCTGGTCGACTTCCTGGCTCGACAACATGCTGTACATATATTGCTTGCGCTCAACGCCTACTGCGCCGCCACTGGTGGTGTTGACCGCCTGGCAACCCGCCATGAGCAACGCCGCAACCAAACCACTTACCGCCCAAGACTTCTTCATGAACACGCTCCCTGAAAACATGCCGCGTATCGTAGGCGGTCAATTGTATTGGCGCCAGATACACCAGACGTGTAACCGCTGGATTTCGGATACATCCCACACCTTCACTGCGGCAGCGAAAGTCTCATTTGCGACACCCCGCACTATTTTGTAGGACAAGCCTTAAGCCTCCCGACCCCGTGGCCGATACAAAAAAGCAGCCAATCTCCCCCTGCGTCCGGAGCGTTCATGAAATTCAAGTCGATTCAGTTTTCTGTCGCGGCACTGACCGGGGCCATCGTGCTGAGCGTGGTCGCAGTACTGGTGCTCTACGCCTTGTTTGCCGGCGCACGCACCCAGGAAATGGTGCAGGAACGCACCCAGACGCAGTTCGAGCAAATCATCGAACAACGCCTCACCACCCTGGCGCAAACCCAGGCCACGTTGATCCAGCGTGAATTGGAAGCGCCCCTGGTGACGGCCAAGGGCTTGGCCACCACCAATGCCCTGCTCGGCATGAAAGACGCCAAGGGCGAGCCGGCCCTGCAGATCGGCCGCGAACAGTTGATCGGCCTGCTGCATGAAACCGTGGTGCGCAACCCGAAGATCCTCGGCGCCTACATCGGCTGGGAACCCAACGCGATCGACCACAACGACGCCGCCTACATCAACAGCCCCATCGTCGGCATGGCCGCCGACGGCCGCTTCCTGCCGTGGTGGTACCGCAACGCCGATGGCAGCCTGGGCCTGGACAAGCTGGCCGACGTCAACGACCAGAACATCCTCTCCACCGGCGTGCGCGCCAGTGAGTACTACCTGTGTTCCAAGGAAACCAAGAAACCCTGCGCCATCGACCCCGCCCCTTATAAGGTGGGCAACGCCATGGTGATGCTGGCCTCGTTTATCGAACCGATCATGATCGATGGCACCTTCCAGGGCATCGTCGGCGCCGACCTGTCGGTGAACTTCATCCAGGAAATGCTCACCCGCGCCGACCAGAACCTCTACAACGGCGCTGGCGAACTGGCCCTGATCTCCAGCAACGGACGCCTGGTGGCCTATACCAAGGACGCCAGCAAGCTCGGTGAAAAAGCCTCCGACCTGCTCGACAGCAACGAACTGGCCAACCTCAGCCAACTGAAAGTCGGCGAAGTGCGCTACGACATCGACAAGGCACACGGGCACATCGAACTGTTCCTGCCGTTTAACATCGGCCAGGCCGAAGCCCGCTGGACCCTGATGCTGCAACTGCCGCTCAGCGCGGTGATGGCCGACTCGCAGAAGCTGCAAAGCGACCTGCAAGCCCAACGCAAGACCGACACCTTCGGCATGGCCATGGTCGGCCTGCTGATCGCCGGCATCGGTTTGCTGGTGATCTGGCTGGTGGGCCACGGTATTGCCCGCCCGCTCAAACAAATGGTGGCCATGCTCAACGATATCGCCCAGGGCGAAGGTGACTTGACCCGCCGCCTGACCAGTGATCGCGCCGATGAGCTGGGCGCAATTGCCAGCGGCTTCAATACCTTCCTGATCAAGCTTCAGGGCATGATCACCCAAGTGGTGAGTTCGGTGCAGAAGGTCAGCGACTCGTCGGAACATACCGCCGACATCGCGATTCGCACCAACCAGGGCGTGCATAAACAGATGGTGGAGATCGACCAGGTCGCGACCGCCGTGCATGAGATGACCGCCACTGCGCAAGACGTAGCACGCAATGCCACCCAGGCCGCTCAGGCCGCCAGCCATGCCGACCAGGCGGCGAGCCAGGGCATGCGCATCGTGCGCGACACCTCCACCTCCATCGGCGCCCTCGCCGAGGAAATCGGTAAGGCAGTGGGCGTGGTGCAAACCCTGGCCAAAGACAGCGAGAACATCAACGCCATCCTCACCGCCATCCGTGGGATTGCCGAGCAGACCAACCTGCTGGCGCTCAACGCCGCCATCGAGGCGGCGCGGGCCGGCGAGCAGGGCCGTGGTTTTGCCGTGGTGGCTGATGAAGTGCGCAACCTGGCGCAGAAAACCCAGAAGGCCACCGAAGAAATCCAGACCATGATCCAGCAGCTGCAACAAGGCACGCGGGACGTGGTGCGGGTGATGGAAGACAGCCAGAACCGCACCGATGAAAGCGTGCAACACGCGGCCAAGGCGGCCGAGGCGCTGGAGACGATCACTCAGGCGGTGTCGGTGATCAACGACATGAACACCCAGATCGCCAGCGCGGCCGAGGAGCAAAGCGCAGTGGCCGAGGACATCAACCGCAACGTGATCAATATCGGCCAAGTGGCCAATGAAGTGGCGGGTGGCGCGGATGAGTCCAGTGCGGCCAGTGCGGATTTGACCAAGTTGGCGGAGCAGCAGCGGCGGCTGATCAACCAGTTCAAAGTTTAAAGAGCTGCGGCGTTCATCAGGCCGCTTTCGCGAGCAAGCCCGCTCCCACATTTTGATCTGTGAACGCCTTCAAAATGTGGGAGCGGGCTTGCTCGCGAAGAGGCCAGAACAGACAACAGAGAAATTCAAGCCGGGGTCAGGCACTCCGGCCCATTGAGCTTGGGATCATTGACCATATTGGCCAACACCCGTTCGCGCAATGCGAAGGGCTCACTGGCCAGCAACGCTTGCAGCGCATGCAGCGGTGTCTCCGGGTTCAACCAGGCCTCCTGCCCCGCCGCATCCAGGATCAGCGGCCGCCGCTGGCTCTGCGCCGGCTGCGTCACCACCGCCGTGCTCAGCCACACTTGCTCCTGCACCGGGTAGGCTTCCCAGATCGCCGCAAAAAACAGCGTGGAGCCCTCCCCCGGGGTCAGCCAATACGGGCGCTTGCGCTGGGTACCGCGCCATTCGTAGAAGCCATTGGCGGGCAGCAGGCAACGGCGCTGGCGAAAGGCTTCGCGAAACATCGGTTGTTCGGCCAGGGTTTCGGCACGAGCGTGGGCGGGCGTGCGGGAAAGGTCCGTCAGCCACGGCGGCGTGAGGCCCCAGCGTGCACGGGCCAGGGTGCGCTGGCCGTCGATGGCGCGCTGAATCAGCACCGAATCATTCGGGGAAATGTTCCACTGGGCCTGCTGGTCGGCCGGAAAGCCCGGCAAGGCGGCAAAGGCAGGGTTCCAGCGAAACAGGGCATAACGTCCACACATGGGGCAACACGACTCTTGGGTAAACCGAACAACAGCCTAACAGACCAGCACGTCGGGGAAGCTGTCGGGTTCATCGCCGGGCATGGGTTGGGCACCGATATAAGCCGTGATCAGCTCGCGCGCGTAGACCGCACGGTCGTTATCCACTTCCAGGCCCAGCAGCCCGAAAATCGGCAGCTCGCCGGTGCCGCCGAGCAAATGCCGGCCCACCAGGTGCGCCTCAATGCCCTCGCTGGCGAGCATCTGTTGCAACAGCTCGCCCTCCATCAGGTTTTCCGGCTCGTAGATTCGCTGCATGGGCGTACCTGTCAGTCGTTTTCGCTACGGGTTTCAAGCATCCACTCTTCCCCGTGGACCTGCAGGTCAAAAACGATCGGCCGACAACAGACCTGGCAGTCCTCGATATAGGTCTGATCCCCTCCAGACAGGTCCACCGTTGTGTCGACCGCTTCACCACAATAAGGACAATCGTACGTCGCGTTTTCCAGCATCGCAGCCTCCAAGGTGACTTGTGCGTATAATCGCCGGTCTATTTACAGGGCTATTTTCGGCCGAGCCCATTACTCGGGCCGCACCCTGGTATTTCCTTTACTTACCCTAGCCGTTTCTAACAAGAGAGCATGATGGGCGAATTCGATACCATCCGACCTTACAACGACAGCGAAGTCCCGGCAGTGCTGGCACGTCTGTTCAGTGACAAGGCCTTTCTGGACATCCTGACCCACTTCCGCTTCCCGCGCTTTGCCGGCGCCCTGGGCTGGCTGCTCAAGCCGATGATCGCCCGCAAACTACGCCGTGAGTTCGCCGGCGTCACCACCGTGGCCACGCTGCAGGACAAAGTCGAGTATTACGTCGACCACACCATCGACCGTGCGACCGACGGCGTGACCTACACCGGGGTCGAGCAGCTCAAGTCGGGCACCGCCTACCTGTTCCTCGCCAACCACCGCGACATCGTGATGGACCCGGCCTTTGTCAACTACGCCGTGTACCACGCCGGCCTGCCAACGCCGCGTATCGCCATCGGCGACAACCTGCTGCAAAAGCCGTTTGTCAGCGACCTGATGCGCCTGAACAAGAGCTTCATCGTGCACCGCTCGATCACCGGGCGAAAAGAGAAAATGGCGGCCTACCAGTTGCTGTCAGCCTATATCAACCACTCTATCCGCAATGACGGCGCGTCGATCTGGATCGCCCAGGCCGAAGGCCGTGCCAAGGATGGGGATGATCGCACTGAGTCGGCGATCCTCAAGATGTTCCACGTCAGCCGCAAGGACGAGCCGTTTGCCGAGGTGATCCAGTCGCTGAACCTGACGCCGGTGTCCATCAGCTACGAATACGACCCCTGCGATTCAGCCAAGGCCCGCGAGCTGTACATCCGCGCCACCACCGGCACCTACAGCAAGGCGCCGGGTGAAGACGACGTGAGCATTGCGCTGGGCATCACCGGCTACAAGGGCCGCGTGCACGTGAACTTCGCGCCGCCGATCACCGAACGCTTCGAGGACACCAAGTTGCTGGCGGTGGAAATGGACCGCCAGATTCTCGGCGGTTATCGGTTGTTCCCGGTGCATTACCTGGCGTACGCCCAATGGAGCGACGCCGACCCGCAATTGCAGGTGCCGACGGCAGCCGAGGTATTCCCGGCCGATGAGCTGGCCAAGGCCAAGGCGGAGTGGGAGCGACGCTTGAACGAATGCCCGGCCGAGCACCGGCCGTTCCTGGTGGTGCAATATGCAACGCCAGTGCGCAATCAGTATCGGGTGAAGGCAGGAATCCCCCTGTAAACACCGATTCAAACGGTGGGAGCTGGCTTGCTGTGGCGAGGGAGCTTGCTCCCGCTCGACAGCGTAGCTGGAGCCGGCTCTTTGGGGGCGCTTCGCACCGCAGCGCAAGCAAGCTTGCTCGCCACAGCAAGCCAGCTCAGTTGTTTTGTGGTGTTTTCTACAGGCGGGTGCTGATCCAGGAAACGGCCAGCGCCAGGCCCAGGCAGGCAAACCCGATGCGGTAAGCCAACCGGTGCGCCCGCTCGGTGCGCACATCCAGAAACAGCATCGGCTGGTCGATCGCGCGATCTTCGCTCTGGGCGGTCAGGTCGGCCATCGCTCGCTGCTCTCGCAGACGGGTAATAAACAGCAGCGCGGCAGCCGGGCAGGCCACCAATAAAGCAACAGCATTGATCAGCAGTGCGGGCAGCGCCATCGCAAACCTCGGTGAATCAGTATCCAGGTATCAATTCAGATACAAACCTGAACGATAGTCGCCTCCTGCGCCTAACCACTCCGTCCCCCATTAACGGCTAATGTATCCAGTAATTTACATCGTCACCTGAACGTCACCTTAACAAGCCACTCTGTTGCCCTTCGAACGTTCGGGAGCTTGTCATGCTGCATGCGCAAAACCAGGATCGGCTGTATCTGATTGCTCAAAGCGATGAGCAGGAGGCCCTCGTCGGCGGCCTCGCCTTCAACGTTCAGGACCGTCATTGGCTGGTGTATTGCGCGCTCGGCGGACACCAGCACGCCGACCTGCCGGAGCAGGACCTGCTCACTGGCGTGAGTGTGCTGGACTTTTATGTCGAAACGGCTGCATGAACGCTACAGGCACAAAAAAACCGGGCTCATCACTGAGCCCGGTTTTTTTATAAGCGGTTACTGCGAGCTGAGCAGTTGGCCGATGCTTGGGTCCTTGAACAGGCGGGTCAAGGCATCGCTCAGCACATCGCTGACCAGCTTGGTGTTGGTTTCCTGGTTCGGCGCCATGCCGAAGCGCTGGTTCAGGGACGCACCGTAACGGCCGCTGTAGCGGCGGGTGCCGGCGGAGACGTCGGACTTGAAGGTGGCGCCAATGGACGCCTCGGTCACGTACAGGCCTTCTTTAGGCGACTGGTACTTCAGCTCGGCCAGGGTGATGGTCAGCTGCGGCGCACCCGGCGCATTGGGGCTTGGCGTGAAGCCCAGCAGGCGCACGGCGGCTTCCGCCTGGGCCTGCAGCTTGGGCAGTACGTCCTGGGCATTCACAGAAACCAAAGCGGTTTCAGGGTACAGGCCACCGCGCGAACCGAGGGTAGGCGACGGACGGCCATCGACCACACGCACCGACACCGGCTGGCCATGCCCGACCGGCGCCAGCTGCGAGGTGACTTTCGGCTCTGGGCTGAGTTGTTGCGGGCTGTTGGCGCAGCCAACCAGGGTCAAACTGGTCACAGTGATCAAACCGAACAACAGGCGTTGCAACATACTCATTTCTCCAGGACTAGGCGCAAACAGGCCAGCAGTATAACGGTGCACGCCCGCCACTCACCAGCCATCCTGAACGGCGGCTGAAGCCGGGTTGAAATTACAATTTCGCATAAATCCGTCATTTCAATGTCATGGCACACTGGCAACCTTCGAGCATGTAACGTAATAGGTACAAAGCCATGCGCCTTCTCAAATCGCTGTTCATGCCAAACGCCCGTCATCGCCACTATGCCCTGCTTGACGCACACGGCCATTGCCTGGCGTTCAAGCAATGCAGCTTGCCACCGGTCGGCGAAGGCTGGGTGGAAGTGGCCGAGACCCATCTGGGCTGGATGCACCGTCCGCTGCCGGCCAGCGCCCGGGTGAACACGAGGGTGGCACACGAGCATCCACGTCACGCGCTGGCTTCCTGACCAAAGCCTTAATAAAAGTCATAAAACACGCCCATTTCCTTGGCGTTCTTCGCTACAATCTCCCCCCGATTATAAGGACGTCTCCTGATCGGGCCTCGCAGCATCGTTAATGCCTCGGCATTAACCCCCAATCGCCCACAGAGAGCCGCCCACACAGATCGAATAGAGCTGGCGTGCTTGCTGCTGTCGTTGCACACCACCCCTCTGTATCGCATCTGCCAGAGCTGCCATTGCGCTCGGCCACTTGTGTTGTTTGCCCGTTTTTGCCGCGTGTCGGCAAGGTATCCGGGCCAGGTGCCAGGCTGGGGCAGCCCTTTTTTGAGGTTCACGTCTTCAAAAGAGCGTGAAAAAACGGGTTTTCACAACTTCACAAGAGTGTGGCGAGCAAATGAATAGTTTGGCGTTTGTACAAGCACCATCAGCGTCTGGAACAGCCCAACCACACAGGACCGAGCACGCCTCAACAACCGGAGCTTGAGCCTGTCCGCTACGGATTGGTTGCACGAATCACACGCTTTGACCATAAGTCGAATTGCCACAGGCGCCCATGAATGCGTTCATAGGCAGATTAGCCCGGCAGGAAGCGTGTGCTGAAGGTGCAAGGAATTGCGAATCGGACATGGCGATCCTGGCCATGGGTAATCTGGGGCAACACGTGAACCGCCCCATCACTCCTGGCAGCCATGCCGTCAATTTGGTGCTGCAGATTTTGGAGACGCGTTAAATGGCGCATAACGAAGCAGTCGACGTAGTACTGGTAGGGGCCGGCATCATGAGTGCCACCCTGGCCGTACTGCTCAAAGAGCTCGACCCCGGCCTCAAGCTGGAAGTCGTTGAGCTGATGGATTCGGGTGCCGCGGAAAGTTCCAACCCGTGGAACAACGCCGGTACCGGCCACGCCGGGCTGTGTGAGCTGAACTACACGCCGCAGGCCGCCGATGGCTCCATCGATATCAAGAAAGCCGTGCACATCAACACTCAGTTCGAGGTGTCGAAGCAGTTCTGGGCATACCTGACCAAAAAGGGCACCTTTGGCTCGTCCAAATCCTTTATCAGCCCGGTACCGCACCTGAGCTTCGTGCAGGGCGAAAAAGGCGTGTCCTTCCTCAAGAAGCGTTTTGAATCCCTCAGCCAGCACCACGCGTTTTCGGACATGCACTACACCGAAGACCGCAGCGAGATGGCTGAGTGGATGCCGCTGATGATGCCGGGCCGCCCGCTCGATGAAAAAATCGCGGCCACCCGTGTCATGAACGGCACCGACGTCAATTTCGGTGCGCTGACCAACCAACTGCTGAGCCACCTGACCAGTTCGCCCGACGCGCAGGTCAAGTACTGCAAGCGCGTGACTGGCTTGAAGCGCAACGGTGCCGGCTGGACCGTGAGCATCAAGGACGTGAACAGCGGCAACAGCCGTGAAGTGGATGCCAAATTCGTGTTCCTCGGCGCCGGTGGCGCTGCCCTGCCGCTGCTGCAGGCCTCGGGCATCGAGGAAAGCAAAGGCTTTGGCGGCTTCCCGGTCAGTGGCCAGTGGCTGCGTTGCGACAACCCGGACGTGGTCAAGCACCACCAGGCCAAGGTCTACAGCCAGGCTGCCGTAGGTTCGCCGCCGATGTCCGTGCCGCACCTGGACACCCGCGTGGTCGATGGCAAGAAGTCTCTGCTGTTCGGGCCATACGCTGGCTTCACCACCAAGTTCCTCAAGCACGGCTCGTTCCTTGACCTGCCCATGTCGATTCGCGCCGGCAACATCGGCCCGATGCTGGCGGTAGCCCGTGACAACATGGACCTGACCAAGTACCTGGTCAGCGAAGTGCGCCAGTCCATGGAACAGCGCCTGGAATCCCTGCGTCGTTTCTACCCGGAAGCGAAAGCCGAAGACTGGCGCCTGGAAGTGGCCGGCCAACGGGTGCAGATCATCAAGAAAGACCCGAAGAAAGGCGGCGTGCTGCAATTCGGCACCGAGCTGGTCGCGGCCAAGGACGGCTCGCTGGCCGCTCTGCTGGGCGCCTCTCCGGGTGCTTCGGTGACGGTTTCGATCATGCTGGAGTTGATCGAGAAGTGCTTCCCGCAGAAAGCCGCCGGCGAATGGGCTGCCAAACTGCACGAGATCTTCCCGGCGCGGGAAAAAGTCCTGGAAACGGACGCCGAGCTGTATCGCAAGATCAACGCGCAGAACAACATCAGTCTGGAGCTGGTTGCGCCTGCCGCCGAGACCGAGAGCTACGCTTGAGGCCTTGAAGCCATAAAAAACGCCCCGTCCTCTGCATGAGAACGGGGCGTTTTTTTATGCCTCGGATAATCAGCCGCGAGCGTTTTCGATCAATTCGATGTACTCGTCCGCGTTGCGCTGGTCCTTGATCAGGTCGACGAAGGTCTGGCCATGCTCGTCCTTGCCGTCGAGGTCCAGGCCGGCCTCCTTGAAGAAGCCCAGGAATCGCTCGAAATCGTCGATACGCAGGCCACGGTAGGCCTTGATCAGTTTGTGCAGGGACGGCGACGTCGCATCAACCGGTTCGAAGTCCAGGAACAACTTGATCTGGTCGTCGCCGATCTCGTCACCAATCACCTGTTTCTTATCTTTACGCATTACCGACTCCAGCCTGCAGACATTTACACGGGAAAAGCAGTTTACCTGCGGCGCGCGTGCTTCGGAAACAATGAAGATCCAATGTGGGAGCGGGCTTGCTCGCGAATGCGGAATGTCAGTTAAAGATAAGTTGACTGACCTATCGCATTCGCGAGCAAGCCCGCTCCCACAATTGGATCTACTGTGTTCTGGCTATTGGGTACGCACAGCGCCGGTATGCAGATCCGCCCAGATATGCCCATTGGCGTAGCTCAGGAATTGCACATACACCGTTTCATTGCGCAGCAAGTCGACGATCACACGGTACTGGGCCACGGGGTAGGACAAGGTCAGGGTCTTGCTCTTGTCGTCGTAGGCCGGCTTTTTCAGGCTTTTGCTTTCGGCATCGAAGTTGAGCACCACCTGGGCGATGGTAGCGCCCTTGTTCAAGGACTTGCCCTTGAGGCGGATCATCAGCGGCGAGGTCACCGGAATCGGCTGCTGGGTGGACTGACGCTGGTTGCCGACGACAACCGCGTACTCCGTGACTTGCAACAGTTGTTGCTGGTCGGCAGCCTCTGCGCGCAGGGTCAGGTCGTCGGGCGGCAAAAACTGGCTGTGCATCACCGCAGGCGCAGCCGCCAGTGGCAAGCTGAGGGTCAGCGCCAGGGCAGCGCAGGTGCGTATCAACAGGCTCATGGGCCGCTCCAGAAAAGGTGGCCGAGCACTGTAGCTCAATCGAACTGGGCAAGCATCCAGCGTTGATACTCGGCCACGCCGGCATCGCCTTCGCGAGGCGCCCATTCAGGCTGCTCGCCCTCCCCCACCGGCCGATAGGGGCCGGCCTTGCATTCGAACATCACCGTGCCGGGCTCAAGCACCACCAGGCCGTGGAATATGCCGGGCGCAAGATCGACACCGGAGCACTCGCCGCCCGCCTGCATCACGCGCTTGGCAATCACTTCGCCGGCTTCGCTGAACACCAGCAGGCCCAGGCGCCCTTGAAGGACCAGCAAGGTTTCTGCCTTGTCAGCCCCCAAGTGACGGTGAGGCGGAATATAGGTACTGGGCTGCAGCCCCACCGCCATGCGATGGCACGGCTCTTCCATCTGGTGGAAGTTGTGGTGGGTCCGGCCACGGGGGCTGGCGCCCGCTTTCTCGGCCAATTCAGCAAACAGTGTCTGATCAAGAAAGCGAGTCATGGCTTACATCCCTTTGACGGCGTAGATACCGTTGGCGTTGCGCCAGTAACCTTTGTAGTCCATGCCGTAACCGAAGATGTAACGGTCGATGCATGGCAGGCCCACGTAATCGGCTTTCAGGTCTGGGCGAGCCTTGCGGTCGTGGTCCTTGTCGATCAGCACGGCGGTGTGCACTTTGCGCGCGCCGGCGTGTTTGCAGAAGTCGATGATCGCGCCCAGGGTGTGACCTTCGTCGAGGATGTCGTCGATGATCAGCACGTCACGGTCGATGAACGAGACTTCTGGCTTGGCTTTCCAGAACAGGTCGCCGCCGCTGGTCTCGTTGCGATAACGGGTGGCGTGCAGGTAGGACGCTTCCAGCGGGAATTGCAGGTGGGTCAGCAATTTGCCGGCGAAGATCAGGCCACCGTTCATCACGCAGAAGACCACCGGGTTGGTGTCGGCCATTTCGCGAGTAATGTGTGCGCCGACCTCGGCGATCGCTGCTTCGACTTGCGCTTCGGTGTACAGGCAGTCAGCCTCACGCATGATTTGACGGATATGCTCAAGATCAGCGGACATGGCGCTCTCCAAGGGGGTGCTGTGGCAAGAAAAGCGGGCGAAGGTACGCTTCTCGTGCGCTCCGAGCAAGCCTTAATGGACTAACGTACTAGATGTCTATAGGACAACACCCTCGGATAGATTAATCTAGGCCGGTTTTTTTGCCCGCCGCCGGAGCCTTTCCCATGCCCACTCGCGAGATCCGCCACCCGCTGATCCGACACAAACTCGGCCTTATGCGCCGCGCCGACATTAGCACGAAGAATTTCCGTGAGCTTGCTCAGGAAGTCGGAGCGTTGCTCACTTACGAAGCCACCAAGGATCTGCCCCTGGAAACCTACGAGATCCCCGGTTGGGCCGGTCCCGTCCAGGTCGAGAAGATCGCTGGTAAGAAAATCACTGTGGTGCCTATTTTGCGCGCCGGTATCGGCATGCTCGAAGGCGTCCTCAGCCTGATTCCGGGCGCCAAGGTCAGCGCCGTAGGCGTGGCCCGCAATGAAGAAACGCTGGAAGCCCATACCTACCTGGAAAAACTCGTCCCGGAAATCGACGAGCGCCTGGCCATGATCATCGACCCGATGCTCGCCACCGGCAGTTCCATGGTCGCCACCATCGACCTGCTGAAAAAAGCCGGCTGCAAGGACATCCGCGCCATGGTGCTGGTGGCTGCGCCGGAAGGTATCGCCGCTGTCGAGAAAGCCCACCCGGACGTGCAGATCTACACCGCGTCCATTGATGAGCGCCTGAACGAGCACGGCTACATCATCCCGGGCCTGGGCGATGCCGGTGACAAGATCTTCGGCACCAAGCAGAAGGACGCGTGAGCATGCAGGATGAATTCAACGACCCGCTTTGGCGCCAGATCCTGTCTGGCGCACAAATGCTCTTCGTGGCATTTGGCGCGCTGGTGTTGATGCCGCTGATCACAGGTCTTGATCCAAACGTTGCACTGTTCACCGCCGGCCTGGGCACGTTGTTGTTCCAGCTGGTGACAGGTCGGCAGGTGCCGGTTTTCCTGGCGTCGAGCTTTGCCTTCATCACGCCGATCATTCTCGCCAAGGGCCAGTTCGGCCTCGCCGCGACCATGGGCGGGGTGATGGCGGCCGGTTTCGTTTATACCTTCCTGGGCCTGGCGGTGAAGATCAAGGGCACCGGGTTTATCGACCGGTTGCTGCCCCCTGTGGTCATCGGCCCGGTGATTATCTCCATTGGCCTGGCGATGGCGCCGATTGCGGCCAATATGGCGATGGGCAAGGCCGGTGATGGCAGCGAACTGATCCATTACCAGACGGCAATGATGATCTCGATGCCGGCGCTGCTGACCACGTTGATCGTGGCGGTGTTCGGCAAAGGCATTTTCCGCCTGGTGCCGATCATCTCCGGCGTGCTGGTCGGTTTTGCCATGTCGTTCTACTTTGGCGTGGTCGACACCGCAAAAATTGCCGCTGCACCGTGGTTCGCCCTGCCCCACTTCACTGCGCCGGAGTTCAACTGGCAGGCCATCCTGTTTATCGTCCCAGTGGCCCTGGCCCCGGCGATCGAACACATTGGCGGCGTGATTGCGGTGGGCAGCGTGACCGGTCGCGACTACTTGAAGAAGCCCGGCCTGCATCGCACCCTGCTGGGTGACGGCATCGCCACGACGGCAGCCGGTTTGTTTGGCGGCCCGCCGAACACCACCTACGCCGAAGTGACCGGTGCGGTGATGCTGACCAAGAACTACAACCCGAAGATCATGACCTGGGCGGCCATCTTTGCCATCAGCCTGGCGTTTATCGGTAAGTTCGGCGCGTTGCTGCAGAGCATTCCGGTGCCGGTGATGGGCGGGATTCTGTGCCTGCTGTTCGGCTCGATTGCGGCGGTGGGGATGAACACACTGATCCGCCACAAGATCGACCTGGGCGAAGCGCGCAACCTGGTGATTGTGTCGGTGACGCTGGTGTTCGGGATTGGCGGTGTGCTGGTTGGCACCGGCACCGGCCCGGATGATTTCGGCCTCAAGGGCATTGCCCTGTGTGCGGTGGTGGCGATTGGTTTGAACCTGCTGCTGCCGGGCAATGATGGTTGGAAGAACAAGAAGTCGGATGAGCCGTTGATCTAACTGCCTCAACGCAAAACCAAATGTGGGAGCGGGCTTGCTCGCGAATGCAGTGTGTCATTCAGCACATCAGTGACTGAACCACCGCATTCGCGAGCAAGCCCGCTCCCACATTTTTTGATCTTCAGGGAGCTTAGAGCTCGCCCAGGCCGTCGATCAGCGCCTGATTCTGCTCCGGCGTACCGATGCTGATCCGCAGGAACTGGGCAATCCGCTCCTGCTTGAAGTGCCGCACGATCACACCCTGCTCACGCAGTTTGGCCGCCAGGCCGGCAGCGTCGTGCTTGGGATGACGGGCAAAGATGAAGTTGGCCGCCGAAGGCAACACCTCAAACCCCTTGCCTTCCAACTGAGCGACCACCTTATTGCGGCTGTCGATCACCAGTTGGCATGTCTTCTCGAAATACTCACGGTCCTCAAACGCTGCCGCCGCGCCGACAATCGCCAGGCGATCCAGCGGGTAGGAGTTGAAGCTGTTCTTGACCCGCTCCAGCGCTTCGATCAGGTCCGGGTGGCCCACGGCCAGGCCCACGCGTAAACCGGCCAGTGAGCGCGATTTGGACAGGGTCTGGGTCACCAGCAGGTTCGGGTAGCGGTCCACCAGGCTGATCGCGGTCTCACCGCCGAAGTCGATATAGGCTTCATCGACCACCACCACCGAATCCGGACTGGCCTTGAGGATCTGCTCCACCGCATCCAGCGCCAGCACGCAGCCCGTCGGCGCGTTCGGGTTGGGGAAGATGATCCCGCCGTTGGGCTTGGCGTAATCCGCTACCCGGATCTGGAACTGCTCGTCCAAGGGCACAGGGGCCGACTGGATGCCGTACAGGCCGCAGTAGACCGGATAGAAGCTGTAGCTGATGTCCGGGAACAGCAGCGGCAGATCGTGCTGGAACAAACCGTGGAAGATGTGCGCCAGGACTTCGTCGGAACCGTTGCCGAGGAACACCTTGCCGGCATCCACGCCGTAATACTTGGCCACGGCCTGCTTGAGCAGGTCGCTGTTGGGGTCCGGGTACAGGCGCAGGTTGTCGTTCAGCTCGGCCTGCATCGCGGCCAACGCCTTGGGCGATGGGCCGTAGGGGTTTTCATTGGTGTTGAGCTTGACCAGCTTGGTCAACTTCGGCTGCTCGCCGGGTACGTAAGGCACGAGGTCCTTGACGAAAGGGCTCCAGAATTTGCTCATGTCTCAGTTCCCCTTCTGTTCAAGGATACGGTATTCGGCGCTGCGGGCGTGGGCACTCAGGGACTCACCACGGGCCAGTACCGAAGCGGTCTTGCCCAGCTCGGAAGCGCCCTGCGGCGAGCAGAAGATGATCGACGAACGCTTCTGGAAGTCGTACACCCCCAGCGGCGACGAGAAGCGTGCAGTGCCGGAGGTCGGCAGCACGTGGTTCGGGCCCGCGCAGTAGTCACCCAGGGCTTCGCTGGTGTGGCGGCCCATGAAGATCGCACCGGCGTGGCGAATCGACGGCAGCCAGGCCTGAGGGTCGGCCACGGACAGTTCCAGGTGCTCCGGCGCGATACGGTTGGCCACTTCGATGGCCTGCTCCATGTCACGCACCAGGATCAGCGCGCCGCGGCCATTGATCGACTTCTCGATGATCTCGGCGCGCTCCATGGTCGGCATCAGCTTATTGATGCTGGCGGCGACCTTGTCGAGGAACTCGGCATCCGGGCTGACCAGGATCGCCTGGGCGTCTTCGTCGTGCTCGGCCTGGGAGAACAGGTCCATGGCAATCCAGTCCGGATCGGTCTGGCCATCGCATACCACGAGGATTTCCGAAGGGCCGGCGATCATGTCGATACCAACCTGGCCGAACACGTGGCGCTTGGCAGTGGCAACGTAGATGTTGCCAGGGCCGACCACCTTGTCGACCTTCGGTACGCTTTCGGTGCCATAAGCCAGGGCCGCAACGGCCTGTGCGCCACCGATGGTGAACACACGGTCGACACCGGCGATGCACGCTGCCGCCAGCACCAGTTCGTTGATTTCACCACGCGGGGTTGGCACCACCATGACCACTTCGGTCACGCCGGCCACCTTGGCGGGAATGGCGTTCATCAACACCGACGATGGGTAGGACGCTTTACCGCCTGGCACATACAGGCCGGCACGGTCCAACGGCGTGACCTTCTGGCCCAGCAAGGTGCCGTCGGCCTCGGTGTAGCTCCAGGAGTCCTGCTTTTGCTTCTCGTGGTAGCTGCGCACCCGCGCCGCCGCCACTTCCAGGGCTTCGCGCTGGGGCGCAGTGATGCGCGTCAGGGCCAGCTCCAGGCGTTCGCGGGGCAGGATCAGGTCGGCCATGGACTTGACGTCCAGGCCATCGAACTGGCGGGTGAAGTCCACCAGCGCCGCATCACCGCGCTCGCGCACGGCCTTGATGATGTCGAGCACCCGCCCGTTGACCGAATCGTCGGACACGCTTTCCCAGCTCAGCAGATGATCCAGATGATGGGCGAAATCCGGATCGGCAGCGTTGAGTCGGGCAATTGCAGTGGACGTGGTCATAGCGAGGGCCTCATAGGATTGGCAAAAATGCTCAGGCGCCGAAAGTTAGCAGTCGATCCGCTTGGGCACCTGAGAATTCTGGCTATGAGGCGGATAGACGGGCGCAGCTGTTCAGCTACGCGGGTAAGTCAACCGCGGTGTCGCGACTCCACTGCCTTGCGCAGGGTGTCGATCAACGCCTGGATACGGGCGTGCTGCATCTTCATCGACGCTTTGTTGACGATCAGGCGGGAGCTGATGTCAGCAATGAAATCCTGAGGCTCCAGGCCATTGGCACGCAGGGTGTTGCCGGTGTCGACCACGTCGATGATCTTGTCGGCCAGGCCGATCAACGGGGCCAGCTCCATCGAGCCGTAGAGCTTGATGATGTCGACCTGGCGACCTTGCTCGGCGTAGTAACGCTTGGCAACGTTGACGAACTTGGTGGCCACGCGCAGGCGTCCCTTTGGCTCGACATCACCGACACGGCCGGCAGTCATCAGCTTGCACAGCGCGATACGCAGGTCCAGCGGCTCGTACAAACCCTGGCCGCCGTATTCCATCAGCACGTCCTTGCCGGCGACACCCAGGTCGGCCGCGCCATGCTCAACGTAGGTCGGCACGTCGGTAGCCCGCACGATCAACAGACGAACGTCGTCCTGGGTCGTGGGGATGATCAGCTTGCGGCTCTTGTCCGGATTCTCGGTCGGCACGATGCCCGCTTCAGCCAGAAGCGGCAAAGTGTCGTCAAGGATGCGGCCCTTGGACAGTGCGATGGTCAACATGGGAAACGTCAGTCCTTCATCAGGCTATTGCTGTCCGGTCGCGAACGGCGCCAGACACAGATCGAGGCCATTACAGCCTCGATTTTAAACAAATTCAGCATATTGCTTCTTCAACTTGTAGTGAGCGGGCTTGCCCCGCGACGTGGTGTGTCAGGCGCCTTAACCCTACCTGATACACCTCGGCGCGGGGCAAGCCCGCTCACTACAAACAGCAACTAGCCCGGTACGCGGCGGATTTTCGCGCCGAGCATCTGCAGTTTCTCTTCGATGCACTCGTAACCACGGTCGATGTGGTAGATGCGGTCGATCAGGGTGTCGCCCTCGGCGATCAGCGCCGATATTACCAGGCTGGCCGAGGCGCGCAGGTCGGTGGCCATCACTGGCGCGCCCTTGAGCTTCTCGGTGCCGGTCACGATGGCGGTGTTGCCTTCGACCTGGATCTTGGCGCCCATGCGGTGCAATTCGTACACGTGCATGAAGCGGTTTTCGAAGATGGTCTCGATGACCGCACCGGTGCCTTCGGCAATGGCGTTCAGGGAGATGAACTGCGCCTGCATGTCGGTCGGGAACGCCGGGTAGGGAGCGGTACGCACGTTGACGGCCTTGGGACGCTTGCCGTGCATGTTCAGCTCGATCCAGTCTTCGCCGGTGGTGATTTCGGCACCGGCTTCGCGCAGCTTCTCAAGCACCGCTTCCAGGATGGTCGGATCGGTGTCCTTGACCTTGACGCGGCCACCGGTGACGGCAGCGGCAACCAGGTAGGTGCCGGTCTCGATACGGTCCGGCATTACTTTGTAGGTGGCCGAGTGCAGGCGTTTCACACCGTCGATGGTGATGGTGTCGGTGCCAGCGCCGGTGATATTGGCACCCATGGCGATCAGGAAGTTGGCCAGGTCGACCACTTCCGGCTCGCGCGCGGCGTTTTGCAGGACGCTGCGGCCGTTGGCCAGGGCAGCGGCCATCATGATGTTCTCGGTACCGGTCACGCTGACGGTATCGAAGAAGAAGTTGGCACCACGCAGGCCGCCTTCCGGCGCCTTGGCCTTGATGTAGCCGCCTTCGACGTCAATGGTCGCGCCCATGGCTTCGAGGCCACGGATGTGCAGGTCAACCGGACGCGAACCGATGGCGCAACCGCCAGGCAGTGCCACTTCGGCTTCGCCGAAACGGGCAACCATCGGGCCCAGTACCAGGATCGAGGCACGCATGGTTTTCACCAGCTCGTACGGAGCGACCAGGGTCTTGATGGTGCGCGGGTCGATTTCGACGGCCAGCTTCTCGTCGATCACCGGCTCAATGCCCATGCGACCGAACAGCTCGATCATGGTGGTGATGTCGTGCAGGTGCGGCAGGTTGGCCACGGTAACCGGGCCATCGCACAGCAGGGTCGCCGCCAGGATCGGCAGAGCGGAGTTTTTCGCACCGGAAATGCGAATCTCGCCATCAAGGCGGGCACCGCCGGTAATAATCAATTTATCCATAAGAATCTCGACGCCTTGGGGGCTCAGGTGCGCTCGGCCCAGGCCGCGCGGCTGAAAAATTTCATAGTGACCGCATGGATGCTGCCATCGGTGATCCATGGGTTCAAATGGGCATAGATCTGCTGCTGACGCTTGACCGGGCTCAATGCCGCCAGTTCATCGCTAATCACGTTCAGCTGGAAGTTGCAGCCTTCGCCTTCAACTTCTACGTTCGTATCCGGCAGCTTTCCTTCAAGGAAGCGCTTAACTTCTAGGGCCTGCATGCTCAACCTCTATCGGCGCCCAGTGCGCACGGGTCGCACATCATACAAAAAAGCCCCGCGCCTGCGAACCCCGCATAGCAGGACTCTGACGGGGGGCTTTCCTGAAAATGGCTATTAAGGATGCGCCAACAGCTCGGTCAGGCCGGAAACCTCGGCAATTTCCCGCATGTCCTCGGGCATTGCACGGATGCTGACCGGCTTTTTAATCGCCTCGGCATCACGGATAAAGCACAGCAATAACGACAAGCCAACGCTGCTGGACTTGGTCACCGCCGAGCAATCGAGCACCAGTGCAGGCGCGGTGCTGGTCTTGATCAGCGCCTGGCCCTGCTTGCGCAGGTCAGGCCCGGTGCGGTAGTCCAGCACGCCGCTGAGGAACAACTCGCCGGCGTCGCCGAGACGAACAGCCGACTCGGTCATTGTGCGGACTTCCCGGCAGCTTGCTTGTCAGTTTCTTCCTTGGCCTTGGCCACTTCACCGGCCCAACCGTTGATGGTCTTGTCCAGGTCGTTGCCGTTGCGCTGCATGGCGTCAGCGAACTGATCACGGAACAGCTTGCCGATGTTGATGCCGTTGATGATCACGTTGCGCAGTTTCCACTCGCCGTTGACCTTCTCCAGCGTGTACTGCACAGGGTAGACCGCGCCGTTGTTGCCTTTGACAGTCATGCCGACGCTGGTACGGTCGCCCGACTCGTCCTTGGCAGGGTCCACGGTGATGCCCTGGTTGTTGTACTCAAGCAGCGCGTTGCCGTAGAACTGGAACAGGCCCTTCTTGAAATTTTCCTGGAAGGTCTGCATCTGCGCCGGGGTCGCCTTGCGCGAATACTTGACGGTCATGATGCTGCGGGAAATGCCTTCGGCATCCACCACCGGGCCCACAATCGAGTTCAGCGCGTCGTAGAACTTACTCGGGTCCTGCTTGTACTGCTCTTTGTTGGCAGTCAGGTCAGCCAGCATCTTGCTGGTCGTATCCTGCACCAGATCGTGCGCAGAACCTGCCGCGTTGGCCAGCAGCGGCAGCGCTGCAAGCAATACCAGCAGGCCACGTCGCAAGGTAGAGATCATGAACAGATTCCTCATTTGGCGTCTTTATTGACCGTATTGAGCAGGAATTTACCGATCAGGTCTTCAAGCACCAGCGACGACTGCGTGTCGTGGATGGTCGAACCATCCTTGAGCAGGGCTGTTTCCCCGCCCACGCTGACACCGATGTACTTCTCGCCCAGCAGACCCGCTGTGAGGATAGATGCAGTGGAGTCAGTCGGCAGATTATCTACCTTCTTGTCCACCTGCATGGTCACCCGGCCGGTGAAGCTGTCGCGATCCAGATCGATTGCCGTGACCTTGCCGATGGTAACGCCGGCCATGGTCACTTTAGCTCTGACCGTCAAACCGGCGATATTGTCGAAGTACGCATAAAGTTTATAAGTATCGGCGGTGGGGCTGGCCGACAGGCCACTGACCCGCAGGGCCAGCAACAGTAAAGCCAGGATGCCAGCCAGCAAGAAAAGGCCGACACCGATTTCCACAGTGCGGTTTTGCATCAGAAATCTCCAAACATCAAGGCGGTCAAAATGAAGTCAAGGCCCAGTACCGCCAGCGAGGCGTACACAACGGTCTTGGTGGTGGCGCGACTGATCCCTTCTGAGGTGGGCTCACAGTCGTAGCCTTGGAATACGGCGATCCAGGTCACTACAAAGGCGAAAACGATGCTTTTGATGATGCCGTTGAGCACGTCACCACTGAAGGTCACGCTGTTCTGCATGTTGGCCCAGTAGGAGCCGTCATAGACGCCCAGCCAGTCAACCGCCACCCACGAACCGCCCCAGATACCGACCACGCTGAAGATCATTGCCAGCAGCGGCAGGGAAATGAAGCCGGCCCACAGGCGCGGGGCGACGATGTACTTGAGCGGGTCCACGCCGATCATTTCCAGGCTGGACAGCTGTTCGGTGGACTTCATGTTGCCGATTTCTGCCGTCAGGGCAGAACCGGCGCGCCCGGCAAACAGTAAGGCGGTGACCACCGGCCCCAGTTCACGCAACAGCGTCAGGGCGACCATCTGCCCCACCGCCTGCTCCGAACCGTAACTGGACAGAATGTTGAAACCCTGCAGCGCCAGCACCATGCCAATGAACACGCCGGAAACGACGATGATCACCAGGGACATCACGCCCACCGAGTGCAACTGCTTGATCAGCAGGCCAAAACCGCCGCCGATGCCGCCACGACCGAGCAAGGCATGAAACAGGAAGAGGGTGGAACGGCCCAGCACTTCGACAATGTCGATGCCCGAGCGGCCGAAAAGGCGAACCTTTTCGATAAGAGATGTCTTGCGCATCAGCGCTTCCCCAGAAGATCTGAGCGGTAGTCCGCTGCCGGAAAATGGAAAGGCACCGGGCCATCAGGATCGCCGGTCATGAATTGGCGAATGCGCGGGTTATCGGCGTTCATCAACTCTTCTGGAGTGCCCTGCCCCAACACCTGGCCATCACCGACGACATAGAGGTAGTCGGCGATGCTCGCGGTTTCGGCCAGGTCATGGGAAACCACGATACTGGTGATACCCAGCGCATCGTTGAGCAGTCTAATGAGGCGTACCAATACGCCCATGGCGATCGGATCCTGGCCCACGAACGGTTCGTCGTACATGAGGATCTGCGGGTCGAGGGCGATGGCCCGCGCCAGTGCGACACGGCGCTTCATGCCACCGGACAGTTCGTCAGGCATCAGGTCGACGGCACCGCGAAGGCCCACGGCCTGCAGTTTCAGCAACACAATGTCACGAATCATTTCATCGGACAGCTGGGTATGCACCCGCAGCGGAAACGCCACGTTTTCGAATACATCGAGATCGGTGAACAACGCACCGCTCTGGAACAGCACACCCATGTGCTTGCGCGCATCGAACAGGTCGCTGCGCGACAGCGTCGGCAGGTTCTGTCCATTGACCCACACTTCGCCGGCACTGGGCCGCAATTGCATGCCCATCAGGCGCAACAGGGTGGTCTTGCCACAGCCTGAAGGGCCCATGATGCCCGTGACCTTGCCGCGGGGAATGCGAATATCGACGTTATTGAAGATGCTGCGCGTCCCGCGCTTGAAGGTAAGGCCCTTCAGCTCGACCGCGTAGGCGTTATCGGCACTCATCTAAACTCCTTGGGATGCAGCCTCTCACTCAGACACCATGTGTACGACATTCGTTTGCAACGGATGTGCAAGCAGGTAGCCACATGGGTTGGGTGAACCGAACTGGCGGCGAACTATATCACTGCTGGTGCGGCGCCCCCAAGGCCGGAACTGCGCTTGTTCAGATTGACGACAGGGAAAAACATTGCCGACTGTGTTGGGCGGGAGCGGAATCTCTGACGCCTTGTGAATAAAGCCTGACGAACTTGCGTGAGGGAATTGATCATTACCGCTATAATCGCCGACTTTTCGTCAGGCTATACGATTTCAGACATGAGCCAATCCAGCGACCTTATTCAATCCGCACAGCGCACCATCCGCCTCGAGCTCGAAGCCGTAGAGGGCTTGCTGGCCCATATCGACGCGGATTTCGTACGCGCCTGCGAGATGATTCTGGCCAGCAAAGGCCGCGTTGTCGTGGTCGGCATGGGTAAATCCGGGCACATCGGCAACAAGATCGCCGCCACGCTGGCAAGCACCGGGACCACCTCGTTTTTCGTGCATCCGGCAGAAGCCAGCCACGGCGACATGGGCATGATCACCAAGGATGACATCATCCTGGCGCTGTCCAACTCCGGCACCACCAACGAAATCGTCACCCTGTTGCCGCTGATCAAGCGCCTGGGCATCAAGATGATCAGCATCACCGGCAACCCGGAATCGACGCTGGCCAAGGCCGCCGAAGTGAACCTCAACGTTCACGTGGCCCACGAGGCCTGCCCGCTGAACCTGGCGCCGACGTCCTCGACCACCGCCGCCCTGGTCATGGGTGATGCGCTGGCCGTTGCCCTGCTGGAAGCCCGCGGTTTTACCGCAGAAGACTTCGCTTTCTCCCATCCCGGTGGCGCCCTGGGCCGCCGCCTGCTGTTGAAAGTGGAAAACGTCATGCATGCAGGCGATGAATTGCCTCACGTCCAGCGCGGCACGCTACTGAAGGACGCGCTGATGGAAATGACCCGCAAGGGCCTCGGCATGACCGTTATCCTGGAAGCCGATGGCCGCCTGGCCGGGGTATTCACAGACGGCGACTTGCGCCGCACCCTGGACCGCACCATCGACATCCACACCGCGACCATCGATGCGGTCATGACCCCTCATGGCAAGACCGCACGCCCGGAAATGCTGGCTGCAGAAGCGCTGAAGATCATGGAAGACCACAAGATCGGCGCGCTGGTGGTGGTCAATGAAGATGACCGCCCTATCGGCGCCCTGAACATGCACGACTTGCTGCGTGCGGGAGTAATGTAATGACAGGCGACCTGTTGCAACGCGGCAAGAACATCAAGCTGGCGATTTTCGACGTCGACGGCGTGCTGACCGATGGCCGCCTGTACTTTCTCGAAGACGGCAGCGAATTCAAGACGTTCAATACCCTCGACGGCCAGGGCATCAAGATGCTGATGGCGGCAGGTGTGCAAACGGCCATTATCAGCGGTCGCAAGACCCCGGTTGTGGAACGTCGTGCACAAAACCTGGGGATTCCTCACCTGTATCAGGGCCGTGAGGATAAACTGGTGGTTCTGGACGAGCTTCTTGGCCAACTCAACCTAAGCTATGAGCAGGTCGCCTACCTCGGTGACGACCTGCCCGACCTGCCGGTCATTCGCCGGGTAGGCCTGGGCATGGCTGTCGCCAACGCGGCGGCATTTGTTCGTGAACACGCCCATGGCATCACCACGGCCCGTGGCGGTGAAGGTGCCGCGCGTGAGTTCTGCGAATTGATCCTGCGCGCCCAGGGCAGCCTTGAAGCGGCCCACGCCGCCTACTTATAGAGCGTTTTATGCTGAGCAAAAAGATTCGCAACTTCCTGCTATTCGGGGTCATCGCCGCGCTGTTCCTCGCGGTGGGCTACTGGAATATCAGCCCGGAGCGCTTCCTCGACAAGCCTGTAGCGCAGGTTGACGACGGGGCCATCGACTATTACGCCATCAACGCCAAAAGCGTGCAGTTCCTGCCCGACGGCAAGGTGCAGTACGAAATGACGTCGGACAAGGTCGAGCACTTGAAGGCTACTGAAGTGACCTTGCTGACCAATCCCGACATGAACATCTATCGCGGCACCGAGTTTCCGTGGCACGTCACCAGCAAGCGTGGCGAGGTCAACCCGGACGGCACCCAAGTAGAACTGATCGACTCGGTACGCGTTGCGCGCACTGACGACAAGAACCGCGACACCGTGATCACCACCAGTCGCATGACCGTATTCCCGCAGAAGCAATATGCGCAGACCGAGCAAGACGTTAGAATCGACGGCGCTGGCGGTGTATCGACTGGCAAGGGAATGAAAGCGTATTTGAAAGAAAGCAGGATACACCTGCTATCGAACGTAAGAGGACAGTATGAGGCTCGTTAAAACTCTCCCTATTTTGCTCGGTCTGGGCGCAGCACTGGGAAGCGTGAGCGCCTGGGCTCTGCCGAACGATAGCCAGCAACCGATCCACATCCAGGCTGACGATGCGCAGCTGGATGACAAGCAAGGCGTCGCGACCTACACCGGTGGCGTGATCATTACCCAGGGCTCGATGAAGATCACTGGCAACACGGTGACACTGACCCGCACCAAGAGCGGCGACATCGACGTCGTGACCTCGGTGGGCAACCTGGCCTATTTCGAACAGAAGCAGGCACCTGCCGACACCGCCCCGATGAAGGGCTATGGCAAGACCATTCAGTATCACGCCCAGCAGAACCGCATTGTCCTGATTGACCAGGCCAAGGTCGTCAGCACCGACGGCAACACCACGGAAGGTGAAAAAATCACCTATGACACCGTGAAACAGGTCGCCAACGCCGGTCGCGCCAATGGCAACAAGGTCACCGCACCTCGTCCGCGTATCGACATGGTTATCCAGCCGAAGAAGAAGGCCGAGTAATGGCAACCCTGAAAGCCCAGCATCTGGCCAAGGCCTACAAAAGCCGTCAGGTCGTGCGCGACGTCAGCCTGTCGATCGACAGCGGCCAGATCGTCGGCCTGCTCGGCCCCAACGGTGCCGGCAAGACCACCTGTTTCTACATGATCGTCGGCCTGGTCCAGGCAGATCAGGGTCGCGTACTGATCGACGACCTGGATGTCAGCCACCAGCCGATGCACGGTCGTGCTCGCGCCGGTATCGGCTATCTTCCCCAGGAAGCGTCGATCTTCCGCAAACTGTCGGTTTCGGACAACATCATGGCGATCCTGGAGACCCGCAAGGAACTCGACCGTGACGGCCGCCGCAAGGAGCTGGAAAGCCTGCTGCAGGAATTCCATATCAACCACATCCGCGACAACCTGGGCATGAGCCTGTCCGGTGGCGAGCGTCGCCGTGTGGAAATCGCCCGCGCATTGGCCACCGCGCCGAAGTTCATCCTGCTGGACGAACCGTTCGCCGGCGTCGACCCGATTTCGGTGGGCGATATCAAACAGATCATCCACCACCTCAAGGCCAAGGGGATCGGCGTACTGATCACTGACCACAACGTTCGCGAGACCCTCGATATCTGTGAAACCGCTTATATCGTCAACGATGGCCAATTGATCGCCGAAGGCGACTCCGCCACCATCCTGGCCAACGAACTGGTCAAGGAAGTGTACCTGGGCCACGAGTTCCGCCTGTAAGCGTCGCGGTGTCAGGCCGAACGCCAGCGCGCGCGGGAGTCAATAAAAACCTCAGTTTTTTTATTGTTACCGCGCTCTAGGCAAAGCCCCCGATATCAGGCATATAATTTGCTTATGTTTGGCGCTCACGCGCCCTGTCGTGGATGGCGCATTGCGCCGGCGAATAAGGTGTTAAGCCCCTGCCATGAAACCATCGCTAGTCCTGAGAATGGGCCAGCAGCTGACGATGACACCGCAGCTGCAACAGGCCATCCGCCTGCTCCAATTGTCGACCCTGGACCTGCAACAGGAAATCCAGGAGGCCCTGGAGTCCAATCCGATGCTCGAACGCCAGGAAGAAGGCGACGACTTCGACAATGCAGACCCGCTGGCTGACAACATCGAGCAAAAACCCAATTCCGACGTGCAGGAACCCTCCTATCAGGAAACCGCCCCGACGGTGGACAACCTGGAGGACGGCGAATGGAACGAACGCATTCCCAACGAGCTTCCCGTGGACACGGCCTGGGAAGACGTCTACCAGACCAGTGCCAGCAGCCTGCCAAGCAATGACGATGACGAGTGGGACTTCACCACCCGCACGTCCGCCGGCGAGAGCCTGCAGAGCCATCTGCTGTGGCAACTGAACCTGGCACCGATGTCCGACACCGATCGCCTGATCGCCGTCACCCTGATCGACTGCATCAATAACCAGGGCTACCTGGACGAAACCCTTGAGGAAATCCTTGAGGCATTCGACCCGGAACTGGACATTGAGCTGGACGAGATCGAAGCCGTCCTGCACCGAATCCAGCAATTCGAACCGGCCGGCATTGGCGCCCGGACCCTCAGCGAGTGCCTGCTGCTGCAATTGCGCCAACTTCCGGCCAAGACGCCTTGGCTTGCCGAGGCCCAGCGCCTGGTCAATGACTACATCGACCTGCTGGGCAGCCGCGACTACAGCCAGCTCATGCGCCGCATGAAGCTCAAGGAAGACGACCTGCGCCAGGTCATCGAGCTGGTCCAGAGCCTCAACCCACGCCCCGGTTCGCAGATCGAGTCCAGCGAAGCTGAATACGTCGTCCCTGACGTGATCGTACGCAAGGACAACGAGCGCTGGCTGGTGGAGCTTAACCAGGAGTCGGTACCACGCTTGCGCGTCAACCCGCAGTACGCCGGTTTTGTACGTCGTGCCGACACCAGCGCCGACAACACCTTCATGCGCAACCAGTTGCAGGAAGCGCGCTGGTTCATCAAGAGCCTGCAAAGCCGCAACGAAACCCTGATGAAAGTCGCCACCCAGATCGTCGAGCACCAGCGCGGCTTCCTGGAATACGGCGACGAGGCGATGAAGCCGCTGGTGCTGCATGACATCGCCGAAGCAGTGGGCATGCATGAATCGACGATCTCCCGGGTGACCACGCAGAAATTCATGCATACCCCACGGGGTATTTATGAACTGAAATACTTTTTCTCCAGCCACGTCAGCACCTCCGAAGGCGGCGAATGCTCGTCCACGGCGATCCGCGCGATCATCAAAAAACTGGTTGCCGCTGAAAATCAGAAAAAGCCATTGAGTGACAGTAAGATCGCTGGTTTACTGGAGGCACAAGGCATTCAGGTCGCCCGTCGAACCGTCGCCAAGTACCGCGAGTCCCTCGGGATCGCGCCTTCCAGCGAGCGTAAGCGTTTGATGTGACGGGCGGGCCACAGCGTTCCAGTGGCAGGCACCCCGGCCTGCCGCTTTATGCACTGGCAACGAAGGAGAAGCTGTATGCAAGTCAACATCAGTGGACACCAGCTGGAAGTCACCAAACCCCTGCGTGAATACACCGAAAGCAAGCTGAACAAGCTGGCAGGGCATTTTGACAAGATCACCAACGTGCAGGTCATCATGGAGGTCGATAAGCTCAAGCAGAAAATCGAGGCCACTCTGCACGTACCGAATGCAAAGCTCGTCGCCAATGCGGAGCATGAAGACATGTACGCGGCGATCGACTCGCTCTACGACAAGCTGGACCGCCAACTCATAAAGCATAAGGAAAAGAATCTGCACCTGATGCAAGGTACAGGTCGTTAACTCTCCCCCCATGATCCGACTTGAAACCATCCTGACCCCCGGCCGTTCCCTCGTGAACGTGCCGGGCGGCAGCAAGAAAAAAGCCCTCGAACAAATTGCCAACCTGATCGCGCGCGAAGTGCCGGATCTGGAGATGCAAGATGTCTTCGACGCGCTGATTGCCCGTGAAAAACTCGGCTCCACCGGTTTTGGCAACGGCATCGCCATCCCCCACTGCCGTCTCAAGGGTTGCGAAACACCTGTCAGTGCCCTGCTGCACCTTGAAGCTCCCATCGATTTCGACGCCATCGACGGCGCCCCGGTCGACCTGCTGTTTGTCCTGCTGGTCCCGCAAGCCGCCACCGATGTGCACCTGGAACTGCTTCGGCAGATCGCCAGCATGCTTGACCGCAAGGACGTACGCGACAAACTGCGTGGCGCCAGCAGCAATGAGGCGCTTTATCAGGTTGTCCTGGATGAACAGAACGGGCAGTAATCATGCGTTTGATCATCGTCAGCGGCCGCTCCGGCTCGGGTAAAAGCACCGCCCTCAATGTCCTTGAGGACAACGGCTTTTATTGCATCGACAACCTGCCGGCCGGCCTGCTGCCGGAGCTGGCGGAACGCGCACTGATCCACACCGAGCTGGCCCAGCCCCTGGTTGCCGTTTCGATTGATGCCCGCAACCTGCCCAGCCACCTTGAGCGTTTTCCGCAACTGCTCGAGGAGGTCAGGGCCAAGCATATTCATTGTGATGTGCTGTACCTGGACGCCGACGAAGAAACCCTGCTCAAGCGCTTTTCCGAGACCCGCCGACGTCACCCCCTCAGCAGCCCCCATCGCTCCCTGGCAGAAGCCATCGAGGATGAAACCAAGTTGCTGGGCCCGATCATTGACCTCGCCGACCTCAAGATCAACACCACCAGCCTCAATCTGTATCAGTTGCGCGATGCCATCAAGCTGCGCCTGCTCAACCAACCGGAACCTGGCACGGCGTTTCTCGTGGAGTCGTTCGGCTTCAAGCGCGGCATGCCGGTGGACGCCGACCTGGTGTTCGATGTGCGCTGCCTGCCCAACCCTTACTGGAAGCCGGAACTGCGCGAACAATCCGGGCTGGACTTGCCTGTAGCCGAATACCTGGCCGCGCAGCCGGATGTTGAAGAGATGTTCCAGGATATCTCCAGCTACCTGCTCAAATGGCTACCCCGCTTTGCCGCGAGCAATCGCGCGTACGTCACCATTGCCATCGGCTGCACCGGTGGTCACCACCGCTCCGTCTACCTGACCGAACGCCTGGGCCAGGTGCTGCAACAAACCCTCAAGAACGTCCAGGTCCGCCACCGCGACCTTAGCTGAAAGGAACACCTGCGCGATGCCCGCTCTGGAAATTGAAATCATCAACAAGCTAGGCCTGCACGCCCGTGCCTCAGCCAAATTCGTCGGCGTGGCCGGGCAGTTTCCTTGCCAGATCCGCGCCGGTCGCACACCGGAATCGATGGTCGACGGCAAGAGCATCATGGCCATGATGATGCTGGCAGCCGGCAAGGGCACCAAGATTCACCTGAAGACGGAAGGCGAACAGGAAGACGAAGCCATGGCTGCACTGGTGGCGTTGATCAACAACTACTTCGACGAAGGCGAATAGCCCCATCCCTTGTAGGAGCCCGGCTTGCCGGCGATGAGGCCTTTGAGTCAGGTGTTGGACCTGAGGACGCCATCGCCGGCAAGCCGGGTTCCTACAGAAGCGATTTATCCCAAGGCCGTGTCCATCACCATCATCAAGCAGAAGCCGATGCACAGCCCCAGGCTGGCGAGCTTTTCGTGACCATTGCGCCGCGACTCCGGGATGACCTCGTGGGTCACGACCAACAGCATCGCACCCGCCGCCAACGCCAACCCAAGCGGCAACAGCACTTCGGCCAGGCTGACCAGCCAGGCGCAAAGCACTGCGAATACCGGCTCCACCAAGCCTGACGCTGCGCCGATCAAGAACGCCTTGACCCGCGACATCCCCGCGCCGGCCAATACCAATGCAATCACCAGGCCTTCGGGTACATCCTGCAAAGCGATGCCCATGGCCAGGCTGTCGGCATCTGGCATGCCACCGCCTGCGGAGACGCCCACGGCCATGCCTTCGGGAATATTGTGGGCAATGATGGCAAACACGAACAACCAGATACGTGGAGGAATCACAGGCTTATCCGGTGTGCCCACCAACATTTCCGGGCTCGCACCGGAGACCTTGCGGTCGACCAGGTACAGCCCGAAGGCGCCCAGCATGATGCCGAAGCTGATCAACCCACTGGCGCCCCAAGGCGAGAGCCCCAGGGTTTCAGCGGCGGCAATGCCCGGCACGATCAACGAAAACGCGGTCGCAGCCAGCATCACACCCGCCCCAAACCCCAATAAGGTATCGCTGAGTGCGACGGGCATCCGGCGAATCACCAACACCGGCACCGCGCCCAATGCGGTGCCGAGCGCGCAAATCGCCCCGCCCTGCAACGCCCGCAGGATGCGCGGTTCGAGGTCCAGCCAGGCCAGCCCGTGAGCCACCAGCAATGCAGTACCTGCCAACAGCAGCAGCGAGCCAAACGCATAACGAAACATTCGCCCGCTGCTGATCGCCAGTGTTTCAGTGCCCATAGTCGGCCTTAGATCTTGTTATTGGATGAATATCAGGCCAATGCGGCCTGGTAGCGTGCGGCGACTTCCGGCCAGTTGATGACGCTGTAGAAGGCGTTGATGTATTCGGGGCGGCGGTTCTGGTAGAGCAGGTAATAGGCGTGCTCCCAGACATCCAACCCCAAGATCGGCGTGTTGCCGCTCATCAACGGGCTGTCCTGGTTGCCGCTGCTTTCCACCACCAATGTCTTTTGCGGGGTGACGCTCAGCCACGCCCAACCGCTGCCGAAACGAGTCAGCGCAGCCTTGGTGAATGCTTCTTTGAAGCTGTCAAAACCACCCAATTGCTCATCGATGGCCTTGCCCAACGCGCCCTCTGGCTTGCCGCCGCCTTTTGGCGACATCACGGCCCAAAACAGTGAATGATTGGCATGGCCACCGCCTTGGTTGATGACCGCAGCCCGCAGTTTTTCCGGTAATTGCTGCACGCTGGACACCAGCCTCTCTACCGGCCAACCCGCAAACTCGGTGCCCTCGACCGCCGCGTTGAGGTTGTTGATGTAGGTCTGGTGATGCTTGGTGTAGTGAATCTCCATGGTTTGCGCATCGATATGCGGCTCAAGGGCGTCATAGGCGTAGGGCAAGGCTGGCAACGTGTAAGTCATCTCAATGGGCTCCGTAATAAGGACTGTGGCGGGTCGACGCATCCGTTTGCGCCGCAGTGCCGCCCAGCAAGCGGTGGGTACGTGGGTACTCACCGTGATCGCTGATGAAATTCAACAGCTCGACATAGGTCTTGCTGCTCTGGCGCAAGGCCGCTTCGCGCAGTTGCGGGCTCAGCCGTGGGTCCTGCATGGTCTGGAGCAGGCGTTGGTGAATAGCGCACAGGTATTCCGCGCTCTCCTCCGGCTGGTTCAGGCGCAAATGCAGGTCCGCCAGGTTGTGATGGGAAATGACGCAAGCCGCCACTGCTTCGTCGGCATCCGCCCAGCGCTCGAATAACACTTGAGCCAGGGCCAAGGCTTGCAAATAAGCTTCCCGAGCGTCGACCAACTCGCCCGCCATAAAGCAGCGATTGGCCCGTTCGATCGTGCGTTTCCAGTGCTCCATGGTGAGCCTCCAAAGCAGGGTCGGTGGTTACACGCCGCCAGCCGTGAGCTTTTCCGGATCCAGCAGGACCTCCAGTTGGCTACGGGGCAAGTCGGTGTGCTCGAGGGCGACATCAATCACCGGGCGGCCTTGCTGATAGGCCTTCTTGGCGATTTCAGCAGCCTTTTGGTAACCGATGATCGGGTTGAGTGCAGTGACCAGGATCGGGTTGCGCGACAAGGCTTCTTTCAGCTTGCCTTCGTTGACCTTGAAGCTCGCAATGGCCTTGTCTGCCAGCAAACGGCTGGAATTGGCGAGTAACTCGAGGCTGCCGAGCAGGTTTTGGGCGATGATCGGCAACATCACGTTGAGCTCGAAGTTGCCTGACTGGCCGGCCACGGTAATCACGGTGTCGTTGCCGATGACTTGCGCGGCCACCATGGCGGTCGCTTCCGGAATCACCGGGTTGACCTTGCCGGGCATGATCGAAGAGCCAGGCTGCAGGCCCTCCAGCTCGATTTCGCCCAGGCCCGCCAGAGGACCGGAGTTCATCCAGCGCAGGTCATTGGCGATTTTCATCAACGAGACTGCCGTGGCTTTCAGTTGACCGGATACGGCAACGGCAGTGTCCTGGGAGCCAATCAGTGCAAACAGGTTTTTGCCCGGGGTGAATGTCACGCCGGTGAGATGGCTCAGTTGCTGACTGAAGCGCACGGCGAACTCAGGGTGCGCGTTGATCCCGGTGCCCACTGCCGTGCCACCTTGAGCCAATGCCTGCAGGCTTGGCAGCAAATCCTGCAAATGGCCGATATTGGCCTTCAATTGCTGCGCCCAGCCGTTGAGCACCTGGCTCATGCGCACCGGCATCGCATCCATCAGGTGGGTGCGGCCGGTCTTGATGAACGGATGAACCTCTTCGGCCTTCTGCTCGATCACCTGCACCAGGTGCAGCAGGGCCGGCAGGGTTTGCTCGTGCAAGACCAAAGCGGCGCTGACGTGAATCGTGGTCGGGATGATGTCGTTGCTGCTCTGGCCACAATTGACGTGGTCATTGGGGTTGACCGCCTCACCGAGCAAACGGCTGGCGAGGGTAGCAATCACCTCGTTAGCGTTCATGTTGGAGCTGGTGCCGGAGCCGGTCTGGAAGATATCTACTGGGAAATGCGGCATGAAGTCGCCTTCGAGCAGGCCCTGGGCAGCATCGACGATGGCCTTACCCTGCCCTTCGCTGATCTGCTTGAGGTCGACGTTGACCTTGGCGGCCGCTGCCTTGGCCAGGATGAGCGCGCGAATGAATTGCGCCGGCATGCGCTGATGACTGATCGGGAAGTTGTTCACCGCGCGCTGGGTTTGTGCGCCATACAAGGCCTCGGCCGGCACTTGCAGTTCGCCCATGCTGTCGCGTTCGATACGGGTGTTACTCATCGTTAGATCCTTGCACCAGGTCGGAGTGAGAAATAGACGGCAGCAATTCGCAGGTTGCCAATTGCCAGGCAAAGGTCTGCCAGCGCTTGAGGCGGCAGGCACAGAGGGAGAGTTTTTCCAGGTCGCGCAGTGGGCGCCAGGCCTGGTCCAAACACAGGGATCGCCAGTGCCAGGGCAGCGCGATATCGGTGGCGGTGTCGATCAGGAGACGGAACGAGGTTTCGGCAATCGTCCACGGATGGGTCGCCGTGCAGCACGCCAGGTATCGCCCCTCATTGAGGTAATGTTCGATCAGGCGAGGTTCATTGGGGTCGAGGCCGCAGCGAATCTGACGACTCATCCAGCGCCAGCTTTCCAGGTACGGATCCTCATGCAGGACAGAACTCATGATCCACACTCATTCGGTAATGATATTTATTATTAAATGATATTGAGAATCAAAACAAGAGTGGCACTTTAATCGGACTGAAACGCGGCCATGAAAAAAGGCGCGCCCTCTGCAAGATGGCGCGCCTTTTTGTTTAGCGTGTGAGGATCAACTGCCGGCGACAGTCATCCGCTCGATCAGCACAGAACCCGTGCGAATGTTGCTGCGCAGTTCCAGGTCATTACCCACGGCAACGATCTGCTTGAACATATCGCGCATGTTGCCGGCGATGGTCACTTCCTGGACCGCGAACTGAATCTCACCGTTCTCTACCCAGAAGCCCGCCGCACCACGGGAATAATCCCCGGTGACCATGTTCAAGCCGTGGCCCATCAGCTCAGTCACCAACAGCCCTCGCCCCATCTTCCGGAGCAACGCCGCCTGGTCTTCATCGCCATGGGTGACGAACAGGTTGTGCACGCCCCCCGAGTTGGCAGTACTTGGCAGGCCGAGTTTGCGGCCTGCATAAGTGCCCAGTACGTAGGACACCAATTCACCTTTCTCGACGAACGGCTTGGCATAGGTCGCCAGACCATCACCGTCAAACGCCGAGCTGCCCATGGCACGCATCAAATGCGGGCGCTCATCGATGGTCAGCCACTCCGGAAACAACTTCTGGCCGATGGCCCCTTCCAGGAACGAAGACTTGCGGTACAGGTTCCCACCGGAAATCGCCCCCAGGAAACTCCCGAACAAACCACCCGCCAGCTCCGCCGAAAACAGCACCGGCACTTCGCAGGTGGGCACCGGGCGCGCACCCAGGCGGCTCGCGGCACGCTGTGCAGCGCGCTGGCCGATGCTGACCGGATCGGCCAGCAGCTCACCTTGACGGTTCACGTCATACCAGTAATCGCGCTGCATCTGGCCATTGGCCTCGGCGATCATCACGCAGCTCAAGCTGTGACGGGTAGACGCGTACCCACCGATAAACCCATGGCTATTACCATACACACGGCAACCCTGGTGTGTGCTCAACGTGGTGCCATCGGCGTTCTTGATGCGGGTATCAGCGTCGAACGCTGCCGCTTCACAGGTCAGCGCCTGTTCGATGGCCTGCTCCGGCGTGATGTCCCACGCGTGGAACAGATCGAAATCCTTCAAGTCCTTGGCCATCAACGCTTTGTCAGCCAGGCCCGAGCTTTCATCTTCGGAGGTGTGCTTGGCAATCGCCAATGCGGCAGCGACAGTCTCGCGGATCGCCTCCGGGCCGCTGGCCGAGGTACTGGCAGAGCCTTTGCGCTGCCCAACATACAAGGTGATGCCAAAGCCCTGGTCGCGGTTGAACTCGACGGTCTCTACTTCCCGCTGACGCACTGAAGTCGACAGCCCCTGCTCCAGCGACACCGCCACTTCACAGGCACTCGCCCCCTGGCGCTTGGCCTCGGCAAGGATCTGCTCGACTTGTTCCTGCAGTGCCGGTAACGCTTGCGGACCGACGCTTTGGGCTGCACTCATGGTTTTCTCCACTCAAATTCTGCTTTCGGTTAAGGCCATCGAGCGACCGGGCCGGACAAGCGGCCCCCGACTGGTTATCATGGCGGCGTTTCTTTGCGGACTGCCACCATGGTTGATTCTTACGACGACTCCCTCGATGGGGAGAAAAGCAAATCCCAGGTCAAACGTGAGCTGCATGCTCTGGTTGACCTCGGCGAGCGCCTTACAACGCTCAAGAAGGATTTGATTGCAAAACTGCCACTGACCGACGAAATGCGCCGGGCCCTGGCCGATGCACCCAAGCACACCGCGAATATCGCGCGTAAACGTCACATCGCGTTTATCGGCCGGCTGATGCGTGATCAGGACACTGACGCCATTCTCGCCTTGCTCGATCAAACCGATGCCTCCACCCGCCAGTACAACGAACGCTTCCACAACCTGGAACGCTGGCGTGACCGCCTGATCGCGGGCGATGACGCCGTGCTGGAGAAATTCGTGGCCGAGTACCCGGACGCGGACCGCCAGCAACTGCGCTCCCTGATCCGACAGGCTCAACACGAACTGGCGCATAACAAGGCGCCGGCCACCAGCCGTAAAATCTTCAAGTACATCCGAGAGCTGGACGAGACCCAACGCGGCCTGCGTTGATCCTCTTCCCCGGGTGGCGATCTTCGCCACCCGAAGCTCCACCTTTCTTACGAACCCGTGCCACCCACGGTGATCGCATCAATTTTCAGCGTTGGCTGGCCGACACCCACCGGCACCGACTGCCCATCCTTCCCGCACGTACCCACGCCACTGTCCAGCGACAGGTCGTTACCGACCATCGACACCTTGCTCATGGCTTCCGGCCCGTTGCCAATCAACGTCGCCCCTTTGACCGGCGCGGTAATCTTGCCGTCTTCGATCAAGTACGCCTCGCTGGTAGAGAACACGAACTTGCCGCTGGTGATATCCACCTGGCCACCGCCGAGGTTGGCGCAGTAGATACCGCGCTTTACCGAGGCAATGATTTCCGCCGGGTCGCTTTCGCCACCGAGCATGTAAGTGTTGGTCATGCGTGGCATGGGCAGGTGCGCGTAAGACTCGCGGCGACCGTTACCGGTACGCGCCACGCCCATCAGCCGGGCATTGAGCTTGTCTTGCATGTAGCCCTTGAGCACGCCGTTTTCGATCAGCGTGGTGCATTCGGTGGGTGTGCCTTCGTCGTCGACGCTCAGCGAGCCACGGCGACCGGCCAGGGTGCCATCATCGACAATGGTGCACAGCTTGGACGCAACCCTTTCACCCATGCGCCCGCTATAAGCCGAACTGCCCTTGCGGTTGAAGTCACCTTCCAGGCCATGGCCCACCGCCTCGTGCAGCAGCACACCGGACCAGCCCGACCCCAACACCACCGGCAACGTGCCCGCTGGCGCCGGGATGGCTTCCAGGTTCACCAGCGCCTGGCGCAGCGCCTCACGGGCATAGCCCATGGCACGGTCCTCGGCGAGGAAATAACGGTAGTCGGTACGCCCGCCACCGCCATGACCACCGCGCTCGCGGCGACCGTTCTGCTCGACGATTACGCTGACGTTGAAGCGCACCAGCGGCCGCACATCGGCCGCCAGCCCACCATCGGTGGACGCCACCAGGATGCGCTCCCACACGCCGGCCATGCTCACGGTGACCTGCTGGATACGCGGGTCGAGGGCACGCGTGGCGGCGTCGACACGCTTGAGCAGCTCGACCTTCTCGGCACGACTGATCACTTCCAGGGGGTTATCCGGCGCATACAACTGGGCCACATCCTGGGTGCTGAACGCCTGCACCGTGCCATTTTGCCCAGCACGGGAGATCGACCGCGCAGCGCGTGCCGCCAGGCCCAAGGCTTCCAGGGTGATCGCATTGCTGTAGGCAAAGCCGGTTTTCTCACCGGATTGCGCACGCACGCCCACACCCTGGTCAAGGTTGAAGCTGCCTTCCTTGACGATGCCGTCTTCCAGGGCCCAGGACTCGGAGATCTGCCCCTGGAAATACAGGTCGGCCGCGTCGATACCCGGCCCGGCCAGATCGCCGAGCACGGTTTGCAAACTTTCGATGGTCACGCCACCGGGTGCCAGGAGGTGTTCACTGACTGAGGACAACAACTCGCTCATAGGTTTGGCCTTAAATTCATCGTTCTGAAGCAGGCCGCTGTGCGCCCTGCGAGAAAAAGCGCCGATGGTTGACCACCGGCATGCGCGCCCGTATCGACGCCTGTTCACTGCTATCGCGTTCGGCCAACAACACCGCTTCGCCTCTATCCTGTTGTGCCAGCACACGCCCCCACGGGTCGACAATCGCCGCATGCCCATGGGTTTCCCGTGGCCCCGGGTGCACACCGCCCTGCGCCGCCGCCAGCAGGTAGCACTGGGTCTCGATGGCGCGCGCACGGATCAGCACATCCCAATGCGCAGCGCCCGTCACTGCGGTAAAGGCCGAGGGCGCGGTGATCAATTCAGCACCGGCTGCACGCAATTCGCTGTACAGCTCCGGGAAACGCAAGTCGTAGCATACCGTCAGGCCCAGGCGCCCCACCGGGGTATCGGCTACCACAACGTTGCCACCAAAAGCATAGTCGTCGGATTCCCGATAACGACCTCGCGCATCGGCGACATCGACATCAAACAAGTGCAGCTTGTCGTAGCGGGCGACGATTTCGCCATGATCATCGACCAGCAGCGAGCAGGCATTGGACTTGGCGTTCGGCTGGTCCTTTGGCGGCAGCGGCAACGTGCCAGCCACTATCCATAAGGTGAGGTCACGGGCGGTCTGTTTCAACCAGGGCAGGATCGGGCCTTCGCCCAGGGCTTCGGCGCGGCCGATATCGGCCACGTCACGACGGCCCATGGCGGCGAAGTTCTCCGGCAGCACTGCCAGCTTCGCCCCACCGGCCGCCGCTTGCTCCAGCAAGCGCCGGGCCTGAGCCAGGTTGGCCAGCACATCACTCTGGCTGACCATTTGAATTACCGCAAAGGACATGGGCCGACACTCCGTAAAAAGCATGGGGCCATGCTACTCCACAGGCTCTCAGTTTGGCTTTTCAAATGGCTTGTCGAAGGTGATTTTTGGATCCTTCCAAGGACCTTCCACTTTGTACTGCACGCTGGCGAAGCGCGAAACACGGTCACCGATCAACTTGTCGATCAGGAACAACGCGCCACCGATGGCGGGCGCGCCGACGATCAACGCGGCAATCGGCAGGTTGTTGGTGACCGGCAAGGTCACCAGCAACTTGGCGTCGACGCGGTCAGCCACCAGGTCCAGGGTGCCATTGAGTTCAAGATTGGTCGACGGGCCCGTCATGGTGATGGGCTCGCGCGTCACGAACACGCCATTGCTGGCCGCCAGCAGCCCTTTGACCCGGTCATAGCTCAAGCCCTTGCCGAGAAGGTCCGAGAAATCCAGGCGCAGGCGACGACCGATGGAATTGAAGTTGAGCAGGCCAAACACCCGCAGGGCCTGGGCGCCGCCCTCCACTTCAACGAACTGGCCCTTGCGGAAGGCGGCGTCGAGGCTGCCGGAGAAGCGTTTCGGCCCGACCCAGGCCGGCGAACCCGGCCAACGGCCATCCACGTCCAGATGGAAGTCTTCGCTGGTCACCGTAGGGGCAAATCCCCAGCCCTTGAGCACATCAGCGATGTTCTTGCCATCCAGGCGGCCTTTGTACCAACTGCCGCTGCTGCCTGGCGCACCTTCCCAACCACCGGCGCCCTTGAGCTGCATGCCCTTGAGCCCCAGGTCCAGGTTATTGAAGGCCAGGCCCTTGGCGGTTGGCCGGATCTTCAACGACCAGGCGCCTACCAGATCCGGCCCCTGGAACAGCTGGTCGATGCCAATATCCAGCGCCGGAATATCCTTCGGATCGATGTCGGCCAAGGGGTCCGGCGCGTTTTCGTCAGCCTGCACCGTCGGGTCCACGGCTGGCAACTTCACGTACTGCAGGTTGATAGCGATCGGCGCGCCTTTGGCATCCGGCAGGTTCACCGTACCCTTGGCCTGCTGGCTGTCCAGCTGCAAGCCCCACGCGGCCGGCTTGCGATCCAGCAGCAGGTTGACCTGATCAAACTGGGTGCCAAAGCCGGTGACCTTGCCCACCTTGAAGTCTGCACCGCTGAGCAGTTGCTTGGCGCTGCCGCCCGGGTCATTGCCGGCATAGCGATCAATCAGTTTTTTCCACGGGTCGATGTCCAGCTCCGACAACACGCCGCGAATACGCAGGCCCTTGGCCGCCGGCAATACTGCATCGCCATCGCCGAGGAACAACTCGCCGCGGCCGTCATTGAACTTGTCCGGAGGCGAAGCAAAGGTGAAGTTCGCCAGCTCGCCGTAATCGAACCAGTAGCGGCGCTCGGCGCCCTGCAACGTCATGCGGAACACGCTGTCACGGCCCTGGCTGGCAGGCATGCCAAAGGGCGCCGGCAGGTCGACAGCGACGCCTTTCATGTTGGAGCTGACCATCAACTGGCTGTCGGCCCCGTCCAGGGTGAGCTGCAATTGGTAGGGAATATCGCCGGACACCGGCAGCGGCTGGCTGATTTTCAGCCAGTCGGTGAGCCGCTTGACCGTGACCTGGCCTTTGGCAGTCACGCGGGTGCTGAGATTGCCCGGTTTGCCATCGGCAAAGATCTGCGCGGTAATCGGCCGGTCGAACGCCTGGGCCGTGATGTTCTGCCCACTCAGGCCCTTGGCACTGTCGAAACGGAAATCGCCCTTGAGCTGGGTCAGGTCCAGGGTCGGCTCGGCCAGTTGCAGGCGCGACTTGTCGGTCTGGAAATCCACCACAATCTTCGGCTCGGTGCCTTTGGCCAAGGGTACGTCCAGGTCCAGCTTGCCTTGCAGGTCGCCCTCGCCCTTCCAGCCGGCAAAGGTCGACGCCGTACCGATCGGCGCTTCCTGAAGAATCTTCAAGCCATCGCCCAAGCCACCGAAAAACCCACCCGTCAGCAGCAAATGGCTGTCTTTACCGGCCGGCGCGTGGGGAATATTGACGTAGACATCCTTGACCTTGGTGTCGAGCAACTGGCCCTTGCTGGCCAGGATGCGCACGCCGCTCTCCTCGACAAACACTTCGCCGTTGACCTTGCTCACGTGTGGCCAGCCCGGCTGGAACGCCAGTTCAGCGTCATGCACCTTGAAGAACAGGCTGATATTGCGTGCCGCCGGCAGCGCGTCGTGGTTCAGCGAGCCCTGGTACTGGAAGAACCCCTGGTCCACGGCGCCTTTGAGAATCGCCGTACGCAGCCATTCATCCAACGACGGGCTCAAGACAGCAGGCAGGTACTTGGGCGTGAAACGGCCATCGCCATCGACCATGCCGACCCGCAGGTCCATGTAGTCTTCCTGGTCATGGTCAAAATGCAGGCGGATCAGAAAGTCGGCGGCCACCTTGCCTTCTTCACCCAGCACCTTGATATACGGCGCGATCAGGGTGAAACCTTCTTTGTCCAGCTTCCAGGTCAGGCGCGCATTGGCCTGGATGTACTGCCAAGGCTTGGCGAAAATCGGAAACAGGTGCAAGGAAAAGTCCTTGCTGTCCATGCGCAACTCGCCATGGCCCAGGTCACCGCTGATACTGCCGGACACGTTACGCGCCGCAGGTGCGCCGAAGTAGGCATCAAAACCCACCCGCTCAAGGTTGGCGGCAAAGCTGACCTTCTGGTCGGTGCTGTCCTGCGGGCGGAAATCCACCAGCACGTTACGCAGCAAACCGGTGGCCTTGAGGTGTTCGATTGTCTTGGCAAAGCCCTCTGGCAGTGGCGCCAGGGCATTGAGCAGTGGCGTGATCGGGGTCAGGTCCAGGCGATCGGCCTGCAGCTTCCAGACCTCCAAGTCCTTGTCGGTAGCCAGGGTCTGCTGCAGTTGTACGCGCGACTCCCAGCGGGTGTCTCCCAGGTTCATCGCCAGCGAATCCAGCAGCACTTTCAAGCCTGTGTCACTGCGTTGCAGGTAGGCGGTGAGTGCCAGGTTTTCTATATGGACCGGCTTGCGGTCGGCGTAGCTGCCCTTCACCTGAGGTGAATTCAGGCGTACCACGGCACTTTGCACGGTGCCCTTGGCCCAGGTCAGCCAAAACTCGCCGCCCGCCTTGAACTGGGTGAGTTTCCATTGCGGGGTCAGCTTGGCTGGAATCCACTTGGCCCAATCACTCTGCGGCAGGCTCAGGTAGGCCTGCACCTCTGCATCTTTCCATTGGCTGGCGCGTATGCGCGTGCGCAAGCTCACGGCCAGCGGCTGGCCGTCCGGCAGGGTCAGGCGTGCATCGAGACGTTGCCGACTCATGCCGGTATGCAGGCTCATGCCCACATAGGTCAGGGTCATGGGCGCCTGGTCGAACGGCTGCAATGTCACTTGGCTATCGAGCAATGACACGCGCTTGACCATCTGCATGCGCGTGAGCAACTGCTGCGGGTCCAGCGGCTGGTCGTCCTGCACTGGCAAGCCTTGCAGCGCCCAGTGGCCGTCCTTGTCTTCCTTCACGCTCAATTGCAGGCCGCTGACTTCCAGATGGGCGATACGCACTTCGCGCGCCATCAGGCTGGCCCACATGTCCGGCACCACTTCGACCTGATCCAGGCGCAAGGCACTGCTGCCCTCGCCCAGCATCACGTCGTGGGCCAGCAACACTGGGGCGAAGCCGCTCCAGCGGCCTTCGAGGCTGCCGATGTGCAGGGGCATATCCACTGCGGCCTGGGCCTTGGCTTCGATTTCGGCGCGGTATTCGGCCACCAGCGGGGTCAACTCACGACCCAGGCTCACGTACACCGCCGCCAACACCAGCAGCAACGCACAGAGGCCCAGGCCCCAACGGGTCAAAGCGGCAAAAAAGCGTATCAGACGCTCCATGTCAGGCGACCCTCAAGGCAAATAGTCGGACGGCAGATCAAGGTCTGCCGGTCTCGTGGAAGTAAGCGAATGGGGATCAGAGCAGCACCACGTCGTATTGTTCCTGGGAATACATGGTTTCGACCTGGAAGCGTATCGTGCGCCCGATAAACCCTTCCAGCTCGGCGACGTTACCGGACTCTTCGTCCAGCAACCGATCCACCACTTTCTGGTTGGCGAGCACCCGATAACCTTCGGCCTGATAGGCTCGCGCCTCACGCAGGATTTCCCGGAAAATCTCGTAGCAAACGGTTTCCGGGGTCTTCAATTTACCGCGCCCCTGGCAGCTGCTGCACGGTTCGCACAGGACCTGCTCCAAGCTTTCGCGGGTGCGCTTGCGGGTCATCTGCACCAGGCCCAGCTCGGTGATACCGATGATGTTGGTCTTGGCGTGATCACGTTCCAGTTGCTTCTCGAGCGTACGCAGCACCTGGCGCTGGTGCTCTTCATCTTCCATGTCGATGAAGTCGATGATGATGATGCCGCCCAGGTTACGCAGGCGCAGCTGGCGGGCAATCGCAGTCGCCGCTTCGAGGTTGGTCTTGAAGATGGTCTCTTCAAGGTTGCGGTGCCCCACGAAAGCGCCCGTGTTGACGTCGATGGTAGTCATGGCCTCGGCCGGGTCCACTACCAGGTAGCCACCGGACTTGAGTGGGACCTTGCGCTCCAGGGCTTTCTGGATTTCGTCTTCGACACCATACAGGTCGAAGATCGGCCGCTCGCCCGGGTAATGTTCCAGGCGGTCGGCAATTTCCGGCATCAGCTCGGCTACAAATTGCGTGGTGCGCTGGAAGGTTTCCCGCGAGTCGATGCGAATTTTCTCAATCTTCGGGCTGACCAAATCACGCAGGGTGCGCAAGGCCAGGCCCAGGTCTTCATAGATCACGCTGGGCGCGCCGATGGTCTTGATCTGCGCACCAATCTGGTCCCACAAGCGCCGCAGGTAGCGGATGTCCATGAGGATTTCATCGGCGCCGGCGCCTTCGGCAGCGGTGCGCAAGATAAACCCACCGGCTTCCTTGATGCCTTCGGCGGCCACGCAGTCGCTGACCACTTTTTTAAGGCGTTCGCGTTCAGCTTCGTCTTCGATCTTCAGCGAAATACCGACGTGGGCCGTGCGCGGCATGTACACCAGGTAGCGCGAAGGAATCGACAGCTGCGTCGTCAGCCGCGCACCTTTGGAACCAATGGGGTCCTTAGTGACTTGCACCACCAGGCTCTGCCCTTCGTGCACCAGCGCGCTGATGCTTTCCACCGCAGGGCCTTCGCGCAAGGAGATTTCCGAAGCATGGATAAACGCGGCGCGGTCCAGGCCGATGTCGACGAATGCCGCCTGCATGCCCGGCAATACGCGCACGACCTTGCCTTTGTAGATGTTGCCAACGATCCCGCGCTTCTGGGTGCGCTCAACGTGCACTTCTTGCAGAACACCGTTTTCTACCACCGCCACGCGTGATTCCATCGGCGTGATATTGATCAGAATCTCTTCACTCATGGCTGGGTCTCGTTCAGGCGTTTTCACAATAGTGACCGATCGCTAAAGGCTTGGCGCTGGAATACGGCGTTCAACGCACGGTAAGGTTTTGCCAACAGGGTATGCCGAATTGGCCGAGCAGTTGCGCGGTTTCACACACCGGCAGGCCGACCACGGCGGAATAACTGCCGTTGAGCCCGGCCACGAACACCGACCCCAGGCCCTGGATAGCATAGCCGCCCGCCTTGTCCTGGGGTTCGCCACTGTGCCAGTAGGTTGTAGCCTCTTCGACAGAAATACCGCGAAACCGTACACGACTGCTTACACAAACAGTTTCGCTACGCCGGCCATCCGTCAGGGCTATGGCGGTGAGGACTTCATGCTCACGCCCCGCCAACGCCATCAGCATGGCCAGGGCATCGGCTTGATCCACGGGCTTGCCAAGGATCTTCCCATCGACGATCACAGCCGTATCAGCGCCCAGCACGCAGGCGCCCGGGGTGTTTTCGAGCGCAGCAAAACCCGCCGCCGCCTTGCCGCGCGCAAGGCGCTCGACGTAGGCAACGGCAGGTTCATTGGTAAGAGGTGTTTCATCAATAGTGGCGCTGACCACGGTGAAGGGCACACCGATCTGGGTCAGCAGTTCACGCCGCCTCGGAGAGCCCGAGGCCAGGTAAAGCGAATTCATTCCAGACTCTCCCTGTAGGGTTCGATAACCAGGCAGAGCCTCGCAATCCGTTCAATTGATCTTATAGCGACGACGTAACCCACGCAGGCCAAAACTGATCCAAGGCCACAGCAGCGCACTGACCAGCGCTGGCAATACCAGCGCCAGGGTGGGCTGGCGGTTGCCGGTCAAGGCGCTCAGCCACAGCTGCACCAGTTGAGCCAGGCCGAAGATCACCAGAATCACCAGGCACTGCTGCCACATCGGAAACATGCGCAGCCGTTGCTGCAACGACAGCACCAGGAAGGTGATCAGGGTAAGGATCAACGCGTTCTGCCCCAGCAAGGTGCCATAGAGCACATCTTCCGCCAAGCCCAGGAACATCGCCGTGACCATGCCGACCTTGTGCGGCAGGTTCAGCGACCAGAAGGCCAGCAGCAGCGCCAGCCAGAGCGGTCGCAGGATTTCCATGAATTGCGGCAACGGCGAAACGCTGAGCAGCAAGCCGATGGCAAAGGTCAGCCAGACGATCCAGCCGTTGCGCGAATGAGTACCGGCCATTATTCCTCCCTCTGCCGTGTGGTTGCCGGGGCGGTCGCCGCAGGCCTGGCCGCAGGCGTCGCGGCCGGTGGCTTGGTCGCTGCCGGTTTAGCCGCACGCGCATTGTGCGCCACAGGCTTGGCGGGAGTGGCTACGGGCGCCGCCGCAGCAGGTGCAGGCGCAGGCGGCCCGACGAATGCCGGTTTTGGCACAGTTGCAGGCACGATCGGCGCAACACCGTTTTGCTTGTCTTCCGCTTCCTGGGCCTGGGCGGCGTCATTGGCGCGCTCTTCAGGAGTGCGGTTGTCGCTGAACACCAGCAGCAGGTAACGGCTGCGGTTCAAGGCCGCCGTCGGTACGGCACGCACGATGGCGAAGGGCTGGCCGGAATCGTGGATCACTTCCTTGACCGTCGCCACCGGGTAACCGGCCGGGAAACGTTGGCCAAGGCCGGAGCTGACCAGCAGGTCGCCTTCCTTGATATCCGCCGTGTCGGCGACGTGGCGCAATTCCAGGCGTTCCGGGTTGCCGGTGCCGCTGGCAATCGCACGCAAGCCGTTGCGGTTCACCTGCACCGGGATACTGTGGGTGGTGTCCGTCAGCAGCAGAACCCGCGAGGTATAAGGCATCAGCTCCACCACCTGGCCCATCAGGCCACGGGCATCAAGCACCGGCTGGCCGAGGACCACACCGTCACGTTCACCCTTGTTGATGATGATGCGATGGGTAAAGGGGTTGGGGTCCATGCCGATCAACTCGGCCACTTCGACCTTCTCGTTGACCAGCGCGGAAGAATTGAGCAACTCGCGCAACCGAACGTTCTGCTCGGTGAGGGCCGCCAGCTTTTGCATGCGCCCCTGCAGCAGCAGGTTTTCGGTCTTGAGTTTTTCGTTCTCGGCAACCAGCTCGGTGCGGCTGCCGAATTGGCTGGCCACGCCCTGGTAGAGACGTTGCGGCAGGTCGGTGATCCAGTAGGTCTGCATCAACACCAGCGACATCTGGCTGCGCACGGGCTTGAGCAGTGCAAAGCGGGCATCGACCACCATCAGCGCGACCGAAAGCACGACCAGCACCAACAGGCGCACGCCCAATGAGGGGCCTTTGGCGAAAAGCGGTTTAATAAGCCGCTCCTCCCAGGCAAATGTTCTCTTTATTCATACGGCATCTAACCGGCCTGGATGCAGATTGAAGAAGATAAACGCCAACAGGCAGCACTGCAAAGTGCTGCCTGCGGGCGAAACATGGGCTAATCAGCAAATGCTTATTCGCTGGAAAGCAGGTCCATGGTGTGTTTATCCATCATTTCCAGTGCACGACCACCGCCACGGGCAACGCAGGTCAGCGGGTCTTCGGCGACGATCACCGGCAGGCCAGTTTCCTGGGCCAGCAGCTTGTCGAGGTCACGCAGCAAGGCGCCACCGCCGGTCAGTACCAGGCCACGCTCGGCGATATCGGAAGCCAGCTCCGGTGGCGATTGCTCCAGGGCGCTCTTCACTGCCTGAACAATAGTGGCCAGGGACTCTTGCAGAGCTTCCAGCACTTCGTTGGAGTTCAGGGTGAAAGCACGTGGAACGCCTTCGGCCAGGTTGCGACCGCGAACATCGACTTCGCGCACTTCGCCGCCCGGGTAAGCGGTGCCGATTTCCTGCTTGATGCGCTCGGCGGTGGATTCGCCGATCAGGCTGCCGTAGTTACGACGCACATAAGTGATGATCGCTTCGTCGAAACGGTCGCCGCCCACACGTACGGATTCGGCATACACCACACCGTTGAGGGAGATCAGGGCGATTTCAGTGGTACCACCACCGATATCCACCACCATCGAGCCACGCGCTTCTTCAACCGGCAGGCCGGCACCGATCGCAGCCGCCATCGGCTCTTCGATCAGGAACACTTCACGGGCACCGGCACCGAGGGCCGATTCACGGATGGCACGACGCTCAACCTGGGTGGATTTGCACGGAACGCAGATCAGCACACGAGGGCTGGGCTGCAGGAAACTGTTTTCGTGAACCTTGTTGATGAAGTACTGCAGCATCTTCTCGCAGACGCTGAAGTCGGCGATCACGCCGTCTTTCATCGGACGAATGGCGGCAATATTGCCTGGTGTACGGCCGAGCATGCGCTTGGCCTCGGTGCCAACGGCAACGACACTTTTCTGGTTACCGTGCGTCCGAATAGCCACAACCGATGGCTCATTCAGGACGATACCGCGCTCGCGCACGTAAATAAGGGTGTTGGCAGTGCCCAGGTCAATGGAAAGATCGCTGGAAAACATGCCACGCAGTTTCTTGAACATGGGAAAGGGACCCTAGGCAACGCGTGGGTAAAAAAGTGCGGCAAACTCTAACAACGACAGGGATTTTGGGCAAGGCGCCAATGTGCTAAATTGGCCGACTTTCTGTGCACCTAACCCCACAATCGCGGCCGTAAGACCGTAGAAATGCGGTAGTGTTCCGACAATCTAACACACGGACAGCCTCCGTTCTGTTTTCCACTGGAGATTCCCATGACGCTTGAACGCTCCGACGTGGAAAAAATCGCGCATCTGGCCTCGCTTGGCCTCAATGATGCCGATCTTCCACAGACCACTGCAGCCCTGAACAGCATTCTCGGGCTGGTCGACCTGATGCAGGCCGTAAATACCGACGGTATCGAGCCTTTGGCTCACCCGCTGGAAGCCAGCCAGCGCCTGCGCGCAGACGTCGTGACCGAGAGTAATAATCGCGAGGCCTACCAGTCCATCGCGCCAGCGGTCGAAAACGGCCTGTACCTGGTTCCGAAAGTCATCGACTAAAGGGAAAGAGCCTTTCATGCATCACATGACTCTGGCCGAGATCGCCCGCGGTCTCGCCGACAAAAAGTTTTCTTCCGAAGAGCTGACCAAGACCCTGCTGGCGCGCATCGCCGAGCACGATCCGAAGGTCAACAGCTTCATCAGCCTCACCGAAGAGCTGGCCTTGAGCCAGGCCAAGGCCGCCGACGCACGTCGCGCCAACGGTGAAAACAGCCCACTGCTGGGTGCGCCTATCGCCCACAAGGACCTGTTCTGCACCCAGGGCATTCGCACCAGCTGCGGCTCGAAGATGCTCGACAACTTCAAGGCGCCCTACGACGCCACCGTGGTGTCCAAGCTGGCTGCCGCCGGGGCCGTGACCCTGGGCAAGACCAACATGGACGAATTCGCCATGGGTTCGGCCAACGAGTCGAGCTACTACGGCGCGGTGAAGAACCCGTGGAACCTGGAGCACGTGCCCGGTGGTTCGTCGGGTGGTTCGGCTGCCGCCGTGGCTGCGCGCTTCCTGCCGGCGGCTACCGCCACCGACACCGGCGGCTCGATCCGCCAACCTGCCGCCTTCACCAACCTCACCGGTCTGAAGCCAACCTACGGTCGCGTGTCCCGCTGGGGCATGATCGCCTACGCGTCCAGCCTGGATCAGGGCGGCCCCCTGGCACGTACCGCCGAAGACTGCGCAATTTTGTTACAAGGCATGGCCGGCTTCGATAAACAGGACTCCACCAGCATCGACGAGCCCGTGCCGGACTACAGCGCCAGCCTGAACACCTCGATCAAGGGCCTGCGCATCGGCGTGCCGAAGGAGTACTTCAGCGCTGGTCTCGACCCACGCATCGCGGAGCTTGTGCACAACAGCGTCAAGGAGCTGGAAAAGCTCGGCGCCGTGATCAAGGAAATCAGCCTGCCGAACAACGGGCACGCGATTCCTGCGTACTACGTGATCGCCCCGGCTGAAGCGTCCTCCAACCTGTCGCGTTTCGACGGCGTGCGTTTCGGCTACCGCTGCGAAAATCCGAAAGACCTCACCGACCTTTATAAGCGCTCCCGTGGCGAAGGCTTCGGTGCCGAAGTACAGCGCCGCATCATGGTCGGGGCCTACGCCCTGTCGGCCGGTTACTACGACGCGTACTACCTCAAGGCGCAAAAGATCCGTCGCCTGGTGAAGAACGACTTCATGGCCGCCTTCGAAGAAGTCGACGTGATCCTCGGCCCAACCACGCCGAACCCGGCCTGGAAGCTCGGCGCCAAGAACGGCGACCCGGTCGCTGCCTACCTCGAAGACCTTTACACCATCACCGCCAACCTCGCGGGCCTGCCGGGTTTGTCCATGCCTGCCGGTTTCGTCGATGGCCTGCCGGTCGGCGTGCAATTGCTCGCCCCGTATTTCCAGGAAGGCCGCCTGCTCAATGTGGCGCACCAGTACCAGTTGCACACCGACTGGCACACCCGCACCCCTACCGGCTTCTGAGGAGAACACTATGCAATGGGAAGTTGTGATCGGGCTGGAGATTCATACCCAGCTCGCCACCCAATCGAAGATTTTCTCCGGTAGCGCCACCACGTTCGGCTCCGAACCGAACACCCAGGCCAGCCTGGTAGATCTGGGCATGCCTGGCGTTCTGCCGGTGCTGAACCAGGAAGCGGTACGCATGGCCGTGATGTTCGGCCTGGCGATTGACGCCGAGATCGGCCAGCACAACGTGTTCGCACGCAAGAACTACTTCTACCCGGACCTGCCCAAGGGCTACCAGATCAGCCAGATGGAACTGCCGATTGTTGGCAAGGGCCACCTGGATATCCCGCTGGAAGACGGCACCATCAAGCGCGTCGGCGTAACCCGCGCCCACCTGGAAGAAGATGCCGGCAAGAGCCTGCACGAAGAATTCCCGGGCGCCACCGGTATCGACCTGAACCGTGCGGGCACGCCGCTGCTGGAGATCGTTTCCGAGCCGGACATGCGCAGCGCCAAGGAAGCCGTGGCCTACGTCAAGACCATCCACGCGCTGGTGCGCTACCTGGGCATCTGCGACGGCAACATGGCCGAAGGCTCGCTGCGCTGTGACTGCAACGTGTCGGTACGGCCAAAGGGCCAGGTCGAGTTCGGCACCCGCTGCGAGATCAAGAACGTCAACTCGTTCCGCTTCATCGAGAAGGCGATCAACACCGAAGTGCGTCGCCAGATCGAGCTGATCGAAGACGGCGGCAAGGTCATCCAGCAGACCCGCCTGTACGACCCGAACAAAGACGAAACCCGCGCCATGCGCAGCAAGGAGGAAGCCAACGACTACCGTTACTTCCCCGACCCGGACCTGTTGCCGGTGGTGCTTGAGGACGCATACCTCAACGACATCCGCGCCACCCTGCCGGAACTGCCGCAGCAGAAACGCGAGCGCTTCCAGGAGCAGTTCGGCTTGTCGGTCTACGATGCCAGCGTCTTGGCCTCCAGCCGTGAACAAGCCAACTACTTCGAAAAAGTCGTGAGCATTGCCGGTGACGCCAAGCTGGCGGCCAACTGGGTGATGGTTGAACTGGGCAGCCTGTTGAACAAACAGGGCCTGGAAATCGACGAAGCCCCGGTCACCGCCGAGCAATTGGGTGGCATGTTGCTGCGCATCAAGGACAACACCATCTCCGGCAAGATCGCCAAGACCGTGTTCGAAGCGATGGCTGCAGGCGAAGGCAGCGCCGACGAAATCATCGAGAAGCGCGGCCTCAAGCAAGTCACCGACAGCGGTGCGATTTCGGCCGTGCTGGATGAAATGCTCGCGGCCAACGCCGAGCAGGTCGAGCAATACCGTGCGGCAGACGAAGCCAAGCGCGGCAAGATGTTCGGTTTCTTTGTGGGCCAGGCAATGAAAGCCTCCAAGGGCAAGGCCAACCCGCAACAGGTGAACGAATTGCTCAAAAGCAAGCTCGAAGGCTGACAGCGGTAAATGGTCCGGGCGGGATTTACCCCCTGCCCGAATACCCTGTGGGAGCTGGCTTGCCTGCGATTGCATCACCTCGGTGTGTTTGAAACACCGAGTCGTCTGCATCGCAGGCAAGCCAGCTCCCACATTTGTCATGGGGGCATCTTGCAATGAAGCGTCTACTTGGCCTCCTGGCCCTGTTCTCCCTGCTGGCCGGCTGCGCCAGCGGCGTCATCAACCCCAACGGCTACGACGAAACCGGCACCGCCTCCTATTACGGTGCCAAGCACCATGGCAACAAGACCGCCAGTGGCGAACCCTTCAACCAGAACGCCCTGACCGCCGCCCATCGGCAACTGCCCTTCGGCACCCAGGTCAAGGTCACGAATCTCGACAATGACAAATCCGTGGTTGTCCGCATCAACGATCGCGGCCCGCATACCCGTGGGCGCTTGATCGATCTTTCACGCAAGGCGGCCGAGCAATTGGGCATGATCAGCAGCGGCACCGCGCGCGTGCGCGTGCAAGCCCTGGGCAATTGACGATGGAGGACCGGTCATTTTCGGATTAACCGCCCTCTCGCCCTGGAGCCTGCTGGAACTGGTCAGCGGCCTGGTGCTGCTGATCGTCGGCGCCGAGATCCTGGTGCGCGCCGCCGTGCGCCTGGCCGGCAGCCTCAAGGTGCGACCGCTGATCATCGGCCTGACCATCGTCGCCTTCGGCAGCAGCGCGCCGCAGATGACCGTCAGCCTGCAAGCCACCCTGGCTGGCAACACCGATATCGCGGTGGGCAGCGTGATCGGCAGCAGCATCTTCAACATCCTGGTGACCCTGGGCCTGTCGGCACTGATTATTCCGTTGCGGGTCTCGCGCCAGTTGGTGCGCCTGGACATCCCGGTGATGATCTTCGCCGGCCTGCTGGTGTTCACCCTCGCCGCCAATGAAGAACTGACGCCGGTCGATGGCCTGGTGCTGCTGGTCGCACTGGTCGCCTACCTCGGCGTGCTGCATTACCAGACGCGCCATTCACGCCGCCCGCGCACACTGGACACCGTGGCCCGCGCCCCCTGGTTCAGCAGCGTGCTGCTGATGCTCGGCGGGTTGTTGATCCTGGTGCTCGCCGGGCATCTGCTGCTCGGCGCAGCGGTGGATGTGGCCGGCGACCTGGGCCTGTCGGAGCGCGTGATCGGCCTGACCCTGATCGGCGTCGGCACCTCGCTGCCGTGCCTGGCGACGTCACTGATTGCCGCCCTGCGTGGTGAGCGCGAAATCGCCGTGGGCAACGTGATCGGCAGCAACCTGTTCAACTTGCTGGGCGTATTGGGGCTGACCGCCCTGCTTGCGCCCTCGCCGCTGTCGGTATCGCCCAATGCCCTGGATTTCGATTTGCCGGTGATGCTCGGCGTGGTGGTGCTGTGCCTGCCGGTGTTCTACACCGGTTACCGCGTGACTCGCGCCGAAGGCCTGGTACTGCTGGGCCTGTACCTCGCTTACGGGCTGCACGTGATGGCGTTCACCACCGGCATGCCCCTGGCCACCAAGCTTGAACACCTGATGCTGTATTACGTCCTGCCAGTGCTGGTGGCTTTTCTGTTGTTCAGCACGCTGCGAGCCTGGCGCCGCCAACACAAGAGGGAATCGCAATGACCGATCAGAAAAAGCCCGGAGTTGAGATGCGTCGCCAGGTCATGGGCGATGTGTTCGTCGACCGCGCCCTGGGCAACGCCACCGAATTCACCCAGCCGCTGCAAGACTTCGTCAATGAACATGCCTGGGGCAGTGTGTGGAACCGCGAAGGGTTGCCGCTGAAGACCCGCAGCCTGATCACCCTGGCGGCCCTCACCGCCCTCAAGTGTCCGCAGGAACTCAAGGGCCATGTGCGCGGGGCGCTGAACAATGGCTGCACCGTAGAAGAGATTCGTGAAGCGCTGCTGCATTGCGCGGTGTATGCCGGCGTGCCGGCGGCGATTGATGCGTTTCGGGCGGCGCAGGAAGTGATCGAGGCGTATCAGGCAGATAAGCAGTAACCGTTGGATTGCTATCGCCGGCAAGCCGGCTCCCACCTTTGAATGTGTTCACAAATCAAAATGTGGGAGCTGGCTTGCCGGCGATTGGCCCTCACGGACGGCAGAAAATTCAGATCCACCCCCCCGCCTGCAACACAAAAATCCCGATATTGGTGGTCACCGCTGCCATCAAGGTGGTGATCACGATAATCGCCGCCGCCAGCTCATGATTGCCCTCCGCCGCCCGGGCCATCACGAAACTCGCCGCCGCAGTGGGTGCGCCGAAATACAGGAACAAAATCCCCAGCTCCGGCCCGCGAAAGCCCAACAGCCACGCGCCCAGCGTTGCGAACACGGGCAAGCCGATCATCTTCACCAGGCTGGCACTCAGCGCCATGCTGCCGCTTTTGCGCAACGCCGCCAGAGACAAGGTGCCACCGATGCAGATCAGCGCCAGCGGCAAGGTCATGTCCGCCAGGTACTGACCGGACGACTCCAGCCAACCGGGCAAACCGATCTGGAACACCGCAAAGGGCGTGGCTGCAATCACGCTGATGATCAACGGGTTGGCCACCACGCTTTTGCAGATGCTCCACGGGTCGGACTTGATCACCGGGCTGTACACCGCCAGCACGATGGTCGACAAGGTGTTGTAGAACAGAATCACCAGCGCGGCGAGGATCGCGCCGAGGGAGATGCCGTAGTCGCCGTACATGCTGGCCGCCAGTGCCAGGCCGATCACCCCGTTGTTGCCACGAAATGCGCCCTGGGCATAAATGCCGCGGTCTTCACGGGGGCAGCGAAAGATCGCCCAGCCCCAAGCCAAGGCAAAGCTCAACAGCGTGGCGACGGCAAAATAGATCAGCAGGCCCGGCTTGAGCGCCGAGTGCAGGTCGGCATGCAGGATGCCCAGGAACAGCAACGCCGGCATGGTGACGTTGAACACCAGGGACGACGCGACGTGGATGAAGTTGTCGTTGATCCAGTTGACGCGCTTGAGGAGCACGCCCAGGAACAGCATGGCAAATACCGGCGCGGTGATGGTCAGGGTGGTGAGGAAAATTGCCAGCATGCCGGGGAGAACCTTGGTGAGCGTCGTTAGGTGGCTAATGATAAGCCATGCTGACCTGTAGCGCCTGGTAAGACGCCTTCGCGGGCAAGCCCGCTCCCACATTATTGATGTGTGAATACCTTTAAATGTGGGAGCTGGCTTGCCTGCGATGGCGGTGTGTCAGCCGATAGATCTGTGACTGACACTCCACTAACGCAGGCAAGCCAGCTCCCACAGGGGCCGTGCCAGCCGTCAGGTGATGGGGGCGGGATTGAACAGGGTGATGTCGTTGTGCAGCTTGTGGCGCTCCGCCCATGTCTGCTTCTTGCCGCTGGCCACATCCAAATAGAAGTGGAACAACTCCCAGCCCAACTCCTCAATGCTCGCCCGTCCAGTGGCGATTCGCCCCGCGTCGATGTCGATCAGGTCCGGCCAGCGCTGCGCCAATTCCGTGCGTGTCGACACCTTCACCACCGGCGCCATCGCCAGCCCATAAGGCGTGCCGCGCCCGGTGGTGAACACGTGCAGGTTCATCCCGGCCGCCAGTTGCAAGGTGCCACACACAAAGTCGCTGGCCGGCGTTGCGCAAAAGATCAGCCCCTTGCCCTTGAAGCGCTCGCCGGGGCCAAGCACGCCGTTGATCGCACTGCTGCCGGACTTGACGATGGAGCCCAGGGACTTCTCGACAATGTTCGACAACCCGCCCTTCTTGTTGCCCGGCGTGGTGTTGGCACTGCGGTCCGCCTCGCCCTTGGCCAGGTAGCGGTCGTACCAGTCCATTTCCCGGACCAGTTCCTCGGCGATTGCTTGGGTCTCGGCACGTGAAGTCAGCAAGTAGATGGCATCACGTACTTCCGTGACTTCGGAAAACATCACCGTCGCCCCGGCCCGCAACAGCAAGTCCGAGGCATAGCCCAACGCCGGGTTGGCGGTGATGCCGGAAAATGCATCGCTGCCACCGCACTGCATGCCGAGGATCAGTTCCGACGCCGGCACGGTTTCACGGCGGCGCTGGTCGAGCTTTTTCAGGCGGGTTTCGGCCAGCGCCATGATCTGCTCGATCATTTCGGTAAAACCGTGGCTGGAATCCTGCAACCGATACAACCACGGCTCGCTCAGGTCCACCGAACTGTCGTTGTCGTGCATCACCTGCCCGGCCTGCAGCTTCTCGCAGCCCAGGCTGATCACCAGCGCTTCGCCGCCCAGGTTCGGGTTGCGCGCCAGGTTACGCACGGTGCGAATCGGGATGTAGGCGTCCGTCGCCGTGATCGCCACGCCGCAGCCGTAGCTGTGGGTCAGCGCCACCACGTCATCGACATGCGGGTACTTGGGCAGCAACTCGTCCTTGATGCGCTTGACCGCATGGTCCAGCACGCCCGTGACGCACTGCACCGTGGTGGTAATGCCAAGGATGTTGCGCGTGCCCACGGTGCCGTCGGCGTTGCGGTAACCCTCGAAGGTAAACCCTTCCAGCGGCGCCTGGGTTTCTGGCACTTCGGTGGACAGCGGCAGGCTGTCCAGCGGTGGCGCGGTGGGCATGCGCAACTGGTCTTCCTGCACCCAACTGCCACGCGGGATCGGCGCCAGGGCGTAGCCGATGGTCTGGCCATAGCGAATGATCTGCCCGCCTTCGGGGATATCTTCCAGGGTCACCTTGTGGCTCTGGGGGATGAAGTCCACGGTGACCAGACCGTCCGGGAACTCGGTGCCGGCCGGTACGCCCTGGTCGTTCACCACAATCACCACGTTGTCGCGCGGGTGTAAGCGAATCGAGCGCGGCGAATCGGCGTGTTCAATCAACTGCATGACATCGCCCCTCAGGAATGCGCTTCGGTAAGGTTAGTCAACTGAGGGCCCTTGGCTGGCGGCTCCTTGAGCACCACGCGCTTGATCGGGCCGACAATCACCAGGTAGCTGAACACCGCCAACAACGCGTTGGCGCCCACAAACACCAAGGCCCACTTGAAGGAGCCGGTGGTGCTGATGATGTAGCCGATCACGATAGGTGTACTGATGGACGCCAGGTTGCCAAACATGTTGAACAGGCCACCACTGAGCCCGGCGATTTGTTTTGGCGACGTGTCAGACACCACCGCCCAACCCAGTGCGCCAACGCCTTTGCCGAAGAAGGCCAGAGCCATGAAGCCCACCACCATCCACTCGATATCCACGTAGTTGCACGCCACGATGCTGCTGGAAATCAACAGGCCACCGATGATCGGCGCTTTGCGGGCGAAGGTCAGGGAATGCCCCTTGCGCAGCAGGTAGTCGGAAATCACCCCGCCGAGCACGCCGCCGATAAAGCCGCAGATCGCCGGCAACGAGGCAATGAAACCGGCCTTGAGAATGGTCATGCCGCGCTCTTGCACCAGGTACACCGGGAACCAGGTCAGGAAGAAATAGGTGATGCCGTTGATGCAGTACTGGCCCAAATAGACACCGAGCATCATGCGGTTGGTCAGCAACTGGCGGATGTAATCCCACTTCGGGCCGTCGGTTTTCTTACCCTTGCCCTTGTCTTGGTCCATATCAACCATCGCGCCATTGGCGGCGATGTGGTTGAACTCCGCTTCGTTGATCATCGGGTGCTGGCGCGGGCCGTGGATCAGCTTCAGCCAGATCAGCGAGAACAGGATGCCGATGCCGCCCATCACGATAAACACGTGCTGCCAGCCGAAGGTGTAGACGATCCAGCCCATCAACGGGGCGAACAACACGGTGGCGAAGTACTGCGCCGAGTTGAAGATCGCCGACGCGGTGCCGCGCTCAGCCGTGGGAAACCACGCCGCGACGATACGGGCATTTCCCGGGAAGGAAGGCGCCTCGGCCAGACCCACCAGAAAGCGCAGCATGAACAGCGCGACGATCGCAGTGGAGACCCCGAACTCGCCCACATAGCCTTGCAGCACGGTGAACAGCGACCAGGTGAAGATGCTCAGGGCATAGATTTTTTTCGAGCCGAAACGGTCCAGCAGCCAGCCACCGGGGATTTGCCCGGCCACGTAGGCCCAACCGAATGCAGAGAAGATATAACCGAGGGTGACCGCGTCGATGCCGAGGTCTTTTTGCAGGCTGGAGCCGGCGATGGCGATGGTGGCCCGGTCGGCGTAGTTGATCGTGGTCACCAGGAACAGCATGAGCAGGATCAAATAGCGGACGTGGGTCGGCTTGGTCGCTTGCATGAAGAAGTACTCCCACTAATTATTTTTTTTGCGGGTAATCGTTGTGTTTTTTGCCGGTGAAGACTGCTTTATGTGGGAGCTGGCTTGCCTGCGATGGAGGCACCGCGGTGCATCCGTTACACCGCGGTGATGCTATCGCAGGCAAGCCAGCTCCCACACAGACCAGCTCCCACAGGAACCGGTGCCGACAGGTACTGCGTATTACGAACCGATGTAGCTGGTCTTCACCACGGTGTAGAACTCTTGCGCATAGCGACCTTGCTCACGCGAACCATAGGATGAGCCCTTACGGCCACCGAACGGAACGTGGTAGTCCACGCCGGCGGTCGGCAGGTTGACCATCACCATCCCGGCCTGGGAGTGGTGTTTGAAGTGGTTGGCGTACTTCAGCGAAGTAGTGGCGATGCCCGCCGACAAACCGAATTCGGTGTCATTGGCCATGGCCAGCGCCGCCTCGTAGTCCGCCACGCGCACCACGTTGGCCACCGGGCCGAAGATCTCTTCACGGCTGATGCGCATGGCCGCTTCGCTGTCGGCAAACAGTGTTGGCGCCAGGAAGTAGCCTTCGGTATCGCAGGTCACCAGTCCACCACCGCTGACCAGCCGCGCGCCTTCGCTTTGGCCGATGTCGATGTACTTCAGGTCCTGGTCCAACTGCGCCTGGGAGACCACCGGGCCGATGTCGGTGCCGCTTTTGAGCGCGTGGCCGACTTTGATCGACTTCATGCGCTCGGCCATGGCCGCGACGAACTGGTCATGGATGCCCGCCGTCACGATCAGGCGGCTGGAGGCGGTGCAACGCTGGCCGGTGGAGTAGAACGCGCTCTGTACCGACAACTCGACGGCCTGCTTGAGGTCGGCGTCGTCGAGGATGATCTGCGGGTTCTTGCCACCCATTTCCAACTGCACTTTGGCCTGGCGCGACACGCAGCTGACGGCGATCTGGCGGCCCACACCCACGGAACCGGTAAAGCTGATGCCGTCGACTTTCGGGCTGTTGACCAGCACATCGCCAACCACGCGGCCGCTGCCCATCACCAGGTTGAACACACCGGCCGGGAAGCCGGCGCGGGAGATGATCTCCGCCAGGGCCCAGGCACAACCCGGCACCAGTTCGGCCGGTTTGATCACCACGCAGTTGCCGTAGGCCAGGGCCGGGGCGATTTTCCACGCGGGAATGGCGATCGGGAAGTTCCACGGGGTGATCAGACCGACCACGCCCAAGGCTTCGCGGGTGACTTCAACATTGACGCCCGGGCGCACCGACGGCACGTAATCGCCGGACAAACGCAGGCATTCACCGGCGAAGAATTTGAAGATGTTGCCAGCACGGGTCACTTCACCAATGGCTTCGGGCAGGGTCTTGCCCTCTTCCCGGGCCAGCAAGGTGCCAAGCTCTTCGCGGCGGGCAAGGATTTCGCTGCCGACTTTGTCCAGGGCGTCATGGCGCGCCTGGATGCCGGAAGTCGACCAGGCTGGGAAGGCAGCGCGTGCCGCATCAATGGCAGCATTAACCTGGGCTACATCCGCCTTGGCATATTCACCAATCGCATCGGAAAGCTCCGACGGGTTGATGTTGACGCAGTAGTCGGCACCGGCCACCCACTCGCCGTTGATGTAGTTATCAAAACGTTTGGCTTGGGACACAAATCTTCTCCTGACGCAAAAGGCCGCTGATCTCTCAGCGGCCTTGTTGATGAGTTACTGCGGACCTTGCTTGTCGATCAGCGCGGCCAGGGCTTCGTATTCTTCCGGCAACAGGTCGGTCAGCGGAGTGCGCACCGGGCCTGCGTCGTAGCCGGCGATCTTCGCGCCAGCCTTGACGATGCTCACGGCGTAGCCGGCCTTGCGGTTACGGATGTCCAGGTAAGGCAGGAAGAAGTTGTCGATGATCTTGGCAACGGTGGCGTGATCGTCCTGGGCGATCGCGTGGTAGAAGTCCATCGCGGTTTTCGGGATGAAGTTGAACACCGCCGAGGAGTACACCGGCACGCCCAGGGCCTTGTAGGCAGCGGCGTAAACCTCTGCAGTCGGCAGGCCGCCGAGGTAGCTGAAACGATCGCCCAGACGACGGCGGATCGACACCATCAACTCGATGTCACCCAGGCCATCCTTGTAGCCGATCAGGTTCGGGCAGCGCTCGGCCAGGCGTTCCAGCAGCGGCGCGGTCAGGCGGCAGACGTTGCGGTTGTACACCACCACGCCGATTTTTACCGACTTGCACACGGCTTCAACGTGGGCGGCAACGCCGTCCTGGCTGGCTTCGGTGAGGTAGTGCGGCAGCAGCAACAGGCCTTTGGCACCCAGGCGCTCGGCTTCCTGAGCGTACTCAATGGCCTGGCGGGTCGAACCGCCGACACCGGCCAGGATCGGCACGCTGGTGGCACAGGTATCAACCGCGGTTTTCACCACTTGGGAATATTCGCTGGCGGCGAGGGAGAAAAACTCACCGGTGCCACCAGCCGCGAACAAGGCGGTGGCGCCGTAAGGGGCCAGCCATTCCAGGCGCTTGATGTAGCCCGCCTGGTGGAAGTCACCCTGGGCGTTGAAATCGGTCACCGGGAAAGACAGCAGACCGTGGGAGAGGATGGACTTCAGTTCTTGTGGATTCATTATTCGAACACCCTGGGCGAAGACTTTCTGTCGAAAGGTTGTTGTTGGTTTGTTGATGTCGTACGTCATCGTACAACTATAAAAAGATTCGTCAACTGCAATTCATCGACCTTCATTCTTCGAGGTGTTGAGGCAGGGCTTCTTGACGTAGGAATTTTTTACTCTATGCTCGAATTAACTGTATATACATACAGTTTTTGCGGAAGATTCCTACGACATAGCAAGGAGCTAACATGTCAGATCTTGAACTCGCAGCACCCGAAAAAAAACCGCCAACCCTGCGCTTCGAAGGCGGCGAGCACACCGCCATCGGCGACGACACGCTGCTGCGCTTCGTCAAGGACGCACCGGCCATCCCGGCGCGCCAAGTCGAATTGCACCTGCCCAACGGGCTGGCACTCACCTACGGCCAAGTGATTGCCCTGGGTGGTGACTTCTACGGCATTCCTGGCCAACCCATCAGCGACGGCGCCTCCCCGGCTGATCGCGTGCAACGCTTTACCGCCGCGTTCAACACGTTGGCCGTGCTTCCCGCTTCGCGAGAAGAAGCGCGCAAGATTCTCGCGGTCATGCAAAAGGAGATCAACGCGGTCAACCAGGCGATCAAGGACGGCAAGCAGGCCCATGAAGCCTATGACGCCCTGGGAGATACGTTGTCTGAGGAATGGAACCGCATCACCGGAGGTGGCAGCGCGGTGTCTGCGCTTATCCCGCTGGGGCGCTACTTGAAGCTGGCGGCGGATAACGCCGACCACTTTGGTGAGTGGGCGCTGTCCGCGTACCTGGCCGGCCATACCGCCGCATTGCAACAGGCAGTGGTCGCCCATCAGACCGGCACCGACCAGGCACTGGAACTGGCGTATGCCATGAACAGTTTTGCGGATCACTTCCTGACCGACCTGTTTTCTGCCGGCCATCTGCGGGTGCCGCGCAAACAACTGGCGGCGGTGGTGACACCGGGTGAGCTGGGTTCGCTGATCAGCCGCTTCATGCACGACGAAGACAGCAAGTTCGGGCTCAAAGTGCGTAACGCCATGGGCGATCAGTGGCGTGCCTACGGCGACAAGCGCTACTTCGACGCGATTGATGCGGACAACCGCGTGCAGGTCAAACGTGCGGTGCAGGCGTCGGCCGATGAGATCTTCGACACGTTCATCAGCGGTGTTGCGCCCTCCCCGGCCAACTTCAAGGCGCCGCTGTATGTGCCGGACTTGAATGCCGCGCAGAACCCGGCGAACAACTTCTCGCCGCTGTTCAAGATGGAGGGTGACAAGGTGCTGCGCCGCAAGGACGTGAATGACCTGAACGACAAGCACTGGACCAATGATTGGTGGGGGTGGAGCACTTACCTGTTGCTCAAGGACTACAAGCCCAACCAACCTGCCAACTAAATAAATACGTCATTCCAGACACTGGAGATCAAAATGTGGGAGCGGGCTTGCTCGCGAAGGCGCCTTTCAGTTGATGCATGTGCAGACTGACACACCGCATTCGCGAGCAAGCCCGCTCCCACAATTAGATCGATTTACACCCGGCACAACTCGGTTGCCTTCTTTTAACCGCGTTGCGCTTCTGCCTCTTCATGGGCATGGCGCAGCCGCTCACGGCTGTTGGTCAAATGCAAACGCATGGCCGCTCGTGCCGCGTCCGAATCCTGGCGGGCAATCGCCTCGTAGATCTCTTCGTGCTCGCGGCTCAGGCGGCCCATGTAGTGCTGCTGGTCATCATGGGCCAGGCGTGCCGAGTTCAAACGCGTGCGCGGAATAATGCTGGTGCCCAGGTGGGTCATGATGTCGGTGAAGTAACGGTTACCCGTGGACAGGGCAATTTCCAGGTGAAATGCAAAGTCAGAGGCCACCGCATCGCCGGCGTGGGCCGCGCTTTCATTCAACGCATCGAGCGCTGCACGCATGGCCGCCAGTTGCTCATCACTGCGACGTAACGCAGCCAGACCTGCAGACTCCACTTCCAGGCTGATCCGCAGTTCCAGGATCGCCAACACATCACGCAGCGTCACCACCGTGGCCGGGTCGATCCGAAAGCCGCTCGGGCTCGGCGTATCCAACACAAACGTGCCGATACCGTGACGGGTTTCCACCTGCCCCGCCGCCTGCAATCGCGAGATCGCTTCGCGCACCACCGTACGACTGACGCCATGGGCATCCATGATCGCCGACTCGGTGGGCAGTTTATCGCCACGCTTGAGCTGGCCGTCGCGGATCTGCTCGGACAACACCGTGACCAATTCCTGGGCAAGGCTACGGCGCTTGCGGGGAAGACGAGGGGCGGTGTTGGCGTTTTCCATGATGAATCATCTTTCTCGGTGAGCATGAGCACGCATCATAGCCCATGGTGGTTGTACGATCACCGTCCGGGCGCGACTTTCATCTATATCCTTCGCGCAAAAAAATGCCCCGACACAGGTCGAGGCATTCTTTCAGCGCTCCCCCGAGGGAAAGCCCGTTACTTCACCACTTTCAGGCTCGGCCGGCCGCTTGGGCGCGGTGGCTCGGCATCCGGTGGCGGCAGGTCATCACCGTCTTCGCTTTCGATCGATTCGTCGTCCTCGAAAGGCGACTCCAGATCAAACACCATGCCCTGGCCATTTTCCCGGGCGTAGATCCCGAGGATGGCACCAATGGGCACGAACAGCGTATGCGGCACGCCGCCGAAACGCCCTTCGAAGCTCACGGCTTCGTTGTCCATGTGCAGGTGTCGCACAGCACTGGGTGACACGTTCAGGACGATCTGTCCGTCACTGGCAAACCCCTGCGGTACCTGAACCGCAGGGAATTCGGAATTGACCAGCATGTGCGGGGTGCAATCGTTGTCCACAATCCACTCATAGAGCGCGCGGACCAAGTAGGGTCGACTGGAGTTCATCAGCGGCTCCTTAAGCCTTAGCGCATATCGCGTTCGACGCCAGACAGACTCGCCTGGAAAGCCTCACGCGCAAACTGGCGCTCCATGTAATCAAGCAGCGGCTTGGCAGGCCGCGGCAGTTCAATACCGAGAATCGGCAAACGCCAGAGTATCGGTAATAGGCAGCAATCCACCAAACTTTGTTCCTCGCTGAGGAAAAAAGGTTTATCGGCGAACAACGGCGAAACGCCGGTCAGACTTTCGCGCAATTCCTTACGCGCCTGCACGCGGACCGCTTCTTTTGTACGCGAATCCAGAATCACATCCACCAGCCCGCACCAGTCACGCTGGATCCGATGGATCAGCAGGCGGCTGTTGGCACGCGCCACCGGGTACACCGGCAGCAAAGGCGGATGCGGGTAACGCTCATCCAGGTATTCCATCACCACGGTCGACTCCCACAACGCCAGGTCACGATCGACCAGGGTGGGCAGGCTGCCGTAAGGGTTCACTTCGATCAGTTTTGGCGGCTGACGGCCCGCCTCCACACTGATGATCTCGGCGCTGACACCCTTCTCCGCGAGCACGATACGCACTCGGTGGGAATAGTGGTCGGCGGGGTCGGAGTAACAGGCCAACCGATTGGTCACGCCCATGGCGGTCCTCCTCGCTTGTTGAAATTATCGAAAGCTCAAAAACGAGCGCGCCCAGAGAGCATCTCTGTATCGCCTGGTACAACCAGAGCGCTACGTGTTCAGAGATGCCGCTGGGCGCGCAAGATTAACAGCAATTGCTTACGGTTGGATCAATGCACATCCTTCCAGTATTCGCGTTTGAGCAGATAGGCGAATACGAAGAAGAAGGCCAGGTACAGCAGCACATAAGTGCCGATGCGCTGATGCTGCAGTTTGACTGGGTTGGCAGAGTACGCCAGGAAGGTCACGAGGTTCTTGACCGTCTCGTCGAACTGCGCCTCGGTCTGGGCACCGGGGGTCTCAATCTTCAGCTGATCGCACGCTTCATGGGTCAACGGCGTGCCGGTCAGTGGATCGTATTGCTTCTTGCCGTCTTCAACGACCTGGATCTGCTTGCATCCTACCACTTGCTTGCCTTGCAGGCCGACCAGAACGTTCGGCATGCCGACGTTCGGGAACACGCGGTTGTTGGCACCCAGCGGGCGTGCCGGGTCGTCGTAGAAGGACTTCAGGTAGCCGTAGAGCCAGTCGGTGCCACGTACACGGGCGACCAGGGTCAGGTCGGGCGGCGCAGCGCCGAACCAGACCTTGGCGTCAGCCGGCTGCATGCCGATGCTCATGTGGTCGCCGATCTTGGCACCGGTGAACACCAGTTTTTGCAGCATCACGTCGTGGGGGATCCCCAGGTCGTCGGCCACACGCTCATAACGCTGGAACTTGGCGCTGTGGCAGCCCATGCAATAGTTGGCGAACGTCCGTGCGCCGTCTTGCATGGCCGCTTTGTCAGACACGTCGATGTCGACTTTTTCCAGCTCCGGGCCACCGTGCTCGGCAGCGAAGGACAGTAGCGGCAGCGCCGCAAGCATCAATGCAACGAATAATTTTTTCATCAGCCAGTCACCCTTTCCGGAACCGGTTTGGTCTTCTCTAGCCGGGTGTAGAACGGCATCAGAATGAAGTAGGCGAAGTACAGGAAGGTGCAGACCTGCGACAGCAACGTACGCTCAGGGGTGGGCGCCAATACGCCCAAGATACCCAGGATCACGAACGCGATGCAGAACACCCACAGCCAGATCTTGCTCAGCCAGCCTTTGTAGCGCATGGATTTGACCGGACTGCGGTCGAGCCATGGCAACACGAACAGCAGCGCGATCGAGGCGCCCATCGCCATCACGCCCATGAGCTTGTCGGGGATCGCCCGCAAGATGGCGTAGAACGGCGTGAAGTACCAGACCGGAGCAATGTGCTCAGGTGTCTTGAAGGCGTTGGCCTGTTCGAAGTTAGGTTTCTCCAGGAAATAACCGCCCATCTCCGGGAAAAAGAACACGATCGAGCAGAAGATGAACAGGAACACCACCACGCCGACAATGTCTTTCACGGTGTAGTACGGGTGGAACGGAATGCCGTCCAGCGGTACGCCGTTTTCGTCTTTGTGCTTCTTGATGTCCACGCCATCGGGGTTGTTGGAGCCCACTTCGTGCAGCGCAAGGATGTGCAGCACCACCAGGCCCAGGATCACGATCGGCAGGGCCACAACGTGCAACGCGAAGAAGCGGTTCAGGGTAATGCCGGAGATCAGGTAGTCACCGCGGATCCACTGAGTCAGGTCGTTGCCAATCACGGGGATCGCACCGAACAGCGAGATGATCACCTGGGCACCCCAGTACGACATCTGGCCCCACGGCAGCAGGTAACCCATGAAGGCTTCGGCCATCAGCGCCAGGTAGATCAGCATGCCGAAGACCCACACCAGCTCGCGGGGCTTCTGGTACGAACCGTAGAGCAGGCCACGGAACATGTGCAGGTAGACAACGATGAAGAACGCCGAGGCGCCGGTGGAGTGCAACAGGCGCAGGATCGAGCCGTACTCGACGTCACGCATGATGTATTCGACGGACGCAAACGCTTCTTCCGCCGATGGCGTGTAGCTCATGGTCAGCCAGACGCCGGTGACGATCTGGTTGACCAGCACCAGCAGGGCCAGGGAGCCGAAGAAGTAGAAGAAGTTGAAGTTTTTAGGCGCGTAGTACTTGCTGAGATGGTCTTCCCACATTTTGGTCGCAGGGAAGCGCGCATCCACCCAATCCATGAACTTGCTCATCAGGCCTTCTCCCCCTGGTCGACGCCAATGATAACGATGCTGTCCGTCTCGTATTGGTGCGGCGGAACGGGCAGGTTCAAAGGTGCGGGTTGTGACTTGTAGACGCGACCGGCCAGGTCGTAGTGGGAACCGTGGCAGGGGCAGAAGTAGCCACCGACCCAGTCCTTGCCAAGGTCGGCAGGAGCAACTTCCGGGCGGAAGGTAGGCGAGCAGCCCAAGTGGGTGCAGATACCGATCAGCAGCAGGATCTCTGGCTTGATCGAACGGATTTCCTTATCGACGTAGGCGGGTTGGTCGGAATTCTTCGAGTCGGGATCAGAGAGCTGACCCTCGATTTTCTTGAGATTTCCCAGGATTTCCTCGGTACGACGAACAATGAAGACCGGCTGGCCGCGCCATTCAGCAATCATCTGCTGGCCTGGCTCGATTTTGCTGATATTCACCTTCACCGGTGCACCCGCGGCTTTCGCCTTGGCACTGGGAAACCATGACCCCACGAACGGGACCGCAGCCCCCACCGCTCCTGCAGCACCCACCACGGATGTGGCTGCTACCAAGAAGCGACGCCGGCCTGCATTCACGCCGTCATTGCTCATTCAGTCCTCTCCCATCAGCTTTTTGGCCTGTTAAATCAGGCGTCTACTAAGTATTGAATCTTTGCTTATAAAAATTTTGTCGGATGGTAATGAAAAGCCCCACGTATGACAAGGGAATTGCCCGGGACTCCGCCCTCAGGCCTTGTAGTATAGGGGGTCTACGGATGTGGCAAGTTGTCACGCGCAAATTTGTGCATAAATCGCAGGCAATAAAAAACGCCCAGCTCCGTGAGGAGGCTGGGCGTTTTTGTGGAACGTAAAGCGAATTAACGCTTCGAGTACTGCGGACGCTTACGCGCTTTACGCAGACCGACTTTCTTACGTTCAACTTCACGGGCATCGCGAGTCACGAAGCCAGCTTTGCGCAGAGCGCTACGCAGGGTTTCGTCGTAGCTCATCAGTGCGCGAGTGATACCGTGGCGGATTGCGCCAGCTTGACCACTTACACCGCCACCGATAACGGTGACGTAGATGTCGAACTTTTCAACGGTCTCGGTCAATTCCAGCGGCTGACGAACTACCATGCGGGCAGTTTCGCGGCCGAAGAAGTTGTCCAGGGAGCGGTTGTTGATCGAGATGTTACCAGTGCCCGGACGCAGGAAAACGCGTGCGGTTGCGGTTTTGCGACGGCCAGTGCCGTAATTTTGAGTCGCCGACATAATGAACTATTCCGTTAAAACTTCAGTTCTTGGGGCTGCTGAGCAGCATGAGGGTGTACAGCGCCCGCATAGACTTTCAGCTTGCGAAACATATCGCGACCCAGTGGGCCCTTAGGCAGCATGCCTTTGACCGCGATTTCGATCGGGGCTTCAGGCTTCTTGGCAATCAGGCCTTCGAAGTTGGAAGACTTGATACCGCCTGGGAAACCGGAGTGACGGTAGTACATTTTGTCGCTTGCTTTGTTGCCGGTTACACGAACCTGCTCAGCGTTGATGATGACGATGTAGTCGCCGGTATCAACGTGCGGGGTGTACTCAGGCTTGTGCTTGCCACGCAGACGGCTGGCGACTTCAGTGGCCAGACGACCCAGGGTCTGACCAGCGGCGTCGACGACAAACCAGTCGCGCTGAACTGTTTCCGGTTTTGCAGTAAAAGTTGTCATTCTTTAATAGCCTCAGGGGCCGCCTGTAAATTTAGACGGCGGATCTTACTGAATAGTGCGTACTTTGACAAGGTCAAAGGCAGCCGGATACAGACGCTATCGGGGGCTCGGGTCGGCGCGTCCGTTCAACGGCAAGATTCTTCGGCAGGCGGCGCATCACTTCCACTGCAGAAAGAGGTGGGCAATTATGCAGATTGCCAAAAAAAATTCAACCTGCTTTTATGATTGTTTTCCCCGAAGGAGTACCCGATGGATTATCGACAGCTGGGCCGTACGGATCTGAACGTGAGCGCGATAGCCTTGGGCACCATGACCTGGGGCGAGCAGAACAGCGAGGCAGAGGCCTTCGCACAGATCGAGCGGGCCAAGGCCGCGGGGATCAACTTCCTCGACACCGCCGAAATGTACCCGGTGCCGCCCAAGGCCGACACCTATGCCACCACCGAACGCTACATCGGTAACTACTTCAAAAGCCGCGGCGATCGTGCCGACTGGGTCCTGGCCAGCAAGATTGCCGGCCCCGGCAACACCATCGACTACATCCGCGACGGCCACCTGCGCCATAACCGCAAGCACATCGTCGAAGCCCTGGATGCCAGCCTCAAGCGCCTGCAGACCGACTGGATCGACCTCTATCAGCTGCACTGGCCGGAGCGCAGCACCAACTTCTTCGGCCAACTGAGCTACAAGCACAAGGACGAAGACAACCTCACCCCACTGGAAGAAACCCTTGAGGTGCTGGACGAGCAGGTCAAGGCCGGCAAGATACGCCACATCGGCCTGTCCAACGAAACCCCGTGGGGCACCATGAAATTCCTGGCCCTGGCCGAAGCTCGTGGCTGGACCCGCGCCGTGTCGATCCAGAACCCCTACAACCTGCTCAACCGCAGCTTTGAAGTGGGCCTGGCGGAAGTCGCCATTCGTGAACAGTGCGGCCTGCTGGCCTACTCGCCCCTGGCGTTCGGCATGCTCAGCGGCAAGTACGAGAACGGCGCACGCCCGGCCAAGGCACGCCTGACCGAATACAGCCGCTTCAGCCGCTACTTCAACCCGCAGTCGGAAGCGGCCTGCAGCCGTTATGTGGCACTGGCGCGGGAACATGGGCTGGACCCGGCGCAGATGGCGTTGGCGTTTGTGACGCAGCAACCTTTTGTGACCAGCAACATCATTGGCGCCACGTCGCTTGAGCAACTGGACAGCAACATTGCCAGTGCCGACCTGAAATTGTCGAAAGAGGTGTTGGAGGGGATTGAGGCGATTCAGAAGGATCATCCGAACCCTGCGCCTTGATTGATCTTTAGGCCGCCATCGCAGGCAAGCCAGCTCCCACATTTGAATGTATTCACAGCTCAAAATGTGGGAGCTGGCTTGCCTGCGATGAGGCCCTCAGCAACACCAAAAAAATCAAAGCGCCCGCGCAATAATCTCTTTCATGATCTCATTGGTCCCCGCATAAATCCGCTGCACCCGCGCATCCGCCCACGCCCGCGCAATCGGGTATTCCCACATGAAGCCGTAACCACCGTGCAACTGCACGCACTCATCGAGCACCTTGCATTGCAAATCCGTGGCCCAGTATTTGGCCATCGCCGCCGTGGGCACATCCAGCTTGCCCTCCAGGTGCAACGCGATGCACTTGTCCACAAACACACGCCCGATCTGAATCTCGGTGGCCATCTCCGCCAGCTTGAACCGGGTGTTCTGAAAATCGGCAATCGCCTTGCCAAACGCCTTGCGCTCGCGGGTGTACTCCAGCGTCCACGCCAGGGCCGCCTCGGCTGAAGACACGGCGCCAATCGCCACGGTCAGCCGTTCCTGGGGCAACTCCTGCATCAAGTACGCGAAGCCCATGCCGGCCTGGCCCAGCAGGTTTTCCTTGGGCACTCGCACGTCCTGGAAGAACAGCTCGGAGGTGTCCTGGGCTTTCATGCCCACCTTTTCCAGGCGCTTGCCCTTGTCGAAGCCTGGCGTGTCGGCCTCCACCAGGAACAGGCTGGTGCCCTTGGCCCCGGCCTTGGGGTCGGTCTTGGCCACCACGATCACCAATTCGGCCAGGTAGCCATTGGTGATGAAGGTCTTGGAGCCGTTGATCACATACTCATCACCGTCCAGCACCGCGGTGGTCTTGACCCCTTGCAGGTCGGACCCGGCGCCCGGCTCGGTCATGGCAATCGCGGTGACCATCTCGCCGGAGATCAACTTGGGCAGGTATTTGTGCTTCAGCGCCTCACTGCCGTAATGCAGGATGTACGGTGCCACGATGTCCGAATGCAGGGAGAAACCGATGCCGGTCAGGCCCAGTCGGCTGATCTCTTCGATCACCACGGCGCTGTACAAAAAGTCCGCGCCCAAGCCGCCGTATTCTTCCGGCAGATGGGAACACAACATCCCCGCCTCCCCCGCCTTGCTCCACAGGCCACGGTCGATATAGCCCTGTTTTTCCCATTGCCCATGGAACGGCGCGGCATCTTTTTCGAGGAAAGTGCGCACGCTGTCGCGGAAGAGTTCGTGCTCCGGGCTGTACAAGGTTCTGGGAATCATGGGTCACCTGCGTGGATTGTCGGACAAGGACGAGCCCACAGAGACTATGCCGCGAAAGCATCACGGGACACTGGACACATGCGACAAAAAATAAGACGATCCAGCCGTCTGGTGACCACTTTCCCCTATAAGAATAAATGAAATTATGTCTAACCAAATCTCCACGCCCCTGCGGCGCGTCAGCATTTTGGCCATTGATCGGGTATTCGCTTCCACCCTCATGCAAGCCAAGGATTTCTTCCACCTCGCCAGCCTGCGTTACGGCAAACAACAAGGCCTGGGCCTCACCCCCGCATTCGAAACACGCCTGGTCAGCCCCGACGGGCAATCGGTACGCAGCTTCAGCAATGTGATCATGCCGGTGGACGGCGGCCTGGAAAACGCCGACATCATCGTATTGCCGGCCTTCTGGGATGATTTCGACGCGCTGTGTGTGCGCTACCCTCAAGTGCTGCCGTGGCTGCGTGAACAACACGCCCGTGGCGCCGTACTCTGCGGCGAAGCCACCGGGGTGTTCTGGCTGGCTGAGGCCGGCCTGCTCGATGGAAAGGAAGCGACCACCTACTGGCGTTTCTTCAACGCCTTCAGCGAGCGTTTCCCCCGAGTCCAGCTCAATCAGGACAAGCACCTCACCGACGCCGACAACCTGTATTGCGCCGGCGGCACCACGTCGGCGTGCGACCTTTATATCTACCTGATCGAACGCTTCTGCGGCGCCAACATCGCCCAGGCCGTGGCCCGCGACATCCTTTACGAAGTGCAACGCAGCTACTCACCAGGACGCATCGGGTTTGGCGGGCAGAAGCTGCACCAGGACGTGATCATCCTGCAGATCCAGCACTGGCTCGAAGAGCACTTTGCCGACAAGTTCCGCTTCGAAGACGTGGCCCGGGAACACGGCATGAGCATCCGCAACTTCATGCGCCGCTTCCAGACCGCCACCGGCGACAAGCCGTTGCACTACCTGCAACGCCTGCGCATCGAGACGGCCAAGGGCCTGCTCTCGGGCAGCCGCAAGAGCATCAAGACCATCAGTTATGAGGTGGGTTACGACGATGCGAGTTTCTTTGCGCGGTTGTTCAGGCAGCACACGGAACTGTCACCGAACCAGTATCGGCAGCAGTTCCAGCAGGCCGCATAAGAAAGGTTGACGCAGTAAACAATGTGGGAGCGGGCTTGCTCGCGAATGCGTTGGATCAGTCACCATTTCCAGTGCCTGACACTCCGTATTCGCGAGCAAGCCCGCTCCCACATTTGATCTACAGCGTTCTTAGGGCTTGTGACCGCGCGACAGGAACTCGTGGGACTGCATTTCCAGCAAGCGGCTCAGCGTACGTTGGAACTCGAAGTTCAAGCGACCACCGGTGTACAGGTCCTTGAGCTCAACTTCCGCCGAGATGATCAGCTTCACGTTGCGGTCGTAGAACTCGTCGACCATGTTGATGAAACGGCGTGCAATGTCGTCGGTGGTGACGCTCATCTGCTCCACGCCACTCAGGATCACCGCGTGGAAGATCTTGCCCAGCTCGATGTAGTCGTTCTGGCTGCGCGGGCCGTCGCAGAGGGCGCGGAAGTCGAACCAGGCCACGTCATCACAGGTGCGCAAGGCGATGATTTCGCGGTTCTCGATCATCAGCTTGTCGTTTTCCACCGCCTGGGTGCATTCCGGTGTCAGCGCACGGAAGCTCTTTTTCAGGCTCTCGTGGGCCGCTTCGTTCAGCGGGAAGTGGAACAGCTCGGCTTGCTCCAGATGGCGCAGGCGGTAGTCGACGCCACTGTCGACGTTGACGATCTCGGTGTTCTGCTTGATCAGCGCAATGGCGGGCAGGAAGCGCGCACGTTGCAGGCCGTCCTTGTACAAACCGTCGGGCACGATGTTCGAGGTGGCAACCAGGGTCACGCCGTTCTTGAACAGCTCTTCCATCAGGGTGCCGAGGATCATGGCATCGGTGATGTCGGAGACGAAGAATTCATCGAAGCAGATCACCCGTGCTTCTTCGGAGAAACGCTTGGCGATGATCGTCAGCGGGTTCTTCTCACCCGGCAGGGTCTTCATTTCTTCGTGCACGCGCTTCATGAAGCGGTGGAAGTGCGTCCGGACCTTTTCCTTGAACGGCAGCGCTTCGAAGAAGGTGTCTACCAGGTAAGTCTTGCCCCGGCCGACACCGCCCCAGAAGTACAAGCCTTTGACCGGCGTGTGGTCTTTCTTGCCAAACAGCTTGCTGAACATCCCTGGCTTGTTTTGCGAAGCGGCGATCAGGTCGTCGTACAGGCGCTGCAAATGGCGCACCGCATTTTCCTGAGCCGCATCATGGAAGAATTCAGGGCGTTTCAGATCAGCTTGATATCGTTCTAGGGGCGTCATAATTTCGTTAGCAAGGCAACAAAAACGGGCCGTCACTGTAACGACGGCCCTGGATAATGGCAATCAACCCTTGGTCGGGTTAATCCTCGATAGGGGTCAACGCAACGCGCAGGGCTTCGATGGCCGCATCGCGCGACGCTTCGTCGGCGAACTCGGCGCTGTCGGCCACCGCAGCGCCGTCCAGCCATACGCTGAAGCCCTGGGCTTCGTTGCGTACGTCCAGGGCGTCGCCACTTTGCAGCTGCTTGGTCACCGCGCCAGCGGCTTTACCGTCGGCAAAGTTGCGCGACAGCAGCAGTTGTTCGCCATCGGCGGCCAGCAGACGGAAGCGGAAGCTGCCGTCATCTTCACGAAAGCTCACGAAGCGCGCGGCTTTCGCAGCTTTCTTCTTGGCCGCCACCGGCGCTGCCGCTTGATTGACGAACGAGCGCAAGCCCACCGCTTCACGCAACTCAGCCAGGAACGGCGCCGCCACGGCACGGGCTTTCTTGGCACCGATCAGCAGCAGGTCTTCCATGTCGGACGGGCGCGACATCAATTGATGGTAACGCTCGCGGGCTTCACCCAGCTGGCCGTCGAGCAGTTGGAACAGGCGGTTCTTCGCCTCGCCCCAGCCCAGACCTTGCAGCAATTCAGCGCGGAACTCTTCTTCCTGAGCCTTGCTGGCAAACGCCTGGTACAAGGTGAACAGGTGCGAGTTGTCCGGGTCTTTGGCTTCGCCCGGCGCGCGGGAGTCGGTGACGATGCGCGAGATGGCGTCTTTCATGTCCTTGGCGCTGGTGAACAACGGGATGGTGTTGTCGTAGCTCTTGGACATCTTGCGGCCATCCAGGCCCGGCAAGGTGGCGACGCTTTCTTCGATCAGCGCCTCGGGCATGGTGAAGAATTCTTTACCGTTGCCGAACAGGTGGTTGAAGCGCTGGCCGATGTCGCGGGCCATTTCCACGTGCTGGATCTGGTCGCGACCGACCGGCACCTTGTGCGCGTTGAACATCAGGATGTCCGCCGCCATCAACACAGGGTAGCTGTAAAGGCCCATGCTGATGCCCGCATCCGGGTCTTCGCCGGCTTCCACGTTCTTGTCCACCGAGGCTTTGTACGCATGGGCGCGGTTGAGCAGGCCCTTGGCGGCCACGCAGGTGAGCAGCCAGGTCAGCTCGGGGATTTCCGGGATGTCCGACTGGCGATAGAACGTCACCCGGTTCACATCCAGGCCACCGGCCAACCAGGTCGCAGCGATTTCCATACGCGAGCGCTGGATGCGCTGCGGGTCATCGCACTTGATCAGGGCGTGGTAGTCGGCCAGGAAGTAGAAGGAGTCGGCATTGGCATCCTGGCTGGCAAGGATCGCCGGGCGGATCGCGCCAGCGTAGTTGCCCAGGTGCGGCGTGCCGGTGGTGGTGATGCCGGTGAGGATACGGGTACGAGTCGTCATGGGTAATCGCTTATCAGACTGCTATCAATTCGAGAGGCGCGGCAGCACCAGATCCTTCAGATCGGTGAGCTTGCCGTGAAAAAAGTGCCCGCATTCTGCCACTTTCAGCAGCTCATGGGGGCGTTTCAGGGCGGCGGACCAGTCGTAGACGGTCTGCGGGTCGACCACTTCGTCGGTTTCCGGCTGGATCAGGGTCAGCGGGCAGCCCTGTGGCAGCACGTCGGTATCACGCAGGCGCATCACCGCCGCGGCCACCATGAACAGGTGCGCGAGTTGTTCGCCCTTGGCTTCCAGGCGTCCGCCGAGGCTGGCCGCCACATAGCCGCCGAAGGAGAAACCGAGCAAGGTGATCGGCAAATCCGGGTGTTTTTCCCGCAGCCAGGTGGCGGCCGCTTCGGCGTCATCCACTTCACCGGTGCTCATGTCGTGAGTGCCGGCACTGGCGCCGACGCCACGGTAATTGAAACGCAATGTAATCAAACCGGCATCGCGGGCGGTGCGTTGCAGGGTCGAAACGACTTTATTGAGCATGGTCCCACCCTGCACCGGATTGGGGTGGCAGATCAGCGCCAGGCCACGTGGCTCGGGGTGATCCAGGTACAGGGCTTCCAATTGGCCCACCGGGCCATCGATCAAAACGGGGGTTTCACGCATGAGCAAGGAATGAACTCCGTGACCTCTCAAAGGGTCGACTCGTCTAGCTAAAAGTCTGTGCATGGCATCATTGCGAGCTTAATCGCGGTATACAGCGCAGGTCCGAGCCGTTAACGTAAAGCAAAGCCGTTTATAGAGGAAGGACTCGTGGAACACTCGCTCTTAGTTTGGTTGTTGCCGACTCTTGCCCTGGTTGCCGGTGTCGCCATTGGTTTCCTGGTTGCTCGCTTGCTGCCCAATGCCGCGCCTAACCGCACGCAGCGTCAGCTGGATGACATCCAGGAACGTTTTGACAGTTATCAGAACGAGGTTGTTACCCACTTCAACAGCACCGCGACCCTGGTCAAGAAACTCACCCAGAGCTACCAGGAAGTACAGGATCACCTCGCCGATGGTGCCAACCGCCTGGCCCTCGACGACATCACCCGTCAGCGCCTGCTGGCCGCGTTGCATTCCGATGCACCGCAAACCCCACGGGAGCGCCTGACCCCACCCCGGGAAAACCAGGAGCCGCCACGGGACTACGCGCCAAAAACGCCGAACGCCCCAGGCATGCTGGATGAGCATTACGGCTTGAAGAAGTAACTTCTCTTCACGCACAAAAAGCCCGGCTGATCGATGATCAGCCGGGCTTTTTGTTACCTGCTCATTCTCAAGAACACTGGAAACCCAATGTGGGAGCGGGCTTGCTCGCGAACACGGAGTGTCAGTCACAGCAACTACAACTGACACAACGCATTCGCGAGCAAGCCCGCTCCCACAGTTTTGACCGCATGCGGCCTTAAGCCACGGGTTGCTCCCGCAACAACCCGCTCTCGATCCGCACATGCCGCCCATGGAAGCGCTTTAGGCTGCTGCGATGGCCGACGCTGACGATGCTCAGCCCCGGCAACTCATCGATCAACGCCTGGTACAACGTCGCCTCGTCCTCTTCATCCATGGCCGAGGTGGCTTCGTCCATGTACAGCCATTGCGGTGCGAACAACAACGCGCGGGCAAACGCCAGGCGCTGCTGCTCACCCGGCGAGAGCATGCGCTGCCAGTGATTGGCTTCGTCCAGGCGCGCCACCAGATGCGGCAGGCGGCAGGTCTCCAGCACCTGTGCATAACGTTCGGCCGGGTAGAGGCTGTCCTCCTGTGGATAACTCAACACCGCCTTCAGCGTGCCAATCGGCAGGTAGGGCTTTTGCGGCAGGAACAGGTAGCGCGCCGCCGGCAGGCGAATGCTGCCGTGGCCTGCGGGCCATAAATGCCCCATCGCCCGCAGCAACGTACTTTTGCCGCTGCCGGAACGACCACTGAGCATCATGCGCTGGCCCGGCTCCACCGTCATATCGGCATGGGTGAGCAAATGGCGGCCGTCGGCCAGGTCCATGCCCAGGTCTTGCACCACCAGGCGCTCGCCTTCCGGGCGCACGTCGATGGCCGGCGCGCGCTGCTCGTTCTCGCTCATGGCCTGATGGAAACTCAGCAAACGATCACTGGTGGCGCGCCACGACGCCAACTCCGAATACGCGCTGATAAACCAACTGAAGTTCTCTTGTACATTGCCGAAGGCCGAGTTGATTTGCATCAGCTCGCCCAGCTCGATCTTGCCGGTGAAGTAGCGCGGCGCGGCGACGATGAACGGGAAGATGATTGCGATCTGGCTGTAGCCGGCGGTGAAGAACGTCAGGCGCTTGGACACTTTCATGATGTCCCAGAAGTTGTGCCAGACCTTGCCGAAACGGGCGCTCAGGCGCTGGTTTTCATTCGGCTCGCCGTTGTACAGCGCAATACTTTCGGCGTTCTCACGCACGCGCACCATGGAGAAACGCAGGTCCGCTTCGAAACGTTGTTGTTGGTTGCTCAAGCCGATCAAGCGACGGCCGATCAAGTGCGTCAGCCAACTGCCGACGGTGGCATACAACAGCGCGCACCAGAACATGTAGCCGGGGATGGTGATGCCAAACACTTCGATGCTGCCCGACACGCCCCACAGGATGATGGAGAACGACACCAGGCTGACCACGTTACGCAGCAACCCGAGGCCCAGGCTCAAGGTGCTGGAAGTGAAGTTATTGAGGTCTTCGGAAATCCGCTGGTCCGGGTTATCGGTGTAGCCGCCCTGCTCCAGCTGGTAGTAGTTCTTGTCGGCGAGCCACCGCGCGAAGTGTTTCTCGGTGAGCCAGGCACGCCAGCGGATGGTCAGCATCTGGGTCAGGTACAAGCGATACACCGCGCCCAGAATCGCCACGGCGGCGATCCCGCCGAAATAGCCAATCAGTTGCCAGAAGGCATCGGTGTCCTTTTTCTCCAGAGCGTTGTAGAAATCCTTGTACCAGTGGTTGATCCACACGGAGATCGCCACGCTGAACAGCGACAGGCCAATCACCGCCGCCAGCAACAACCAGGCCTTGCCCTTCTCTTCGCTGCGCCAATACGGTGTGATCATCGCCCAGGTTCGGCGGAAGAATTGCCCACGCACCGCGTCGTTGACCGCGGAATACTCAGCGTTATGGTTCATTGTTCAGGCTCGGTCGAAGAAAAATGAATGACACCGGTTCGATCATAGTGGATCAGCCCGATAGGCCACGCGGTCTGAAACATATCGTTCAGTCAACGTTCAGTTCATGAATTTTATTTAATGTTTGCCCTCCCTACTCGGTCGGACCGCGCAGAAAAAGACTGCACATACAAGGCCAGGAACTTAAGCGCCAATTTCACCAACTTACCGGCTTAGCATTCAATATGCACCTAGCCAGGACGGCACTTTAGAGAATATGAAAGCATGCCGAGATCCCAGAGCGTCCCCTTCGTTTCCTTTTTCCCAACCCCCTCGCACTACGCAACCACGAGAACGCCGCAGCCGATAACCGACGTACGGGAGAAAAAGCCAAGTTCACCAGGGCGCCCTACTGACGCTTATCACACGCAATTGCCGCACAGCAGCGAGGACGTGCAGCGCTATATAAAGAACAATGTGAGCAGCCTGTTGACGCCTGCGCAGGAAGTTTCAAAATTGATCGCACGTGCCCTGCACAAAAAATTCGGCATGACGATCAACCCTGACACAACCTATATCGTCACCACTAACTACGACCTTTCCAAAGGCAAACCACGTGACGGCAAGATGCTCAACAGCATCAGTCTTACTGATGCAGCGCTTACCAACATGCGCACCCTCAACACCGACGACAACACGCTCTCATCTGCCCAAAAAACCAACAAAAAAGTGCTGGATATCATTGGCAAATTCTCGGTCGTTGGCGGCCTCCTTAATTTATTTAGAGCCCCCTCGCCCCCCACCCTGCCCAATCCTGACAACATGTTTGAATACGTCGTGGGGAGTATTTCGAACCAAAAAACACCCTCACCGGATCTATCCTCAAAACTCCCGTTTGCCCCCCAAGCGTTCCGTGATCCCGTTTGGAATACGGAACTCGCCGCCCCGTATAAAAAGTATCTGGACAGTTTCTGGCGGTCCCATGAAACCACCTACCAGCAATTGAGCAAGATCGCGTTTGCC
>NZ_JACARO010000046.1 GCF_013386585.1 Pseudomonas sp. P7548 | reverse complement strand
CGGTGTACGGCGGCACCGAGGCCAAGGTGCTCGACACCCCGCGCTCGGTGGTGCAGATCAACGCCGAGCAGTTGGCCAACGGTTCCATCCACAGCGCCGATGACCTGGTCAAATACGCCCCCGGCATCACCCGGGGCGGTGGCCAGAACGCCGGTATTGCCCCGCAGTTCCGTGCCCAGGGCTCGGAGATCTTCCAGGACGGCCAGCGCGGTTACGCCGTGCGCCACCCGGCTAACTTCAACGCCTACGAGGGTGCCGATATCGTCGCCGGGCCGTCCTCGGTGACCTACGGCTCGGTGTCCGGCAGCGGCGGTTATGTGAACTACCTGAGCAAAAAGCCGGACTTCAATCAGTTCAAGACCAAGCTCAGCGGCGAACTGGGCTCGTGGGTACCCGACGGCACCTCGCGCAGTTCCAACAAATTCAGCATCGACAACACCGGCCCGCTGACCGATAACCTGGCGTATCGCGTGAGCATCACTAAGCAGCGCCAGCAGGATTTCTACGACAACGTCGACAACAACTTCGACGCGTTCTACGGCGCCCTCGCCTGGCGCAACGACAACGTGCGCGTGGACTGGAACGCCAGCTACGACAACTACTACGACTACAACATCACCCACGGCTGGAACCGCGCCACCCAGGACCTGGTGGACCACGGCAAGTACTACGCCGGGCGTGCCACGCCGATCATCCAGAACGGCAACACCCTGTGGTCGCCGGTCCTTGCTTCCGGCGCTGCCGATGCGCCAACCCTCGGCTGGGTGCAGCGCCAGCGCAATGCCCAGGGCCAATACAGCGTGGTCGATGGCAGCTTCCAGACCGCCTCGCCCAACACCCAGGCCAACCCCGGCAGCCTGCGTGGCTGGGTGTACGACCCGACGCTGGCAGGCAATGGCGAGCAATCGTTGTCGTCACAGACCGGGCAGCGCAAAGAGGATGAAAGCAGCTCGCGGCGCTTCACCACGCAACTGCGCATCGAGGCCGATCTGTCGCCGACCATCACCCTGGCCAACAGCACGTTCTACGAGCGCTCCAAGGACATCACCGACGCCGTGGGTGCCTTCCAGGTGCAATCCAAAGACACCATTTTTGATAACCGCTTCGAGTTCCGCTCGCGCAACGAAACCCAAGTGGGCGGCTGGACCCTGCGCGACGAGAGCAACACCGGCCTGATCTATCGCCGCGAGTTCAACCAGTCGATTGCCGCCAACAACAGCTTCGGCTCGACCATCAACGCCTATGACCTGACCCAGAATCCGTCCGGCAAAAACCCGGGCGACCTGCTCGGCCTCGACGGCAGCAACCCGGCCGGGGGCAACGGCGCGTGGATCGGCCAACCGGGCGTGCCGCAGTATTCCAACTATTACGGCTGGCTCAACCTGCCACCGATGTATGCGGCCGGGCATGGCCTGTATGCGGAATCGGTGGCGCCCTACACCGCCGAAAGCACTTGGACCACCAAGACCCTGTTCAGCCAGCACAACCTCAAGTACGGCGATTATTTCGGCCTGAACATCGGCGCCAGCCGCAGCTGGATCGAGGCCGAGATCCACAACCCCTTCGCCCTGGCCGGTGGCAGCCGACGCCAGGACAGCGACAACTACAGGCTCTTCGCTTTCCAGGTCAGCCCCTATGTGAAACCCACCGAAAACACCACGCTGTACTACACCTTCGACCGCTCGCTGGCGGTGAACACCGGGTTCTTCTCCAACGGCCTGGGCTGGGGCAGCGGCAGTGGCGCCAACAGCCTCAACCCGCTGGCGTTCCAGAGCCTGAGCGTGCTGCATGAGGTGGGCGTGAAGGTCGAGGCGGTGCCAAACCAGCTGTTCATGACCCTGGCCGCATTCAAACAAGCCCGGGATCAGGCGCCCGACAGTAATAACAACATCGCGCGGCTGATGATCAAGGGCGTGGAAGCCACCGTGCGTTATCAACCGGACGATCACCTGCGCAGCGGCCTGAACCTGTCCAAGCTCAACGCCTACAACGAGTTCACCTCCCAGGCCGGGTTCGCTTCGGCGGGATTCATCCCCGACAACGGCACGGTGTTCGGCGACAACAACAGCCTCAATCAGCGGCCGTCCGGGCGCTATGACGCGGTGCAGATTCCCGAATACACCGCCAGCGGCTACGTGGACTACCGCTTCGATTCCGGCTTTGGCGCCGAGCTGTCCGGCTGGTGGACCAGCAGCTGGTACTTGAACCTGAGCAAGACCGTGAAGATTCCCAACGAATACAACCTCGACCTCGCCCTGTACTACCGCCAGCCGCAATGGAGCACCACGTTGCGCGTGCTCAACCTGACCAACGAACTGAACTTCGTCAGCGGGCTGGCCGGTTCCACCAACACCTTTTTGCAACCCATGCCTGGCCGCACCTTGCTGGCCCAGGTCGACTATCAATTCTGATCCGCATCAGGAGCGCTCCATGTCCATTGAATTTGTCGGCATGATCTTCCCCCGCCAATGGTCCGAGACCCGTGGCGTTCGCAGCCCGGATTTCGACCTCGACTTCATCCGCCACCACGCCCGCGCCCACGAGCACGCCGGCTTCGACCGCGTGCTCATTGCCAGCGGCCCCGGCAGCGCCGACAGCCTGCAGATCGCCGCCTACGCGGCCGCGCACACCGAGCGCCTGGGGTTCATGATCGCCCATCGCCCGGGCCTCACCGCGCCGACCGTGGCCGCCCGTTCCTTCGCCACCCTGGACCACACCACCGGCGGCGGGCGCATACGCCTGCACGCCATCACCGGCATCACCGCCGAACCCCAGGAAGGCGATTTCCTGCTGGACAAGACCGAACGCTACCAGCGCACCGACGAATACCTGGAGATCGTGCGCCGCACCTGGACCGCCGAGGAACCGTTCGATTTCGAGGGCAAATACTTCAACATCAAGGGCGCGTTTTCACCGGTCAAGCCGCTGCAACAGCCGCATATCCCGATCTCGTTTGGCGGGTCTTCCGACATTGCCTACCAGATCGCGGTCAAGCATGCGGATTTGTATGCGCTGTGGGGCGAGCCGTTGAATGGCGTGGCGGAACAGATTGCCAAGCTCAAGGCCGCCGCGGCTGCGGCCGGGGTTGATGCGCCACGGGTGAGTTTGTCGGTGCGTTTGATCTTGGGCGCTACCGAGGAACTGGCCTGGCAGCGGGCGGAGCAGATCCTGGCGCAAATCAAGGCCAACCCACAGTTTGCGGCGGGCAGTCCGTGGAGCAAACGCATCAAGGGCACCGGCTCGGAACGCTTGCTGGCGGCGGCCTCCTTGGGGGACCGCCATGACCGCGCGTTGTGGATGCCAACCGCCACGGCCGTGGGAGCGTATGGCGACACCACGGCGCTGGTGGGCACACCTGAAACAGTGGCGCAGGCCTTGTTGGATTACGTCGATCTGGGCGTGACCACGTTTTTGAATCGGGGCTATGACCCGTTGTACGACACCGTGGATTATGGGCGGTGGATCATTCCGGCGGTGCGGGAAGAGGCACGGCGCAGGCAGGCAAACGCCTAACCTGTGGCGAGGGAGCTTGCTCCCGTGAGGACCTCACAGCCAACCATGAATCACCAGGTTCACCCCTACCTTAACTGTGGGATCGGCGGTTCGACGATTCGACTTGCTCGCGAAGGCGGTGTGTCAATTGAAAAAAGGGTGACTGACACACCGCCTACGGGAGCAAGCTCCCTCGCCACAGGTTATGCAGAACTCGTTCGATCACCGCGCAAATTTGCCCTTCACCCCAACGACGGCGAATGCGCAAGAAGCGTACGCGTATACGCCGCCTGCGGCCGGTCCAGCACCTCATCCACCGCGCCCTGCTCCACCACCCTGCCCGCCTTGAGCACCAGCACCCGGTCGGCAATCGCACGGACCACGCCGAGGTCGTGGGTGACGAACAGCAAGGTCAGCCCTTCGCGCTGCAACTGGCGCAGCAGGTCGAGGATCGAGGCTTGCACCGACACATCCAGCGCCGAGGTGATTTCATCGCAAATCAGCAGCCTGGGCTCGCACAGTAGCGCACGGGCGATGGCCACGCGTTGGCGTTCGCCGCCCGACAAACTCCCGGGGTACAGGTCGGCGACCGAGGCCGGCAGTGACACCCGCGTCAGCACCGCTTCGACCCGTTGTCGCGCCGCTGCACCCTTTACGCAGAAGAAGTGTTCCAGGGGCGCACTCAGCGTCTGGTACACCGTTTGCCGTGGGTTCAACGCCCGGTACGGGTTCTGGAAGATGTATTGGATCGGGTGCCGCTGCCCCGCCTCACGTCGGCGTGCCTGCAAAGGCAACGGCTGACCCGCGTAACTCAATGCCCCGGAGGCGTTCTCGCCAAGGCCGGCAATGGCCCGGGCCAGGCTGGTCTTGCCTGAGCCGGACTCCCCCACCAACGCCAGGCACTCCCCTGGCTGCACCTGCACGTTGATGTCGAACAGCACTTGGCGGTCGTAGGCGACATTCAACGCGCAGACCGTCAGCAACGGCGCCTGGGTGTGCGCGGCGACGCTTGCAATCGGTGTCAGTGCGACCGCTTGCAACGGTTGCTCATGGGGCACCCAACAGGCCACGGCATGGGCGACGCCCACCGGCAAGGTGGGTTCCGCCCGCGAACACGCGTCGGTAAACCGCTCGCAGCGCGGCCCGAAGCTGCACCCCGTTGGCCGCTGCCCCGGTGCTGGCGCATGCCCGGCAATCGCCTGCAATTCGCGCCGGCCCGCCACATCCGGGATCGCCGCCAGCAACCCTCGGGTGTACGGGTGGGACGGCCGGCTGAACAGCGCCTCCCGCGTTGCCGTTTCGACGATGCGCCCGGCGTACATCACCATCACCCGGTCCACCAGGTCCTTGATCACCGCCAGGTCATGGGACACATACACCGCCGCCACCCCCTGGCGTTTGCACAGGTGGCGCAGGGTGTCGAGGATGTGCGCTTGGGTAGTGACGTCGAGGGCGGTGGTCGGTTCGTCCAGCACGATCAGGCATGGACGCAGCACAAACGCCAGCGCCAGCATCACCCGCTGTTGCTGACCACCGGACAGTTGATGGGGAAAGCGCCGCAGGAATTCCGGCTCATCCGGCAGGCCGACATCCTGCAACGTCTCGCGGATACGCACCTGTTGCGCCTCGCGATCCAATCCCAAAGGATGCACCGCCAGGGTTTCGCGCAACAGGTGGCCGATGCGCAGCGCCGGGTTCAGCGCCGTGGCCGGGTCCTGGGCGACATAGCCGATCAGGCTGCCTCGGGCACGGCGCAGGGCTTCACTATCTAGGCTCAACAGCGCTTGGCCGCCCACATTTACTTGGCCGCCGACAATCTGCGCACCACGCCGCGCATGGGCCAACAACGCGGTGGCCAGGGTGGTCTTGCCCGAGCCGGACTCACCCACCAGCCCCAGGATCTCCCCCGCTTGCAGGCTGAACGAAATGCCCGACACCACGTCCACTTCGCCGGGTAATTCAACCCGCAGGTCACGCACCTGCAACACCGCGCTGTCGATTTCGGTCATGGCGTTCATGGCTGTTTTGCTCCCGTCCCTGCGCTGCTGCGGCCGATGCCCTCGGCCAGGATATTAGTGCCGTAGGCAAACACACCGATCAGCACGGCCGGGGCCAGCACCGCCCAGGGTTGTACCAGCAGGCCGGCCTGGTTTTCGTTGATCATCAAGCCCCAATCCGCCGTCGGTGGTGCCACGCCGTAGCCGAGAAAACTCAGGCCCGAAAGCATGCCCACGCCCCAGGTCAGCAGGTTGCCGAAGTGCACCAGCAACGGCGTGAGGATGTTCGGCAGAATCTCCTTGAACAGGATGCGCCGGCGCGAATACCCCATCATCTGCGCCGCTTCGACAAACTCCTGCCCCGCCACCGCCACCGCGCTGGCGCGTGCCAGGCGGATCACGCCGGGGATGAACGCGATCGACACCGTCAACACGATCAGCCACGGCGCACGCCCGAGCATCGAGACGATCAGCAACACCAAAATCAGGTCAGGAAACGCCAGGGACACGTCCGCCGACCAGGTGATCCACTGGTCCAGCCGTCGCCGCGACAAGCCGGCGAGCAAACCGAGGGTGGTGCCCACCACCAGCGCCAGGCTCGCCGCCGCCACCGACATCCACAGCACCGACACGCCACCGCTGAGCAACCGCGACAGCACGTCGTGCCCCAGAAAGTCATACCCCAGCCACGCCGCGCCCGTGGGCGCGCCGTACACCGGGCCGACCATGTCCGTCGGCCCGTGGGGCGCCAGCCAAGGGCCGAGCAACGCCACAGCCACCACCAGCAGCGTGATCAACAGGCCCTTGCGGGTTTGCGGCTCGCTCATGCGTCACCTCGGGAACGGCGCCACCAGGGCGTAATGCCACGGCGGTTGCGTTGGATCAGGGTCACCCGCCGCGCCGTGCGCAGCTTGGGTGTCAGCAGCACAGTCAACAGGTCGGCCAGCAGGTTGATCAGCACCACGGCCAAGGTGATCACCAGCACAATCGCCTGCACCATCGGCAGGTCGCGCATCTGGATCGCTGCGTTGAGCGCGGTGCCAATGCCGGGGTAGCTGAAGATCACTTCGGCCAGCACCGCGCCGCCGATCAAGGTGCGCAAAGTCAGCGCCACCCCCTGGATGGCCGGCACCAGCGCATTGGGCAAGGTGTGGCGCCACACGATGCGCCGCTCGGGCACCCCACGCAGGCGGGCGGCAATCACATAGTCGGACGCCAGCGCCTCGATCATCGCAGCACGCACCATGCGGGTCAGGTACGGCAAGGCGGTGAGGCTCAGGGCCCACACCGGCAGCACCAGGAACCTGAGTTGACGCAGCAACGACTGGTCCGGATCGAGGATCGACACGGCCGGCAAAAAATCCATATGGGGCATGGAAAACAACAGCACCAGGCCAATCGCCAACAGGAACCCCGGCGTTGCCTTGAGGAAGATCAGCAACGACAGACCCCAGCGATCCAGCCGGCTGTCGCGCCGCAACGCCAACGCCACGCCCAGGGCCAACGCAGTGGGCACCACCACGGCGATGACGCCCGCCAGCAACACCAGGGTGTAGCCAAACCGGCCCCACAGCAGGTGACTGACCGGCACGTTGGAGTCGAGCGACACCCCCAGGTCGCCCCGCAAAGCCGAGCCCAACCAGCGCAGGTATTGCCAGGCAATCGGCTGATCGAGCCCAAGTTGATGTTGCAGCGTGAGGATGCTGTCGAGCGGCGCGTCCGGGCCGAGGATCACCCGCGCCGGGTCCGACGGCAGCGCCTGGGTGGCGATGAACACCACCAGGCTGATCACCCAGGCGGTCAGCAGGCCATAGCCCAGGCGCCCGACATACCAGGACAGCCACGCCGGTGTGCGTGGGGTGTTGCAGTGCGGCTCAGACATGGTTCAACCACAACTCATCAAAGCGCCAGGAGGCGAAGGTGGTCTGTTCCGGCGTGAGGCCACCGACCTTCACCGAAGCCGCGTCCAGCACGTCGCTGAAACCCCAGATCAACAGGCCGCCCCGCGCGTGCTGGATCTGCTGCGCTTCATGCACCAGACCTTTGCGCAACGCCAAGTCGGGCTGGGCCAGGGCGTGGCGGTACAGGTCGTCAAAGCGCGGGTCATGGAAGTTGCTGCGGTTATAGATCGCCAACGGTGCATCGTTATGCAACGCCGACGCGAGGAAACCACGGGCCGGTGTGGAGCCCGGCGACACTTGCCATTGTTCGCGTTGCGGGCCGTTGAACACGGCGCCGTCGACTTGGCTGACGCGCACCTCGACACCGGCCTTCTTCGCCTGCTGGGCAAACACCAGCGCGGCGTTGACGCCCGGCCCCGGCGTGGTGGTCAGTTCCACGCGCAGGTCGGTCTGGCCGGCCTGGCGCAACAACGCCCGCGCCTGCTCCAGGTCATACGGGCGCTGGGCAATCCCATGGTTGTAGGTGGGGTCGTGGGGCGAATAGAGGTCGTTGGCGATACGGCCAAAGCCGTTCAGGCCTCGGTCCACCAACTCTTGCCGGTCGGCCAGCAAACGAAACGCCTGACGCACCCGCACATCGTCGAACGGCGGCTTGGCCAGGTTCAGGTTGAAACCGGTAAACGAGGTGGTCGGCGATACGCTCAGTTGCAGCCGCGAGTCGGCCTTGAGCAATGCACTGTGCTCGGCCTGCACGCCGCTGGCCACGTCGATCTGCCCGGCGCGCAAGGCGGCAACCCGGGACACCTGGTCCTTGAATTCGATGATTTCCAGCTCGTCGGCATACGGCTGGCCCGGCTTGTAGTAGTTCTCGAACCGCGTATACAGCGAGCGCTGGCCGGGTACAAAACGCTTGAGCTTGTAGGGGCCGGCGCCCACCGGATTGGTGATCGGGTCATAGTCGGTGGGCACGATGCCGCCGAAGCTGATCAGGGTTTCATCCAGCGGGTAGAAGCTCTGGCCGTGCTTGAAGCGGATTTCGATCGTGCGTTCATCCAGTTTGCGCAAGGCATTGCGGTCGATGGCCCCCACCAGCCCGGCAAACGGCGAAGCCAGCTTCGGGTCGGTGAGGCGCAACAACGAAAACAGCATGTCGTCGGCGCCGATGGTCTTGCCGTGGTGAAACTCCAGGCCCGGCTTGATGCGGATGGTCCAGGCGCTGGCGTCGGCGTTCGGCTCGGCGAATTCGGCCAGGGCCAGGCGCGTGCTGACGTCGGTGTTCCATTCCCAGAACTTGCTGTACAGCGCCCAACCGCGAATGATCCCGCCGCCCACCGGTTTGTGGGCGTCCAGGTTGCCGGACTGGTCACCGTCGATAATGCCGACACGCAAGCGCCCCCCGCTGACGGGCTTGCCGGTATGGACGGCCTCGCCCTGGGTCGCCGCACCACTGTCACAGCCCCCCAGCAGCAAGCCGCCGCCGATGGCCAGGCTGTTGCCGAGAAACACCCGGCGGGAAAATCCGTCACTCATCACTCAAGCCTCTTCGCGCTGCACAACCGTGTGGGTGACGCCCAGGCGTGGCACGTCAAAACCGTGGTCCAGGTCGAGCAGCGGGAACAACAGGTCGGCCACGCGGTGGGCTTCGTCGATCAGCGGGAAGCCCGACAAGATGAACGCCGACGTGCCCTGGGCCTCGTATTCACGAATGCGCTCGGCCACTTGCTCGGCGCTGCCCACCAGGTAGGTGCCGGCTGCCGGGCCAAGAATGTTGAAGCCAAACAGGCTAGGCCCGAGCCACACGTTGGGGTAGATCTCCAGCTCACGAGCGGTGGGCAAGCGCCCGCTGCGAACAGTGTCGACATTGCGCTGGATGTGCGGGTCGTCGCTGTGAAAATCATCCAAGCTCACCCCCGGCGGCAGCTGGCGTTCGATGGCGTTTCGTGCAGTCTGCAGCGAGGTGCGTTGCAACAGTTTTTCGGCGTGGGCCCAGGCTTCTTCCTCGGTCTCGCGCACGATGATCTGCAGGCGGGTGCCGAAGGTCAGCTCGCGGCCAATTTTCGCGGCCTCGGCAGCCACCTTGCGGAACTTGTCGCCCAATTTTGGCGGGGTATTGGCGAAGCTCAGGTACACGTCCAGCAATTGCACCGAATGCTCGACACCCGGCCCCGATGTGCCTGCGCCCCACAGCGGGATGCCGGGCTTCTGGTACGGCGGGTGCCAGCCGCCCAACGGATGGCTGGCCGCGCCCGGCGAACGGGGGGCGAGCTTGACGTAGTCGCCGTCATAGCCACGGGTATCGCCGGCATAGAAGCCCTGGAACGCCCGCCAGTATTCGAGGCTGAAGGCGTAGCGTTCGTCATGGGGGTAATGCACACCCAGTGTCGCCAGGCCCGCGTCATTGCCGTTGACCACGTTGAACAACAGGCGGCCGTTGGAAAACTGGTCGAAGGTCAGCGCCCATTTGGCCAAGACAGCCGGCGACAGCTCCCCCGGGTGTTGGGCCACCAAAAAGCGCAGGCGTTGGGTGGCGTCGATCAACGAAGCGGCCACGGCCAGGCTTTCATTCGGGCTGGAGCCGAGCAAAGAGCCGTAGTAACCCAGGCGATCACTGGCGACGGCCAGTTGCTTGAGGTGGTGGAAATCGGTTTTCCAGCGGCCTTCGGGCTCCCACGGATAAGGCCCGTCGGGCGTGGTGAGGTACCAGAGAATTTTTACGGCCATGACAACACATCCTTGAATTAAAAAATCCCCCTGTAGGAGCCGGCTTGCCGGCGATGGCGGCGGCACATCCGACATTGATGTCGCCTGGTACACCGCTATCGCAGGCAAGCCAGCTCCCACAGTTGGCCCGAGTGAACCTTAGCTACGACGGTCAATCGCCGGCACCAGGCCCAGCGCCGTAGCCTGCTCGAACAACCCGCTCATCTTCCATTGCTGGGTCAACACGCCCGGGCCGTAGGCGCGCGAGCCACCCAGTGCGTCGGCGAGCAATTGCAGTTGTGCGCCCTCCTCCAGCAACAGGATGAATTCCGCCGTGGCGCGAAGCCCTTGCTTGCCCCACACCGTGGAGCCGCCGTTGGCTTCGAGGATCGCCAGGTTGAAGGGGTTTTCGGCGATCTTGTCGAGGATGAAATCCACCTCTTGCTGGCGGCGGTCGATGTACACCGGCAGCTCACGCGCCAACTGGTAGCGCTGCACCGGCACGTAATGAAATGGCAGGGTGCGGTGGGTCTGGGCCCAGGCGCCCAGGTACGGCGAATGCACGTGGGACACGGTGGTCACGTCCGGGTGCTGCTGGAACAGCTTGGTGTAGCGCCCCAGGCCGCCCTTGCCCTTGCCGAAGATCACGTTGCCGGCAAAGTCGGTGACGGTGGCCTGCAGCGGCTTGCGGTAGTTCCACGGGCCGCCGTAGTTCACCGACACCAGCAGCTCCTGGCCGGGGACGCGCTCGATAAAGCCAACGGTGCCGTTGGCGGTGATGGTGTTCGTTTCGCGGAACACGGTGAAGGCTTCTTCAGCTTCCAGCAGGATCTTGTCGATAAAGGCCTGCAACTCCTGGCTGATGGGTTGTGCGTGGACGATGGCAGTCATGGGGTGTCTCCAGGTTCAGGCGCGGCGCGTGGCCAACAGTTCATGGGCAGCTTGCAGGGGGTGCGGGTCGACCCAGTCGGCGATGGCAAAATCGCGCTCCAGGAAGCCGTGCAGGTAAAGGAAAGTCTTTTGGGTGTCGAGGAACGCCAGGCGCTGGGCCGACAGGTCCGGTGCCAGGGTGGTGTGGAAGTCGCCGCGATAAGCCTCGGCCACACCGGCACTGCCCGCGCGGGTTTCTTCTTCAAGAATCGCGTTGAGGCTGTCGCGGTTGTTCGCGGCCCACTCGGCGGCACTGAGGGTTTGCGCGAGGAAGCGCACCACCAGGTCAAAGTGGTTGTCCAGCAGGCTCTGGTGGACGGTGATCGGACGCGGCGTGCCGTTGTTGATGCGATAACGCGGCTCGGCGATCAGGTCCAGGTCGATGCCCACCACCAGGCCGAGCCGGCGCGCTGCGTCAGCGGCCGAAGCGCCCTTGACGTACACCGCGTCCACCTCACCACGCGCCAGGTAATCCAGGCCCGACCACAGGCGCTGCAAGCCACGCTGCGGGTCGGGGGCCTGCTCCTGATCCTGCAACGCCACTTCCACCAGCGTCACGTCATCAAAGCCCAGGCCGGCCAGGCTCAGGGCGCCCTTGTATCCGTGCAGGCTCATGGCCCGGGCGATGCTGCCCGGCCGGCTTTCGCCCCACGCTGGCAGGGCCAGACGCTTGCCTTTCAAGTCCTCGGGGCGGGTGATGCCGGAGTCCGGGCGCACGAGGATGGTCTGCCATTCCTCGATCCAGGTCAGGCCGATCAGCCGGCTCGGCGCACCGGCCGCACGCGCAGCCAATGCCGGCACATTGCCGCCTTCGCGAAACAGCCCCGGCAGGTCGTGATCGTAGTGATGACGACCCAACTGGCGGGCCTCCTGCAAGGTGGACACCGGCAGGCCATCGGCGGCGAACTCTTCGGTGAGCCAGCCCAGCTTGTAGGCGATGCCGGACGCGGTCGGCACCGGGCAACGGGTAAACCAGATCTGCTCAAGCTCAGGCGTGGGCAGGACAGCGGAAAGGGTCATCGGCAGCTCCATTGAATTGGGCGGGTTCAGTGGAGGGGATATTGCAGAGGCCGTGCCAAACGGCCAAAGCCCCGGTTTACGGGGCTGATGCCCGGGGCTATGCAACGCGATTGCTGACCTGCCAACAGCACTGCTGCTGCGCCAGCAGTCGCTTGGGGGTGTTGCTTCTCCAGCAGCACCCCGTGTGCCTCAGCCCCCGTGCCATGGGGTTTCAGGCGTTGGCTTGGAACTTGCTCAAGCCCCTTCAGACACCGCTCGCTCTTGTAGGAGCCCGGCGCGAACCAAACCAGAAGGATGAATGCATGACTACGTTTGAACAGGCCCCCATACGCCAGCTGCACAGCGAAGCCGAGGCCATCGCCGCCGCCCATGAAATCGCCCAGGAGATCGCCGCCATTGCCGCCGACCACAGGCAAAACGGCCAACTGCCGTGGCGCCAGGCGCAGCTGTTATCGGAGAGCGGCATCACCGCCATCGGCGTGCCAGAGGCCTTCGGCGGGCTTGGCGCGTCGGTGCAAACCATCGTCGAGACCGTGCGCATCATCTCGGTGGCCGATGGCGGTGTGGGGCAACTTCTGCAGATCCATAACGTGATGCTGCGCGGCATCTTCAACGGCTACCCCGACGCCGTGCGTGATCGCCTGGTCAGCGATGTGCTGGCCGGCAAACGCTTCGGCAATGCGCTGGCCGAGGTCGGCGGCAAGAACAAATTCGCGCTCAAGACCCGCGTCGAACGCCGTGAGGACGGTGCCCTGGTGCTCAACGGCAGCAAGTTCTACTCCACCGGCTCCTACCTGGCCGAATGGATCTCCCTCACCGCCGCCTCGGAGGATGGCGGCGCGGGCGTGCTGCTCAACCGCAACGCGCCGGGCCTGACTCTGGTGGATGACTGGGAGGCGTTCGGCCAGAAAAACTCGGTGAGCGGCACGGTGAATTTCGACAACATCGTGCTGGACGAAGACTACGTGTCACGGCGCAAAGGCCCGATGAAACGCACCGGGCTGACCTTCCCGCAGATCCTTCACGCGGCCATCGACACCGGCATCGCTGCGGGCGCGCTGTCGGCCGCCGTGGATTACCTCAAGCACAACGCACGCCCGTGGGTAGAAAGCGGCGTCGATCACGCCAATGAAGAGCCGCACATCATCAAGCAGATCGGCGAATACGCGGTGGCCCTGCGTGCAGCCGAGTCGCTGTTGCGCGATGCGGCACGGGTGTTTGATGCCCATGAGCTGGACCCGGAGAACAAGGCACTGCAAGACGAACTGATCCTCTCTGTGGCCACCGCCCGTGCTCACTCCGACAGTGCCTCGCTGAAGATCTCCAGCGACATCTTCTCGCTGCTCGGCGCCAGCGCATCCCTGAGCAAATGGAACCTCGACCGCTTCTGGCGCAACGCCCGGGTGCATACCACCCACGACCCGATCCGCTGGCGCCTGCACCACGTGGGCAACTACTACCTCAACGACGTGGACCCCGGCGAATACACCGCAATCCTCAACGCCAAGGAAACCCAGGGCGCCACCCAAAAATAACCACACAACTCTGTAGGAGCCCGGCTTGTCGAAACGTCGCACCGCGGCGATGGCGGTGTGTCAGGCGACATCTGTAGTGGATGTGCCGACGCCATCGCCGGCAAGCCGGGCTCCTACACGGGGACGCGTGAATTCCTTTTTGCCGATGAGCTTTTCATGATCGAAAGACACCCTCTTCTGCGCAGCCTGGCGATCTACCGGGAAATGCCCTGGCGGTTCAGCCTGGTGGCAGCGCTGTACATCGCCATCAACCTGGGGCTGGTCTGGCAGCAATGGCTGATCGGCCACGCGGTCAACGACGTCAGCGCCGGCCGCGCCGTGGTGCATCACGCCGACGGCAGCCTCGACGCCAGCCTGGGTTGGTACTGGCTGGGCCTGATGCTGGCCGTGGCCCTGGGCCGTGGCGTGCTGCAATACGTCGCCAGTGTGCTGTCGCTGGTGATCAGCCAAGAGCTGCTGACACGCCTGCGCGAACGCATCCTGGCCCAGGTGCAAAGCCTGCACCTGGGCTACCACTGGCAGCACGGCATGGGCGAGATGATCACCCGCACTACCCGCGACGCCGACAAGGTACGCGACGCGCTGATCACCTTCTGGCGCCAGTTGGTGGAAACGCCCTTGGTGGTACTGGCCACCGTGGGTTTGCTGAGTTGGTACGACCCACTGCTGGGCCTGGTACCGCTGCTGCTGACGGTCACGGGCCTGGGGATTTTCGTGTTGCAAACCGAACGGCTGGTGGGCCTGGACCGTGCCGTCGGCAGCGCCTATGACCGCGTCAACCAGGACCTGAGCGAAGGCATTGGCGGGGTGCGGGTGATCAAGTCATTTGCGCTGGAGCAACCGCGTATCCAGGGTTTTGCCGACCAAGTGGCGGTGTTTGCCACGTTGGCCCGGCAGGCCCTGGCCTATTCCAGTTCACGCATTCCGCTGCCCCAGGCGGTGGTCGCACTGGGGCACGTGTGGATCCTGGTGTACGGCGCGCATCTGGTGGCGGCCGGTCAGTTGGGGATTGGTGAGCTGGTCACCTCCCTGCTGATCGCCACCACGCTGGTGTTCCGCATCGAAGGTATCGGCCGGGTGATGCAGACGTTCGCCGACGCCCGCGCCAGTGCCGAGCGCATCTGGCAATTGCTCGATGCTCCCGCCGCGATCCAAAGCGGCACTGCCACCCTGCCCGCCAGCCCCTTGGGGCTCAAGCTGGACGCGGTGAGTGTCACCGCGCCTGGCGGTGGCCGTGACATTCTGCAGGGCTGTTCGCTGACCTTGCAGCCCGGCGAGATCGTCGCATTGGTCGGCGCCACGGGCACTGGCAAGAGTTTGCTGGCCAGCCTGTTGCCACGCTTGAGCGATGTGACGGCCGGGCGCGTCTTGCTGGGCTCGGACCGTCATGGCTGGCAGGACATCCGCGCTCTGCAACTGGGCCCATTGCGCCAACGGGTGCACGTGGTGCCGCAGGAGAGTTTCCTGTTCGCCGGTACCCTGGCCGCCAACCTGCGCCTCACGGCACCCGACGCCAGCGACGAACAACTGCGCGACGCCCTGCACCTGGCCGCCGCCGAAGATGTGTTGCAACGTCTGCCCCACGGGTTGGAAACGCCCCTGGGCGATCGCGGCGTCACCCTGTCCGGCGGCCAGCGTCAACGCCTGTGCCTGGCCCGCGCGTTGCTGGGCAAACCGGACATCCTGTGCCTGGACGACGCCACCAGCGCCCTCGACGCCATCAGCGAACGCCAGGTGCTGCACAACTTGCGGCAACTGCAGGGCACGACGGTGCTGGTGATCTCCAGCAAGCTCTCAACCATCCTGCTGGCCGACCGCGTGCTGATGCTCGACGCCGGCCGCATCGTCGCCCAAGGCACCCACACCCACCTGCAATCCACCGACGCGGCTTACCGCGACCTGCTGGGGATCGAACATGGCTAACCCGCTGCCAGGCAAAGCCTTGAGCGACATCGAAATCGAAGAAATGCTGGCAAAAAAAGCCCTCGACCGGGGCATGTTCAAGCGCCTGCTGCCGCTGCTGCGACCGATCCGACGTCAGATCCTGGCGGTGATCGGCATCGAAATCTTGCTGGTATTTACCGTGTTCCTGCGCCCGTGGTTCGTGCGTGAACTGCTCGACCGCGGATTGGTGCAAAGCGCCGATCACTGGCTGCTGGATGAACGCCTGGTGCTGTGGCTGGGCCTCGGCCTGGCGGCAAGCTGGTTGGCGCGCTTTCTGTTGGCCGGGGTCTCGCAGTTCGTGGCCGGCAGCGCGGCAATCCGGGTACTGAACGCCTTGCGCGTGCAGGTGTTCGCCCATGTGCAGGGCCTGAGCGTGAGCTACTTTGACCAGACCCGCGCCGGGCGCATCATTTCCCGGGTTGACCGCGACGTGGACGCCCTTGAACCGCTGGTGATCCAGGGCCCACCGGAATTACTCGGCGCCGTGCTGCGTTGCGGCCTGGCGTCGGTGATGCTGTGGCGCATCGACCCCCGCTTCTTTCTGAGCCTGGTGGCGACGGTGCCGCTGCTGGTCATAGCCACCTGGAGTTTCAAGCGCATCTCCCAGCGCAACTGGGCCAAGGTCGCGGAAAACCGCAGCCGCTTTACCGCGCACCTGGTGGAAAGCGTCAGCGGCGCACGCCTGCTGCAACAATGCGCCCAGGAAACGCCCAACCTGCAGCGTTATCGCGGGCTGCTGGATGACTTCAACCACGCACTGATTCGCGGCAGCTTGCGCTCGTCGTGGTTTGCGCCGTTTACCGCCCTGCTCAGCTCGGCCGGCATCGCCCTGTTGTTGCTGGTGGGCGCCTATGGCCTGGCAGCGGGCGACGTGAGTGTGGGCCAGGTGGCTGAAAGCCTGTTCTACGTGTTTCTGTTCCTCGGGCCGCTGCAGGAACTGTCGGACCTGTTCGAGCGTTACGCCACGGGCTCGGCGTCGGCGCAGCGGATCTTCCTGTTGCTCGACACCCGCCCGCAGATCGTCGACAGCCCCGCGCCGCAACCACTGCCGCTGGCACGCGGTGACGTGCAGTTTGACCAGGTGGGATTCAGCTACGGGCAGACACCGGTCCTCACCGGGCTGAACCTGCATATTGCGGCGGGTGAAGTGCTGGCGATTGTCGGCCCGTCCGGGCATGGCAAGAGCACGCTGGTGCAGTTGCTGACGCGTTTCTACGAAGCCCAGACCGGCGCGGTGCGGCTTGACGGTATCGACGTGCGCGACCTGACGCAACACACCCTGCGCCGGCATGTGGGGGTGGTGTTGCAGGACAACGTGTTGTTCAGCGGCAGCATCCTCGACAACCTGCGTCTGGCAGCGCCCCAGGCGTCTGATGCGCTGCTGATTGCCGCGGCCCGTGAGTTGGGGGCGGATGAGGTGTTGGAGCGGCTGCCCCATCAGTACCACACCGAGGTGGGGCCGCTGGGCGCGCATTTGAGCCATGGGCAGCGGCAGTTGGTGTGCCTGGTGCGCGCGTACCTGGCGGACCCGGCGGTGCTGGTGCTGGATGAGGCGACGTCGGCGGTGGATATTCATACCGAGCGGCGGATTCAGCGGGCGTTGCGACGGCTGTGTGAAGGGCGCACGGCGATCATTATTGCCCATCGGCTGGCGACGATTCGGGATGCGGATCGGATCGCGGTGGTGAGGCATGGGCAGGTGGTTGAGGTGGGGGGGCATGGGGAGTTGATTGAGAGGGATGGGGTGTATGCGGGGTTGTATCGGAGTTATTTGTTGAGTGCGGAGGTGGTGGTTTGACGTCGTGTACATATCCGTTATTGGAGTAACGGCTGCTTATGGTCCGCTCT
>NZ_JACARO010000045.1 GCF_013386585.1 Pseudomonas sp. P7548 | reverse complement strand
AATCCGTGGGCCGCCGCCACGCGCCATCCATGGCGCGGGGCGGCTAACCCGGCGTCCTGCCGGGTTACCCACGGATTCAAGCCTGCGTTCGGCCAGCGTGTTTGACGGGGCGCCTAAGATCAAAATCAAGAGCAACAGCAACAGCAACAGCACGGCGGCCTGGTAGCCGACCTGAGTGGTTGGATCAAAAGCGGATACGTGTAGGAGCTGGCTTGCCGGCGATGCAGACACCTCGGTGAATCAGGTACACCGCGTTGATGCCATCGCAGGCAAGCCAGCTCCCACAGTGGGGCTCAGTGTTCTGTCTGGATTATCGCGTCATCGTTGGCGACCATCGCCGGCAAGCCGGCTCCTACAGTGGGTCGCGTTTGCCTTTGCTTTTGCTCCACACCACTCAAGCCGGCTGTCAGGCCGCTGTGCTNNGAACCATAAGCAGCCGTTACGCAAATAACGGATATGTACTCAGCCAACCCCCTCAGCGATGCTGAAACCTGGGCAACGAAGCAATCCGCAATTTAGGCTCCTGCAACCGCGCCAAATCCGCCGCAATCTGCGCCCGCCAAAAATGCGCCCCCGCCAACTGCGCATCCACCCACGCCTGGCGCAACAACACCTTGGCCTTATCCACCGACCCATACTGCGCCTGACGCAACGTCAACTGCGCCTTGATCCGCAGCATCTGCGGCACAAACCAACGCTCCTGGCGGCCCACCGCCAATTGCAGCGTATCCTCCAACACCTCCAAGGCCAGCTTCTCTAGCCCCAGGCGCGCCAGGCCCAATGCGTATTCACAGCGCAACAGGCTATAGAGTTGGCTATCCCCCTGGCCCTGCAATTGCTGCAACGCCTCGCCCAGCTGCGGCACACCTTCTTCCGGCGACCCCTGGCGAATCAGCAGAATGCTCTCGAAGCACAACCGGAATTGCCGCCAAATGTGCAGGTCCTGACGCGTGGTGCTGTCTTGCAGCAAGCTCAAATAATGCCGCGCCTTGGGCAGGTTGGACGCCAGCAACGCCAGCGGAATCGCGCCCAGGCACAGGGTGTACCAGAGCGTCGCCGGGTGATCGAGGGAGATGGCTTCATCCACGCAAGTGCCGATCAAACGCAGCGCCGGATCGACGTCACCTTCGAGCAACATCACCTTGGCCTTCAGGCAGCGCGCCGCGATGCGTTGGTCAAAATGCACGTCGATGATGTGCGAACGTGGCGCCGACGGCGAGCCGAGGGCTTCGTCGATGTTCTGCCGTGCGCCCGCCAGGTCGCCCATGTGGAACAGCGCCACGGCGCGCATGCGTTTGCCCAGCAGGTGCTGGTTGCCGCTGCTGTTGAGGGCGATGTAGCGCTCGGCCAGTTCCAGGGCTTCGGTGTATTGGTTGCAGCCGCAGCGGTCGGTCCACAGGCCCCACAAGGCGCGCAGTTTGTGTTCGGCATCGCCGAGGTCGCGGGCGTCTTCGCGCACCTGGCGCCAGGCTTCGCGCATGGGGCCGCCGGTGCCGTAGGTGAGCATCAGCACACTGGCCAGGGCCGTCTGCAGCAGCATGCGCTGGCGCTGCGGCAGGGGGGCCACGCTGTTGCTCGCCAGGCCTTTTTCGACCCAGGTGCGGCACTCGCTGACCAGCGACAGGCGCAGCCACAGCGGCACGCCGCCCAGGGTCAGTTCGATGCCCAGGGGCAGGTCGCCGGCCAGCGAGAACGCCCAGTCGAGGGCCGAGCGGATGGTGTTGATTTCGGGCCCGTAGAGGGCCAGCCAGGTTTCCGGCGAGAGGCCGTCGAGGGTCTGTCCGGCTTCCTGCAACACGCCCAAGGCGTAGCGCGCATGGCGCTGGGCGGTGAAGTTGGTTTCGCCGTGCTCGGTGAGTTTTTCCTGGGCGTAGGCGCGGGTGGTTTCCAGCAGGCGGTAGCGCTTGAGCAACTGCGATTCGCCGGCGATCAGCAAGGACTTGTCCATCAGGCTTTCGAGCAGTGGCAAGGCGTTACGCGGGTCGAGGCTGCTGCTGGCGGTCATGGCCTTGACCGCGTCGAGGGTGAAGGAGCCTGTGAACACCGCCAGTTGGCGCAGCATCGCCTGTTCGTCGCTGCTGAGCATGGCGTAGGTCCAGTCCAGCGTTGCGCTCAGGGTGCGGTGGCGGGCGAGGGCGGTGCGTCGGGCGGTCATCTGCAGGCGGAAGCTGCCATCGAGCAGCCCGACCAGGTCCTGGATACCAAAGGTGCGCACCCGGGCGGCGGCGATCTCGATGGCCAGGGCATTGCTGTCGAGTTTGCGGCAGATGGCGCTGACCGCCGCCACGTCGGCGTCGTGGAACACGAAATCGGGGTCGAGGGCACGCACGCGTTCCACGAACAGGCGCACGCCGGACCAGGCCAGGGCTTCGTTGGCACTCAGACGCGCGTGTTCGTCCGGCACTTGCAGCGGTGCCAGGTCGTGCACCCGTTCGCCGTCGGCGCGCAGTGGCTCGCGGCTGGTGGTCAGCACGCAGCAGTGGGGTGCGTGGCGCAGCAGGCTTTCCACGGCAGCGGCGGTGGCGGGCAGCACGTGTTCGCAGTTGTCGAGCACCAGCAGCAAGCGGCGCTCGGCGAGGGTGGCGGTGATGCTGTGCAGTGGATCGTCGCTGATGGTCTGGATGCCCAGGGCGCTGGCGAGCATGCCGGCCACCCATTGCCCGCTGGTGGCGGGCGCCAGGTCGACGAAGCAGGTGGCCAGGTCGGCGTCGCTGGCCAGTCGCTGCGCCACGGCCATGGCCACGGTGGTCTTGCCGATGCCACCGGGGCCGGTGAGGGTCACGAAACGCTGGCTCACCACCTGGTCGGCGAGGTTGGCGATCAAGCCGTCGCGGCCGATCACTTCGGCGCAAGGCGTCGGCAGGGCGCTTTCTTCGACGCGCACGTAGGGCACCGGCAAGCTGTCTTCACTGGCCGTTTGCAGCGTTACCGGTGCTACAAAACGATAACCCCGGCCCGGCACGGTAACGATGTAGCTGAAGTTGCCATCGTCACCCAAGGCCCGGCGCAGGGCGACGATTTGCGCACGCAGGTTGCATTCCTCCACCACCACCTTGGGCCAGGCAAAGGAGATCAGTTCGGATTTTTCCAGCAGTTCGCCGGCGCGGGTGGCCAGGGCGATCAGCAGGTACAGGGCGCGGCTGCCGAGGGTGACGGGCTCGCCATTGCGCAGCAATACATGCTGGCGTGCCAGTAACAGGAAGGGGCCAAAGCCAATGGCGCTCTCGGCGGCTGCCGGGGCCAGGGGGTCTGCGTCCATACAGGACACTGCGTGGTTCTTGCTCGAGCTCATCAATTCGTCCTTTTTATAGTCGGGCTTGTTATTGGCGATCAGGCCATTCGCCCTTTTGGGTGCAGATGTGCAGCAGCAGTCTTGGAAAGTTGATGTCGATCAAAAAGTCGGAAGGCCGCCCTCCTTTGGGGCATGGTCGTTTTTATAGGCGTTTCACGGATCGTGTTTCAGGGGATGAGACTGTCTCAGAGCTGAAACATTTTATTACCAGAAACACGGATAAAGCAGAATGTATGCCAGTTGGCATGTAACAAAGATGACAACAACCGCATGAAATTTATGGTGATTTTTGCGGTCGTCGAACGCTCGCAAGCGGCTGCGTTCGGAAAGGCGAATATTTCTAATTGTGTCGTTCGGGATGCCGAATAAAACGGCGGTGGTTTGGCGTCTGTTATTTGGCTGTGTATCGAACTGTATCCACGCCCCATCCTGATACACCGGCATGACGTTCTATCGCGTTCGCGACACAGACCGGATACACGCCTGGCTTTAACTCTGTTCACCAGCCGGCGCCGGCGGTCAACCCCCGTCACACGCGCCCTGGCCACACTCAGTCAAGCCAGGAGATACACCGATGAAGCGTCCTTACGCCGCCCTCGCGGCCACCCTTGCCCTGTCCCTCAGCGCCTTCGCCGCCGTGGCCCACGCCGATGAGGCCAAACCCCAAGAGAAGTGCTTTGGCGTGTCCCTCGCCGGGGCCAACGACTGCGCAGCCGGCAAGGGCACCTCGTGCGCCGGCACCGCCACCGCCGACTACCAGGGCAACGCCTGGGTGCTGGTGGACAAAGGCACCTGCACCCAGATCAAGACCCCCAAAGGCTACGGCAGCCTGACGGAGCAGCCATGAGCCGAGCGGCCCTGGCGGTGCTGATCCAGCGCCTGCTGCCCGAAGCGTTGTTGTTGCTGGTGGCGCGGCTGGGGATCGCGGCGGTGTTCTTTCTGTCGGGGCGCACCAAGGTCACGGGTTTCCTGAACCTCAAGCCGTCGACCTACACGCTGTTCCGCTCGGAATACGCCTTGCCGCTGATCCCGCCCGACTGGGCCGCGCACCTGGCGACCTATGCCGAGCACCTGTTCCCGCTGTTGCTGGTGCTGGGCCTGCTGACCCGCCCGGCCGCCGCCGCGCTGCTGGGCATGACCCTGGTGATCGAGGTGTTCGTGTACCCCGACGCCTGGCCGGTGCACCTGACTTGGGCGGGCTTGCTGTTGCCGTTGCTGGCCTACGGCGGCGGTGCCTGGTCCCTCGACCGCCTGATCTCAGGCCAACGTTCCTCACTGTGATGGAGAGTTCCAATGCGTATGCTTTCTTCCCTGGCCATTGCCATGGCCCTGACGGTTCCTATGTTCGCCCAGGCAGCCGATGCCCCACAGCCTGGCGCCGGTAAAAGCGTGGTGATCGTGCCCGGTTCGTTTGTCGACGGTTCCGGCTGGCGCGTGGTGCACGACATCCTGATTCACAAGGGCTACAAGGTCACCGTGGTGCATCAAGGCCACGAAAACCTCGCCGCCGACGTGGCCGAAGCCCGCGAAGTGCTGGAGCAGCAAGTCGGCCCGGTGGTGCTGGTGGGCCACAGTTCCGGTGGCGGGGTGATCTCGATTGCCGGCGACCGCGACAAGGTCAAGGCGCTGGTCTACGTCTCGGCGCTGCAACCGGAAGTGGGCGAGAACATGGCCCAGTTGATCGGCTCCATGCCGTCGCCCAGCGATGACATCAAGCCGAGCCGCGACGGCCACCTGTTCTTCGACCGCACCAAATTCAACGCCGACTTTGCGGCCGACCTGACCACCAACCGCACCGACTTCATGGCCGCCTCCCAAGTGCCGGCCACCACTGCGCTGTTCGGCGGCACCGTGTGGGCTGCGGCCTGGCACAAGAAGCCGACCTACGCCGTGGTGTCCACCGAAGACCGTGCCTTGAGCCCCGACTTGCAACGCTGGATGTACAAGCGCGCCGGTTCCAAGGTCACCGAAATCAAGGCCAGCCACTCGGTGTACATCTCCCAGCCTGAGGCTGTGGCGAAGGTCATCGAAGACGCGGCCTCCGTCATCAAGTAATTCACCCACCCCCCTGGAGAAACACCCATGAACACTGCACTCAAATCCCGCCTGAGCCTCGCTGCCGCTGCTGCAATGATCGCCATGGCGTCTGCCTCGTTCGCCACTGCTGCCAGCGCCGCCGACCAGGCGGAAAAGCCCGGCCGTTGCTACGGCGTCAACACCTGCAAGGGCACCAGCCTGTGCGCCACGGCCAAGAACGATTGCAAGGGCCTCAACAGCTGCAAGGGCGAAGGCGTGATCGTCAAGACCCCGTCCGAATGCCTCAAGGCGGGTGGCACGTTGACTGAACCTAAATAACGCCTCACCCCCTGTGGGGGCGGGCTCTTTTTGTGGCGAGGGAGCTTGCTCCCGCTGACTGCGCAGCAGTCTCCGGCTTTTTCGGGGGCGCTTCGCACCCCAGCGCAGGCAAGCTTGCTCGCCACAACAAGCCCGCCCCACAGTTTTGATGGAGAGCCTCGAATGTCCATATCCAACCCCCACTTTTCCGGCTACGGCCTGGGGTTGCGCAAGGAGCACTATTGCGACTTCCTGGAAACCTCGGTGCCCGTGGATTTCGTCGAAGTGATCTCCGAGAACTTCATGGTCGCAGGCGGCCAGCCCCGCCATATCCTGCGCCAGGTACGCGAGCGTTACCCGGTGGCGCTGCATGGTGTGTCCCTGTCCATCGGCACCGCCGAAGGGCTGGACACCAATTATTTGCAGCGCCTCAAGTCGTTGGTGGACGAGGTGGAACCGCTGTTCGTCTCCGACCACCTGAGCTGGTCGCGCAGTGCGGGTTTCAATGCCCATGACTTGTTGCCCGTGCCCTATACAGATGAGGCCCTCGACCGGGTCTGCGCCAATATCCATCAGGCCCAGGACGTGCTGGGCCGCACGATGCTGTTTGAAAACCCGTCGAGCTACCTGGCGTTCGATGGCGCGTCCATGAGCGAGTGGGAATTCATCGCCGCCATGGCCAAGCGCACGGGGTGTGAACTGCTGCTGGACGTCAACAATGTGTTCGTCAGTGCCAGCAACCACGGTTTTGACGCCCTGGCGTTTCTGGACGGCATCCCCGTCGAGCGCGTGCGCCAGGTGCATTTGGCCGGGCATAGCCAGGGCCGCGAGCTGTTGATCGACAGCCATGACAGCCCGGTGTGCGCCGGGGTCTGGGAACTGTATGCCGAGGCCATGACCCGGCTCGGTCCCGTGGCCACCATGATCGAGCGCGATGATGAGATTCCGCCGCTCACCGAGCTGCTGCGTGAGTTGTCGAGGGCACGGGCGTTGGGAGCGCAGCGATGAACCTGGCGGAACTGCAACAGGTCTTCAGCCACTGGTTGGTGAGCGCGTCAGATGAGTCTGCGCAGTTGCTCGGCAATAACGCTGCAGGCCTGGCGGTGTACCAGAACAACTACCGCGCCCAGTTGGTGGGCTGCCTGGAACAAGCGTTTCCCCACCTGCGCCGGTGGGTCGGCGAGGAGGCGTTCCTGGCGGCGAGCATCACCCATATCGACAGCCACCCGCCCCATGCCTGGACCCTGGATGCTTACCCGGAAGGTTTCTACGCCACCTTGAAAGACGTGTTCCCGCGCAACCCCGATGTGCATGAACTGGCCTGGATCGAATCGGCCCTGAATGAGGCGTTCGTGGCCGCCGACGCCGAGCCACTTGCCCCGCAGGTGTTGGCCGAGCTGGATTGGGACACGGCCGTGCTGAGCCTGACGCCGTCCCTGCGTTGCCATGGGCTGACGACCAATGCCGAGGCGATCTGGTCGGCGCTGTGGCAGGAAACGCAGGCGCCCGAAGCGGTGATGCTGGAACAGGCGGGTGGCCTGTTGGTGTGGCGTCGCCAATTCACCTCGCGCCTGCGCCAGGTGGATGCGCTGGAACTGGCGGCGCTGCAACAGGTGCAGGCCCACGGCAGTTTTGCCGGGCTGTGCGAGTTTTTGGTGGAACGTCTGGGCGAAGAGGCTGGCGTGATGCGCGCGGGCGAATACCTCGCCACGTGGCTGGGCAGTGAATTGATTGTGGGGGTGAGGGATGTTTGATCGTCGAGGTTTTATGCTGCTGGCGGCGGTAGCGGTGTGCGCGCCGGCGTTTGCCGTGCAAACGGTCAGCACCGATGAACAGGAAATTCTCTACGAGCGTTTCGGGCCGGAAGAGGGGCACGCGATTATTTTGCTGGCGGCCGACACCCAGGTGTTTGCCGCCGTCACTGGGCCTTTGGCGGCCCAAGGGTTTCGGGTGATCGTGCCGTACTTGCGCGACAGTGACGACGGGACACTGGGCCAGGATGTGTTGGAACTGATGAACGCCCTGCATATCCCCGAGGCCGTCCTGGCGGGCGTGGAGCAGGGCGCGCGGGTGGCGGCCAAGGCGGCCACGTTGAAGCCCACCCGCTGCGTGGGGCTGGTCACGCTGAACACGCTACCCCAGCCCGGGTTTGCCGAGGCGGTGGCGCTGATGGCGAAGACCGGGCATTGGCGAACATGAAAATATTGACAGCCAGGCAATAGGCCACTGAAAAAAATCCCGTCTGCCCTTACTCTAGAGGCCTTCGTCACCTGTGTGGATTGTTCATGTCTTCTGTCGCCGATGGGTTGCCCTCCAATAAACGCTTACCGGCCGTGATCGCCCTGTCTTTGGGGATCGGCATGGCAACCCTGGACACGGCGATCGTCAACACGGCGCTGCCAACGCTGGCCGAGGGCATCGGCACCGATTCGGCCTCGGTGATCTGGGTGGTCAATGCCTACCAGCTGGCGATTATCGCCACAGTGCTGCCGTTTGCGTCCTTGAGTGATGTGCTGGGGCACCGTCGGGTGTACCTCGGCGGGTTGTTGCTGTTTATCGTGTCGTCGTTGTTTTGCGGGCTGGCCGGCTCGCTGCTGACCCTCACCGCCGCACGGGTGGCGCAAGGTCTGGGCGCGGCGGCGTTGATGAGCGTCAACACCGCGCTGCTGCGGCACATTTATCCCTCGAAAATGCTGGGGCGCGGCCTGGGCTACAACTCGCTGGTGGTGGGGTTGGCGTTCACGTTGGGGCCGACCGCTGCGTCGGCGATTCTGTCGGTGGCGACCTGGCACTGGTTGTACCTGATCAACGTGCCGCTGGGCCTGCTCGCATTGGGCCTGGGCCTGCGCTCATTGCCGGTGCTGCCATTGACCGGCCACGCGTTCGACCGCTTCGCCGCCGTGTTGTGTGCCGGGTTGTTTGCCTTGCTGGTGCTGGGCCTGGGCACGGCGGTGCATGGTGCGCAGGGCGCCTTGACCCTGGGTTTGATTGCGGTGGCGCTGGTGTGTGGCGTGTTGCTGCTGCGTCGTGAGGCGGGGCACCCGGCGCCGATGTTGGCGGTGGACCTGTTCAAGCGTCCGGTGTTTGCCCTGTCGTCCCTCACGGCGATCTGCGCATTCAGTGCCCAGGGCCTGGCGTTTGTCTCGCTGCCATTTTTGTTGCAGGCAGTGCTGGGCCATAGCCAGGTGGAAACCGGTTTCCTGATGACGCCCTGGCCGGCGGTGGTGGCGGTGATGGCCCTGGTGGCGGGGCGCCTGGCGGACCGGGTGTCCCTCGGCGTGCTGTGCGGCATCGGCCTGTTGATGCTCAGTGTGGGCATGGCTGCACTGGCGACCCTGGGCAGCGGTGCGTCGGCGTTCGATATCGGCTGGCGCATGGCGTTGTGCGGTGCCGGTTTCGGGTTCTTCCAGTCACCCAACCTCAAGGCGATCATGACCAGCGCACCCTTGGCCCGCAGCGGCGGGGCCAGCGGCATCGTGGCGATTTCACGGTTGCTGGGGCAAACGTTGGGCGCTTCGTTGGTGGCGTTCTGTTTCCATTTGTCCCTGGGCAGTGGCCCGCAATACGCGCTGTGGCTGGGCTGCGGGTTTGCCCTGGTGGGCGCGGTGGCGAGCGTTCTGCGTTTGTTGCCGTATGACAAAAAGGCGTGATTGAGCGTTGTAAAACACCGTTCGGGAAGGCTACCGTGGCGACCTGAATATTTCGGGATGTTTCAGATTTATGTCCAGCCTGGTCCAACGCACTGCTGATGTGTCTTCCCGCCGCGCCGCGCTGACCCTGGCTTTATGCTTGCCCAGTGACGTGTTGCTCTACCTGCTGCTGCCCATGGAATCCCAGGCGTTCGGCATCACCCTGGCCCAGGCTGGGGTGCTGCTGGCGGCCAACCGCCTGGTGCGGATTTTCGGCTACCGGCATGTCCTCAACTTTTATGCACGCAACGGTGACCGCCTCACCTGCATGATCGCCGCAGGTGCCGCGACCGTGTGTGCCCTGGGCAACTCGATGCTATCGGGATTCGCGGCACTGCTCTGCCTGCGCCTGATCTGGGGCCTGTGTTTTGCCGCGTTGAACCTGTCGACCCAAGTACTGGCCACCTCAGAACCTGCAGGCGCGGCGCGGAGGGCAGGGCGCTCGCGGGCCATGATCGCGCTGGGGCCGATGCTCGCGCTGCCCTTGGGCGGCTGGCTGACACTGTGGGCGGGGCCGCGTCCGATCTTTCTGATTCTGGCCGGTTGTAGTCTGCTGGGCTTATGGGCGGCCCACGGCCTGCCGCGCACCGGGCATGATCTGCACAGCACCGGGCGGCGCTTCAAATGGCCGGACAGCGTGGCGACCTGGTCGTTTATCGAAGGCGTGGCGCTGGATGGGCTGTTCATTTTTGGCCTGTCGATCCAGGCGCAGAAAATTCTGGGTGGCAACGCGGTGCTGATCGCCGGTGGCTTGATGGCCCTGCGGTATGCCTCGGAAATGCTCCTGAGCCCCCTCGGTGGCCGGGCGGCTCAACGCTTTGGCGCCACCTCGATGCTGCTACTGTTTTCGTTCCTGAGTGCCCTGGCCCTGACCGCGTTTGGCAGTTACTGGGTGATCGTCGGCGCGGCGGCGGTGCTGGTGCTGCGCGCCCTTCAACTGCCGCTGGTGACCACCTTGGTGGCCGAACGCAACCCGGGCTCGATGCGGGTTTCTGCCTTGGCGTCCAACGCGGTGTGGCGCGACGTGGGCGCGGGGCTCGGGCCGCTGCTGGCCGGTTTGTTGCTGCCGGTGGCGTCGGCCCCCTGGGTATTCGGCGTGGCAGGCGCCGCGATCGCACTGAGCGCGGTGTTCTGCTGGCGGGCAAAAGTTTCCCACTGACGATGTGAGGTTGTGTGTGTCCCTTCAAGAAAATTTCGTAAGCGTGCTGGATGAGGCGTATCGACACTGGACCGGCCAGGGACTGCCGGCCCCCGAACACCTGGACCCGCACCAACGCCTGGCCTGGCTGCACGCCGAGGCCCCCTACAGCCTGCTGGCCCACGACGGCGCCGCCGATCCGCTGTTTACCTACGTCAACGCCTGCGCGCTGAGCTGCTTCAAGTACCCGCGTGAAGACTTCATCGGCATGCCGTCGCGCTTCAGCGCCTCGGAACTCGACCGCGCCGCACGCCAGGTGCTGCTGGAACAGGTCACCGCCAACGGCATTGCCGATGGCTACAGCGGCTGGCGGGTGGATGCGCAGGGTGAGCCGTTCATGATCCACGCCGGGGTGGTGTGGACGTTGCTCGATAACGCCGGCCAACCCTGCGGGCAGGCCGCGCTGTTCTGGCCGGATGAGCAACGTATCGGCGTGTTGGCCTAAGCGCTTTTAAAGCGTTCCAGCCAAGCGGGGTCGAACCGGGTTTGCTCGGTGTCGATCCCCAGCGCCTGCAGCTTCGCCTTGTGCGCTTCAAGCTCGCCCACCAACTGCGCCTGGGCGCTGGAGTTGGCATCCAGCGCATGCATCTGCGTCAGCCCCAGGTGATAGAAACGCAGCACCTTGAGAGCGGTCGGGTCGTTGGCTTGTACGCCCTCGGTGACCCGGTGCATCACGTTGGTGATGCTCATCAGGCTGCGCTTGAGTTGCCAGCCATACAACGCCGGCGCCAGCCACGGCTGGTTCCACAGCGGGCCACGCACCAGCGCGACGGTGACCAGCACGCCCGCAAACACACCCCCCACGTTGAAGCGGAAGTTGTCACCCCCGGGCTCCCCAAACAGCATCACCGCCAGGCTCGACAGCAGCATGGCCAGGGCCATGAACACCACGGCGATGATCAGCGTGCTGCGGCGGGTGAGTTGGCGGTAAGTGACGGGGTCGCAAGGTTTGAGTTCGAACATCCGGTTCAGCTCTCCAAGAGGGGCAGGGCGGCATCTTCTCATGCTTACGCAAAAGAGTTGAACGATGGTTCCCGGGGCTTTCTCTAAAACGCTGTAGGCCACCCACTTGAAAGGTGAACCGTCATGCCCGAATACAAACAGCCGCCGCCTGGTACACCCAACCCTGACCGCACACCCGGCGAAGAGGAGCGCGACAACGATGCGTTACGCCCCAATGACCCGGCGGAGCGTCAGGACAACGACGTGGAACAGGTAGAAGAAGACCTGGAAAACCTTCACGACAAGGCACGTCCGTTGTAACGAGAGTGGGGTGTGAGTCTGCCTTGGAAGCGGTCGACTCATACCCCGTCGTTGACTTTACGTTGCGAGACAGCCATACCTGTTTTTTCAGGCTGGCGAAGGTTGATCTGGCAATGGTGCAAGTGGATGCAGACCTGATTACGGATTGGCAAACCTTCCACAGTGTTTTCGCCGAGACGTTCGGATTTCCGGGTTTTTACGGTCGCAACATGGATGCTTGGGTGGATTGTCTTTGTTACCTGGATGACCCTGGCGCAGAAATGTCTTCTGTTCACGTTCAAAGCGGACAAACGCTTTTGTTGGTCATCGAAAATGCCCAGGGCTTCAAACGCCGCTCTCCTGGACAGTTTGAGGCGTTGGTGGAGTGTGCGGGATTTGTGAATTGGCGAATGGTGGTCGCGGGCGGGGCTCCGCTGTTGGCGCTTGCTTTTAATGTTTGAGTGTTCGCATGGAGCTGACTCACTTTGAATGTGCTTTTCATCTGCAGCAAAAACCGCCTACGCAGTCCGACCGCCGAACAGTTGTTTGCGGATTGGTCAGGTATTGAGACGGCATCTGCTGGCGTCAGTAACGATGCAGATGTGCCCGTAAGCCAAGAGCTTTTGGCATGGGCCGAGCTGATTTTTGTGATGGAGCCGATCCATCGGAAAAAACTGACGGCTCGCTTTGCCTCGGAGTTGAAGGGTAAACGTATTGTCTGCCTGCATGTTCCTGATGATTACGAATACATGGCACCGGCTTTGATCAAGCTGCTGGAAGGGAGAGTGGGGCGTTATTTGTCCATATGATGTTATGTCGCCTTCCGGCCAATAGCAGACGACCAATTTCCTGCGCCCCAATATGTCTTGAGAAGGGACATGGATGAAGTGCTATGAGAGGGGCTCTATTTTGATATATCAAGACGGATTTTTGCGCCATCTGGCAACTCGCCGAGTTCCTTGGCCAGGTGTCCTGAAATTGCCACCTGTTCGTGAAGTGAAATCGTCGCTAGGTTGCTCTCTTCATACTGGCCACCTAACACGGCAGGAATTTTCAGGCAGTACTTGTACCCAGGACGAAGCAGGCCGAGTTTATCTCTTGCTTGTTTTACCAATGCCTCCATGTACCAGTCGTACAGAAAATCCTGGTTTTGAGAGAGGGCATCCAGTTCCATGCGATCATTTGCGACTCTATTGCAATAGAGTTCTTCAGGACACAGCCGCCAATAGCTACCTTCGGCGTCTTTGATAATGAGGTTGCCAAAATCATTGTCACCTACCACTTCTACGGGCTTGATTCCTACCCAGCTCCACGCTTTTTCAATTTCTTCAATCAAGTCCATGGGCACCTGTCCTAATGTATTCCAATACGGCTGTCATTGTTCTTTTTTGTGCATCTTCTAGGTAGATTACGTCATTTTTGGGTGACTGCTTCTGGCCGAGAGCAGGCCATTCTGCCTGCCCACTAAACTAGGGATGATTCACTCCCCCGTCTTACTCTCCACGATGATTTGATCATTTGGAACATCCAACTGGCGCTGAAGCCCGCCATCCTTGAAGGCAATAACGGTCGTATTACCAAAGCCCTTGAATTGCACGGTCACACCGGCATAAGCCTTGTAGCCTTCTGGGGCCTTGGCTTCTTTGGCTACCAGCGCATCAGGCATTAGAGCGCTATAAGGTGCTTTCACATACACAGCGGCGTGCTCAATGCGAACCTGTGCCATACGCATCGCGCCATCCATGAGTAGACCTGATACACCGCCTATCGCTAACGGCATCAGCATGACAACGGTGATGCTCACCAAATAAGCATTTTTTTGTTTTCCGGCCTTTCCAGAAATCTGTAATTCGTCTTTCTCGGGAGTGACGATCACAGAATTAAGCAACCGCTCATGCCGGCGGTACTGGGTTCCTGCTGACTTCGCTATGGAATAAAAGATGTAGAGCGCTATCGAGAGCAGCGGCAAATTCCAGTAGGCCGCTATGTCACGTTGTCCAAATACCCATATCAGCACCATAGCCACAAGAGCGAAAGGAATGGCCATCCAATGAAACAGCGCCATTTCATATGCCAGTTCTTTCTTCGTATTGGTTTTTGCCTGTATACGCTTTAATGCGAAGTTGAAAGTTGGTCGTATCACAATAGAAAAAACAATACCAAGCGAGACTAGGCAGCCGACAAACATGGCGTATACAACACCAAAGCAACTCGCGGCCAGCATGAACAATAGTCCGTCCCCTAAGGTCAGACCTTGGGGGAAGTGACCAACCCGTAATGCATAAATGATAACGCAGGCACTACCTAAGGCGATACTTAACTTAAGTGCAGCACCGGTTAGCTTCAAAAGGCTTTCAGCTGTGGACTCAAGCGAGGAAATAACTGTTTTCATAAGCTCACATCTGTGCGGTGGGAATACTAGCCTTTTATAGCTGTCCCGTAGGGTGTCGACGCGATCACTCATAGCTTGAGCAAGTATCTAGTGAGCATTAAATTGCCCCTGTTCTCGCAGAAACAACTGACTGGCTGCTCTTGGCCGATAGCGGTCGGTCTGTAATCGGCCGAAGGGCCATGCTTTACCCCTGGGTGTCTTCGCGTTGCGGTTTCGCCTTTGTTGAACCCGCAACGCGGAAGGAGCCCAGGGGGTGCTGTTGGTCGATGGCTGCCTTTGGCAAAGGGCTGCTATCGACCCAGGTTGTGTGAAAACGAGCTGGAAGCAGTTAACTAAACGTGATGCAGACTGGTTCCATCTCTACCAACGAATTTTCACAGGCCCCTACGAGATCTCGCACACAGTAAAGCCTCCATCCCTTACCTGATCCCCACTTTGCCGCGACAGGTTCAAGCGAAGACTTTTCCTCCTGTGTTGCGCGAGCCCAATCATCGTGCCCGATCTCAGCGATCAATTGAGCCTGGTAGACCTGTAAGAATGGAAGCAAGCTTTTCGCTTGTTCAACCTCTATGAGGACAAATTCTGCTGTATCGAGTTGCTGTTTAACATTTTCGATCAGTTCGTGAGCCTGCAACGGGAGTGCCTCTAACACAGCCTCCAAGGCTGGTCCGGATTTGTCAGCACTTTGGAAGGTGCCGCAGATGATGTTCCCTCCTGCCATATCTTTCCCCTATCGTGGTTTCGAAGCTTGGATTAGGCAGCTTGCGATTACGTGTCTAACGTCGATTTTTTGCTGATCTACGCCCGTTGCGAGCGGCCAATGAATCCAAGGCTTGATGAAAAATCCTGCGATTCTCTGACCTTCTGGTGGTCGAGATCGTGACGGGACCTTTCAATCATTTCTTACCTGTTTGAGCCAGTTCCAGAAAGGATCACTGGATTCATGCGCGTCCATGCTTGTTGTGCTTGAGATGAGATCTGATGCGCGTGCCGGGACGCTGAGGCCAAGCGTGCGTTCCACGTACGCCCGCAATGCCCTAGGTGGTGCTGGGTAGTCATCATCTGCGTATTGCTGCTCCCGCAGTTCGGCCGGTGTTCTCGTAAACTCCTCTGGCCAGCAGTGCTCGTTGTAACCGATGGCCAGTAAGCGAATCAGGTCTTGCGTACTATTGGTCAAGACGCAGAGCATGTCTGATCCCGAGCCCGAGCCAAGATGGACGATTCGCTGCTGATCGTGGTCGTCCAGCCATAACCCTGCCCACGATCCATCGCCACCAGTCCTGAGGAATATTGATAGCCGCTCGTTTACTCTGGGATCTTCGCAGGCCGTCCATCGAGCAGTATCGGCGGAGTCCGGAACGTGAAAGGCGGTGATAGCGCTGTTGTTGTATTCAGGTTCGGGATGCAAAGTCATGTAGCGGCCCCCGGTCCGATAGTGACGGACGCAGCCTAGTGCTTCCAAGAATTCCATGGTCTGTCGTAATACTGGAGGTACCGGGTTGCTTGCCGGGAAGGCGGCTACTAATTCGTCGGTGAAGTTCATGTCTTTCCTGACCATTGTCTTTAGTGAGTATCGTGAATGAAGGTGGATTGCTATGCCTGGAATATATCGCCATGTACCACCCAATGCCCGCTTCTGGCCGAAAGCTGACGGCCACGACTGACCGTTTTGGCCGGCTCCGGTCTTTCGCGACCAGCTACAATCCACCCATTTCAGACGTTCCCGTACGCCCAGGCACGCATTCCCAGTAAGCGGAGCGAATGACTTGAGTCGCCTGTCAGGAGCTGAGCTGGTCGAATAGCTCTTGCAGGAAAACATCGCCCGCCACTGAGTCTGATAGCAAATAATGCCCAGACCAAATGTCCCAGCCAGCGGCTAGGCTGAACTCAGCACATTGGAAATTCTGGTGAATTTTTTCATCAACGCCTATGACAGGTGAGCCCAATCGTTTGAACCCTCGGCGTTTGATCAGGTTTTCAGCTAGCGATAGCCAACAAGCGTCTGACAACGCGTTGAAACTGAGTGTCAGATGTCCATTGGCTGCCGTGTCGAGAGTTGGGCTCATCTATTATTGCCGTCTAAGGTTTGGCGTGAAGGGAATGCACAAACGTGGCTGCGGGGGCGTTGTTTAGGTGAGTGATCAAGTTTGAGACCGTTTTATCGCGTTGGCGAGCTGTTTGGTGTTGTTACACAATTCAATGAATTTTTCGTTTAGCTCGACATGACCTGGATTCCAAGAAAGGACGCCATCGACATAGCTTTGACCAAGAATGAGTTCATTTAATGAGCCCATTCCGCCATAGGCCGACAGTAGATACTCAATCCCAGAGTAATCAGAACCCAGCAATAGTCTTGGCAGCCGCAAGCATGCTGGATTTCAAGGCAGATGCCGGAGGGCTGGGCCAGTTATCCAGCACTCAGCCCTTCAGGCTTTCACCAGCCTGTAAAAGTCTTCCAGCGCCTGGCGAAATTCCGTCAGGGAAAAGCTGATCGGGCGATTCTCGACGTCCCATCGAGTGGTCATACCGACTTCCAGACCGCTGGACACGCTCAACCCAAAACGGCGCCAGTGCAGCGTCTCTCCGTCAATCACTTGTTCGGTCATCAGCACAAAGCAATCGAAGTCCATGTCATCGCTGCAGACCAGCAGCGGAACTGGCGTCGATGTGCCGTCTTCTGCGGGCGTAAAACGCCGCTGGGCGAGCGCGCCTTCTTCCTCGTCCAGCAACCAGATCAATGAAAGGCCGTTCAGGTCGAGATCGGGGTATTCGAGGTGACTGTTTAGCCATTCCTCAATCGGTACATCGTCGATAAACAGCCAGGCACAACGGCTACGGCTGAATTTCGCTTGATGGTAAGCGGCATGGATGCGGTGATGCATAGGGAGTCCATTCAACGATAGAGGGCCGGGGGGGGCGCCTGGTGGGAAAGTGCTTGAGTCCGCGTGAGTCACTGAACAGGTTATCGCCAGGTTCAACGGTTGCTGAAGGGGGCGAGCCATGTCGAGGTGTCTATGCCCAGCGTTGAACAGATCCAGCACTCAACCGATTCATCCTTTCGCAGCAAACCGCCAAGCCTTGGGTGCGAGACCTGTCTCCCGCTTGAAAGCATGGCTGAAGGCGCTTTCGGAGGTGTACCCCAGCGCCTGTGCAACCGTGCCGATAGGCTCGTTGCCTTCACGTAGCGCGCGCTCAGCCAGCCGCATCCGCCAATGTGTGAGATACGCGATTGGCGTCATCCCCGCCACGGTGCGAAAGTGGTGTGCAAACGTCGTTCGTGACATGGCGCATGCGCGTGCCAGGTCTTCCAGGTGCCACGAGCGGGCAGGGTCGCCGTGCATCAGTTGCAGGGCCGGTGCAAGACGGGCATTGCCAAGCACGGCCAGCCATCCCGCCAGCGGTGAACCGTTGGTTTCCAGGTGAGCGCGCAGGATCTGGATGAACAGCAGTTGAGCCAAGTGAGCGGATGCCAACTGCGCGCCTGGCTTTGGGGTTAGCCGTTCTTGCACCAGTTGATCAAGCAGCCCGCGAAAAGAAGCGGCCTCAGGCGCCGCAGCTGGCACGTGAATCCACGGCGGCAGGACCTGTCTCAACAGCCTCCCACTGACAGGGTCGAGGAGTACGTGGCCACCAATGTGGGCGAAATCGTCGCCCTCACCAATGGGCACGTGGGATTTGCCCGGGCCCGAAAACACACGCATTGCATCGGTGGGTTCGACCCCCGGATCACTGGCGAGTACGAAAGCGCGTTTGGCACTGAGTAGCCCCACATCACCCGTGCGGAACAACATCGGGCTTTCGTCGCCTTCGAACGTGACCCAGCAACTGCCTTTGATGACCGCAAAGAATTTGATGTTGTCCGGAGCGGGAAAACGCAGCGCCCAGCGCCCGCCTGCGGTAAAACCGCCTGTCACCAGCGATTCGGCGCGGGCGAGTTTGAGGATGTCGGAAAAAGGATCGTTGTGCATTTCCGTACTATCGCGCAAGCCTGGCGTACGATCAAATATTCAGAATCCGGTAGCAGGCCGGTAGCCTTTCCTGACGATCAATCCGGTGAGGAAGGCAGGCATGAGTGAACACAGTGTATTGGTAACCGGGGGCACAGGTTTTATAGCCCAATACTGCATCATCACACTGCTGGAGAAGGGCTTTAAGGTTCGTACGACTGTGCGTACGCTGGCGCGCGAAGCTGAAGTGCGCAGGCATCTGAAACAACGCAATGTCGACCCGGGGAGCGACCTGTCGTTTGTGGTCGCCGACTTGATGTCCGATGACGGTTGGAAAGAGGCCGTCGCCGGTTGTCGCTACGTGATTCACGGTGCATCGCCTACGCCGTCAGGCAACCAGGTGACTGAAGCGGACTGGGTCAATCCAGCCATTGAAGGAAACTTGCGTGTACTGCGCGCCGCGAGCGAGGCGGGAGTCAAGCGTGTTGTCCTCACCTCGGCGTTCGGTGCGGTTGGCGTCGGCCATTCAGCTGACTACCGCCGCCCGTTTGATGAGACCGACTGGAGTGATGTCAGCGGCGATGTCTGGGCGTATCAGAAATCAAAAACGCTGGCGGAGCGCGCGGCCTGGGAATTCATCCAGAGTGCGCAAGGGCAAGGTCTTGAACTGGCGGCAATCAACCCGGTCGCGGTGCTGGGCCCGGTATTGGGCGCAACCTATTCTCACTCCACACGGATCATCAAAGACATGCTGGAAGGACAGCCTGGCTGCCCGAACATCAATTCGTGTTTTGTGGATGTCAGGGATGTGGCCGAGTTGCACCTGCTGGCCATGACGCATCCGGCCGCTAACGGCGAACGTTTCCTGGCCAGTTCGGGCGACAGCTTGCCGATGGTCCAGGTGGCACGCACGCTGCGCGATCATCTGGGTGAGGCTGCCAGGAATGTTTCCACTCAGGAACTGAGCGATGACAACATTCGTGCCGCTGCCAAAACGAATCCGATGATGCTGGGCATGGTCAAGCTGTTGGGCGTCGATATGAGCGTCACGGCGGCCAAGGCCATGACACTGTTGGGCTGGGCACCTCGCAGCCCGGAAGACGCCATTGTTGCAACGGCCAGGAGTTTTATCGAACTCGGTTTGATTGAACATCGCTGAGGTGAGGCGTGCGGGTGTTTGATGGCTGGCAACCGCGCGCTTCGGGTCGAAAGCAGCCTGATGTGAGGGGCTGCTTTTGACCGAACGCTGGCAGTTCGAATGTCGCTTGATTCGGTGGGAATTCACTGTAAAAAGGCTGCGGGCGTTTCACCAATCACTTGCTTCAAAAAGGTCACAGGGAATGAGATCAGTAGAACACAGTCCTCCAGCGTTCACGCGTATTCCGCTGGCCGCCATCGGTGTCGGGCTGGGGCTCGCCGTTGCCGTCTACACCACGGGAAAAGGCCCGTTCTTTCTTGAGAACTTTGCCTCCTCCTGGTTACCCCAAGCGGCCGTGCTGTGCATCGCGCTGCTGTGCAAGGCGTCACGGGAGTCGCTGGGGGGAATGGCTGTGGCCATGGCGCTGTACTTGTTTCTTTTTCACCTGTGGGTCACAGACGCCATGGGTTGGCTTTTTTACTTGTTCAGCTTTCCCGGCATCCTGATCGGCGCGTTGCTTGGGGTTGTTTTCAGCCCCTCGCGCAAGGTGTTCAAGGCGCTGGTGGCGTTTGCGTGGGTGGTGACTGGGATAGGGGGGAATTTGGCGGTGCTCGCTGTGATGGTCACGTAAGCGTCCTCGGTGGTCACTCGCGAATTTCCCTCAATCCCTTGAATGCAGGCGAGCCAGCTTATGATTTTGAACCCCGTCATTACCGCTCATTTGGTCGCTGAAGCCAGGGAGCTTTTAGCGTCACCGCGTTGGCAATATCCAGACACTCCCGGGGTGGCGCAAATAGTGGAGTTGAGTGAGCGCCTGTGTTCTCCAATGATGTACAGAGCTTTTCAACGTTGCGTTGGGCTTCTCGCTCCAGGCGTCGGCTCGACTGGATGCGGTTGAGATATCCATAGACACAGATCTTCAACAGGACCTCAGGGTGGTAAGCAGGTCGGCCCGTATCAGCAGGAACAGCACCGTCGAAACCCAAATTGACCAGGTCGAGCTCGTCGACGAAGACGTCGGCTATACGTACCGGGTTGGTATCGTTGACGTAGTCGTCGAAGCTTTCGGGAAGTAAGGTGCCTTGACCTCTATGCTCCCCTTGAATAAAGCGCTTCACGAGACGATCCTCTTCTGGAATTCGAATGTTGGATGCTGCTGTGAAGATAGTGAAATCTACCCGTTTTGACGATGTCGACCATGATTTAGGGTATGAGTACCGTGGTCATAATTACAGCGTGCAGAACGATGGGGACATATTCCTGATCAGAACTTACGACGACGAACCAGGGTGTGCGACTGTCGTAAGTCCGACCACGGCGCATGCCAAGGGCAACCTTAGACAGCTCGTCACTTTCTTGCAGGCGGAGTTTGGGGTCTCTAGGATCTGCCTCTACAAGGCGGATTTGGGGCGTTACGCTGAGATCAACCTTGAAACGTTGGCATTCCTTCCCATTTGAGTTCGGCGGCGACAGCGCGGTTAGTGTTTTTACACACTATGGGCCGTTAGCTGCCCTCTAGGGGGGCGGAATCGACCCAAAACCGCCTTCCAGAACGGGAAGCTAATGACCAATACAGACCTAAGCGACAAATTTCGCCGCCTGGCTCCTAACTTGCAGTCACGATAAGTCGCGCGCACCTCGGGAAAAGATGTTCACCAATGTGCCATCTGGGTCGCGCAACAGCGCCGAGGTATTACCCCAAGGCATCAGTGTGATCGGCATTACGACTTCTGCGTTTGCCTTTTCTGCGAGCATCAAGGCCGCCTCCACGTCGTCGACTTCGAACTCCAGGATAGCGGAGCGATTTGCCGCCGCCGAGGCAAGCCCATTGTTAAAAAGCCGGATCAAGCGTTCTTCGCTGATTGCCAAAACGATGCCATTGAAATGAATTTCGGCGAATCCCTCAGCGAGATGCTTAGGCTCAATGGCGCAGAGTGTTTTGTAGAAGTCGACGACGCGTTTGAAGTTTTGGGTGACGATACGTACGGAGGCAAAGTTCATGAGCAGACCTGGCGAGAGGGAGAAATCTCACCTTAAAGCCAACCCGTGTCAGTTTCTGACAGTATCGTTATGCCCCTTGCCGGCATCGAGCGACGCCATTCTTCAAGCAACGCCTGTTTGCTTTGAGGGTAGCGATCCGTTGAGAGCACCACTTGATTGATGCGATCAGTACGAAAATTGCGGAAAGCCCCTCTCAGTTCGCACCAGCACATTAACACCTGCACCCGCTCGAAGTATGCGAGTGCAAACGGCCAGACTGTGCGTTGGGAGACTGCTCCAGCCGCAGTCTGGTAGCTCAGTTCCAGCTTGCGTTCAAGCCGGACGCTCTCCCTTAGAAGGCCCGAGTGAGCTGTGGCATCTGTCGATGTTTGTCCCATGCCAGCAAACAGCGTAGAGACCTCCAATTCGCGCCGCAGGGGCGGTGGCAAAACCGCCGATATTTTTGTCAGCATCGCCTGCGCACCTTGCGTCAGCTCGCTGTCTCGGCGCTCCATTACCAGCCGCATCCCAAGAACCAGCGCTTCCAATTCGACGGAGCCGAACATCAGTGGAGGCAGCATGAAACCGGGTTTCATGATGTAGCCGACGCCGACACCCCCTTCGATTGCCGCGCCCTGAGCCTTCAGGCTGGCAATGTCGCGATAGAGTGTGCGAACCCCGATGCCGAGTTCGTCAGCTAGCGTTTGCCCGCTGACGGCATGCCGGTAGCGTCGCAGGATTTGCAGGAGATTGAGGAGGCGTTCAGATCTGGACATGCCGGAAGAATATTGAATATTCAAACCGCGCGCTATTTTCAGGTGCCACCGGAATAGGTGGCGTTGTCAGGTTGAGAGGCTACTCGCTAGTTTGAACGTCTACTGCTGGCCGTTTTCTGCCCTTTGTGAGGGGCAGAAAGCGGACTTCAACCGCCGCTTAGCCTCGACCAGCTTTTGGGGCGCTGCGATCTTCTGGTTCAGAAAAGTAGCGACCTCCAGGTCAGAAAACTCGTCAAGCGGCGTATTCCAGGCGTCTCGGCATCGCTCTTGTAGCGAGGTTTCGGCCACGCCTTTCCAGGGGCCGATGAGGCTGCTGACGGTCGTCGATTGGGTCATGTAAGTCGAATGCTCTTGGTTGGTTACAGGAGGCGCTACCACCACTTCCACCAGGCCTTCTGAACAATCACCTCAGGCGCCAGCGAAGCCTTCTCAGAGCTTGCGATCTTCATCGGTGTGACCTCCATGCCATCGAGGCAACCCAGGCCCAGCGATGGGCTCTCTGCACACAAAATCCAGCCCGTCGTCATCGGTGCAAACGCTGAAAATCTCTAATTGAAGGCTTTTACTGAGCGCCAGGTTCAGGTTCAAGAACGCTCTCTTGAACGTGTTGGCTAGCCGGACGCTCTCAAGCAGGTTGTATACCCGCGACAACGCTGCTAATTCTTCAGGCAGCTCAAGCGGTACATCCTTGATGGGCGGCATGGATGTGAAGGGCCATTTGCGTTCTGTGCCGGCCTTGAACGTGTCCAGGTAGAACGACGTGGTGTTTTCATCCCTGTGCAACGACCAGCCAATGCTCTTCGGTAACGTGGAAAGTGGCTCCAGCGCCGGCATCACGTTCATCGCGTGAGCCACGACAAGGTGTCCCATGGGGTAGATCCTTCTGGTTCAGGACTGAATCGGCGAGTGGCTCGAAACGGGCAGGCACAGCGTAGGCAGAAAACATCCAGGCTGCCAGAGCCGGCTCACAACCTCCCCACACGCGGCACCTCAAGGTCGAGCAACAGCTCTTCGGTGGCATGCCCAAAACGCTCAGTCAGAAAATCCAGCAGCACCCGCACCCGGGGAGCCCGGTAGCCGAGCCAAGCCTTGTACCAACTCCAGACTTGTTTAGAACTCGTCTTCTGAAAGCCCGTAAGTCGCAGTGTTGCCGTTAGCAACTTTGTAGAGGGTGAGCGTGACTACGCTGTATTGGATGTTCCGGCTTGTGGTGGTTTCAGTGAGCGTCATTGACTCGGAGCGCGAAAGGCCACCTGAGGTCAGGTCGCGATACCGAACGTCATAAGCACCAGAGGTGAGATTTTTGATGGTGAAGCGACTTCGCGCAGGAATGTAAATCTGCCTTGCCGGTCTGGCTACCGCACCTTGTAGGGATACGAGTTTCAGAAACACGTCTGAGTTGTTCTGGCCATTGTCGATGGTTACTTCTGAATGGCCGGCTTTGTGCGTTTGTGGCTCATCTACCAGGTAACCGGCAGTACGAGGCCATGCTCGACCATTGGGCGCGGTTTTTGGTCGCACGTAGGCCGGCTTCTTCGCAGACACCTCGCGCTGATTGGTGGCGTTTACAGGGCGTTGAGTTGCGTTGGTACCTGAGCCGTTAGCAGCTGTTACCGGTGGAACGGCTTGAGCGGAATAAGGCATCGGACCGCGCGGAGCGGAATAATGTGTCCCGGACGAATTCATTACTGTGATAGTGATCACCCCTGCCACTATAGCGATAGCGCCGAGATGGATGAAGAATCGGCGGTGGATAAAACCCCAACTACTCTTCAAACGATTGTCTCTGTCGCCGCCCAGTTCATCTAAAAAGGCTTCAAGGTTGCTGGTCAGGCTATCTCTTTCGTTGATCCCTGCCTCATTGCGGCCAGCCGTCTTAGGGATCTTCTTGCAGTACGTCATCGCGTTTTGGGCGATTGACTGCGCCAGGTCTGGACGACCGGTTGAATAGAAATAATATGCTTGGTAACCCAGCATTCTGGCGTTTTCCAGCGGTGGATGTGATCCGCCAAACATGTTCGTGACCAATGCCTGGACCGTATACAGAGGCCCCCATGGAAATCCCCACCACCCGAGCAGCCAACTAGTTGCTGATGCCTTGAGAGATTGCTTTTGTGCGCATGGGCTGCAGTACACGCCAACAATGGGTTTGCGAATCGTGAGTAAGAGGAAGCTCTTCACGGAGCGGAACACCACTACCCGTGGCTGGGCTGACACCTTGGCACAGACAGAGCACACGATGGGATCTGGTACTTTGGTGGGCTCGGGTTCTGCGGCGCTGCTGTAATTGGTCTGAGTGTCGTAGTCAGCTTTGGAAGCAGGGTCCGAAAGTACAGCGTACGCCTCATTCAAAAACTGAAATTGCTGAGTCGTGTTGTTGCCCGGGTTGCGGTCGGGGTGCAACTCCATGGCGCGTCTGCGGTATGCCGTTTTGATCTGCTCGGCGCTGACGATTGGTGTTAGACCCAAAACTGCGTAATAGCCCTTAGGGTCGTCCTTGTCGTGGTGCATTTAACGTCCTTGTCGCGCTTGCGTAGAGGCGGGAAATTCGATGAAGGCGCTACACATTCCATACGTTATCGGCTAGGAGCGGCAAACCGAGAAGCCATATTGACTCAGTGGGCCGCTTTCACGGCCCAGTTAACGCTGGTTGTTATTCCGTGATCGTCTCTTCTTTCAGGCTAAGTCGGAAAGTGTCACGAGCGGTTTTTCCTACATAGGTAGTCAGTGCGTAATTTGCCGTTCCGCCGATGATCACCCCAATTCCGAACGGAATCACTTTCGCTGCGGCTTTCTGAGTGAACGAGATGCCGATTTTCGCGAACAACTCCTTGATAATCTGAAGCGTCGGCCCCTTCAAATATTGATACACCATGCGCACGCCAGCCTTGCTAGCGATTTTGGTTGCGCTGGAAGACCCCATCTGCTCTAAAGAACCGCATAACGCGATGATGTACGACATGTGCTTGGCATCTTCATTGGACATCTTGCCGTTGATGGCTACCGCCAGGCACATGGTCATATCGATTTGTAGCTTCATGCACACAGAGATATCCGCGAGTCCTCCCCCAACAGCGCTCACCACAGTGCCTATACCAGGAATAACACCCGGAATAGCAGTGGCTGCACCAGACGTTGCGGCCAGCTTTGAATAGCGACTAATGATTTTTTCGATAACTGCGTCTTGAATCTTTTCTTCCGTGGCGGACGGCGCCGAGCCTCGTGCCTGGCTTTCATATTGCTTAACGAGGTCACGGGCGTCCTGCGGGCTAATGGCGATAGCTTCCACCATTTTCATTAATGAGGAGCTGTCTTCGCCTTTTTCTGTGGTCATGCCAGATTCCTTTCGAGAGATATATCCGCTGCTTAGCGCCTAGGTGCAAACGCCTAGGCGGAACAAATGATATCAAAATAACACCATTGCCATGGATAAGTGTCGTGAAGGAGCGACGGAATTCCGGATGGGTGTCAGATGAGCAAATGTTTAAACAGAATGGGCATAGACCAGCGCACATCCACCAGCCAGTGGCTTAAGGCGTGGCAAGCACAATCCGCTGACGTAAACCAAGTGCCTCCGCAGTAGTCTGCAACGATTACCTTCGCCCATGCTCTGCAACGCTAGGATGGTTATCGCTGCTTACACCATCGACCAAATATTTGCCCGATTTCGCGCGCCACCATACGGGCAGGGAGCGTTCTTCCAGGCATTGTGCTGCGGTTTACCGGCCTGAGTCGGTTGGTGGGCGCTGACGCGTAGCTGCACTTAACCGGCATGACTAGGCTCACAACCTCCCCACACGCGGCACTTCAAGGTCGAGCAACAGCTCTTCGGTGGCGCGACCAAACTGCTCAGTCAGAAAATCCAGCAACACCCGCACCCGGGGAGCCCGGTAGCGGTTGCCGTGCAACACCGCGTACACGCCGGCCTCACGTACACAAAACTCCGGCAACAGAACTTTCAGCCTTCCGGCACGGATATCGGCTGCGGCGTCCCAAATGGTCTTGCGGGCGATGCCGTGCCCGGCCAGCGCCCAGGCGCGTGCGAGTGCGCCATCGTTGGTTTCCCAGGCCTGGCTCATGGGCACGGTGTGGTTCCATTCCTGGCCGTCCACCGTGAAGTGAAAGGTGTTCAAGGGGCCTGCGGACGTTACCAGCACAATGAATTTGTGCTGATCCAGGTCGGCGGGTGTTTGAGGTTCGCCGTATCGCGCCAGGTAATCGGGTGAGGCGCAGAGTACCCGCCAATTGGGCGCCAGTTGCTTGGCGATCATCGAGCTGTCCTGGGGCTGGCCAAACCGGATGGCCAGGTCGACATCGTCCTGCACCAGGTTCGACACCGAATCCGACAAGGTCAGCGCCACGCACAACTGCGGATGCAACGTGCTGAATGCCTCCAGCCAGTCGTTCAAAAGGTGGCGGCCAAAATCAGCCGACGCGGATATCCGCACCTTGCCCCGCACCTCTGTTTGACTGGCCTGAAGCCCGGCTTCGGCTTCATCGATCGCCCGCAACGCAACCCAGCACTGCTGCAAGTAAAACCGGCCTTCTTCCGTGAGGCGCAGCTGGCGCGTGGTGCGATCAAACAACTTGGTGCGCAACGCCGCCTCCAGCTTGATAAGCCGCGCGCTGGCCGCAGCAGGGGACAGCGCCAGTTTGCGCCCCGCAGCCGACAAACTGCCGAGTGCCGCCGCCTCGACAAACAAACGCATATCACCCAACCGGTCAGTGGCCATATTCAATTCAGTTTTGATAATTCATCAAAGAGTAGGCCAATTATCAAAACCATTGCAATTCCCCACACTGGCGCTTCCTATCCCGTTGAGCACAGGTCATGAACGGCGAATCGCAACTTGAAAATAGCGTTTTAAATCCACCCGGCGAGCACGAACATCGCACCACCGCACGCCTGCCACTGGCGGCCCTGCTGGCCCTGACACTGGGCAGCTTCATCGCCACCGCCAACGAAACCGTCCCCGCAGGGCTGCTGCCGCAAATCGCCGAGGCATTCGGCGTGTCGCAAGCTTGGGCGGGCCAGTTGGTGACCCTGTGCGCACTCGGCTCCGGGTTGGCGGCCATTCCGTTGACCCTCGCACTGCAGGGCTGGAGCCGGCGTTTGGTCCTGCTGCTGGCCATCGCGGCGTTTTTTGTGTGCAACGCGGTGACGGCTCTGTCGCCTTGGTTCACCTTGACGCTGGCTGCGCGCTTCTTTGTCGGCATCGCCACCGGCCTGGCCTGGAGCCTGCTGGCTGGCTACGCCAGACGACTGGTCCCCCCGGCATTGCACGGCCGCGCCATGGCACTGGCCATGCTCGGCATCCCACTGGCCCTGGCCCTCGGCGTACCGCTGGGCGCATGGCTCGGCCAGCTCCTGGGCTGGCGTTGGGTGTTCGGCACGCTCTCCGGGCTGAGCCTGCTACTGATGGCCTGGATCTGCCTCAACGTGCCCGACTACCCAGGCCAGCGCCCCGACCGACGCCTGCCCCTGCGCACCGTCCTGCTGACCCCTGGTGTGCGGCCGGTGCTGGCGGTGGTCATGCTCTGGATACTGGCGCACTACACGCTCTACACCTACATCGCCGCGTTCCTGGCCTCCGTCGGGATGGCTGATCAGGTGGAGCAGGGGCTCTTTGCATTCGGCATGGCGGCCCTGGTTGGGCTATGGATCACGGGCGTGCTGATTGATGGCAGGGTTCGGCGCCTGATGGTGTTGAGCCTTACCGCTTTTACCTGCGTTGCGTTTGCCTTTGGGGTGGGTGGGCTGTCTGTGAGTGCGATTTATATGGGCATGGTGCTGTGGGGCATGAGTTTTGGTGGCGCGCCGACTTTATTGCAAACCGCCCTGGCGGATGTTGCCGGGGAGGGGGGTGATATTGCGCAGTCGATGTTGGTGACGGTTTTTAACCTGGCGTTTGCGGGGAGTGGGGTGGTGG
>NZ_JACARO010000044.1 GCF_013386585.1 Pseudomonas sp. P7548 | reverse complement strand
AGAAACCGGCCAACAGCGGATATTCGCCCAATGTCGCGATAACGGATCGTCGATCTGCGAAAAAATTAATGTGTACATTAATCCTCATCTAGTAGCTTTAGGATTTCTGGCTTAGCGATGCCATTTAATTCATAAAATGATAAATGTATCTCCGGGCTACCTAATGCGTAACCAGCCACTTGATATTCTGCAAAAATAAAACTTATTCCATATCGCCCAATTATAAACGGAGTTGAGACAATGGAGTCGACGGTCGTTCCTGACATAAGCCATTCTCCGTCGAACTCAGGAAGGTCCTTTGCAAACCTATCCCTAATGAGGCTGGACAACTTGATCAAGCATTCCTCATTAATTAGCAGATAGTCTAAGGTCAAAGGGGAGAAAGGTGATAGGAGGAAGTTTTGAGCTCTAGTTTCCCTATAGCCGTGCGCGCCACCCAAATAGCCCTGAATAGTGTATCGCACACTTAACACACACGCATCTCGCCGATTGACTTCGTACCTCCCTATCAAGTAGGTTCCGAGACAGCCGCCCTCATTATCAACTGCATCCTTTTTGTTACTTTCGGCTGTAGAAGTATGCGATTCCAGCAGCTCATTACCCCAAGCTTCTATGTTTTTTGAAGCAATAATTACGTCTGTATTGCAAAAATCCGGGTACTCAAAGTCAAAATAAATACCCGAATGGCTAGTGTCGATTGTGTATATGCGCCGCTTAATCTCAACGATAGGATGACTGAACGCGGAGGCTCCTAAATCGCGAATAGCTGAAACCAATGCCGATTTGTATTTTACCAGTGATTTCCGATCAATCTCACCATCATGAACCCGAGTGTGGCAGTTTGGACAAAGAGCAATGAGATTATGGTACTCATGTTTTTTGCATTTAGCCCAAGGAATAATATGATGAATTTCTACTCTTGGATGTCGGCAGGCAGGAATCGCGCACTGATGACCGGCCTCAATTAATACCGCTCTTTGAATTTCCGTTGGAATTGCAGGTCTAGTCACGCCATCTCGCCCCTAATAAAACCGAATATTCTGTTTGCATTCTGTCGGTGGTAGTGCGAACGATAGGCGTGCAATTACCACCAAGTGAATGCTGAGCTTTTTATTGTCGTGGCACATTCTAGACTGACTGCAATAGGCCAAAGCAATCGTTGGCGAGGGTAGATCCACTAATAGTCTGTGACAGAGCGTCCGCCTTTGGCCGTTTTTTGCCTGCCGCGAAGGACGGCAACCGACCCAAAGCAGCCGTTCACTAACAGCCAAAATTGCCGCTCGAAGCTGTCTACGGAACCAGGGACCGCTCACTTATTAAGTTCATCTCATTCAGATCGACTACCAAGCTTTGATGGTTCCACTTAAACACCACCGCTCAAAATAAAAAAGAAAGCTAAAAACGCTAAAAGTTGAAGTAAGCAAAAAGCCGCCAAAATTAACCAGTGAAGCTTACTATAAAACAATAGAACCAGTATGTTTGATGTCAATAACGCACATGGAAGCACGATACAGGTGTAGAACTGTCCCGGTGTCGGATAACCCGCTACCTTTTGCATAATAACTCCAGAGTAAAGGTTTACTCCCAAAAAAATAACCAGCGCCCAGATCGCTAAGCAGACACCAAACAAAATTCTCATTTTCCTCATTGAACGCCCTCGATTCTAGAACTTCTCCCAGCTTAGTAGATGATTTGAATGTCTGCTTTTGGCCGGTAGCAGCCTGTCGCCACCGGCAGCAATCAACTGCTATACCTTTACTTGCTGCGCCGCAGCACAGGGAGGGCAAATACACATGGGATTTTTGGGTGACTCCTATCAGCAAATCATCACCTGGCGTCGGCTGAGCGATTCGAGGGCCGTGAGATACGTTTGTTTCTTAAATCTCCAGACTGCACAGTACGCTGTGCAAAGCGCTGACTTTTACAGCCTGCCGTTGGACGACGCTGTGCAGACCTTCCTTGATCGCCAACTGATTGAGTTGTTCATCGAGACTTCACCGAGTGAGCGAAGTGAATGGTATCCGAGCCTGACGCAAGCCATGGACGCTCATGATGCAGCATTCTGAAATGCTGAACGGGCGCCAGGCATCTCAAACAAATCGCGCTGTAGAAGCAGCCACCGACTGCTTCTACAGACACCGACCGGTTAGGCGACTTCGATGTGATCCCGCGCCTGATTCACCGCTAGCTCGGCAATCATCACCACTTAAAATCAAAAATGGGACAGATATATCTCTCAGAAAAAAAATCTGTCCCCATTCTCTCGTTCAGTCATCAACGCGTTCCTACATCACGATCTATGACTTCAACGAAAGGGGTAACTGTGAATCGCCCCTCATTTCCTAGATCCCTTCGATAGGCTTCTTTTGGCCGAACGTGGCCATACGATTTTTCTCACAACTTGCGGGCTGTTGGTGGTTTTTGTTCGCTCGGCAGGACGCCGGTGGGGGGGGCAAAAACAGTTCCCAAACCATAACCGCACCCCTTGCAGAATGCGGCCTGTAGCTTGGTTAGTAGCTGCGAGTAAAGGAACGCAGACGGCCTCCTAGGTACCAGCCCGCTTGATTTTGCATATCGGTCTTGAAAACCGGCGGACGTTAATAGCGTCTCCAGGGTTCGAATCCCTGGTTTCCCGCCAAGATTCAAACGAAAGCCCCGCGAATGCGGGGCTTTTGTGTTTCTGGGGTTTGGCCTCAATGGCAGCAGGTCGGTCTCGCGATCAGCCGCCTCTCGTTCAAACGCCTGACAGCGCTACCCCGGCATATAAGCCCTCTGCCAGCGTGGTGGGATCATGACCGAAGCACACGCAAGGCCAATCGCCAACGCACCGTCGACTGTAAACGCAAACAGGCCCAGTTCACGCTCCAGCAACGCACCTGCCACAGCCCCCATCAGCATGCCGGCCCATGGGATAAGCTGAACTCTCCAGCCATGCCTGCGCTCACCCAGCAACCAACGTCCAAGGCCGCGCCCAAAGCGTGATAGCGCGCCGGTGACGTAGGTCAGTCCGATTGGAAGCCCATTTATCTCCTCGACCACGGCATTGATCATGCCCATGGACAGCACCGCGCACACAAGTGCGAGAAATGCCGTCGGCATGACCGTGGCCAGGCAGAGCAGGGCGCCAACGCAAAACAGCAATGGCCAGGAACGCCGGCCGACGATGCGGGCGACGATTGCGCCCAGTGCGTTGCCGAGGATGAAAGTCAGGATCAAAACCGTGATGCCGAGCACTGTGGAGTCATCATGAGCCCCAATTGAAACGGCGAGTCGAGTGGTGTTCCCGCTCATGAAAGAAACAAAATCACCCGTGGCCGTGAAGCCGATGGCGTCTGTCATGCCGGCGAGGAAGGACAGCGCCGCAACGAAGTAGAGGCCTACTTTTGCGCGTATCTTAGCGATGCGTTTAGCGCGCACCGTGTAGAGGTTCAGTTCAGGAAGCAATTTTCACTCCTTGCATCTGCCGGGCTCAGGGTAAATGTCCTACTAAACTTGTGACTTTTCTGATGAGCTTTTACTCGTCATCTCCTTGTTTTTTTACTATTATCCGTTATCTGTGCGCTCAAGGAAGAGAGGCTGAGCGCCTTGAGGCTGGTAGAAAAATTACACTCGATCATTGAGTGAGCGACTACTTTTACCTAGAACCTAACGACTCAGCCAACCGTAATTACTTTTTGGTGGAACCGATGGATAAAATGTGTGGCATCGCAGTAGTGGTCGGACTTGCCCTCTCGGGTTGCGCTACGAAAACTCCAGAACAACCTAAAGTGGCTCCACCACCTGCCGTCGTCCAGGCAGCGCCGCCTGAAGCCGCACCGTCGACAGCCCACGATTACACTGTGCGCTATGAAGCCGCACCTGCGCCCCTCACTGTCAGCTCCGAGGCCCCAGCCTCTTCGCAGGCCGCTCAGGACGAATCAGACACCAGCCTGAACCAGAGTCGCGCTGAGCAATGCCGCAAAGAGCTGGATGTCTTGAAGATTTACAGCAAAGCGTCTTACGACAAGTACGAGGCGCAATACCAGGCCATTGCTGCCAAGACGGCTAAATACATGGAAATCAAAGATTCCATCGGTGCCGACCTGAACTACATGGTGATGCCCGCTTATCAATTTCAAATTCGTGAGTTCTGCTTCCGCGTCAAGACCCGTCTTTCGGAACTGGTGCTTCGCCAAGCCCGATAATGACGCGCTTGTTCAGCAGGGCGGTGTTCATGCACAACGCTGAAAAATCGCTTTGTTGATACAAGGCCACACAAGCAAATGCCCCGACTAGTCGGGGCATTTGCTTTTAATCGGCGCGGGCTTTGTTTTTACATAGCCAGAAATGCGGACCTTTGCCTTGCGCGACCTGTTTCAGGCGGTGATAGGCTTTGTCCGTTATCTGACCGGGAATTTATCGATGGCGAGTAAAAAGCTTGAAGCGTTCAGGGAGTGGCTTACCCCCAAGCGTCGGCGGCGGGCAGGGGCAAGTTTGATGATCATTTGGATGATCGGACTGATTTCCTATCCCAGCACCTACTGGGTCTGCGTGATGATTCCCGGGATTATATTTTTCTTCAATGCCTGGCCACCCGAAGTTCACGATAAGCGTTGACGTGCCCGACGGGCACAAGTGCGGCCAGGTTAGGATTGCCCTGTTTTCTCAAGGACGAAGCACAATGAACAGATTCAAGACCATTAACGCGGCAGCAAATCGTTACCTGAGCCGTTTTTCTCGCAAACAGTTTTTCCTGGCGTTCGCTGTCATCACCGCCGCCAACTTTGGGCTCGATTACTACGTCCCCGGATATCAGTCAACCTACTTGGCCGCAGTTGGAGGCTTTTTTTTCGCAATGATGTTTGTGAAGTTCAAGCCCAATAAATAACGCTGCCTCATTCATCTTTCAGGATGAACCCCATGCACTCACTGCCTCTTTTTCCATCACTCACGGGCGAAACCCTTGAATTGCGCCCGCTCGAAGCCACCGATTTCGACGCCCTGTACACCATCGCCCGCGACCCCTTGATCTGGGCCCAACACCCCAGCCCCACGCGCTACCAAGAGCCGGTCTTTCGTGAATGGTTTGCCGACGCGCTAACGTCTGAAAGCGTACTGGTGGTTCTCGACCGTGTGAGCAAACAGGTGGTGGGAAGCTCCCGTTACTACGAATTCAACGAAGAGCAGCGCGAGGTCGCTATTGGCTACACCTTCCTGGCGCGGGAGAAATGGGGCGGTGGCGCCAACGGCGAGCTCAAGCGCTTGATGCTCAGGCACGCGTTCCAGTGGGTCGACAGGGTCTGGTTTCATGTGGCGGCGCAGAACATCCGCTCACAGCGCGCCATGGAGAAAATCGGCGGGCGTTTCTCGCACACCTCCACCAAACAGCTGGCAAACGGTATGCAAGAGAACTTCTTCTACAAGGTCGAGCGAGCCGACTTTGAGAGCGAGCGTTCATAAAGAGGCAGTTTGCACACTCGCGGCCCTCCAGCCCGCTGTGTGAATCTTCAGCAATCGTCCTCCACCATCGCACTTTTTGACATTCTTCGGCTCTATCTCTGTCCCGGCCACGCTAATTTCTTGTGTGGCGAGAAGAATCAGATCGGGTGCCGATGGATCGAACATTAATACCTTTCACACGTCGACGGATGCACTGGCCGCTGTTAGTGGCCAGTGTGCTCATGTTGTGCGGCAGCGGCTGTACCCAGCAACAAGGCCGCGATATCGCCAAGCAATTCAGCAATGGCAAGCCCGATGAGTTCTTCCAGACCAGCGTCGATCGCATGGCCACCCTGGGCATGCGTGACAATCTGCAAAGCCTCTACCTGCTGATGAACAAGCTCTACCTGCGAAACCCCAGCCAGTGGCGGCAGTCGGGTTACCCGGATGCGGTGAGCGCGGCGCGGGAGATTCGCCTGGCCATCGAGAATCGTCGACCATTGCCCGCACTGGGCGATCGCCGCGACTTGGCGGCATTGAGCTATTCCCTGAGCCCCGAGTTTCGTGGCGACCGGGTCGGCGCGTTTATCTACGCGATCGGCAGCATGCTGGTGACCGCGCACGGCGGGCGGACCGAGTTCTACATGACCGATTCGATCAACCCGCAATTTGTCAGCAACGCCGCGCGCAATATCGAGAAAGCCACCTGGTTGCTCAGCCAGCGCCAGGATGCCAACGGTGCGCTGTTGTTGTTCTCCAACGAGATCTCGGAGGAGGGCAGCAACCTCAGCTTTGCCGTGGAGTTCGGCAAGATCGTCGCACGCCTCGACCTGCTGACCCAGATGCTCGATGAACGCTACCGACGCATCGGCCTCAACTACGCGCAAAGCCTGTTGCTGATGAATTTCCTGCCGGTGCAGTAGTGACGGGTTTGGGCGTTTACTTCGGTGACATCGAGTACGCCGTTTCCCTTTAACTTGTAGGAGGTGGCCTATCTTGTTGCCCTCGGCTTGAAACACCTCTCGGTGGGCAATAGCCTCGGACTTTTCTTAAAAAATGAGTGCCTGCGTTGGGTAAGCAAAAAACCGTTTGGCCCACTGATCGCGAAATCCGCCTGCGATTTATCCTGTTTGCCGTGATCGATGCTGCGAGCGCCCAGGGCGTGCCCGCCGAGGTGTTGTTGCCGGCGCACAAGTTGCTGCGTGATCGACAAACAGAGGCGCAGCTGCGCGAAGCCCTGGTCGAGATCCTCGGGTGTGACGAGATGTATGGTTTCAGGTTTCCCGCCGGTTCCGAGGCGGATGAGTTGATGCAGGCGCTCTGATCCATGGCAGAAATGGTTTTTTTGCACCGCAGTTAGAACGTTTATTTCCTTGTGATTGGATGCCATTCCTTGATCGAATATCTGAAGCGTCGAATGCGCATCGTCAATGGACATAAGCGCCGCGATCACGTCAGAACTGCTGTTATCGCGCCTGGCATGGCTGTTCGGATCAACTAAGCTCTCCTGCGAACAGCCTTTGCCGCTGCTCTGCCGTCGTCTTGCGCCGCTGCCCGGCGGCTCTAGAATCGGCGCCAGAACTTAGCCATTTCCTGTCGATTACGGAGTTTCGAACATGATGAATGCAATGCAGATGCCGATGAACACCGCCATGCCAATGATGCCGATGATGGGCATGCCGATGATGATGGCCACCATGAAGTGCGAGATGGCCGCTGACGCCATGATGTGCACCATGAAGCCAGCAGCCGGTATGGACATGGCTCAGTTCAAGACCAACGCTGAAATGATGGCGATGATGATGAACTGCGGCATGCCGATGATGATGCAGTGCGCCAATATGTCGATGATGGGCATGTCGGCCGACGCCATGAAAATGATGACCGGCATGAACATGCCGATGATGCCGATGATGTCCATGGGCATGTCGATGCCGATGATGACGTGCATGATGGAGTGCACCATGATGTCCGACAGCATGATGTGCAAAATGATGCCGATGCCCGGCATGAGCATGGACATGATGAAAAACTGCTGCATGCTCATGAACAAAATGATGAACGATTGCGCCATGCCCATGATGATGAGCTGCAACGGCATGCCGATGATGTGCTGCACCTGCTGACAGGTCGCGCGCAATAAAAAACGCCCCGATTATTCGGGGCGTTTTTGCATTCAGGGTCAGTCCAATCGCTCTGGATAAGTGATCACCAGGAACGCCACGGCTTCACTGTCGGCCGGGTTGCGGTAGCGGTGGGGCTGGTCGGCGTAGAACAGGATCGAGTCGCCGGTGGAGAGCAGATAGCGCTCGTCGTTGACGCTGACTTCCAGCACGCCTTGGGCCACCACCAGGTTTTCCTGGATGCCTGGGCCATGCCCTTCGGACACTTCCTCGCCCAGCGCGCGCAAGCGGATCTCGTAGAACTCCGACTGGCGCGCCGTATCGTAGGGGAACAATGCACGGCTGGTAAACGCGCCATCGGCACTCACCAGGCGCTTGCTCTGTTGGGCCGGCAAGACCTCAACGCCTTCAAACGCGCGGTCTTCCAGGAACGCTGCCACCGACACCTTCAAGCCTTTGGCAATCTTGCACAGCACCTTGATCGACGGCACGCTGCGGCCCGATTCGATTTGCGCCAGCATCGCGCGGCTCACCCCGCAGGCCCGCGCCAAACCATCCAGTGACAAATGGCGCTTGCCCCGCAGGCGTTGCAGGTTGTGCGCCACGCACAGGCTGATCACATCGTCGTCGGTATTCGGTTTGGGCAGGGGCTCGGGTGGTTCGGGCAGCACGTGCAGGAAATTCATCGGCCTTACGCCCGGCGAGTATCGCTGGAGGGCGCTGCCTGGGTGGTGAACACCGCCAGCCCGGCACGCGCGGCGTACATCGCCCACATCAACTCGGCTGCAGCACGCGCCTGGCGGCGTTTACGGTGGAGCGTGAAGTCGATGACGGTGGCCGATGTTTGCATGGGGGCGTTCTCATGGGGCGTGGGTGACTCGATGGGGTCACAGTAATGCGTACGGGTTATTTCTTTAAATACTGAGTTTGCATGTGTTAATTCGATTTTGGACTTAGAAAATAAATCAGGTCCGACGCTGTTGTGGGAAGGCTCTGGTCCGTTAATTAAGCGTGACCTGGCGGGCGTGCCTGCCATCCCACCTCATCGCCCCCGAATCCCAAGGACCTGCCTGATGCTGTTGCGCCACCCTTTGCCCCTGTTGACCGCCCTGACATTCAGCTCGCTGGTACGCGCCGAAGACCTGCAATTGGCTCCGGTCGAAGTCACCAGCAGCGAAGCCAGTGCTGGCGAGGTGGCCCAGGCACAGCTCAGGAGCGTGCCCGGCGGCACTAACTTCATCGACATGAGCAGCGTGCAGCAGGGCCGGGTGAGCACCAACGAAGAGGTGTTCAAGTACCAGGCTGGGGTGTACGCCAAGGCGGCGAACAACGAAGGCGTGAAGCTATCGATTCGCGGCTCGGGCCTCAATCGCAGCCCGGGCGCTCATGCGTCGGGCTTGTATGAAATGCTCGATGGCCTGCCGCTGACCGGCCCAGGCGGCACCCCTTACGAACTCAAGGACCCGCTGTGGCAAAGCCGCGTCGAAGTGCTGCGCGGCGCCAACGGGTTCGATCAGGGTGCGCTGGCGTTGGGCGGCTCGGTCAACTACGTTACCCGCACTGGCTACGATGCACCCACGCTGCAAGTGCGCTATGAAGCGGGCAGCCGTGGGTATGCCCAACGTGAAATCAGCTCGGGCCAGGTGCTGGGCGAGGCCGATTACTACATCAGCCTCACCGACTCGCAGTCCGACGGCTACCAGCACCAGAGCGCCGGCACGGGCAAAGGTATTGCGGCCAACTTCGGCTACCGTTTCAACCCGGACCTGGAAACACGCTTCTACTTCCGCTACCGCGAAACCACCAACGACAGCCCTGGCAAGCTGACGCGCTACCAGATCAGCCATGATCCCACGGCCGCCAACAGCCTCAACGCCGCACGTGATTCCAAGCGCCTGCAACCGGGCTCCACCTGGATCGCCAACAAGACCACCTTGCAGCTGGACGACAGCTCCCGCGTCGAAGTCGGGCTGGCGTACCACGACTACCCGATGGATCTGCGCGAAGGCACCAACCGTCTGAAAGTCGCCTACACCGACATCAGCAGCACCCTCAACTACATCCGCCAGGACACACTGTTCGGCCACGCCAGCACAACCACGATCGGCCTGCGCACCACCCAGGCGATGCCCAACAACGGTGCCTCGGAGTACGTGCGCACGCCGGCCGGCAATACCGCAATTTATGCCCCCGGCACCAAGACCCGCGACTACAGCTACCTGGGTTCCGACACCGTGCTGCACATCGGCAACGACCTGGAGCTGGTCCCGGACCTGTGGCTCACCACTGGCCTGGCGGCGATCTACACCCGTCGCGAAACCGAAGTCACTTATCCCGATACCCATACGCCGACACGCCAGCAGAACTGGGACTACGCGCCACGCATCGGCCTGCGTTACGACTTCAATCCGCAACTGCAGGTGTACGGCAACCTCAGCCGCTCGGTAGAGCCGCCGCATGCGTGGTCGATGATCTGGGGTTCCAATAAATACTTTGGCCCCGGCAGCGGCCCGGCCACCGGTTTGCAACGTGAGGGTGTGAACCTGCGCAACCAGACCGCAACCACGCTGGAGGTCGGCGCCCGGGGCGAGCACCGTTTTGGCCAGTGGGACCTGGCGCTGTATCGCTCCGAAGTGCGCCATGAACTGCTCACCGTCGAAACCCAGGCCCAAACCCAGACCAGCAGCGCCATCGTCGCCGAATCCAACGCCAGCCCAACCGTGCACCAAGGCGTTGAGCTGAGCCTGCTCAGCCCGCTTTGGAATGGCGGCCGCAACGGCCAGCTGGCCTTGCGCCAAGCCTATACCTACAGCGATTTCCACTACCGCGACGACGACCGCTTCGGCGACAACACCTTGCCCGGCATTCCCAAACACTACTATCAGGCGCAGTTGCGCTACAGCCACCCGACCGGTTTCTACACCAGCCTCAATACCGAGCATGCCTCGCGGGTGGCGGTGGACTACGCCAATTCCTACTACGCAGCGGCTTACACCACACTCGGTGCGACCTTCGGCTACGACGCGCCGAAACAGGACTGGCAAGCCTGGGTCGACCTGCGCAACCTCACCAACCGGCGCTACGCCAATACCGTCACGCCGGGTTACGACGACAAAGGGCTGGACGCTGCCCGGTCGACCCCCGCCGATGGCCGGGGCATCTACACCGGCGTCTCCTGGAGCTGGCGCTAACACCCCATTTCACTGTAGGAGCCGGCTTGCCGCCGATAGCGGTTGACCCTACGCGATCGCCGGCAAGCCGGCTCCTACAGGAATTTAGGTTGTCTGAAAGGTTCTTGATACATCGTCGGTTTACTGGCATTGTTCGCGCAATTGGTAATATTTCCTATTTGAGAAATTTTTGCGCATGCATGACATTCCGGCCGCGCTGGGCACGCCCACGCGTCAGCAAACCCTCGCGGCAATGTACGTCGATCACCACGGCTGGCTGCACGGCTGGCTGCGCAAAAAACTCGGTTGCTCCCAGCACGCGGCCGACCTGGCTCACGATGCCTTCATTCGCGTATTGATGCTGGCCGAGCCCCACACCATCAAGGAACCTCGCGCCTTTCTTGCCACTACGGCAGGGCGCCTGCTGATCGACGGCGCGCGGCGTCGGCGTATTGAAAAGGCCTACATGGAAGCGCTGGTGATCCAGTGCGAAGACGCCGGCATGCCCGACCCGGCCGCGATTCACGTGGCGCTGCAGGCCCTGGAACGCATCGCCGAGCTGCTCGCCGGCCTGCCCGCCAAAGCCCGCGAGGCGTTCCTGCTCAGTCGCCTCGACGGGCTGACCTACAGCGAGATCGCCACGCGCCTGGAGGTGTCCTCCAGCACGGTCAAAAACTACATCTCCAGCGCCCTGGTGCACTGTTATCACAGCCTGCACGCGGCGGACCCGTTGTCGTGAGTACCGAACAGATCATCCAACAAGCTGCGAATTGGCTGACACGCCTGCACGACGAAGACGTCAGCGACGCCGACCGCCACGCCTTCCACGCCTGGTGCCAGGCCGACCCTCGCCACGCAGTGGCCATCGAGCGCATGCGCTCGCTGTGGGGCAGCCTCGACACTGTACCGGCCAAGCCCGCGCGCCTGGCGTTGAACCGTGCATTCGCCCCTCGGCGCTCCCGGGGTGCCCAGATGGCGGGGTTGCTCGGTGTCGCACTGTGCGCCTGGCTGGGCCTGCAACAGGCGCCAATCTGGATGGCCGACCAACGCACCGGCGTCGGCGAGCGGCGCCAGATCGCCCTGGAAGATGGCAGCCAGTTGCAGCTCAACAGCAATTCGGCCGTGGACGTCAGATTCGACGGCCACCAGCGCGTGATCGAACTGCTGCAAGGCGAACTGTGGGTGGAGGTGGCCAAGGACGCCCAGCGGCCGTTCGTGGTGCGCACCGACCAGGGCACGGCGACGGCACTGGGTACGCGCTATCTGGTCAAGCGCGCGGCGGATGGCACCACAGTGGTGACGGTGATCGAGTCCACCGTGGCGGTCAAGGGCGACACGGGCGAGGACGTCAAGGTCACGGCCGGCCAACGCTCGGTGCTCGATCACGGCCAGCCGCAGCCGCCACGCGCCACCGGCAGCAACGACCCGGATGCGTGGACCCGCGGCCTGCTCAAAGTCAACGACCAGCCCTTGAGCGAGGTGCTGCAAACCCTGGCCAGCTACCGTCATGGCCTGGTGCGTTTCGACCCGCAAGCCCTGCAGAACCTGCGGGTGTCTGGCGTGTTCAAGCTCGATGACACGGCCGCTGCGTTGGCGACCCTGGCCGACAACCTGCCGATCCAGGTGGAGTACTTCACCGACCTGCTGGTGGTGGTCAAGCCGCGCTAGGGTTGGCGCAGGCGCTTGTACAGGGTGTTGCGGCTCACACCCAGCTCCCGCGCCAGGTGGGAAATGTTCCCGCCGGCCGCTTTCAAGCGCTGTGACAGGTCCAGGCTGTCATCCAACGCGTCCTGGGTGGGCAGCGGCGGCGCCTGGTTCAAGTCGACAAAAAAGTCATCCGGCAGATGCTCGGCGCGTATCGGTTGATCCTCGGCCATGGCCAGCGCCACCTGCAACACGCTGCTGACCTGGCGCAGGTTCCCAGGCCACGGGTGTTGGTCGAACAACGCCAGCACCTCGGCACTCAGCCCGGCCCATTGCGTCGGTTCGCGGTGCTGCTGCCACAGCTGCTGGAACAGCGCCTGCTTGTCGGTGCGTTCGCGCAGGGGCGGCAGCTCCAGGGTCAGCCCGCCAATGCGGTAATACAAATCTTCGCGAAAACGCCCGGCCTGCACCCACTCGCGCAGCGCGCGGTTGGTGGCAGAAATGATGCGCAGGTCCACCGGGAACAGCTCGCTGCTGCCCACCGGTTGCACGCAACGTTCCTGCAACACCCGCAGCAAGCGCGCCTGGGTCGGCAGCGGCATATCACCGATCTCATCGAGAAACAGCGTGCCTTTGTCGGCCTTGCGGATCAGGCCGATGCTGCCTTTCTGATTGGCGCCGGTGAAGGCGCCTTTTTCATAGCCGAACAGCTCCGATTCCACCAGCTCGGCGGGAATTGCCGCACAGTTCACCGCGATAAACGCCTGCCGGCTGCGCGAACTGGCCTGGTGCAGAGCCTTGACGAACACCTCTTTGCCCACGCCGGTCTCACCGTGGATCAGCAGCGGAATATCCTTCTCCAGCAAGCGCTCCGCCTGGCGTACAGCTTTTTCCACCCGCACATCGCCGAAGTGCAAGGTCTTGAGGCCAATCGCGGCGGGCTTTGCCGGCAGCGGTTCGCTGGCCTTGGGCGCACTGAACACCCGCGCCTGCACCGGCATCTGCTTCGGCCGCTTCAATAAACACTGGAACCGATTGCGTCCCGCCGCCTGCAGTGAAAACGGCAGGCCTTCCGGTTGGTTGAGCAGCTCCAGCAGCGACACCTTGAACAAACTGTCGACCATCACCCGCGACAAGCTGATGCCCAGCAGGTTATCGGCGCGGCGGTTGGCCGACAGCACCTGGCCGCTCTCATCAAAAATCAGCAGGCCGGCCCATTGGCTGTCGAGGTTGTTCAGGCCGGTGTTGAAGGTCAGCTGGAAATGCTCGCCGCGAAACAGGTTGAGGATCAGCCGGTTCTCCACGGTCTGGCTCATCATCTTGACCATGCCCAGGGTGTGGGAGGGCGGCAGGTAGCTGTCGCTGGATACATCCAGCACCGCGATGATTTCGCGCTGGGCATCGAAGATCGGCGCCGCCGAGCCCGTCATAAAGCGGTTGGCTTTCAGGAAGTGTTCATCGTGCTCGATGTGCACCGCCTGGGCACAGGCCAGCGCAGTGCCGATGGCATTGGTGCCGCTGGAGCGCTCCTGCCAGCTGGCGCCGGCGCTGAAACCACGGGCCAACGTGGGCTCGATAAAACGCTGGGTACCCCACGAGGTCAGGACCTGGCCCTGATTGTCGGCCAGCATGATCAGGCAGTTGGAATTGCTCAGGATGTTTTCGTAGTAGGGCAGGACCTCCTGATGGGTGGTCTGCACCAAAGAATGCTGGCTTTCCAGCAATTGACTGATGCCCTCGGCGGGCAGTTGATCAAAGCTGGGCGTGCTCTGGTGGTCCAGGCCAAAGGCACGGCAGCGGCGCCAGGATTCCTGGATGAGAGTGTCGTGAGCCAAGGGTTCGGCCATGTTGACCTTCTTTTTATTGTTATGGGGTCTTGCACTATTCAGCGGTTGAAACCGGATCAAACTGTGGGAGCAGGCAAGCCAGCTCCCACATTTAGTCTGTGTTGGGCATGAGAGTGTTGTTCAGAACTGTTCATTGTCAACCCCAGCACTGTTCAGTTGTTCACCCGAAGTGTTCACTCCCGAACATCCGCTTTAACCCATTTCTTTACACATCAACCACTTGCCGTTTTGGCACGAAACTCGCTCTGACGACTGGCCAGATTCATTCCAATAATAAAAAAGGTCGTGTCATGTCATTGACCCTGGAACATGTCTCCCGCGTCGTTGAAGGGCAAACCTGGATCGACGACGCTAACCTGCGTTTCGAAGCCGGTTCCTTCAACGTATTGCTCGGCCGTACCCTGTCCGGCAAGACCAGCCTGATGCGCCTGATGGCCGGCCTGGACAAGCCCGACAGCGGCCGCATCCTGATGAACGGCGTGGACGTCACGCAAAAGCCCGTACGCCTGCGCAACGTGTCGATGGTGTACCAGCAATTCATCAACTACCCGACCATGACCGTGTTCGAAAACATCGCCTCGCCGTTGCGCCAGGCCGGTGTGTCTAACGAGGTGATCCAGAGCAAGGTGCTCGAAACCGCAAGAATGCTGCGCATCGAGAAGTTCCTGCAGCGCCACCCGCTGGAGTTGTCCGGTGGCCAGCAGCAACGCACCGCCATGGCCCGCGCACTGGTCAAGGATGCCGAGCTGATCCTGTTCGATGAGCCGTTGGTGAACCTGGACTACAAACTGCGCGAAGAGCTGCGTCAGGAAATGCGCGAACTGTTCAAGGCGCGCCACACCATCGCCATCTACGCCACCACCGAGCCGAATGAAGCCCTGGCCCTGGGTGGCACCACCACCATCCTCCACGAGGGCCGGGTGATCCAGAGCGGCAAGGCCGCCGAGGTCTATCACCAGCCACAAACCGTGCTGGCCGCCGAGCTGTTTTCCGAACCGCCGATCAACCTGATGCCGGGGCGTATCAGCGGCAACGAAGTGAGTTTCGCCAACTTCGTGCATTTCCCGCTGAACGTCGATTTGCGCCCCATCGGCGAAGGCGAATTCCGCTTTGGCGTGCGCCCCAGCCATATCAGCCTGGTGCCGAGCAACGATGACGACCTGGAGCTGGCGGTGACCGTGGAAGTCGCCGAGATCAGCGGCTCGGAAACCTTCCTGCACGTGCGCAGCGAACATTTCTTGCTGGTGCTGCACCTGCCGGGGGTGCACGAGTACGACGTCGACGCGCCGATCCGCGTGTATATCCCCACCCATAAACTGTTTGTGTTCGATGGCCAGGGCCGGTTGGTCCAGGCCCCCGGGCGCCGTGTCGCGAGGGTTGCCTGATGGCCGAGATCCATTTGCGAAACCTCGCCCATAGCTACAGCCCTGCACCGAACGGGCCGGAAGACTACGCCATTCGGGAAATGAACCACGTGTGGGAGCAGGGTGGGGCCTACGCCTTGCTCGGGCCTTCGGGTTGCGGCAAGTCGACCTTGCTCAACATCATCTCCGGCCTGCTCAGCCCGTCCGAAGGCCAGGTGCTGTTCGACACCACCGTGGTCAACGACCTCACCCCAGAGAAGCGCAACATCGCCCAGGTGTTCCAGTTCCCGGTGGTGTACGACACCATGACCGTGTTCGACAACCTGGCGTTCCCGCTGCGCAACCAGGGCCTGGCCGAAGCGAAAATCCACAGCAAGGTGCAGGAAATCGCCGAAGTCCTCGACCTGCAAAACCTGCTGACCAAAAAAGCCCGCAACCTCACCGCCGACGAAAAACAGAAAGTCTCCATGGGCCGTGGCCTGGTGCGCGACGACGTGTCGGCGATCCTGTTCGATGAACCGCTGACGGTGATCGACCCGCACCTCAAGTGGAAACTGCGGCGCAAGCTCAAGCAGATCCATGAGCAGTTCAACATCACCATGGTCTACGTCACCCACGACCAGTTGGAGGCGTCGACCTTCGCCGACAAGATCGCGGTGATGTACGGCGGGCAGATCGTGCAATTCGGCACGCCGCGTGAGCTGTTCGAACGGCCCAGCCACACCTTTGTCGGCTATTTCATCGGCAGCCCGGGGATGAATCTGATCGACGTGCAGGCCGAGGCGGGCGGGGTGCGTTTCGCCGGCACCCACTTGCCGCTGCCCGAAGCGCTGCAGCAACGCATTGCCAGCACGGAATACCAGAAACTGCAGGTGGGCATCCGCCCGGAGTTCATCCACGTGTGGGACGAGTACAACGCCGACGCCCTGCAAGCCGACGTCATACACGTCGAAGACCTTGGCACCTACAAGATCATGACCCTCAACCTCGATGGCGCGCCGCTGAAAGTGCGCCTGGCCGAAGACAAGCCGGTCCCCGAAGGGCAAGCCTCCATCAGTTTCCCTGCGCAATGGCTGATGCTCTACGCCGATGACTACCTGCTGGAGGTGCAGCCATGAACAAGGTGCAGAACAACAAGGCCTGGTGGCTGGTGTTGCCGGTGTTCCTGCTGGTGGCGTTCAGTGCGGTGATCCCGATGATGACCGTGGTCAACTACTCGGTGCAGGATATCTTCGACCAGTCCAGCCGCTACTTTGTCGGCGCCGACTGGTACAAACAGGTGCTGCTCGACCCGCGCTTGCACGACTCGCTGCTGCGCCAGTTCATCTACTCGGCCTGCGTGCTGCTGATCGAAATCCCCCTGGGTATTGCCATCGCCCTGACCATGCCGACCAAAGGGCGCTGGTCGTCGCTGGTGCTGATCATCCTCGCCATTCCATTGCTGATCCCGTGGAACGTGGTGGGCACCATCTGGCAGATCTTCGGCCGCGCCGATATCGGCTTGCTGGGTTACAGCCTCAATGCCTTGGGCATCAGCTACAACTACGCGGCCAACACCATGGACGCCTGGGTCACCGTGCTGATCATGGACGTGTGGCACTGGACCTCGCTGGTCGCGCTGCTGTGTTATTCGGGCCTGCGCGCTATCCCGGATGTGTACTACCAGGCCGCGCGGATTGATCGGGCATCGCCCTGGGCGGTGTTCCGACATATCCAACTGCCGAAGATGAAAAGCGTGCTGCTGATCGCGGTGATGCTGCGCTTCATGGACAGCTTCATGATCTACACCGAACCTTTCGTCCTCACAGGCGGCGGGCCGGGTAACGCCACTACTTTCCTGAGTCAGACCCTGACCCAGATGGCCGTAGGCCAATTCGACCTGGGCCCGGCGGCGGCGTTTTCCCTGGTGTATTTCCTGATCATCCTGTTGGTGTCCTGGCTGTTCTACACCGCCATGACCCACTCCGACGCCAACCGCTGAGGCCGCAGCCATGAGCAAGCGCAAGGTTATTCCGCTGCTGATCTACATCCTGTTCCTGCTGGTGCCGATCTACTGGCTGTTGAACATGTCCTTCAAGAGCAACACCGAAATCCTCGGCGGGCTGACCCTGTTTCCGCAGGACTTCACCCTGGCCAACTACAAGGTGATCTTCACCGACCCCAGCTGGTACACCGGTTACCTCAACTCGCTGTACTACGTGAGCCTGAACACGGTGATCTCCCTGAGCGTGGCGCTGCCGGCCGCCTATGCGTTCTCGCGCTACCGCTTCCTCGGCGACAAGCACCTGTTCTTCTGGCTGCTGACCAACCGCATGGCGCCGCCAGCCGTGTTCTTGCTGCCGTTCTTCCAGCTGTATTCGTCGATTGGCCTGTTCGATACCCACATCGCCGTGGCCCTGGCGCACTGCCTGTTCAACGTGCCGTTGGCGGTGTGGATCCTGGAAGGGTTCATGTCCGGCGTGCCGAAGGAAATCGACGAAACCGCCTACATCGACGGTTATTCGTTTCCAAAGTTTTTCGTGAAGATCTTTATCCCGCTGATTGGCTCCGGCATCGGTGTGACCGCGTTTTTCTGCTTCATGTTTTCCTGGGTCGAACTGCTGCTGGCGCGCACCCTGACCTCGGTCAACGCCAAGCCGATCGCGGCGGTGATGACGCGTACGGTTTCGGCCTCGGGTATCGATTGGGGCGTGCTGGCAGCGGCGGGGGTGTTGACCATCCTGCCCGGCATGCTGGTGATCTGGTTTGTTCGCAACCACGTGGCCAAGGGCTTTGCCCTGGGCCGGGTCTGAGGAGTCGATGATGGAATGGATGGCCTGGACCACCCCCACCGCGTTGTTCTTCGCGGCTATTGCCCTGTTGCTGGTGGGCATGACCACGTGGGAGCTGCGCTCGCCGAGCATCCCCCGGCGCGGTTTTTTACCGATCAGCACCACCCGTGGTGATCGCTTGTTTATCGGTCTTCTCGGCAGCGCCTACCTGCACCTGCTGGTGATCGGCGTAACCGGCTGGAGCATCTGGGTGGCGTCCGCGCTGTCCCTGGTGTGGCTGTTGTGTGTGATGCGTTGGGGCTGATGCGGGCGGCGATCACCCACCTGTAGGAGGTCGGCGTCTGAAGTCCCGTTTGAAATTAACCAGGAGGTCTCTATGTTCGATAACAACAATAAGCTGCGACATAGCATTTCATTGGCCGCCGTACTGGCCCTCAGTGGTTTGAGCGCCACGGCCTGGGCCGATGCGTATGAAGATGCCGCGAAAAAATGGATCGGCAGTGAATTCAAACCGTCCACGCTGACCGCCGAGCAACAGCTCGAAGAGCTGAAGTGGTTTATCAAGGCGGCGGAGCCGTTCCGTGGGATGAAGATCAACGTGGTGTCGGAAACCCTCACCACCCACGAGTACGAATCCAAGGTACTGGCCAAGGCCTTTACCGAAATCACCGGCATCAAGCTGACCCACGACCTGCTGCAGGAAGGCGACGTGGTGGAGAAGCTGCAAACCCAGATGCAGTCCGACAAGAACATCTATGACGGCTGGGTCAACGATTCCGACTTGATCGGTACGCACTTTCGCTACGGCAAGACCGAATCCATCACCGACCTGATGGCCAATGAAGGCAAGAACTTCACCTCGCCGACCCTGGACATCAAGGACTTCATCGGCATTTCCTTCACCACCGCGCCGGACGGCAAGGTCTACCAACTGCCCGACCAGCAGTTCGCCAACCTCTACTGGTTCCGCGCCGACTGGTTCGAGCGCGCCGACCTGAAAGCCAAGTTCAAGGAAAAGTACGGCTATGAGCTGGGCGTGCCAGTGAACTGGTCGGCCTATGAAGACATCGCCAAATTCTTCAGCGAAGACGTCAAGGAAATCGACGGCAAGCGCATCTACGGGCACATGGACTACGGCAAGAAAGACCCGTCCCTGGGCTGGCGCTTCACCGATGCCTGGTTCTCCATGGCCGGTGGCGGCGACAAAGGCTTGCCCAACGGCCTGCCGGTGGACGAGTGGGGCATTCGCGTGGAGGACTGCCACCCGGTCGGCTCCAGCGTTACCCGTGGCGGCGACACCAACGGCCCGGCCGCCGTGTTCGCCACCCAGAAATACGTGGACTGGATGAAAGCCTACGCGCCACCGGAAGCGGCGGGCATGACCTTCTCCGAATCCGGCCCGGTGCCGTCCCAGGGCAACATCGCCCAGCAGATCTTCTGGTACACCGCGTTTACCGCCGACATGACCAAGCCCGGCCTGCCGGTGGTGAACGCCGACGGCACGCCGAAATGGCGCATGGCGCCGTCGCCGGTCGGACCTTACTGGGAAAAAGGCATGAAGAAGGGCTATCAGGACGTAGGCTCCTGGACCTTCCTCAAGTCGACGCCCGAGAAGCAGAAGCTCGCGGCCTGGCTCTACGCGCAGTTCGTGACCTCGAAAACCGTCTCGCTGAAGAAAACCATCGTCGGCCTGACGCCGATTCGTGAGTCGGACATCAACTCCCAAGCCATGACCGACCTGGCGCCGAAACTCGGTGGCCTGGTGGAGTTCTACCGCAGCCCGGCCCGTGTCGAATGGACCCCGACCGGCACCAACGTGCCGGACTACCCGCGCCTGGCGCAACTGTGGTGGAGCAACATCGCCGCAGCGGCCAGCGGCGAGAAAACCCCGCAGCAAGCACTGGACAACCTGGCCAAGGAGCAGGACGCCATCATGACGCGCCTGGAACGCTCCAAGGTGCAACCGGTGTGTGGCCCGAAAATGAACGAAGAACGTGACGCGCAATACTGGTTCGACCAGCCGGGCGCACCAAAACCGAAACTGGCCAACGAGAAGCCAAAAGGCGAAACCGTGGCCTACGGCGACCTGCTCAAGCAGTGGGAGGCTGCGCGTAAGTAATCCTTACGCCAATGGTCCACGCTGGCACCCACCCCTGTAGGAGCCGGCTCGCCGGCGATGCGGACTATCAGCCAGCCAATAGGCTGACTGACCCACCGCAATCGCCGGCAAGCCGGCGCCTACACTAATGCCCTCGGCTATCAGCCAGAATCCGCGCGGCATCCCGCGCCGGCGGCAACCCGAACACCCGCGCATAATCGCGGCTGAACTGGGTCGCGCTTTCATACCCTACCTCAAACGCCGCACGGGTCACGCTGCTCGCGCTGGCGACCATCAACGTCCGCGCCTGCAGCAACCGCACGCGTTTCTGATACTGCAACGGGCTCAAATTGGTCACCGCCTTGAAGTGCCGATGAAACGCCGAAACACTCATCGCGGCCTTCTGGGCCAAGGCCTCCACGCGGATCGGTTCGGCATAATCGCGACGAATCCACTGGATCGCCTGGCTGACCCGTGCCATCGCCGTGTCTGGCGCAGCAATCTCGCGCAGCATCCAGCCGTGAGGGCCTTGCAGTACGTGGTAGAGGATCTCCCGCTCATACGCAGGGGCCAGCGCGGCGATCGCCACCGGGTCACCCATCAGGCGCAGCATGCGTACCCAGGCGTCCATCAGGGCTGGGGTTACCGCTGCCACCGAGAACCCGGCTTCCTGTTCACATCGCCCGGTGGGCGCCGGCAGATCATTGAGCAGCGTGGTCAGCACGGTCGGATCCAAGGTCAGGCTGACCGCCAGGTAAGGCTCGCCGCTGCTCGCCGGGTTCACCACGCCCACGGCGGGCAACTCGATGGACATCACAAAATACGTCGCCGGGTCGTAATGCAACGTGCGGTCGCCCACGGTCATGCACTTACTGCCTTGCAGGATCAGGTTGATCATCGGGTCATACACGGCCGCGAGCAGGTGCTCAGGAATCGCCCCCTGGACCATCGCCACCCGTGGGATGCCGGTCTCGGTGCGGCGGTTTTCGGCCCTTGCGGCCAAGGCACGCAGTTCGATCAATTGAGTATTCATGCGGGTCATGCTGTTCCTTCCTGCAGAGCTTGCGCAAGCAAAAAGCAGAAACAGGCAGGATTGGAGTAGGAACGGCTGAGTGACGGGGTAGGGCGATGACTACTGTGGGCACTCAACTTTTCAGCAGCGGAGCAGACCATGAGCGTCATCGTGATTACCGGAGGCAGCCGTGGAATAGGCGCCAGTACGGCCGAACTGTGTGCTCGCCAGGAGCATGGGGTGATCCTTACCTACAACCGCAACGGCGACGCAGCGCAAACCGTGGTGCAGCGTATTGAAGCCCAAGGCGGCAAGGCCGTTGCCCTGGAGCTGGATGTCGCGAATGTCAGTACGTTCGCCGCATTCGGCGAAGCCGTGGCGCAGGCCCTGCGGGCTAATTGGGGCGTCAACACCCTGAACGGCCTGGTCAACAACGCCGGCTACGGCCTGTTCAACCCGCTGGAATCGGTGACCGAGGCGCAGTTCGACGGCCTGTTCAACGTGCACCTCAAAGGCCCGTTCTTTCTCACCCAGGCCTTGTTGCCGCTGCTGGAAGAGCACGCCAGCATCGTCAACCTCACCAGCGCCACCACCCGCGTCGCTACAGCAGGCGTCGCGCCTTACGCTGCCTTCAAGGGCGGCCTGGATGTGCTGACCCGCTACATGGCCAAGGAATTCGGCGAACGGCGTATCCGCGCCAATGCGGTGTCTCCAGGCGCCATTCGCACGGAGTTGGGCGGCGGATTGAACGATGAGTTCGAAGCCCTGCTGGCCGGGCAAACCGCCCTCGGTCGTGTCGGCGAGCCGGAAGACGTCGCACGGGTTATTGCCATGCTGCTGTCGCAAGAAGGTCGTTGGATCAATGCCCAGACGATCGAAGTTGCAGGCGGCTACATCATCTGAATTGGAGGCCGCACCATGCTTGATCACCTGTTTCTCTCAGTCAGCGATATCCAACGCTCCATTCGTTTCTATGAAGCCACCCTCCAACCCCTTGGCATCACCGCGCGCCTGGACTACGACGGCAAGGACGGCCCGCCCGGTCATCCGGACTTGAAAGGCTTTGGCGCCAACGGGCGCATGTTTTTCTGGCTGCGCGAAGGCACCGTGGAAGGGCGAGCGGTGCATGTGGGCTTTGTCGCCAATAACCGCGCCGAAGTGGAAAAGGCCTACGCGGCAGCGCTGGCCAACGGTGCCACCGACAACGGCGCACCGGGCGCTCGCCTGCATTATGACCCCAACTACTACGCCGCCAATGTGCTGGACCCGGACGGCTACAGCCTCGAATTCGTCTACAAGAACTGGCAGCACACCTCATGAAGACCCTGATGATCTATGGCGCCACCGGCTACACCGGACGCATGGCAGCGCAACACGCAAAACAACTTGGCCTGAATCTGGTGCTGGCCGGTCGCAACGCCGAACGCCTGGCGTCCCTGGCCGCTGAGTTGGGCACGCCTTACCGGGTATTCACCCCGGATGCCGCCCAGTTGGACGGGATCGACGTCCTGCTCAATTTCGCCGGCCCCTTCGCCCAAACCGCCGAAGCCTTGATGCGCGCCTGTATCGCCAACGGTACCGACTACCTGGACATCACCGCCGAAATCAACGTGTACCGCCTAGCCGAGCGGCTCGGCGCTGAGTCGCAAGTGATGTTGCTGCCCGGCGTGGGCTGGGACGTGGTGCCCACCGACTGCCTGGCCATGCACGTCGCCAGCCGTGTGCAGCGGCCGCAGTCGATAAAAATCGCCCTGCATGTGCCCGGCGCGATGTCCCGTGGTTCGGCCATGAGTGTCAGCGAGATCCTCGGTGCCGGCGTGATGGCACGGCTCGACGGTCAGTTGGTCGCCACGCCGGGCGCGCAACCCCAATACCTGGATTTTGGCGACGGCCCAGTGCTGTGTGCCCCGTTGTCCTTTGGCGACCTGGTCACTGCGTGGCATTCCAGCGCCATCCCGAATATCGCCATGTTCGTTCACATCACTGGCGAAGCGTTCCCTGAGGGCGACCTGTCACTGCTGCCCGACGGCCCCTCTCAAGGCCAGCGCGACGCCCATCGTGCCCGTGCCGTGGCCGAAGTCACCGGCATCGACGGCTCGGTGGCGCGCTCGGTGATTGAGACCATCAACGGCTACAGCTACACCCCACTGGCCGCCGTGGAGACTGCGCGCCGCGTGCTCGACGGCGAACGCCGCCCCGGTTTTGAAACCCCCGCAAGGCTGTTTGGCGTGGGCTTTGCCCAGACCATTGCCGGAACGCATATCACCGATTACTAATCCCACAGGAATTACCCCCATGACCACCCTCGACCTACACACCGCTGCTGATAAGTTCGCGGTGATCGACACCCTGCATCGCTTCGCAGCAGGCATTGATCTGCAAGATCCGGCTTTGCTCGCTTCGGCGTTCACCGTCAACGCCGTATCGGATTTTGGCCCGGCCGCTGCCAAGGCAGGTTTTGAATACCCGGTGCTGGAAGGGCGCGACACCATCGTCACTGCACTGTCCGGCGCCCTCAGCCAACTCGACACCACTCATTCTGTGAGTAACGCGCGGGTAACCCTTGAGGGCAACAGTGCGCGGCTGGATGCATTGGTGGAAGCGCAGCACGTGCCCAAAAACGATCCTTCACGGCATTACCTGATGAAGAACCGGTATGACGTGGCGTTGGTGCGGGAAGAGGGCGTATGGCTGATCCAGCGCGTGACCGTGGATAGCGTCTGGCGCTCAGGGGACCCGGCGGTGTTGGCGGGAGTTTAAGAACACCAAACGTACTGCAGGAGCCGGCAAGCCGGCGCCTACAGGTTATCAGGCGGCTTGGGGTTGGATCTGCAGCGCGCCATCCACGTCCTTGACCAACCCACTGGCCAGAAACAGCGGCGCCAGGCGCTTGTGCAGTTGTGGCTCGACAAATTCCTTCACCGTGTCCAGCACCAGCACGCCGCTCAACGGCAACTCGGCCTTGGTGTAGGACAACCACGCCTTCTTCAGTGCCATCAACACATCACTGCCCGCCGTGGAGGCGAAGCGACGGTGGGTGGGTTTGCCGTCGAAAGTAAAGGTGTGCTGGAACGCGTAGCCGGTTTCATCGCCTCCGCTGGCGGTGCAGCGCACGCAGGTGCATGGGCCGTCGCCGAAGGCGCTGCGCAGGTAGGCGTTGAAGTCCACCACGGGCTTGAGTGACAGGCGCTTATCGACTTCGAACAGGTCCCCGGTCATTTTTTCGTCAGTGTTCAACGTCCATTTCCTCGCAGGTTCGACGGTTTTTCAAAGCGCGGCACAATAGCAGCCATGGGCAGGTTTGTGGGCCATTTTGCATAACAATAGATCCCGATATTCTTTTCCTGTCTTAAAAATCGTGGCTACCCTCGCTCACCTTCTCAAAAGCGCGGCAGACTCCCCCATGACCTTCAAGCGTTCCTCCCTGACTCTCCTGGCGGCCTCGTTGGCCGCCGCAACGGCCTTGCTCAGCCCCGGTGCCCAGGCCGAAGGCAAGATCAGCATCGCCCAGCAATTCGGCATCGGCTACCTGATCCTCGACGTGGTGCGCGACCAGAACCTGATTGAAAAGCACGGCAAGGAGCAGGGCTTGGACATCAAGGTGGACTGGAACAGCATTTCCGGCGCCACCGCGATGAACGAATCGCTGCTGGCCGGCGCCCTGGACGTGGTTTCGGCCGGCGTGCCGCCGATGCTCACGCTGTGGGATCGCACCAAGGGCAAGCAGAACGTCAAGGCTATCGCCTCGCTGGGCTCGATGCCCAACTACCTGCTCACCAACAACCCGAACGTGAAAACCCTCAAGGACTTCAGCGAGAAAGACCGCATTGCCGTGCCCGCCGCTGGCGTGGGCTTCCAGTCGCGCACCTTGCAGATCGAGACCGCCAAGCAGTTCGGCAATGACCAATACAAGAAATTCGACGACATCTCCATCAGCCTGGCTCACCCCGATGCCACGGCGGCGCTGATTGCCGGTGGTTCGGAGATCAATGCGCACTTCTCCAGCCCGCCGTTCCAGTACCAGGAACTGCTCAACCCCAACGTGCACAAGGTGCTCAGTTCCTACGACATCCTGGGTGGGCAGGCGACGTTCAACGTGCTGTACACCACGCAGAAATTCCACGACGAAAACCCCAAGACCTACAAGGCGTTCTATGACGCGCTGGCCGAGGCTGAAAAAATCATCAAGGCCGACAAACCTGCGGCCGCCAAGGCGTACATCCGCGTAGAGCAGTCGAAGCTGCCGTTGGACCTGGTGGAAAAGATCGTCCAGGACCCGGAAATCGACTTCACCATCGTGCCGCAGCGCACCTACATCTATGCCGAGAAATTGCAGGAGCTGGGCGTGTTGAAAAACAAGGCCGCCAGCTGGAAGGACTACTTCTTCGAAGAGGCGCACGGCGGCAACGGCAGCTGATCCGCAACAAGGTCTTGATACCCAACGCGGTTAAAAATGTGGGAGCTGGCTTGCCTGCGATAGCGGTAGGCCTGCTAAAGAATTGATTGCAGATACACCGCAATCGCAGGCAAGTCAGCTCCCACCTTTTGAACTGCGGTCTATTGCGCAATCAAACTGCGCTTGATCCAGTCATACAAGTCATTCCCCTCGCTCGACAACTCACTGTTGGCGCGCCGGCACAGGTAGTACTGGCGGCCATCATTGACCTGCAGATCAAACAGCTTAACCAGCTCACCACTGGCCACATGGGGCGCCACCAGCGGCTCGCGCAACAGCGCGCAACCGAGGCCGGTGAGGGTGGCGGTGAGTGCCAGTTGGCCGTCTTCCAACAGCAAGCCATTGAGCGCCGTGGTGTCGACTTCGGCGGCCTCGAACCATTGGCCCCAGGTGCCGCGTTCTTCGTCGTGCAGCAACGGCAGTTCACTCAACGCCTGGGGCGTGTCGATGGGCCCGTGCTGCGCCAGGAACGCGCGGCTGCAATAGGGCGTCACCGCGCCAGAGATCAACGGCTCGCTGTGGTACCCCGGCCAATGCCCGGTGCCAAAACGGATCGACAGGTCAGCCGCATCGCTGGGGTAGCTGCGGTGGTTGGCGTAGGTCACGTTGATGTCCAGCGCCGGGTGGTCCTTCAGGAAATTCGCCAGGCGCGGGATAAACAGGTTGATGCCAAACAGCGGGATCAGGCTGATCGTGACCTGGCGCGTCGCGCTCTTTTCGCGCACGTGTTCGGTGGCGCTGCGCAGTACCGCAAAGGCTGAGCGAATCGCCCGGTAGTACTCGCGACCTTCGTCGGTGAGCACCAGGTTGCGGCCCTGACGCAAGGTCAGCGGCTGCTGCAAAAAATCCTCCAGCAGATGCAACTGATGGCTGATGGCCGAGGCGGAAACGTCCAGCTCGCGGGCGGCGGCATTCACCCCGCCATGGCGCGCAAAGGCTTCGAAGGTGCGCACGGCGCGCAGAGGAGGGTCGTTGTCTAACTGTTCTGATTTATTCATGTGTTGAATTAAATACCAACTTTATCGCTGAATAAAGAGCCATAAGCGCCGTATTTACGGCATAAATAGCGTGTTATGCGTTGGGTATAACGATATGACTTTCTGATATTTGATAAAAACAGAATAGATGCTTAGTGTGCCGCCCCTGTACGCACTGAGGTCGATGGTCCTGATGGATGGGTTTATCCAACAACTGCTCAACGGTTTGATGACGGGCAGTCTCTACGCGCTGGTCGCCCTGGGTTACACCATGGTCTACGGCATTTTGCGCATCATCAACTTCGCCCATGGCGACGTGTTGATGATCGGTGCACTGGTGGGCTTGTCGGTGATCCGCCTGTTGCAGGCGACCTGGCCCGCCTTGCCGCCAGTGCTGGTGTTGCTCTGCGCCACCGTCGTCGCCATGGCCTTCTGCGCGGTGCTGGCGGTAGTGATCGAGCGTGTTGCCTATCGCCGCCTGCGCCATGCCCCGCGCCTGGCGCCGTTGATCAGTGGCATCGGTGTGTCGCTGCTACTGCAAACCCTCGCCATGCTGGTGTGGACCCGCAACCCGCAAATGTTCCCGCAATTGCTGCCCCTGGCGCCAATTGAAGTGCTGGCCGGCGCCTCCGCGCACCCGGCGATCACCAACGTGACGGCCCTCACCACCATCGCCATCGCCGTCTCGGTGATGGTCGCGCTGCTGGTGTTGGTGGAGCGCACGCGCTTCGGCCTGGCCATGCGCGCCGTGGCAGAAAACCCTCAGGTCGCCAGCCTGATGGGCATCAACCCCAACCGCATCATCGTCATCACCTTTGCCATTGGCGGCGCGCTTGCCGCGTTGGCGGGGATCATGATGGCCAGCAACTACGGCAGCGCGCATTTCTACATGGGCTTTTTGCCTGGCATCAAGGCCTTCACCGCAGCGGTGCTGGGCGGTATCGGTAACCTCAAAGGCGCCATGCTCGGCGGCCTGTTGCTGGGGCTGATCGAAGCCCTGGGCACTGGCTATTTGGGCTCGGCTACCAACGGCGTGTTCGGCAGCAATTACCAGGATGTGTTCGCCTTTATCGTGTTGATTGCGGTGCTGGTGTTCCGGCCTTCGGGGTTGTTGGGCGAACGTTTGGCGACCCGCGCATGATCCAGTCCCTGACTCCCAACAAACGTGCGAGCCTGGGCTTGCTGCTGCTCGCCGTGGCCCTGGTGCTGGCGCCGTGGATCGTCGGCCACGCCGGTGGCAACACCTGGGTGCGCACCCTGGACTTTGCCCTGCTGTACATCATGCTCGCCCTCGGCTTGAACATCGTGGTCGGCTATGCGGGGCTGCTGGACATGGGCTTTATCGCGTTCTATGCGGTGGGCGCTTATCTCGCGGCGTTGCTCTCGTCGCCGCATTTGCTGCAACAGTTCCCCGCGCTGGCGGCGTTGTTGCCGGCGGGCCTGCACACCTCGATCTGGCTGATCCTGCCACTCGGCGCCTTGCTGGCGGCCGGCTGTGGTGTCGTGCTGGGCGCGCCGACCCTGCGCCTGCGCGGCGACTACCTGGCCATCGTGACCTTGGGCTTTGGCGAGATCATCCGCATCCTGCTGCGCAACCTCGACCGCCCGGTGAACATCACCAACGGCCCCAAAGGCATCTCCCAGGTCGACCCGGTGAACCTGCTCGGCGTGAACCTGGGCCGCACCCAGGACCTGTTCGGCCTGCGCCTGCCGTCGGTTTACCTCTATTACTACCTGTTCGCCGCGCTGGTGGTGCTGATCCTGTTCGCCTGCATCCGCCTGGAGCATTCGCGCATCGGCCGTGCGTGGGTGGCCATCCGCGAAGACGAAGACGCGGCGCAAGCCATGGGCATCAACACCGTGCGCCTCAAGCTGCTGGCGTTTGCCATTGGCGCGGCGTTCGGCGGCGTGAGCGGGGTGCTGTTCGCGTCGTTCCAGGGGTTTGTCTCGCCGGAATCCTTCACCCTCAACGAGTCCATTGCCGTGCTGGCGATGGTGGTGTTGGGCGGCATGGGCCACATCCCCGGGGTGATCCTGGGCTGCGTGTTGCTGGCGGCCTTGCCTGAAGCCTTGCGCGCCAGCATGGGCCCGCTGCAGCAGTCGCTGTTCGGCCAGGTGCTGGTGGACCCGGAGATCATCCGTCAACTGTTCTACGGCCTGGCGCTGATCCTGGCGATGCTCTACCGACCGGCCGGGCTGTGGCCCAAAGGAGTGGCACGATGAACGCACCGTTGTTGCAGATCGACAAGGTCAACAAACACTTCGGCGGCGTTGCGGCGCTGACCGACGTGAGCCTGAGTATCCAGCCCGGCGAGATCTACGGGTTGATCGGCCCCAATGGCGCGGGCAAGACTACCTTCTTCAACGTGATGACCGGCCTCTACACCCCGGACTCCGGGCGTTTCCAGCTCGATGGCCGAGACTACAAGCCCACCGGTGTGCACCAGGTGGCCGAAGCCGGCATTGCCCGAACCTTCCAGAATATCCGCCTGTTCAACGCCATGAGCGCCCTGGAAAACGTCATGGTCGGGCGCCATGTGCGCACCCGCAATGGCCTCTGGGCGGCGCTGAGTCAGCATCGCCGGGCGCGTGAGGAAGAAGCGCAAACCCGCGCCCATGCCCATCGTTTGCTGGCGTATGTGGGCCTGGCCGGGTTTGCCCATTACCGCGCCGACAGCCTCAGCTACGGCCATCAGCGCCGTCTGGAAATCGCCCGCGCCCTGGCCACCGAACCGCGCTTGCTGGCGCTGGATGAACCGGCAGCCGGCATGAACGCCAGCGAAAAAGTGCAGCTACGCGGCCTGCTGGAAAAGATCCGCGACGACGGCCACACGCTGCTGCTGATCGAGCACGACGTGAAGCTGGTGATGGGCGTGTGCGACCGCATCAGCGTGCTCGATTACGGCCAAGTCATCGCTGTGGGCCCACCCGCCGATGTGCGCCAGCACCCGGCCGTGATCCAGGCCTACCTGGGAGCCAGTGCCCATGTCTGAAGCCCTGTTGAGTGTGGACGGTTTGCAAGTGCGCTACGGCGCCATCGAAGCCGTCAAATCCCTGGACTTGCATGTCCACGAAGGCGAGCGCGTCACGCTGATCGGTGCCAATGGCGCCGGCAAGACCTCCAGCCTCAAGGCCCTGACCGGGTTGCTGCCGGCGGCCAAGGGCGAGATCCGTTTTGCCGGGCGTTCGATCCGCGGCGCAGCGCCCGACCAACTGCTGCGCCAAGGCATTGCCATGGTTCCGGAAGGACGCGGGATCTTTGCGCGCATGAGTGTGCTGGAAAACCTGCAAGCCGGTGCCTTCCTGCGCCGTGACCACGCGCAGGTGCAGCGCGAAATGCGCCAGTTGTTCGACCACTTCCCGCGCCTGCAGGAACGCCTGCACCAGTCGGCCGGCCTGCTGTCGGGCGGCGAACAGCAGATGCTCGCGCTGGCTCGCGCGCTGTTGTCGCGCCCGCGCTTGCTGATCCTGGATGAGCCGTCCATGGGCCTGGCGCCGATCATGGTGGAGAAGATTTTCCAGGTGATCGACGACGTGTGCCGCCAAGGCATGACCCTGTTGCTGGTGGAGCAGAACGCGCGGCTGGCGCTGCACGTCACCGACCGTGCTTATGTGATGGACACCGGGCGTATCAGCCTCACGGGGCCGTCCCAGGATTTGCTTGAACACCCCGAGGTGCGCAGCGCGTACCTCGGCGAATAGATAACCCATGACGCTACCGGACGCCCGGCGTGTTCCGACCCGCCTGAAAAACCAGCAGGAACCCCAGATGAACACATTGAAGAAAACCGCACTGATCGGCCTGGCCCTCAGCAGCCTCGCCAGCGCCGTGGCCCAGGCCGACCAGACTGTGCTGATCGGCTTGGCTGGCCCACTCACCGGCCCATCGGCACGGATCGGCAAGGACCTGGAAAACGGCGCGCAATTGGCCATCGACCAGGCCAACGCCAAGCATCCAAAAATCAACGGTGAAGCCGTGACGTTCCAGTTGGTCTCCGAAGACGACCAGTCTGACCCGCGCACCGCCGTGACCGTGGCCCAGCGCCTGGTGGATGAGGGCGTGGTCGGCGTAGTCGGCCACTGGAACACCGGCACCAGCATCCCGGCCGCACGGGTGTACCACGACGCCGGTATTGCCCAGGTCGCCCCGGTTGCCACCGGCCACGCCTATACCCAGCAGGGCTTCGACACCAGCTTTCGCATCATGGGCCATGACGACGATGGCGGCCGCGTGGCCGGCGACTATGCGTTGAATACCCTGAAAGCCAAGCGTATCGCCGTGATCGATGACCGCACTGCGTTCGGCCAGGGCCTGGCCGACCAGTTCGTCAAGGCCATCGAGGCGGGTGGTGCAACCGTGGTGAGCCGCGAATACGTGGACGACAAGACCATCGACTTCAGTGCCGTGCTCACCAATATCCGCAGCCAGAACCCGGACCTGATCTTCTTCGGCGGCGTGGATTCCCAGGCCGCACCGCTGGCCCGTCGCATCAAGCAACTGGGCATCAAGGCACCGCTGATGGGCGCGGGCGGGTTTGTCAGCCAGACCTTCCTGCAACTGGCGCAGAACGAAGGCGAGGGCGTGATTGCCCTGGAGCCGGGCCTGGCGGTTGCGCAGATGCCGGGCGGCAAGGCGTTCGAGCAGGCTTACAAGGAACGCTACAAAGCCAACATCGAGCTGCATGCACCGTTCGCCTACGACGGTGTCGGCGTGCTGGTGGCGGCGATTGAAAAGGCCGACTCGGTGGACCCGCAGAAGTACCTGCCGGTCTTGCGCGCCATCAGCTACCCCGGCGTAACCGGCACCATTGCGTTTGATGCCGAAGGCAATTTGAAGAAACCGTCGTTCACCGTTTACCAGGTCAAGGCCAACCAATGGCAGCCGGTGAGCGTGGCCGGCGGTCAATAAACAACCCGGCTGTAGGCGCCGGCTTGCCGGCGATGGCGGTATATCAGCCAAGGATGTATAGGCTGGCACACGGCTATCGCAGGCAAGCCAGCTCCCACATTGGTTTGGAGGAGAGATGAAATGAGCAAGCTGGAAGGTGAACTGGGCATTCTTGCCCGTCGGCGGATCGAGGCCGAAATCATCAAGCCGATCTACGAGATTCTCAAGCGCGAGCAGGGCCAGGCGTTTGCCGCGGCCGTGATTGGCGAAGCCGTGGGCAACGCGGCGATCCAGGCCGGCAAGCATTTTGCCGCGCTGGAAGAACAGGGCGCCGACCTCAAGAGCTTTGTCGAGCTGCAAGTGCTGTGGGAGAAGGACGACGCCCTCAAGGTCGAGATCATCGCCAGCGATGCCGAGCACTACGACTATGACGTCAAGCGGTGTCGCTACGCCGAGATGTACCACGAGATGGGCCTGGGCGAGATCGGTCACCTGCTGTCGTGCAACCGCGACGAGCTGTTTATCGTCGGCTACAACCCCGACATCGAACTGACCCGCACCCAGACCATCATGGGCGGCGCCCACCACTGTGACTTCCGCTACCGGGCCAAGCCTCATGACTGATCACGCGCGGGTAAACGGCGAGCGCCTGTGGGACTCGCTGATGGACATGGCAACGATCGGCGCCACCGAAAAGGGCGGCGTCTCGCGCCTGGCCCTCACCGATGAAGACCGCCGTGGCCGCGACCTGTTTGTGCAATGGTGCATGGCGGCCGGGTGCAGCATTCGCGTGGACGCGATGGGCAATATCTTCGCGCGCCGCGCCGGTCGCCACGACCACCTGGCCCCGGTGCTGACCGGTTCCCATGGCGACTCCCAACCCTTCGGCGGCAAGTACGACGGCATCTACGGCGTGCTCGCCGGGCTGGAAGTGCTGCGCACCTTGAACGACCTGGGCATTGAAACCGACCGACCCATCGAAGTGGTCAACTGGACCAACGAAGAAGGCTCACGCTTCGCCCCGGCGATGATTTCGTCGGGCGTCTACGCCGGTGTCTTTGACTTGGAATACGGGTTGTCCCGCGAGGACAAATCGGGGGTGACCATTGGCGAGGCGCTGAAAGAAATCGGCTATGCCGGCGCGCATCCGGTGGGCGGCCAAGCGATACATGCCGCGTTCGAGCTGCATATCGAGCAGGGCCCGATCCTCGAAGCCCAAGGCATCACCATCGGTGTCGTCACCGGCGCCCAGGGCCAGCGCTGGTATGAGGTGGAACTGAGCGGGCGCAGCGCCCACGCCGGCACCACGCCCATGGACCATCGCCTGGATGCCTTGCTCGGCTTTGCCCGTGTCGTCGAGGCAGTGAACGGCCTGGGGCTGGAACAAGGCGCCGAAGGGCGCGCCACGGTGGGCATGGCGAACATCTTCCCCAACTCACGCAACGTGGTGCCGGGCCGGGTGTTTTTCAGCGTGGAATTCCGTCACCCGGACGAAGCGGTACTGGCGCGCCAGGACGTCCAACTGCGCGACGCCGTGGCCCGCATCGCCGAGGGCATCGGCTTGCAGCACAGCGTGAAGCAGATCTTCCAGTACGCGCCGATTGCCTTCGATGGCGACTGTGTAGAGGTGGTGCGTGCCTCGGCGCAAAAGCTCGGCTACAGCCATCGGCCGATGATCTCCGGTGCCGGGCATGACGCCTGCTATCTCAACCAGGTCGCGCCCACCGCGATGATCTTTGTGCCCTGTGTGGACGGGTTGAGCCATAACGAGGCCGAGGCCATCTCTCCCGAATGGTCGACAGCCGGCGCCGATGTGCTGTTGCAGGCGATCCTGGCCAAATCCCAGCGCTGACGAGCGGCGATCAAACAGCACGTACATCCAATTTTCATCACCCCCACCCACGGCACACTCCCCTCATCGCTGATCTTTCAAGGCAGAGGGGAGCACCATGGACCCAGCACCAGAGACAGGGCCCGACGAAGTCGTCACCCTGGTCGTCAAACACCTCATCAAGCAAGGCCGCGAGGCCGACTACGAAGCCTGGCTGCGGCGCATCGTGCGCATCGCCGGTGAGCGCCCCGGCCACCTCGGGGTGGACGTCGTGCGCAGTCAACAGAACGGCCTGGCGCTGTTCACCTGTGTATTGCGCTACCGCTCCACCGACGCGCTGGAGCGCTGGCTCGACTCCCCCGAACGCAACGACCTGATCGCCGAAGCCGCACCCATGCTGGCCGACGGCGACAAGACCGAAGTCGGCGGCGTCAACGAGTTCTGGTTCTCGCCCCTGGCCGACAGCGCCGCCAAGCCGCCACGCTGGAAGCAGGCGGTGGTCACCCTGTTCGTGATCCTGCCGCTGACCCTGCTGGTGCCGCTGGTGTGGGGCCCGGTCCTGCACCTGCATCCCTTTCTCTCCAACTACGTGGTCGCCACCTTCCTGGTGACCCTGACCATCGTGTTGCTGGTGGTCTACCTGCTGATGCCGGCGGCTACCCGCCTGTTCGCTCCCTGGCTTGAAGCCTCTGTAAAGGAAACCCTATGAACGCCGATCTGATTCTGTTCAATGGCCAGTTCCACACCGTGGACCGTGAAAACCCGCGTGCCACCGCCGTCGCCATCAGCGGTGGGCGTTTCGTCGCCGTGGGCACCGACGGCGAGGCCATGGCCCTGCGCGGCAGCGGCACCCAGGTCATCGACCTCAAGGGCCGCACCGTGATCCCCGGCCTCAACGACTCCCACCTGCACCTGATCCGTGGCGGGCTGAACTACAACCTCGAACTGCGCTGGGAAGGCGTGCCATCCCTGGCCGATGCGCTGCGCATGCTCAAGGACCAGGCGGATCGCACGCCGACCCCGCAATGGGTGCGCGTGGTGGGCGGCTGGAACGAATTCCAGTTCGCCGAAAAGCGCATGCCCACCCTCGATGAACTGAACCAGGCCGCGCCCGACACCCCGGTGTTCGTGCTGCACCTGTACGACCGCGCCTTGCTCAATCGCGCGGCCCTGCGCGTGGCCGGCTACACCAAGGACACGCCCAACCCACCGGGCGGCGAGATCGTGCGCGACAGTAACGGCAACCCCACCGGCATGCTGGTGGCGCGGCCCAACGCGATGATCCTGTATGCGACCCTGGCCAAGGGCCCGAAATTGCCGCTGGAATACCAGGTCAACTCGACCCGTCAGTTCATGCGTGAACTCAACCGCCTGGGCCTCACCAGTGCGATCGACGCCGGTGGCGGTTTCCAGAACTACCCTGACGACTACGCGGTGATCGAGCAGTTGGCCAAGGACGAACAGTTGACGGTGCGCATCGCCTACAACCTGTTCACCCAGAAGCCCAAGGAAGAACTCAGCGACTTCAAGAACTGGACCGGCAGCGTCACCCTGCACCAGGGCGATGACTACCTGCGGCACAACGGCGCCGGCGAGATGCTGGTGTTCTCGGCCGCCGACTTCGAAGACTTCCTCGAACCCCGCCCGGACCTGCCGCTGACCATGGAGCAGGAACTGGAGCCGGTGGTGCGTCACTTGGTGGAACAGCGCTGGCCGTTCCGCCTGCACGCCACCTATGACGAGTCCATCTCGCGCATGCTCGACGTGTTCGAGAAGGTCAACCGCGACATCCCGTTCAACGGCCTGCCGTGGTTCTTCGACCACGCCGAAACCATCACCCCGAAAAACATCGAGCGCGTGCGTGCCCTCGGCGGCGGGATTGCGATCCAGGACCGCATGGCGTTTCAGGGTGAATACTTCGTCGAGCGCTACGGCGCCAAGGCCGCCGAAGCCACGCCACCGATCCAGCGCATGCTCGCCGAAGGCGTGCCGGTAGGGGCGGGCACCGATGCCACGCGGGTGTCGAGCTACAACCCGTGGACCTCGCTGTACTGGATGGTCAGCGGCCGCACGGTAAGCGGCCTGGCGCTGCACGCCGAGGGCTTGCCGCGCCTCACCGCGTTGGAACTGTTTACCCACGGCAGCGCCTGGTTCTCGTCCGAGCAGGGCAAGAAAGGCCAGATCAAGGTCGGCCAATTGGCGGACGTGACCGCGCTGTCGGTGGACTTCTTCAGCGTCGATGAAGAGGCCATCAAATGGATCGAGTCGGTGCTCACCGTGGTCGGCGGCAAGGTGGTCTACGGCGCCGGAGACTTCGAAGAGTACGCACCGCCACGTGTGCCGGTGCTGCCGGACTGGTCGCCGGTGGTCAAGGTGCCCGGGCACTGGCGCCCGAGTTCGGCGTTGCAGGCGCAGGTCCACCAGTGCAGCGGCCCGTGTGGCGTGCACGTGCACAGCCATGAAAAAGCGCGTCTTTCCAGCGTGCCGGTCAGCGACTTCCAGGGCTTCTGGGGTGCGTTCGGCTGCTCGTGTTTTGCCTTCTGATTACCCAACCCCCCGTTAGGAGATAACCCCCATGGCTTACAACCGTTTGAACAAAGATGACGCCGTCGTGCTGTTGGTCGATCACCAGACTGGCCTGATCTCCCTGGTGCAGGACTTCTCGCCCAACGAGTTCAAGAACAACGTGCTGGCCCTGGCGGACCTGGCCAAGTTCTTCAACTTGCCGACCATCCTCACCACCAGCTTTGAAAGCGGCCCCAATGGCCCGCTGGTGCCGGAACTCAAGGACATGTTCCCGGACGCGCCGTACATTCCACGCCCTGGCCAAATCAACGCGTGGGACAACGAAGACTTCGTCAAGGCCGTCAAGGCGACCGGGCGCAAGCAGATCATCATCGCGGGCGTGGTGACGGACGTCTGCGTGGCGTTCCCGACCCTGTGCGCGCTGGCTGAAGGCTTTGAGGTGTTCGTGGTCACCGACGCGTCCGGCACCTTCAACGAAACCGTGCAGCAAGCCGCCTGGGCGCGGATGAGTGCGGCCGGCGCGCAACTGGTGAACTGGTTCTCGGTGGCCTGCGAGCTGCAGATCGACTGGCGCAACGACATGGAAGGCCTGGCCAACCTGCTGTCCCAGCGCATCCCGAACTACCGTAACCTGATGAACAGCTACTCGGCGTTTACCAAGTAACCGTTTCTAAAGAACTCTGCTGAACCCTGTGGGAGCCGGGCTTGCCCGCGATGGCGGAGTGTCAGTCGACAACAATGTCTCCTGATACACCGCCATCGCAGGCAAGCCAGCTCCCACATTTTGTTTTGTGGTGTGGCCACTGTCAGGCTATAAAGCCGCTAAATGTCCACCGAGAAGCGACAATGAACCCCTTCGAAGACATGCGCCTGTTCTGCCAGGTCATGGAATCCGGCAGTTTCACCGCCGCCGCCGAGCAACTGGGCCTGTCCAAGCAATTCGTCAGCCGCCGCCTGATCCAGCTGGAAGACCGCCTCGGCGTGCGCCTGCTCAACCGTTCCACCCGCCGCCTGGACGTCACGCCACTGGGCCAGAGTTACTACGAATCCGCCTTGCGCCTGCTCGGTGAAGTCGAGCAAGTGGAGCAGGGCATCGCTGGCCAGAACAGCGAGCCGCGCGGCACCCTGCGCCTGAGTGCGCCGCTGTCATTTGCCATGGCCCATTTGGGCTGCCTGTTGCCGCTGTTCCTGCAGCGCCATCCCCAGGTGTCGGTGGAAGTCGACCTCAGTGACCGTCCCGTCGACCTGATCGGCGAAGGCTATGACCTGGTGCTGCGCATCGGCACCCTGGAAGACTCCACCCTGATCGCCCGCCGCATCGCCAGCATCCCGCGGGTGTACTGCGCCAGCCCCGCTTACCTGGCCTTGCGCGGCACGCCGCAGAAACCCGAAGACCTCAGTGAACACGACTGCCTGCCTTACGGCCATGGCCGTCAGGTTCAGTGGCGTTTCAAGGGCAAGGTGCAGGCGTTGAACGTGAGTGGGCGCATGCGCGTGAACAACGGCGATTTGCTGCGCGACACGGCCATCGCTGGCCTGGGGGTGACGTACTTGCCCACCTTTATCGTCGGCGACGCGTTGAAGGATGGCCGCCTGGTCACGGTCCTGGACGACTTCGCCCCCGAAGCCCTGACCCTTTCGGCGGTGTACCCCCAGCACCGGCAGAGTTCACGGCCGGTGCAGGCGTTGGTGGAGTTTTTGCGCGAACAACTGGCGCAGGGCTGCTGAGAGGCCGGCGTCAGCCGTTGGCGAGGTTGGCCAATTCGAGGCCCGCGACATACCGCTCCAGATTCGCCAAAAACGCATCGGCAATCTCATGGCGGCTGTGGGTCGAAATCGCTGATGTGTGGGGCGACAACCGCACCCTCGGGTGCGTGTACAACGGATGCCCGTCCGGCAAGGGTTCCGGCTCGGTCACGTCCAGCGACGCCAGGCCGACCTGCCCATTGTCCAGCGCCTCCACCAATGCTTCCTGATCCACCAGACCGCCGCGTGCGATGTTGATCAGGTGCAGCCCTGGCTTCGCGCTGCCGAGCACATCACGGTCGACGATATGCCGCGTCGCCTCGGTCAGCGGTGCCGCCAGCACCAGGTGATCGGCACGGGCGAACAGGTCGTGGATGTCCTTGGCCGCCTGCACACCCTCGACGCCAAATGGCGCTGCGCTCTGACGCAACGCCACGACGTTTATGCCCAAGGCCAGCGCCTTGTGCGCCAGGCGTTCGCCAATCGCACCAAAGCCGAGGATGCCCAGCGTGGTGCCTTTGAGCGGACGCAGCGGGGTGAAACTCCACTGTGCATTCTTCACCCAGATGTCCGGCAAATGCTTGGACGCCGCAAAGATCGCCGCTAAGGCGAACTCGGCGAGGTTGTCGGCGGCGCTGCCGCGTGAGGTGGTCACCGGCGGGCCGCTGAACAGCCACTGCGGGTAGAAGTCGATACCCGACGACACCAGGTGCACCCACTCCGCGCCATACGGCCAGCCCGGTGGCGGGGTGTCTGGGGCGCTGTAACCGCGCACGTTGATCGGGCGCAGCAAGAGGATGTTGGCCTGGGGCGGCAGGTCGCTCGGCACGCCCACAGGTACACCGATCACCTGGGCCTGGGGGTGGTGCGCGGCGAGGCGCTGGCGGATCACGTCGTTGTAATCCTCGTCCAGCTGGCTGGCAATAATCACCTGGGTCATGGGCGTTCCTTCTCACGTTGGGCGAACACCGCTTTGCCGACACCTTGCAACACGGCGTCGTTCTGCGGGGTGTGTACGCGGCTGCACAGCACGTCGCGGTAATGCCGTTGCAGCGGGCTATGGCGCGACAGGCCGGGGTTGCCCGAGGCCTCGATGGCCAGTTCCACGGCACGGATGGCGTTATGGGTCACCAGGTACTTCAACTGCGCCGCGTTGGCGGCCGAGGTGTGGCCTTCGGCAGCGGCGTCGAGCAGGCTGCGGTTGGCAAACAGCAGGGTGTCGATATGGCCGACGGTCTCCTGGAAGCGCGGCAGGGTCGACAGGGCTGCACCGAGGTTGGATGGCTTGCGTTCTTCCAGCCAATTCACCAGCCAGTCGCGCGCAGCCTGGGCCACGGCGTCATACACCGATGACAGCAGCACCGACATCCACAGGAAACCCTCGCCATCCAGCTCCGGCGACGGTGCACTCCAGGGGCTGACGCCGACGGCGTGGTCCAGCGGCACCAGCACGTTGTCGAGCACCACTTCATGGCTGCAGGTGGCGCGCATGCCCAAGTGATCCCAGGTGTCGATGATGCTTACGCCGGGGCTGTCCTTGGGCACCAGCCAGGCGCCGACCAGCGGGTCCGGGTCATCGCTGCGCGCCCACACGCTGAACCAGCTCAGGCCGTGGCTGCCGGTGGAGTAGATTTTGCGCCCGCTGATGCGCCAGCCTTCGGCCGTGCGTAGCGCCGTGGTCGCCGGCAGGCCGCCACGGGCCGGGGTGCCGAGGTCGGGCTCGACACGCAGGGCGTTGATCAGCGCGCCGTTGCGCACCGCGTCCTCGGCCACTTGCTGGCGCAGGTGCGCAGGCCAGGTCTTGCTGTCTTGCAGGCGGGTGTGTTGCAGGTACTGCATCACCAGGATCAGCGCGGTGGAGGGTTCACCCTTGGCAATCGCACTGATGGCCTTGCGCGCCTGGGGCAGGCTGGCACCGCCGCCGCCCAAGGCCTTGGGCACGGTAAGCGCGACGAGGCCGTGTTCGTGCAGCAACTTGAAGTTGGCGTGGGGGAAGGCGCCGCTCTCGTCATACAGGTGCGCGGTGCTCGCCAGCTCGGCGCTGAGGCGGTCGAGCAGGGCGTCGAAATTGGCGACTTCCACGGAGCGAAGAGACGGTTGAGACGATGAAGTCATGATGAATGTACTCGGTCAAAAAATGTGGGAGCTGGCTTGCCTGCGATAGCGGTCTTGCAGTTGGCACATTGGTTACTGATGCATTGCTATCGCAGGCAAGCCAGCTCCCACAGGGGAGGGCGAGGTTATTCAGATGGCCAGGCGCACGGGCTGTTGGCCCAGTAAGCGTTCCACCGCCTGCAACACCGGCTCGGCTTCCGTGCGCACCAGCCAGTCCGGGCTGACTTCCACGAACGCCACGGTGCCGTCCCGGGCGATCACCACCACGGTCGGTTGCGGCAATTCCCACGTCCCGGTGCCGGTGGTGTCACCGATGTGATTGCCCTTGGCCAACGCCGCGTTTCGCGAGGCCTCGTCAAAGCTGTAGAGAATGCCCAGGCGCCGCCCGAGGTTGTTGTCCGGGTCGCTGGCCACCAGCAGTCGCAGGGTGTGCCGGGTCTTGATCTCCACCAGACGCTCCGGCACCTGCGGGCTGACGGCTACCAACGGCACGCCCAATTCCCGCAGGCGTGGATAGAGTTGGCGCTCGTAATAAGGCAGGGCGAGGTTGCACGCGGGGCAGCCGGCAAAGCGGAAAAAGATCAGCACCGCCGGGCCGTCGGCTAATAGCAGCTCACGGTTCAGTTCGCCGCCTTCCACGTTGAGCAGCACAAACGGGTCCAGCTCGTCGCCGACCTGCACATAGTCGTCAGGCTGCGCTTCGTTCACCAGGCGCTGGCGCTGGTCGATGTTGACCTGCAAGGCGGCCGGCGCCCAGGTGGCCACGCGTTCGGCATGCAGGTCGGCCAACTGACGGTTCAGGGACTCGCTCATGCCAGCGCCTCCTGCTCTGTCTCCACTTCGCTGGCAACGCTGTAGCGGTTGACCGGCACGTCCAGGCCCAGGTTGTCGCGCAAGGTGTGGCCGCTGTACTCCGTACGGAACAGGCCGCGCTGTTGCAGCACCGGCACCACCAGTTCGGTGAAGTACTGCAAGCCATCGGGCAGTACTGAGTTGATGATGAACCCGTCGCTGGCGCCGGTCTCGAACCAGGTCTGGATCGCATCGGCGACTTGCTCCGGGGTGCCGACAAAATCGCGCTTGGGCCGCGAGAACCGCAAGGCCACTTCGCGCAGGGTCAGGCCTTCGTCCTTGGCCAGTTGCTTGATGCGGTCGGAGCCGCCTTTCTGGCTGTTGGCGCCCAGGTCGCCGAGTTCCGGGAAGGGCGCGTCGAGCGGGTACTGGCTGAAATCGTGGTCATTGAACGGGCGGCCCAGGGCGACGATCGCATCCTCCACGGTCACCAGATCCACGGCCTGCTGATAACGGCTTTCCACCTCGGCTGCATCGCGTCCGACAATCGGGCGAATGCCCGGCAGGATCGACAGGCTGTCGGCGTCACGCCCGAAACCCTGGGCGCGGCGCTTGAGGTCTTGGGTGTAGGCCAGGCCTTCTTCGATGCTCTCCACGTGTACAAAGATCGCGTCGGAGTGTTCGGCGGCAAAGTTGCGCCCGTCTTCGGAGGTGCCCGCCTGGAAGATCACCGGCTGGCCCTGGCGAGAGCGCGCGATATTCAGCGGGCCCTTGACCGAAAAAAACTCGCCCTTGTGTTTGAGCGCGTGCAACTTGGCGGGGGCGAAAAATTCGCCGCTGTGTTTATTGTAGGAGAAGGCGTCATCTTCCCAGGAATCCCACAGGCCCTTGACCACGTTCAGGTGTTCCTTGGCGATGCGGTAGCGCACCGCGTGCGGCGGGTGCTCGGCCTTGCCGAAGTTGTCGGCGGTGCCGCTGAGCCAGGAGGTGACCACGTTCCACCCGGCACGGCCGCCGCTGATGTGGTCCAGGGACGCGAACTGGCGCGCCACCTGGTAGGGCTCGGTGTAGCTGACGGTCACCGTGGCGACCAAGCCGATATTCGTGGTCAACGCGGCCAGGGCCGACAGGATGGTCAGCGGCTCGAAACGGTTGAGGTAGTGCGGGCTGGATTTGGCGTGGATGTGCAGGCTGTCGGCGATGAACACGAAGTCGAACTTGGCGCTTTCGGCCAGCTCGGTCTGCTGCTTGTAAAAGCCGAAGTTGGTACTGGCATTGGGTTGGGCCTGCGGGTGGCGCCATTCGCCCCAGCCGTGACCGACGCCGTGGACCATGGCTCCGAGTTTGAGTTGACGTGGCTTGCTCATGTTCTGCTCCTTGTTTCAGCGCGAGGCTTGGGAAAGTGGGACACGCTTGGCGTTAAAGCTCTTGTCGAAACCCTGCGACACATCGATGCGCTTGGGCAGCAGGCCTTCCTGTTGGTAGGTGTCAGCCGTGGCTTGCAGGCCGCTGATCACGCTGTCGTCAATCGCCACCGGGCTCAGGTGAGTGTCCTTGGCCACCTCCAGGTGCACGGCCAGGGGCAGGCCGGTGATCTTGGCCTGGGCGGCGGCGTACTCGTCGGGGTGCACGTTGGCCCAGGCATAGGCCCGGTCGACCCGCGCCACGAAGTCATCCAGTTGCACGCGCTTGTCGGCAATCGCCTGGCTGGTGGCCGCGAAGTACAAGTGGTTGCTCAACAGCTTGTTGCCGCTGATCAGTACACGGGCGTGGCTTTGGGAGGTGACGACGGTGGTGTAGGGGTCCCAGGTGGCCCAGGCGTCAACGGTGCCGTTGTCCAGCACCAGGCGTGACTCACTGGGCAGCAGGAAGATGAATTGCACGTCCTTGGTGGTCAGGCCGGCGCTGGCCAGGGCCTTGATCGCCAGATAATGGCCGATGGAACCGCGCCCGGTGACGATCTTCTTGCCCTTGAGATCGGCCACGGTCTTGATCGGCGAGTTTTCTGGCACCAGCAGGGCAGTGGTGTTGCGCCCTTCGGCGTGGATGATGCTGACCACCTTGAGCGAGGCGCCCGCGCCGAGTGCGAACACATAAGGCGCGTCGCCCAGGGCGCCGACATCTACGGCGCCGGCATTCAGGGCTTCACCCAAGGGCGAGGCGGAAGGGAATTCCGACCATTGGATGTCGTAAGGCACATTTTTCGTCTCGCCGGAGACTTCCAGCAGTGCCTTGATGGTGGATTTCTGATTGGCCACCCGCAGCGGTTGCAGGTCGGCGGCGTGTGCGGTGCTGATCAGGCCGAGGGCCAGGGCGGTGCCCAGGAGCAGGCGTTTGAAGGGGGTGGTAAAGACCATGGGATGCAGGCTCCAGGTAGCTCGAAAAAGGGTTTGGCTACCTCCGCCTGGAGAAGGGGTCGGTGAGGACTTAACGTTATGCCCATAAAAACTCCCTGTGAAGTTCTTTTTGGTTATAAGTTAATCATTAAAATATCTGATTATGATTTATTTAATTATTCCTGTTTTGCATGATTTTGAGTGCGGCCTGTAGTGAGCGGGCTCGCCCCGCGCCGCGGTCTCCCAGGCACCTGATACACACCTGACACACCGCCGCGCGGGGCAAGCCCGCTCACTACAAGTTGACGGTCAGATCACGTAGAAACCGTGGGTGCCGTCGCGGGCCAGTTGCGCGACCAGGCCGAACTCCCAATCCAGGTACGCCTGCATGGCTTCCTTGGGGTTGTCGGTGCCTTCGTATGGGCGGCGGTAACGGTCGATGCGCGGTGAAGCCAGGCGGGTCTCGCCTTCTTCCAGCGGCAGCTTTTCGGCGATCCACTGGGTGGTGCCGCCTTGCAGCAGGAACACCGGCTTGCCGGTGAGGGCTTCGACGTCTGCCACGGCCAGGCGCGCCAGTTGGCTGCTGCCGCAGGTCAGCACATAACGCTCGGCGGCCGGAACATTTGCCAAGGCTTGCGGCAACTGCGCGCGCAAGGCCCAGTAGGCCCCGGGGATATGGCGCTTGACGTAATTGACGCTGGGGGTGAAATCCAGCACGGCGGTGTCGCCATGGGCCAGCCAGTCCACCAGGGTGTGGGGGCTGATCACTTCAGCCTGGGCCGGCGCGGGCACTGGTGCGACCCATGCACCGGTCTCGCTGAAATGCTCAGGCTGCAGGTCATCCAGCACATGCACTTCCCAGCCCAGTTGGGCGAGCCACGAGGCCGACATATTGGCGCGCACGCCATCGTCATCCGCCAGTACCAGGCGTGCGCCGCGCACGCTGGCCACATGGTCGGTTTCCTGCACCAATTGGCCGCCCGGTGTCGAGCGTGAACCCGGCAGGTGGCCGGCTTCGAATTCTTCCGGGGTGCGCACATCGAACAGGTAGGTGGTGCGGGTCGCTTCCTGCTGCCAGCGTTGCAGGTCGGCCAGGGTGGTGCGGCCGACCCGGGCCTTGTCGGCCACGTGGCGTGCCTCCTTGGCAGCGATCTGGCGGTGTTCTTCCGAGGTCGGCGCAAAGCGGCGCGACTGGCCATGGGCGAGTTTCTGCCCGGCGAGGGTCCAGCCGATGGTGCCGTTGCGCAGGGCCGACACCGGGTTGGCCACGCCGGCGTTGATCAGCGATTGTGCGCCGATGATGCTGCGGGTGCGCCCGGCGCAGTTGACGATGATGCGGGTGGCCGGGTCGGGCGCCAGTTCACGGGCGCGCAGTACCAGTTCGGCACCGGGCACGCTGATGCCGGTGGGAATGCTCATGGTCTGGTATTCGTCGAAGCGGCGGGCATCAAGCACCACCACGTCGGCCTGGCTGTCGAGCAGGGCTTGGACTTCTTCGGCGGCGAGGGAGGGCGTGTGGCGTTCGCTCTCAACCAATTCACCGAAGGCTTTGCTCGGCACGTTCACGTCGATGAACAGTTCGCCACCGGCGTTGCGCCAACCCTCCAGGCCACCTTCCAGCAGGCTGACCTGGGTGTAGCCCAGCGCAACCAGACGCTCGGCGGCGCGGGCGGCCAAGCCTTCGCCGTTGTCGTAGACGGTGACCTGGGTATCACGCCGTGGAATACGTGAATACACCTCCAGCTCCAGCTTGGACAGCGGGATGTTCGCGGCAAACAGCGGGTGGGCTTCGGCAAACGGCGCTTCTTCGCGCACGTCCACCAGGGCGACTTCTTCATGGTCCAGCAGGGCCTGGCGAATCTGCGCGAAGCTGCGGGTCGATACGGTGGTCATAGGGCAGGGCTCTTTTCTTTGGACAAATCCCAGATGTTCGGGAGGAAGGCGTTGGAATAACCGGAGATAAACAGTTTCTCGCTGCCGTCGGGCTGGTACACCGCGCGGCGCACGGCACCGATATTGGCGCCGTAGACGTGGATGCTGATGGACACCTGGTCGCTGTGGGCATTGCTCACCTGGTGAATGTCGCCGACCTTGGGCGACACCGCTTCCACCTGGCCCGGCACCAACTGGATGGGCTTGCCTTCGGCAACCAGGCTGCCGTCGGGGGCGCGTTCAAAACCCTGGGAGAATTCAGCGCCGCGCAACATTCCGATCAGCCCCCACACCCGGTGATCATGAATCGGTGTGCTTTGCCCGGGCCCCCATACAAAGCTGACGATGCTGAAGCGCTGCCGTGAATCGGCGTGCAACAGAAATTGCTGGTAGCGTTCGGGGTCGGGTTGCGCGAATTCGTCGGGGAGCCAATCGTCATGGCTGACCAGCTGCGCCAAGAGCTTGCCGCCACGGTGCAACAGGTCGCCTTCGCGTGGGTTGCCGTCGATCAATTCAGCCAGGGCGCCTATGAAGGCTCTCAGTCTCTCGGGGTGCTTGGCCTGGGTCATGACAACTCCATCGTGTGGTCGGTGGTGATGGGTTTATCTAAGCATAATGTTTATAGTTAATATGCTATTTTTTAATGATTAGCTTATAGCTGTAGGTAATTTAGAACCGGTCTGAATAGTGTTAGACGTTATCGATAGGTCGGTGGGCTATCCAGACCGTGTTCCGACAACTATGCTTCGCACACATCTTAATGACTGTTCTCTATGTGCGGCCCAAATGAAAATTGACGATATCGATGCCTTTGTCGAAGTGATTCGTTGCCAGTCCATCAGCCACGCCGCCGAGTCGCTGCAACTGACCCAGCCGGCCATCACCCGCCGCGTGCAGAACTTCGAGCAGGCGCTGGGGGTGGAGCTGTTCGACCGCAACACCAAGCCCCTCAAGCCTACGCTGATCGGCACCCGGGTGTATGAACAATGCCGGCTGATCCTGCGCGAAATGGATGCCCTGCGGGAGTTGGTCGCCACCGACGCGCCGCCCACCGGCCTGCTGCGCTTGGGCGTGCCGCAGACCATCGGCGATGTGGTGCTGCTCGATGCGCTCAAGCACCTGCGCACCGAATACCCCGACCTGCGCGCCCAGGTCGCCACCGGCTGGGGCAGCCAGTTGGTGGGCAAGATTGAACGTGGCGAATTGGACGCAGCGGCGGCCTTGTTCCCGGCAGGCAAGATCTTCCCGGACAACATCGTCGGCGAGTCCATCGGCAAGATGGAACTGGTGGTGGTCTGCGCCAAATCCCAACTGCCGAAAAAGCCCTGCAAGCTGGCGGACGTGTACCAGAACGGCTGGATCCTCAACCCCGACGGCTGTGGTTTCCGTGCCGGGTTGCAGCGCACCTTGTCGGACCAGGGCCTGGCGCTGCGGGTCAACCTGGAAACCTTCGGCACCGAACTGCAACTGGGACTGGTGGCCGACGGCCTGGGCCTAGGTCTGGTACCGCGCCCGCTGCTGGAACGCAGTGCCCACCGCGAGCAACTGGCGGTGATGCCCCTCAAGGACTTCAAACCGGTGATGGACCTGTGGCTGATCTACCCGCACTTCCTCGGCAACCTGCAAGGGCCGGTGGACGCCTTCGGCAAGCTGGTGGCGGATTCGCTGCACAAGGTCCGCAATGCCGCCTGACCTCTCGCCATCCCTTGTAGGAGCCGGCAAGCCGGGCTCCTACAGGCTGCTTGACGCTGTTATGGTTATGAAAAAAAATAATAATTAGCTTAGATTAAAATGTGCTTTTTATTATTTTTTTGCACCCCGTAGGCTTGCCTGGAAGTCCTTAAGGCCATCCAGGAAGTTTTGCCATGAGCAGCGTCACCTCGATTTCCAGCGTTTCCAACAACGTTCGCCAACGCGTCACCCCGGAAGAATGGGAAGTGCGTGTCAAACTGGCCGCCGCTTATCGCCTGGCGGCCTTGTACAAATGGACCGACCACATCTACACCCACTTCTCTGCCCGCGTGCCGGGCCCGGAGGAGCATTTCCTGATCAACGCCTTCGGCTTGTTGTTCGATGAAATCAGCGCCTCCAACCTGGTCAAGGTCGATCTCGACGGCACTATCGTCGACGACCCCACTGGCCTTGGCATCAACTACGCCGGCTACGTGATCCACAGCGCCATCCACGGCGCGCGGCATGACCTGCAAGCGGTGCTGCACACCCACACCCGCGACGGCATCGCGGTGTCGGCGCAGAAGGACGGTCTGTTGCCGATCTCCCAGCATTCCATCGGCTTCTACGGGCGCGTGGCCTACCACGGATACGAAGGCGTAGCGTTGGACCTGGACGAACGTGAGCGGCTGGTCGCAGACCTGGGTGACAAAAGCGTGATGATCCTGCGCAACCACGGCCTGTTGACCGCGGGTGTCAGCGTCGAGCATGCCTTCCAGCAGCTGCAGGGGCTGGAGCGCGCGTGCAACATCCAGATCGCGGCGCAGGCGGCGGGGAATGCGGAGTTGATCTTCCCGCCAGCCGAGGTGGTGGCCAAGGTCGAGAAGCAGGCCGAAGTGTTCAAGGCAGGGGATGGGCCGGGTGTGGCGCGGCATTGGAATGCGCTGATCCGGCAGTTGGAGCGTACTGATACGGACTACAAAAACTGATCTTGAGCCCAATGAAGACCTAAAAATGTGGGAGCGGGCTTGCTCGCGAAAGCGGCAGATCAGTCGACATCTTTATCCACTGACCGACTGCATTCGCGAGCAAGCCCATTCCCACACAAGCCAGCTCCCACATTTGGTTTTGTAGTGACCTTGATTAAGCGACCTGTTTGGCCTGTTCGCGCTCAGCAATCAACTGGCGGGTGAGGGGGATCAGGCGCTTGCCGTAGTCGATCGCGTCATTGAGCGGGTCGAAGCCACGGATCAGGAACGTGGTGATCCCCAGGTCGTAGTAATCCACCAGCGCTTCAGCCACCTGTTCGGCGGTGCCCACCAGGGAGGTGGAGTTACCCTGCGCCCCGAGCAGCCCGGCGATACCGGTCCACAGGCGCTTGTCCAACCGGGTGCCTTGCGCCGCTGCCGCGAGCAGTCGGCGTGAACCTTCATTCGGCGGTTCGCGCCGCACAAAGCCATTTTTTTCCGCCAGCGCAGTGGCCTGTTGCAGGATGCTGTCGGCACGCGCCCACGCCAGTTCTTCGGTTTCGGCGAGGATCGGTCGCAGTGACAGACTGAAGCGGATCGTGCGCCCATGCTTGGCCGCCTCGGCGCGCACCTGGGTCACGATTTCGCGCACTTGCTCATAGGTTTCACCCCACAGCGCATACACGTCAGCATGCTTGCCCGCCACCGCAATCGCGGCCGCCGAAGACCCACCGAAGTACAGCGGGATATGCGGCTGTTGCGGCGACTTCACCGTGGAGTGCGCGCCTTCGACCTGGTAGTAAGTGCCGTCGAAATCGAACGGTTGCTCGCTGGTCCATTCCTGGCGCACCACGCTCAGGTATTCGTCGGTGCGCGCATAGCGTTCGTCCTTGCCGATATGGCTGCCATCGGCACGCAATTCACGGTCGTCGCCGCCGGTGATGATGTGCACGGCGGTGCGCCCACCGTTGAACACATCCAGCGTGTTGAACTGGCGGGCGGCGAGGGTGGGCTGGGCAAAACCCGGGCGGTGGGCGATCAGGAACTTGAGCTTGCTTGTCACGCTCGCCGCGTGGGAGGCGATCAGCGTGCTGTCCGGGCTGTTGGAATGGAACGCCACCAGGGCGCGGTCGAAGCCGGCTTCCTCGTGGGCGCGGGCCACGGTTTGGACGTAGTCGGGTTGCAGGGTCGGGCCGCTGCGCGGGTGGATTTCGGAAGCGTGGTGGCCGCCGATGTAGCCGATGAATTCGATGCTCATGGTCTGTCCTTGTTCAGTGCGTGGTGGTCACCTCCACCGGGCAAGGGGTCGGTTATTCGCCTTCAAAGTAGGGGCAGCGGCAGGGCCTGTAAAATGCCGATTGGTTCTAACCTAATTAT
>NZ_JACARO010000043.1 GCF_013386585.1 Pseudomonas sp. P7548 | reverse complement strand
CCCGCGCCCACATTTTTGATCGGCGGTGTACTCATGTGTTTGGCGGTTGTTGCCGAAAACTCACCGCGAGGCGGTTCCAGCCACTGATGCTGGACACCGCCATGGTCAGGTCGACCAGTTCCTGCTCGCTGAATTCTGCGCGCACCGCCGCGTAGAGTTCATCCGAAACGCTTGAGGTCGGGAGCATTGCCACCGACTCGCACCAGGCCAACGCGGCCTTTTCCCGCCCGTTGAAAAACGGCGAATCGCGCCATACGCACAGCGCGAACAAACGGCGCTCGCTCTCCCCCCGTTGACGCGCCGCCATTGAGTGCATGTCCGTGCAAAACCCGCAGTGGTTGAGCTGCGAGACGCGGATCTTGATCAGTTCCAGCAACGGTTTCTCGATGGACAGCCCGAAGGTGGCGGCTTCCAGCATCAACATGCCCTTGAGCGCTTGCGGTGAGGCGGTGTAGTAATCCAGGCGGGGTTCCATGGGCGGTTCTCGTGCGGCCGGTGCGATGACAACCCAGCCTAAAGCCCTGGTGGCACCAGCCCTATAGCCAATCGACCGGATTATCGAGAGACCATTTTGAGGGCGCTGCGCGAGCGAGTAACCTTGGGGCAGATTCAGCGCCTCAGGATAAAACATGGAACTGCACGTGGTGATCAACGGCCGCAAGGACCTGGCCGAACAGTTGTACCAGCAACTGCGTGAAGCCATTGGCTCCGGGCGTCTGGCCGCAGGTGCGCAATTGCCCCCCAGCCGCCTGCTGGCCGAGCAACTGGGCGTGTCGCGCAAGACCGTCTCCGATACCTACGCCACCCTCACCTACGAAGGCCTGCTGGTGGGCAAGACCGGCCGAGGCACCTTCGTCAATGCCCATGCGCCCCAGGCCGAACGCGTGCAAACCGCCACCGACCTGGCGTGCGCCGCCAACCTGGGCAAATGGGCGGCGCTGCCCTCGCCCATGCGTCACCCCACCCGTGACAGCACGCTGCGCTACGAATTTATCGGCGGCGCCACCAGCCGCAACCAGTTCCCCCAGGATGAATGGCGTCGTTGCACCCAGGACGCCTTGCGCCGTATCGCCCAGAACAGCGGTTTCTACAGCCAGCCCGAAGGTTTGCCGGCGCTGCGCGAAGCCATTGCCGGGCATATCGCGTTTTCTCGTGGGGTCAAATGCCGCGCCGACAACATCGTGGTCACCAACGGCGCCCAACAAGCCCTGGACCTGATCGCCCGCGTGGTGTTGGCACCGGGTACGCTTGTCGCCATGGAAGACCCCGGCTACAGCCCGGCGCGCCAGTTGTTCATGGCGATGGGCGCGCAGGTGGCCAGCGTCCCGGTGGATGAACAGGGCATCGAGGTGGACAAGATTCCCGACGGCACACGGCTGATCTACGTGACGCCGTCCCATCAGTTCCCCCTCGGCATGCCCATGAGCCTGGCACGTCGCGAGGCGTTGCTGACCCGCGCCTTCGCGTTGGGCGCAATCATCATCGAAGACGACTACGACAGCGAGTTCCGCTACGAAGGCCGCCCCACCGACTCCCTGCAAAGCATGGATACCCGAGGCGTGGTGACCTATGTCGGCACGTTCTCCAAAACCCTGTTGCCGGAGCTGCGCCTGGGTTACGCCGTACTGCCTTCAGCGATTTACGGCGCCGTGCTCAAGGCCAAGCAACTGACCGACCAGCATAGCTCCACCCTGCCCCAATGGGCCCTGGCCAAATTCATCAGCGAGGGCTACCTGCTCAAGCATATCCGCCGCTGCCACACGGTGTATGCCGGGCGCCGCGAGCGCATCCTGCAACGCCTGGCGGCTGACCTGTCGCCGTGGTTCGAGGCAGTGCCGACGGTGGCAGGCTTCCACATGGCGGCGCTGTGCAAGGTGCCCGTGGATATCCCGCTGCTGATGGAACTGGCGCGCCGGGTAGAAGTGGGTTTGTACCCCTTGGATGTATTTTTCCATGATGCGCCGGTACGCCCAGGTTTGATTATCGGCTTTGGTGCCATCGAAACCCTGGACATCGACCCGGCGCTGGACAAGGTGCGCGATATCCTCCAGCAGATTGGCTAGCGGATTTTCCGGCGGATTGGTCATTGGTCCTGGCTTCGTCAGGCTCTAGCCTGTGCACTGACCCCCGACCTCGGAGACCATCGCCATGCCAGCCTGTGCCTTCAATACCGTCCATATCCGTGCGGCCGCCGGGCGCTCAGCGGAACTGGGCGAGCGTCTGCAGCAGATAGCCGACGCGGTGCGCACCGCCCCCGGTTGCCTGGATTACGGGGTGCAGCGCGACCTGATGGACGCCGATCTGTGGATCGTCACGGGTCGCTGGATCAGTGGCGAACAGCTCAGCGCACACTTCGTGTTACCGGCCTTGCAAGGGTTTATCGAACTGACCCGTGAACACCTGGCCCGCTCCCTGGATTTCGACCACTGAAGCAATGGTCTCCTACTCTTAGCCTGGATTGGTTATTGGTCGCCCTGGCCTTGCGGCGTAGGGTGAAAAGGTCTCGAACCACTCGGAAACTTCGCCATGAAACGACTGCTCGCCGCCTCCCTGATGCTCGCCTCCCTCAGCGTCTTTGCCCACGAACCGGTGTACAACCAGGAGTCGATCAAGGTCCTGCAAGAGCACGCCCTGACTAACGTGCCGGGCAAGAAAACCATCATGCTCACCGTCGACTACGCCCCCGGCCAGGCCACTGTGCCCCATAGCCACACCGGCACTGCCGTGGCGTATGTGCTGCAAGGCGCGATCACCTCGCGGGTGAATGACGAGCCGGCAAAAACCTACCAGGTTGGCGAAACCTTCTATGAACCCGCCGGCTCCCGGCACTTTGAATCGAGCAACGCCAGCCAGACACAACCGGCGAAATTGCTGGTGGTGATGGTGCTGGATGACAAGGCCGAGGTGTTGACGCCCCTGCCCAAATAACCCGCCCCACACAAACCTGTGGGAGCTGGCTTGCCTGCGATAGCGGTGTATCAGCCGAAACTTCTGTCACTGATACACCGCCATCGCCGGCAAGCCGGGCTCCTACAGGTTTGAGCGTGGGCTGTCAGGGGCGTTTGAACTGGCGGCGCAGGTTTTCGATCTGCTCGCGACACACGCAGCCTTCGAGGTGATCATTGACCATGCCCATCGCCTGCATCAGCGCATACATCGTGGTCGGGCCCACATAGGTCCAACCGCGTTTCTTCAAGGCTTTGGAGAGGCGCACCGAGGCCGGTGACGTCGGATTACCCGTCCAATAGGCCATGTCCACCACGGCCGGACGCTCCTCATCACTGGGCTCGAACGCCCACAACCAGCGCGCCAACGAACCCGTCTCATCCACCAGCTCACACGCCCGCCGCGCATTGTTGATGGTAGACACGATCTTGGCCCGGTTGCGAACGATGCCGGGGTCTCTCATCAAGCGTTCGATATCCGCCTCGCCGTACTGCGCCACCCGGCGAAAATCAAAGCCGTCGAACGCCGCCCGGAATTGCTCGCGCTTGCGCAGGATGGTGATCCACGCCATGCCCGCCTGAAAGCCTTCCAGGCAGATCTTCTCGTACAACAAGGTGTCGTCCCCTACCGGCACGCCCCACTCGTGGTCGTGATATGGCGGGTACTGCGGTGCCGCCGTGCGCCAGGTGCAATGGGTGCGCCCGTTTTCGTCCGTTGTCAGCCCTGGTTTGTCCATCCATCACCTCATCGACTCAGCCGTGGATGATAAGCGAAAAAAATTTGAGCCCGCCAACCGCTCAAGCATCACCCTCATCGACCAACTGGTCAGACCGGGACCGGTCAACCCCTGAATATTTACTTGTGATTTCAAAAAAACCCGGCGTAGACTGGCCCCGCACTGGACTTACCGGTAAGACCACAACAATTAAGCCCTGGAACCACCAGGGCACCGAATAGAGATCCCTCCCATGCTCAGATGGTGCTCGCGTTCGATTTTCCTGCAAGTCGTGATTGGCCTGATGCTAGGCATAGTCTGCGGCCTGGCCCTTCCCGAATTCTCCTCACAACTCAAACCCCTGGGTGACGGCTTTATCAAGCTGATCAAGATGCTGATCGGCCTGATCGTGTTCTGCGTGGTGGTCAGCGGCATTTCCGGTGCTGGCGACCTGAAAAAAGTCGGGCGTATCGGCCTCAAGTCGGTGATCTACTTTGAAGTGCTCACCACCGTCGCCCTGGTGATCGGCCTGGTGATGGCCTTCAGCACCGGCATCGGCCAAGGCGCCAATATCCACCTAGAGCAGCTGTCGTCCGCAGGCCTCAATGAACTGGCCGACAAGGGCCAGCACATTCGCGGCACCAGCCAGTTCCTGATGGACCTGATCCCCAACTCGGTGATCGGTGCCTTCGCCGACAACAACGTGCTGCAAGTGCTGTTGTTCTCGGTGCTGTTCGGCAGCGCGCTGAACCTGGTGGGCGAAGCGGCATCGGGCATTTCGCGCCTGATCAACGAACTGAGCCATATCATCTTCCGCATCATGGGCATGATCGTGCGCCTGGCGCCGATTGGCGTGTTCGGCGCGATCGCCTTCACCACCAGCACCTACGGCCTGGACTCCCTGCAACACCTGGGCAGCCTGGTGGGCCTGTTCTACCTGACCTGCTTTGCCTTTGTAGGGCTGATCCTGGGCCTGGTGATGCGCCTGTCGGGCCTGCGCATGTTGCCGCTGCTCAAGTACCTGCGCGAAGAACTGCTGATCGTGATGGGCACCGCCTCCTCCGACGCCGTGCTGCCACAGATCATGCGTAAACTGGAGCACCTGGGTATCGGCAGCTCCACCGTGGGCCTGGTGATTCCAACGGGCTACTCGTTCAACCTCGACGGGTTCTCTATCTACCTGACCCTGGCCATTGTGTTCATTGCCAACGCCACCGGCACGCCGCTGTCGATGACCGATTTGCTGACGATCCTGCTGGTGTCGCTAATTACCTCCAAAGGGGCCCACGGTATTCCTGGCTCGGCGCTGGTGATCCTGGCGGCGACGCTCACGGCGATCCCGGCCATTCCGGTGGTAGGCCTGGTGCTGGTGCTGGCGGTGGATTGGTTCATGGGCATCGGTCGCGCGCTGACCAACCTGATCGGCAACTGCGTAGCCACCGTGGCGATCGCACGCTGGGAAAAAGACATCGATATCCAGCGGGCCAACAAGGTACTCGACGGCCAACAAGGCTATGCCTTCCAGGCCAAGAAACCGGTACTGCCGGCCCACCAGGAGTTCTGATCAGTACACCACCTGTAGGAGCTGGCTTGCCAGCGATGGGCCCTTGAGACCGCCATCGCCGGCAAGCCGGCGCCTACACATGTAAGGCATATAGCTAGGAGCCATAGACGTGATCAGCACCTCAACCGTCGTCAATTCAGTGGTAGAAAAACTGCGCGCCGCCTTGGCGCGTGGCCAGTGGCGGCGTGGCGAAATGCTGCCCGGCCAGCGCGAACTGGCCGAACAGATGGGCATCAGCCGCCCGAGCCTGCGCGAAGCCGTGATCGTGCTGGAAACCCTCGGCCTGGTGCGCTCCATGCCAGGCAAAGGCGTGGTGGTGCTGGAAACCAGCGTCAACGAGCCGCAATCGAGCGACGCCGTCGCTGACGCCAGCCTCGAAGACATCCTGCAACTGCGCTACACCCTTGAGCCCTTCATCGTCGGCCTGGTGGCCCAGTCCATCAGCAGCAAGGAAGTCGGCCAGTTGCGCCTCACGCTCATGGACATGCGCGAAGCCCTCGATGCTGAAGACGCCGAAGCCGGCATGAATGCCTATATCGACTTTCACGAGGAACTGTTTGCCCTGACCTCCAACCCGATCTTCCAGAACGTAGTGCAACAGACCAGCAACGCCCTCAAGCAAAGCGCCCAGGTGCTGCGCAACTCCCCCGAACACCTGGCGGAACGCTTGCAGGAAAACGAAGCCGTGGTGCGCGCCATCCGCAACAAGAACAGCGCCCTGGCCAGCGCCGAGATGCGGCGGCACATCCTTCAGGAAGGCCTGCGCATGGGCATCCGCTTGAACATCCCGGACGACCATCTGGGCAGCTGATTTATTGGAGACTGGCCATGACTGCTTACGCGTTGCAACGCGACCCTATCTTCCCTGCCCTGCGCTTGATCGCCGATAAAAAGCCGTCGGTGGATGACATCTACCCGCGCCTGTTTGACGCCATCCTCGAACAACGCATCGCGCCGGCCAGCCGTTTTACCGAAGAAGGCCTGGGCGAGATTTTTGGCGTGAGCCGCAGTGTGATCCGCCGTGTATTGGCAAAGCTGTCCCACCAGCAGGTGATTATCCTGCGCCCCAACCAGCGCGCCCAGGTGGCGGCGCCGGATACGCAGCAGACCCGGCAAATTCTGGAAGCGCGGCGCCTGACGGAAATCACCGTGGTGCAATTGGCCTGCGTGCACGCCACACCCGCCCAGGTGCGCCAGCTGCGTGAGCTGATTGCCCGCGAGCGCGAGTGCATCGAACGGGACCAGCGCGGCCCGGCGATTCGGTTGTCCGGGGAATTTCATCTGCAACTGGCGGCGATGGCGCGGAATGCCCCGCTGGCACAGTTCCTCAACAGCCTGGTGCCGTTGACGTCATTGGTCATTGCCCAGTACGAGGCGAAAGCCTGCACTTACTGTGCATGGCAGGAACACATGGCGATTGTGGATGCACTGGAGCAACGCGACGCCACCGCCGCTGTCACCTTGATGACCCAACACCTCGACCACCTGGAATCGAAATTGCTCAAACACCACTGATCCCCTGACAAATGGAGATCAAACTGTGGGAGCGGGCTTGCTCGCGAATGCGCCGGATCAGACAACACATCCGTGACTGACCCACCGCATTCGCGAGCAAGCCCGCTCCCACATTTGCCCTCTTTGCCTGATCAATAGCGCGCCAACAAAAAGCCCCCGCATCTTACGAGGCGGGGGCTTTTGTTTTATACCGAGGGATCAAACCGGTTACAGCACCGACTGACCGCTCAACGCCAGGTCCAGCAACTCACGGTTGGCCACTGCGTACATAGCGTAGTCCGTGCCCACCGCAGCACGAATCTCCACCATCATCGCCACCCAACGCTCCGCCATGTCCTTGTGCTGCTCCAGCCACAGGGCCACGCGGGCTTCCATGTCTTGCGGCGCATCGGCCATTTGCAGCACGGAGATGGTGATCGCGCGTTGCTGCCAGTCCACGTCGTCGCGGAAGGCTTCGCGAGCCTGGGCCTGCCAGTTGTTGGCCACTGGCAGATCGCTGATCTGCTGCAGGTACCATGGCAAGTCCAGGGCGCTGCCCACGGCGAAGTAGGCCTTGGCCACTTCGGCGGCGTCGTGCCCAGTCACGTCAGCGGCCTCGATGATCGGCAGCAAGGTGTACAGGTGCGTGGTACCGGCAACCATGCGTGCCAACAGCTCAGGCACACCGGCTTCGGTGTATTTGCCGTAGCGGTTCTGCCAGCCTTCGCGGGTCGGGCCTTCCAGCAGCTCGTCGAGCTTGAGGCCCAACGCTGCCAGGTGCGGACCGAAGTGCGCGGTGTCACGGCCAGCGTCCTGCTCGTTGCGGCGGCTGCGCAGGAACCAGCGCGTAGCACGACGGCCCAGGCGCATCAGCTCGTCCATCAGCTCCAGTTGAACGTCAGCGGAAACCTGGTGGTCCAGGGCTTCGATCTGACGGAACCAGTGCGGGAGGTGGAAGATGTCGCGCACGATCACATAGGCACCCGCCACGTTCGCCGGGCTCATGCCGGTCGACTCTTTGAGCCGTTGAACGAAGGTGATGCCCATGTGGTTGACCAAGTCGTTAGCGATCTGGGTGCTGACGATCTCGCGTTTCAGACGGTGACGACGCATGGCCTCGCCGAACTTGGCCACCAGGCTCGGTGGGAACGCGGTCTCCATGTCACGGGTCAGGTAGTCGTCATCCGGCACCAGCGACTTGAGCAGCGCTTCCTTGAGATCGATCTTGCTGTACGAGATCAGCACCGACAGTTCCGGACGGGTCAGGCCCTTGCCGGTCGCGGCGCGCTCGGTGAGCTGCTCCTCGGTCGGCAGGTACTCGATGGCGCGGTCCAGCTTGCCACGGCCTTCCAGGTCGCTCATCAGGCGCTTGTACTCGGCCGCACGCTCGTAGGCACGGCGCGCCGCCAGGGACAGTGCCTGGGTCTGCTTGTAGTTGTTGCCCAACACCAGGTTGCCGACTTCGTCGGTCATGCTCGCCAGCAACTGGTTGCGTTGCTTGTCGGTCATGTCACCGGCCTGCACCACTTCGTTGAGCAGGATCTTGATGTTCACTTCGTGGTCGGAGCAGTCCACGCCACCGGCGTTGTCGATGAAGTCGGTGTTGGAACCGCCGCCATTGAGGCCGAACTCCACACGACCCAGTTGGGTCATGCCGAGGTTACCGCCCTCGCCCACCACCTTGCAGCGCAGCTCGTTGCCATTGACGCGCAGGGCGTCGTTGGCCTTGTCGCCCACGTCGGCATGGCTTTCGCTGCTGGCCTTGACGTAGGTACCGATACCGCCGTTCCACAACAGGTCCACCGGTGCCTTGAGCAAGGCGTTCAGCAGTTCGGTCGGGGTCAGCTTGTCGGCCGAGATGTCGAAGCGCTCTTTCATCTGCGGCGAGATGGCAATGCTCTTCGCACTGCGCGAGAAGATACCGCCGCCTTCGGACATGATGCTGGTGTCGTAGTCGGTCCAGGCCGAACGCGGCAGCTCGAACATGCGCTGGCGCTCGACGAAGCTGGTGGCCGGGTTCGGGTTCGGGTCGATGAAGATGTGCAGGTGGTTGAAGGCCGCGACCAGTTGCAGCTTGTCGGACATCAACAGGCCGTTACCGAACACGTCACCGGCCATGTCGCCGACGCCCACCACGGTGATGCTGTCTTCCTGCACGTTGATACCGCGCTCACGGAAGTGACGCTGCACGCCGACCCACGCGCCCTTGGCGGTGATGCCCATTTTCTTGTGGTCGTAACCGGCCGAACCACCGGAAGCGAACGCATCACCCAGCCAGAAGCCGTAGTCGATGGCAATGCCGTTGGCGATGTCGGAGAAGGTTGCGGTGCCCTTGTCCGCCGCGACGACCAGGTACGGGTCATCGTCGTCATGACGCACGACGTTGGCCGGTGGCACCAGGGCGCCGTCCTTCAGGTTGTCGGTGATGTCCAACAGGCCAGAGATGAAGATGCGGTAGCAGGCGATGCCCTCGGCCGCGATCTCGTCCCGGCTGCCGCCCAGAGGCAGGCGACGCGGCAGGAAGCCGCCCTTCGCACCTACTGGCACGATGACCGAGTTCTTCACTTGCTGGGCTTTTACCAGGCCGAGCACTTCGGTACGGAAGTCTTCTTCACGGTCGGACCAGCGCAGGCCGCCACGGGCAACGTTGCCGAAACGCAGGTGCACGCCTTCGACACGTGGCGAGTAGACGAAGATTTCAAACTTCGGCACTGGCTTAGGCAGCTCGGGGATGGCGCGCGGGTCGAACTTGAAGCTGAAGTACGACTTGTTCTGACCGTTGGCGTCGGTCTGGTAGAAGTTGGTGCGCAGGGTGGCCTTGATCAGGTCCAGGTAGCGACGCAGGATGCGGTCTTCGTTGAGCACCTGAACGTCGTCCAGTGCCGTGAGGATCGCTTGCTCCAGGCGCTGCTGCTTGTCTTCCAGGTCTTCGCTGGTGAGCTTGCGCGCCAGGTAGAAGCGGGTCTTGAACAACCGGGTCAACTCGCGGGCGATGTCGGTGTGGTTGTTCAGGGTGCTGGCGATGTAACCCAGGTCGAAGCCCAGGCGGATCTGCTTGAGGTAACGGGCGTAGGCACGCAGCAGCGCCACGTCGCGCCACGGCAGGCCGGCGGTGAGTACCAGGCGGTTGAATGCATCGTTCTCGGCGTCGCCATGCACGATGTGCACGAACGCGTCCTGCAGGGTGTCGTTGAGCTGCTGGATATCCAGGTTCACGCCTTCGGCGGCGATGAACGCAAAGTCATGGATCCAGAACTCACGGCCATTGGCGTGACGCAGGCGATACGGGAACTCACCCAGCACACGCAGGCCGAGGTTTTCCAGGATCGGCAGCACGTCGGACAAGGCCAGCGGGGTGTCGGCGTGGTAGAGCTTGCAATGCAGCTCGCGCTGGCCGGAAACCTGGCCCAGCGGCTGGTAGAAGCTCATCACCAACGGGTTGGCTTCGGTCAGGCTGTTGAGGTGCTGCATGTCGACCACGGCCGAATGCGCGGCGAAGCGCTCGCGGTAGCCGGCTGGGAAACCTTTCGGGAAGTCGGCCAGCACGTTGGTGCCCTGGGCTTCGCCGAAGCTTTCAATCACCAGGCTCGAGTAGTCGTCCTGCCAGCTGCGGCAGGCCTGCACCACTTCTTTTTCCAGCTGCAGCGGGTCGATGTCGAGGCGGTTCTTCGGGTCGACCCGCAGAATCAGTTGCACACGGGCCAGCACGGACTCGGAGAAGAAGGTCCAGAACTCGCAGTCCGACGCCTTTAGGCGATCCATCAGCACTTGCTGGATCTTCTGGCGCACTTCGGTGGAGTAGATGTCGCGTGGCACGTAGGCCAGGCAGTAGCAGAAACGGCCGTACGGGTCCTTGCGCAGGAACACGCGGATCTTGTTGCGCTCCTGGATCTGCACGATCGACATCACGGTGCTGAACAGCTCGTCGACCGGGGTCTGGAACAGGTCGTCACGTGGCAGTACTTCAACCACCTGCGCCAGTTCCTTGCCCAGGTGAGCCTTGGCCTGGAAGCCCGAGCGGCGCTCGATTTCCGCGACCTTGCGACGGATGTACGGGATCACTCGCACGCTTTCGCCATACACCGAGGAGGTGTAAAGGCCCATGAAACGGTGTTCCTTGATGACCTTGCCGTCGGCGCTGATCTCACGGATCGACACGTAGTCTGGATACGCCGGGCGGTGGACGCGGCTTGGGTGCGCAGCCTTGGCGAACGACAGCACGGTCGGTTCACGCAGGTAAGCCACGGCGTAGTCTTCGATGCGGGTGTCTTCGGCGGTGAGGCCGGCACGCAGCAACTTGGTCAGGCCGAGGAACGAACCGGCGTCATATTCGATATGACCGCCATCCGCCTCGTCACGTACCACAAACTCTTCATAGCCGAGGAAGGTGAAGTGGTTGCCCACCAGCCATTCCAGGAAGCTCTTGATCTCGGCTTTTTCTTCGCCGTCGATGGCGAACTGGCTGGCGTCGATACCGGCCAGCAGGTCCTGGACCTTGGCTTTCATCGGTTCGAAATCGGCCACGGCCACGCGCACTTCGCCCAGTACCTGCTCAAGCTCTTTGCTCAGCACGTTCAGTTCGGCGGCGTTGGCGCAGCGGTCGATTTCCAGGTACATCAGCGATTCTTGCTGGATCTCCTCGCCCTGGGTGCCTTTTGGCAGGATTTCCAGCAACTCGCCCTTGGCGCCACGGCGCACGCTGAGCACGGTGGTTTGCAGGGTGTGGATGCTGTAGCCGCGACGGTTCAGCTCGGTACGCACCGAGTCCACCAGGAATGGCAGGTCATGGTGCAGCACTTCGACCGCGGTGTGGGTCGACTGCCAGCCATGACGTTCGTAATCGGGGTTGTAGACCCGCACCTGCGGTTGGGTGTGATCAAAGCGCTCAAGCAGGCGCCACGCAGAGAGGGTGCAACCGGCTAGGTCGGAAAGGCGACGTTGGGTCAGTTCGTCGAGGGAAATGATGCCGAAGAATTGTTCAGCGAACAGCGCCACTTGTGGCAGTGCCTGTTCACTGATGTGCTGCGCCAGTGCCGCTTGCAGTTGATGCTGGAAGTCGGCCTTGCTGGCTGCGGTGAAGAACGCCATCTGTGGTACTCCGCTTGGGCTTGTTATTGATGGAAGCGTCGCGTGTTATCCCCTTGCGGGGAGACCGTCAGCTCTGTTCGCACGTTAACCATAGCGAATCGGAGTGACAGGTGGGTGAAGCTGGACAAGACAGTCAGGTCACATACAACTTCCATGAGATGCACCCCACGCCAGGCGACGGTACGACGGGCAGGTCAGACTCCCGGCACAGAGCACATCCGTTGCGCAGCTTAACGAGTGTAGGAAGACAGCTGCTTGCGACGCTGCGACATATTCGGTCATCGGTACGCAGGCTTGGGGTTGCGACTCTCGCAACCCTGAATTTGTGGTGAAAAAACTGGCATCTTTCACGGCCACGAGTACCGAAAATGACTGATAGTCACCTTAAGGTCATGCCAGAGGTCTGACACAGGATGCAGCACAAAATTCGCGCCAATGGCACAATCGCCTGCATTACGCCTTATCCCAGACAGGATTGCCCATGCTGCAACTGAAAACCGACGCCCTGATGGCCACCCCATGCGACGACGAAGAAGACAACATGGCCATGCTCTGCTGCCATGGCAAGAACGGCGAGATGTTCATGCTGAGTCGTTACCCGGACGAAGAAGAAGTGGAGCTGACCTGGGACTACGAGCCGTCGACCCTGGACGGGCTGAAGATCACCCTGAGCACCACAACACTGCTGGTAGAACTGGCAGCCGGCGATGCCGACGCACTGGGCGGCAAGGACCGGTTGGAGATCACCCATGCCACCGCTGCCTCGGACCTGGCCGAAGTGGAAGAAACCCTGCAAAACATCCTCAAGGGCACCGGCACCTACATTCGCACCTGACGCGCCCCCATTGCCTGTAGTGAACGGGCTTGCCCCGCGCCGGGTGGCGAAGCCGCCCCAATTGGGGCGTTGCGGTGTTTCAGGGAGACCGAGGTGTGGGGTTTTGGATCGCGGCGCTGCTGGCGCGGGGCGAGCCCGCTCACTACAACAATTGCGGGTGCCCACACACTATTCCTACAAATTTTCCTAAAAATACTCCGCGCGCCGTTAGTCGCCACCCCCTTCGATGCATTAAAGTAAGCCTCCCAAGCCCGGTGTTTTTGATCGACACCCGGGCTAATCTCTCCAGGAACCGTCATCGATGGAACATCGTGAAGCGCTGCTTGCGCTGCGAACCTTTCTTTCTACGCAGATTCTCGGCCAGGAAAAACTCATCGATCGCCTGTTGATCGCCCTGCTCGCCGACGGCCACATGCTGGTCGAAGGCGCCCCGGGCCTGGCCAAGACCAAGGCCATCAAAGAGTTGGCCGAAGGCATTGAAGCGCAGTTCCATCGTATCCAGTTCACCCCCGACCTGTTGCCCGCCGACATTACCGGCACCGAGATCTACCGCCCGGAAACCGGCAGCTTCGTGTTCCAGCAAGGGCCGATCTTCCACAACCTGGTGTTGGCGGACGAAATCAACCGCGCCCCCGCCAAGGTGCAATCCGCGTTGCTCGAAGCCATGGCCGAGCGTCAGGTCAGCGTGGGGCGCAGCACTTACGACCTGTCACCGCTGTTCCTGGTGATGGCCACGCAAAACCCTATCGAGCAGGAAGGCACCTACCCACTGCCCGAAGCCCAGCTCGACCGTTTCCTGATGCACGTGAAAATCGGCTTCCCGGACGCCGCCGTCGAGCGACGCATCCTGCAACAGGCCCGTGGTGAAGCCCTCAACGGTGAAACCAAGCCCGAGCGCCGCGTCAGCCAGCAAGCCATCTTCGCCGCCCGCAAGGAAATCCTTGGCCTGTACATGGCTGACGCGGTGGAGGAATACCTGGTGCAACTGGTCATGGCCACCCGCACGCCGGCCAAGTTCGACCCGGAAATGGCCGAGTGGATTGCCTACGGCGCCAGCCCACGGGGTTCCATCGCCCTCGACCGCTGCGCCCGCGCCCACGCGTGGCTGGCCGGTCGCGATTTTGTCAGCCCGGAAGACATCCAGGCGGTGCTGTTCGACGTGCTGCGTCACCGCATCATTCTGTCGTTCGAGGCCGAAGCGGCCGGTGTTGACCAGGACCGTGTGGTGCAGCGCATTCTCGACGTCGTTGCCGTCGCTTGATCCCCATGAACGCAAGCGATGGTATCCGCGTCACCCTCAGCGAATTGATCGAGATGCGCCATCGCGTGCGCGAAGTGCAGCTGTTTTCCACCCCAAGCCAACGCAGCCCGTTGATCGGCCTGCACCACTCCAAACTGCGCGGGCGCGGCGTCGACTTTGACCAGGTGCGGGTCTACCAGGCCGGGGACGACGTGCGCACCATCGACTGGCGCGTCACCGCACGCACCCAGGAGCCCCACACCAAGCTGTTCCACGAAGAGCGCGAACGGCCGATCTTCATCATGGTGGAACAAAGCTGCCGGCTGTTTTTCGGCTCCGGGCAGATGTTCAAGTCGGTGCTCGCCGCGCAGGCCGCCAGCCTGATCGGCTGGGCTGCCCTGGGGCACAACGACCGCGTCGGCGGGCTGGTGTTCGGCGACAGCGAGCACTACGAAATCAAACCCCGGCGCAGCAAGCAAAGCCTGCTGCAACTGCTCAACCGCCTGGTGCGCGTGAACCAGAGCCTGAACACCGAGAGCCGCCCCGAAGCCGACGCGCTGGGCATGGCCTTGCGCCGGGGCCGCGAAGTGCTGCGCCCGGGCAGCCTGGTGATTGTGATCTGTGATGAGCGCGCCCTCACCGAAGGTGCCGAGCAACAGCTGAGTCTTTTGTCACGCCATTGCGACCTGTTGCTGCTGCCCATCTCCGACCCGCTGGACCACGCCCTCCCCGCCGCCGGGCTGCTTCGCTTCGCGGAAAGAGGCGCACAGCTGGAACTGGACACGCTGAACTTCGATTTGCGCCAGGCCTACAAGGCCCAGGCCGAAGCACGCATTGCACGCTGGGAACTGCTTGCGCAGAAACTGCGAGTCCTGCTGATGCCCTTGAGCACCCAGAGCGAAATGGTCGAGCAACTGCGCGAATACCTCAACCCGCAACGTCCGGTTAAAAAGCAATGAGCAGCCTCGACCAACTGCAACCGCTGATCGCGCCGCCGGCCATCGGCTTCTGGCCGCCTGCGCCGGGCTGGTGGCTGTTGCTGCTGGTGATCCCGCTGTTGGGTTGGGGCCTGTGGTCGCTGCGCCGCTTCCTGCCATCCCGGCGCCCAGTGGCCCGCGCCGAACAACCCCTGGACCCATTGCGCATCGCGGCCCTCGCCGAACTGGCGCTGATGCCCAAGCCTTACGATGGCGCGCCCGCCGGCGCGTGGCTGCAGCAACTCAACGGCCTGCTCAAGCGCTTGTGTCGCAATGACTACCCTTACAGCCAGAGCCATACCCTCAACGGGCGCAAATGGCTGGCCTTCCTCGACAACCGCTGCCCGGCGGCGGGCCTGACGCGCTGGATGGTGCTGGTGGAAGGCGCCTACAAACCCGAATGCAAACTGGACGACAAGGCCATCGCCGGCCTCACCCAGGCCGTCGACACCTGGATTCGCAAACATGTTTGAGTTCGCCTGGCCGTGGATCTTCGTCCTGTTGCCCTTGCCGTGGTTGATGCGGCTCGTGCTGCCGGTGGCCGACAGCGGCGAACCGGCGCTGAAAGTCAGCTACCTCAGCGACCTCGAAGGCCTGGCCCGCCGCCGCGCCCGCGTGAACCTGCCTGGCTGGCGCCAACAGGCACCGTTTGTGGTGCTGTGGCTGCTGCTGTTGACCGCCGCAGCGCGCCCGGAATGGCTCGGTGAACCCCTGCCGATTGCCGCCAGTGGCCGCGACTTGCTGGTGGCGGTGGACGTGTCCGGCTCCATGGATTTCCCCGACATGCACTGGCAGGACGACGATGTGAGCCGCCTGTCGCTGGTCAAGCACTTGCTGGGCGACTTCCTCGAAGAGCGCGAAGGTGATCGCGTAGGCCTGATCCTGTTTGGCAGCCAGGCCTACCTGCAAGCCCCGTTGACCTTCGACCGCCGCACCGTGCGCGCCTGGTTGGACGAAGCGCGCATCGGCATCGCCGGCAAGAACACCGCCATCGGTGATGCCATCGGCCTGGCCCTGAAACGCCTGCGCCAGCGTCCGGCGCAGAGCCGGGTGTTGATCCTGGTCACCGACGGCGCCAACAATGCCGGGCAGATCGACCCACTGACCGCCGCCCGCCTGGCGGCTGAAGAAGGCGTGAAGATCTACCCGATCGGCATCGGCGCCGACCCCGAGCAGACCGGCTCCCTGGGCATCCTTGGCGTGAACCCGAGCCTGGACCTCGACGAACCCGCCTTGAAGGCCATTGCCGACGCCACGGACGGGCGTTACTTCCGTGCCCGTGACGGCGAGGAACTGCAGCAGATCAAGGAAACCCTCGACAAGCTCGAACCCGTGGCCCAGCAACCCACCCAGGCCCGCCCGGCCCAGGCGCTGTACAGCGCACCACTGGCCCTGGCGTTGGTGCTGAGCATGCTGTTGGTGATCCAGGAGCGCTGGCCGAACAACGCGCTGCAACGGCTGTTCAACAAACTCTCGAGCAAGGGCCATTTTCTGCAACAGCACCCGGAATGGCGCCAACGCCTCAAACGCCTGCGCTTGCGGAGGCGTCGATGATCGACCTGTGGCCGCACCTGTTCCGCCCCTGGTGGCTGTTGCTGCTGCCGTTGCTCGGCTGGCTGCTGTGGCAGCTATGGCACCGGCAGAAACGCGCCGGGCGCTGGCAGATGATCCTGCCACCGGCCTTTCACGCGGTATTGCTCAGTGGTGGCAACGGCCGCGAAAGCAAATCGCCGTGGGTGGTGCTGGGTATCGCGTGGCTGCTGGCCGTGCTGGCGCTGCTCGGGCCGAGCTGGCAACGGGTGGAACAGTCCAGCCAGAAACCTTCAGACCCGTTGGTGGTGCTGCTGGAACTGACCCCGGAAATGCTCGCCACCGACAGCCCGCCCAACCGTCTGGAACAAGCGCGACGCAAACTGTATGACTTGCTGCAGGCGCGGGACAACGCCCCCACCGCCATCGTGGTGTACGCCGGCAGCGCTCACACTCTGGTGCCGCTGTCGGACGACCTGGCCACCAGCCGCAACCTGCTCGAAGCCCTGCGCCCCTCAATCATGCCGCAGCCTGGCCATCGTGCCGACCTGGCCGTCGAGAAAGCCCTGGGCCTGCTCAAGCAAGGCGGCCTGGGCCAGGGGCGCTTGTTGCTGGTGGGCTCGTCGCTGTCCAAACAGGAACGCCAGGGCATTCGCCTGCTGCTGCAAAGTGGCCAAGCGCCAAGCCTGTCGATCCTCGGCATCGGCAGCCGCGAAGGCACGCCCGTCACCCAGGAAAGCGGCGAATTCCTCAAGGACGAACAAGGCGCGATTCTGGTGCCACGCCTCGACAGCCCGACCCTCAAGGCCTTCGCCAGTGAGATGGGCGGTCGCTACCGAGCAGCACGCCTGGACGACAAGGACCTGCGCCAACTCGGGATGCTCGACGGTCCGCAAAGCCTGCGCAACGACGGCCAGTTGCTGCACCTGGACACCTGGGCCGACCAAGGCTATTGGCTGCTGCTGCCACTGTTGCTGCTGGCCGCGTGCGCCGGGCGCCGGGGCTGGTTGTTCTGCCTGCCGTTGCTGCTGCTCGGCGCGCCGCAACCCAGCTATGCCTTTGAGCTGCAAGATCTGTGGCTGCGCCCGGACCAGCAAGGCCAGTACCTGCTCAAACAAAAACGCCCGGCCGAAGCGGCCGAGCACTTCGAGGACCCGCAATGGCAGGGCGTGGCGCTGTACGAAGCGGGCAACTACGCCGAGGCGATCAAACGCTTTGCCGAGGGCAACGACGCCTATTCCCACTACAATCGGGGTAATGCCCTGGCCAAGGCCGGTGAGCTGGAGGCCGCCATCGATGCTTACGAGCAAGCCCTGGAAGCCCAGCCCGACCTGCAACCGGCCCTGAAAAACAAGGCACTGGTGGAAACCCTGCTGCAGGAACAGGCGCAACCCGAGCCGCCCACGCCTGCAAAAAACGAGGATGACGAAACCACGCAACCCGGCCAAACTGCGCAACCCGGCGCAACCGGGCAAAGTGCCACTGGCGCAGAACCGTCATCACAGGGCCAGGACGAAGCGCAGGCCGGCGACACCCAGACGAACGCCACACCCCAGGCAGGCGGTAACGAAGTACCCGGCAGCGAGTTGGGCGATGAGCAAACCACCACCCCGCCCCTGCGCCCTGCCGATGCCAGCATCGACGGCGAACACCGCCAGGCCCTGGAACAATGGCTGCGGGAGATCCCGGACAACCCTGGCGAACTGCTGCGCCGCAAATTCTGGTACGAACAGCAACAACATCAGGACAAGACTCGATGATGCGCCGCCCCACCCTACTGCTTCTGCTCGCGTTAACGGCAGGCCACGCCCAGGCGGCGAACCTGGTCGCCAGCGTCGACCGCAGCCGCCTCAATTCAGGGGAAACGGTGGAACTGACGGTGGAATCCAGCGACGTGACCCAGTTCGGCAAACCGGATCTGACGCCCCTGGACGCGCAGTTTGAAGTCAGCGGCACGCGCCAGATCAACCAGCTCACCACCCTGGGCGGCGACAACCACGCGACCACGCGCTGGATCATCACCCTGCTGCCCAAGGAAAACGGCAGCGTGGTGATCCCGCCGCTGCAAGTCGGCGAACTCAAGACCCAGCCCATCACCCTGCAAGTGGTAGAGACCACCAGCCAGGACACCGCCGCCGAACTGGCCCCGGTGTTCATCGAGGCCAACCTCGACCAAAGCTCGGTGTACGTGCAAGCCCAGGCGCTGCTGACCGTGCGTGTGTATCACTCGGTGTCGCTGTATGACGACAGCAGCCTGACGCCGCTGCAGATCCCCGATGCGCGCATCGAGCAATTGGGTGAGTCGCGCACCTACGAGAAAGTCATCAACAGCATCCGCCACGGCGTGATCGAAACCCGCTACGCGATCTACCCGCAACACAGCGGGGCCCTGGTGATTCCGGCGCAGACCTTCAGCGCGACGCTGGTGGAGTCGCGCCCGCCTCAGGAGAACACGCTGCAAGGGACCAAGCCAGGCAAGCTGATCCACGTGAGCTCTGCCGAACTGGCGCTGACGGTCAAACCCAAGCCGGCCCTCTACCCGGCCGACGCGCCTTGGCTGCCGGCGCGCAGCCTGAGCCTCACCGAAGGCTGGAACCCGGAGCCTGAACATGTTCAGGTCGGCGACTCGCTGACCCGCAGCCTCACGGTCAAGGCCGAGGGGCTGTCCAGTGCGCAGTTGCCGGCCCTGCCCAGCAGCGACATCAATGGCCTGCGCCGCTACCCTGACCAGCCGGTGCTGGGTAACCAGAACAATGACCGCGGCCTGATCGGCAGCCGCGAAGAGCGTGAAGCCCTGGTGCCGACCCGGGCGGGTGCAGTTGAACTGCCGGCCGTGGAAGTGGTGTGGTGGAACACCCATGAAGACCACCTCGAACGCACCACCCTGCCCGCCCGTACGCTGCAAGTGGCCACCAACCCGAGCCTGGTGGTGGACACCCCCGCCACGCCCACGGTGATCACTGCGCCGGACGATGAGCGCCTGTGGCTGTGGCAACTGAGCACGTTGATCCTGGCCTGCACCACGCTGCTGGGTTTCGGCCTGTGGTGGCGTGCGCGCCGGCAACCGGCCGTGCAACGTGCCGCGCAGACCGGCCCGAGCCCACGCACGCTGCTCGACGACCTCAAACGCGCCACCCAGGCCAACGACCCTCAGGCGACACGCCAAGCCCTGGATGCCTGGGCCCGCCAGCAACCGGAAACCCTGGCCGACATGGCGGCGCGGTTTGTGCCGCTGTCGGATGCGCTGGATGGGCTCAACGGCGCGCTGTACAGCGAAAGCGGCCAGTACTGGTTGGGCGAAGAGCTGTGGCGCGCGGTAAAAGCCATTCCCATGGCCGAACGCGAAGCAGACCCGGCCACCGACACCACCAGCTTGCCGCCGCTGTACCCCAAATAACCACGATATCCCTGACACCACACAATCAACATGTGGGAGCGGGCTTGCTCGCGAAGGCGGTGTGTCAGATAAAGATGAACTGACTGAACCACCGCCTTCGCGAGCAAGCCCGCTCCCACATTGGATTACCATCGCTTGGGCAAAATGCGTTTTTAAAGGCCAGCAATCCATATCATCCAAACCTCAGCTTCGAAGATGCCCTGCCCCAAATCTGCGACCTCTTGCGCTGCGCAGCGGCCACCGCGGGTGCTGTCACTCAGGGGCTTACGGGCGACCAGCGCCACCTGGCAGGTGCCTCCGAGCATTTGATCATCAACGCCAAAACCCTTGCAGATCGCGCACTGGACTGCCTGCACACCGCGTAACCCCTGTGGGAGCTGGCTTGCCTGCGATAGCGGTGTGTCATCCAGCAGATTTTTCGACTGACACACCACCATCGCAGGCAAGCCAGCTCCCACACAGGTAAACTCCCCTCCTTTTCATCTATTCCACGGAGTTCGCCTTGCGTCTGTTTCACACCTCCGACTGGCACCTGGGCCAAAATCTTCACGGCCAGGAACGCGACTTCGAACACGCCTGTTTTCTCGAATGGCTGCTGGGCCAGCTCAAGGCTCAGCTGCCGGATGTGCTGCTGATCGCCGGCGATATCTTTGACACGGTCAACCCGCCGCTCAAAGCCCAGGAGCGGCTGTATGACTTCATCATCAGCGCCCACGAACAGAACCCCAAGCTGACCATCGTGATGATCGCCGGCAACCACGATTCCGGCTCCCGCATTGAACTGCCCGCGCCGCTGATGCGCCGCCTGCGCACCCACGCGCTGGGCCGTGTGTTGTGGCTGGATGACGGCCAACTGGATGCCGAGCGCCTGCTGATTCCCCTGCCGGATGCCAAGGGCAAGATCGCCGCCTGGTGCCTGGCGCTGCCCTTTTTGCGCCCGGCAGAGGTCACCGGTGCTCAACTGGGTGACGACTACCTGCAGGGTATCGGCCAGGTGCATGAATGGCTGATCGCGGCCGCCAACGCCAAGCGCAAGAAAGGCCAGGCGCTGATTGCCATCAGCCATGCGCACATGGCCGGTGGGTCGGTGTCGGAAGACTCCGAGCGCAGCCTGGTCATCGGCAATGCCGAGGCACTGCCCGCCAAGCTGTTCGACAGAAGCGTGGCGTACGTTGCCCTCGGCCATTTGCACAAGCCGCAAAAGGTCAACGGCGAAGAGCGCATTCGTTACAGCGGCTCGCCAATCCCGCTGTCTTTTTCCGAAATCGGCTACAAGCATCAGATTCTTGACGTGACGTTCCAGGGCCAAGCCCTGGTGGGTGTCGAACCGATTTTGATCCCGCGCTCGGTCGACCTGCAACGCCTGGAGGCCGCGCCCCTGGCGGAAATTCTCGCGCAGCTTGCCGAGTTGCCGGACATCGACCTGCTCGCCGAAACCCAGCGTCACCCCTGGCTGGAAGTGCGTGTGCGCCTCGACGAGCCGCAACCCGACCTGCGCCAGCAGATCGAAACCGCCCTGCAAGGCAAGGCGGTGCGCCTGGTGCGCATCGCGGCCGAGTACGCCGGCAAGGGCAGCCGTGAGGAGGAAGGCGAAGATCGCCTGGTCGAACTTGACCAGCTCACGCCCCAGGAACTGTTCAGCCGTGCCTGGCAGGACAGCTACGGCAGCGAAGTGGACGAACAGACCTTGAAGGACTTCGCCGTGCTGCTCCAGGAAGTGCAACAGGAGGGTGAACAGCCATGAAGATCCTCGCCATTCGCCTGAAGAACCTGGCCTCCCTGGCCGGCCCGTTCGAGATCGATTTCACCGCCGAGCCCCTGGCCAGTGCCGGGTTGTTTGCCATTACCGGGCCGACCGGCGCGGGCAAAAGTACCCTGCTGGACGCCCTGTGCCTGGCGCTGTTCGGCGCTGTGCCGCGCCTGGGCGATACCGGCCAGGCGAAAATGCCGGATGCCGACAGCGATATTTCCATCGGCGACCCACGTACGTTGCTGCGTCGCGGCACCGGTGGCGGGTATGCCGAGGTGGATTTTGTCGGTGTCAGCGGCAAGCGCTACCGCGCGCGCTGGGAAGCCAACCGCGCCCGTGACAAGGCCAGCGGCAAGTTGCAGAACAGCCGCCAGAGCCTGATCGACCTGGACAGCGAGCAACTGCTGGCCAGCCAGAAAACCGAATACAAGACCCAGCTGGAATTGGCCCTGGGGCTGAATTTCGAGCAATTCACGCGTGCGGTGTTGCTGGCGCAAAGCGAGTTCAGTGCCTTCCTCAAGGCCAACGACAACGAGCGCAGCGAACTGCTGGAGAAGCTCACCGACACCGCCCTTTACACTCAGCTCGGCCGGCGTGCCTTCGACAAGGCTAAAGAGGCCCGTGACATACACAAGCAGTTGCAGGACCAGGCGGTTGGCGTGGTTCCCCTGGCACCCGAAGCACGCGCCGAGTTGGATCAGCAGTTTGACGCTGCGCAGCAGCAGCTCAAGACCCAGCAAGCCCAGCTCAAACAACTTGAGCTTCAGCACACCTGGCTCAAGGAATTGCGCGACTGGCAGGAACGCCAGCTGGCTGCCACCGAACAACTGCAGCGCGCGCAAGCCGAATGGGAGAACCAGGGCCAGCAACGCGAAGACCTGACCCGCCTGGACCAGTTGGCGCCGCAACGTCATCAGTTTGCGCGCCAGGCAGAACTCGGCGGCTTACTCGCCCCGTTGGCCGTGCAGATTCAATCGCACATCCAGCAACAAGCTGAACTGCATACCGCACAGGAACAGGCTCAGCAACAACAAGCCAACGCGCAAACCGCCTTGGCCGCAGCCCTGAAAAACCAGACCGATGCAGGGCCTTTGCTGCGCCAGGCATTTGAAGAGCAAAGCACCCTCACCCGCTTAACCACCGAATTAGCCAAGCGCTCCGAAGAAAAACAGCAGCAGGAAAACGCCTGCACCGAAGGTCAGGCTCAGCTCACAGGCCTGCTGGACAAACAGAACCAGGTCGCAGAACGCTTGCAACGCCTGGCGACTGAGCTAGAGCACAGCGCCGAACTCGCCCCGCTGAGCGATGCCTGGAGCGCTTACCGCGACCGCCTGCAACAGCTGATGTTGATCGGCAATCGCCTGAACAAAGGCCACGCCGAACTGCCGCAACTGGAAGAACGCGCCACCCGCGCCGCCGAGCAGTTCACCGCGCAACGCGAAGCCCTGGACTTGCTGTACCAGGAAGCCGGCGCTGAACCCCATGCGGTGGCCGAGCAGATCCAATTGCTCGCCAGCCTGTTGCAGGACAATCGCAAACAGCAGCGCGCCTTCGAAGACCTGACGCGCCTGTGGGACAGCCAGCAACAGCTGGACCAGCAAGGCGCCACGCTGACGCAAAAACTCACCGATGCCCAACAGCAGCGTGAGCAACTGAACCAGACCGGCCTGCAAACCAAAGCCGAATTGACCGTTGCCGAACAAACGCTGAGCGTGACCAAACAGCTGCTGGAACGCCAGCGCCTGGCTCGCAGCGCCAGCGTCGAAGAATTGCGCGAACAGTTGCAGGACGACCAGCCGTGCCCGGTGTGCGGCAGCCACGAGCACCCGTACCACCAGCCCGAAGCCCTGTTGCAAAGCCTGGGTCGTCATGACGAAACCGAAGAGGCCTCGGCGCAGAAGGCCGTCGACACCCTCAAGGAAAAACTCACCGAGCTGCGCGGTGAAGTGGGCGGTCTGATCGCCCAGCAAAAGGAATACCTGCAACAACAGGAACAGCTGGCGACGCAACAGCAAGCCCTCAAGCCAAGCCTGGATGCGCACCCGTTGTCCGCGGCCTTGTTCGACCAGGACGCGGCCAAACGCAGCGCCTGGCTGGACCAGCAACTGGGCCAACTGACCCAGCGCATCACCCAGGACGAACAACGCCAAGGTGCCCTGCTCAACCTGCAACAGAACGCTGGCCGCCTGCAGCAACAACTGCAGGCCGCCCAGGAAGCCAGCCAACAGGCGCGCCAATTGCTGGTGGACCAGCAACGCGAATTGGCCAACGACCGCGAACGCCTGGACGAGGAACTGAACGCCTTCGCCAGCCTGCTGCCTGCGCATACCCTGGAAGGCTTGCGCACCGAGCCGGCCGCGACCTTCATGCAGTTGGACCAGCAGGTCAGCCAGCGCCTTGAACAGCTGGGCCATCAACGCGACGAGCTGGCCGAGCGGCAAGAGCGCCAGCAGGCCATCGAGAAAGAACAGACCCACCAACAGCATCGCCAACAGCTACGCGACACGCTGGTTCAACAGGTCAGCGACCTGGCGGCCGAGCAACAGGCAGCGCAGGCCACGCTCAGCACGTTGCTCGGCGAGCACGCCAGTGCCGAACAGTGGCAACACCAGCTGGATCAGGCCGTCACCGGCTCACGCCAAAGCGAAACCGATGCCAGTAAACAGCTGCAAGAGATCCACAACGCCCTGATCCAGCTGGCGGCCGACCTCAAGGCCCAGCAGGAGCGCGAGCAGGCATTGCAAGCCGAACAACAGACCCTCGCCAGCCGCCTCAGCGAGTGGCGAGCCCTGCATCCGGAACTCGACGACGCCGGCCTGGACCGCTTGTTGGCCTACGACGACACCCAGGTGAGCCAGTTGCGCCAGCAACTGCAACACAGCGAAAAAACCGTCGAGCAGGCCAAGGTCCTGCTGCAAGAACGCGAGCATCTGCTGGCTAAGCATCAGGCCCAGCACAATGGCAACCTCGACGCCGAGGCACTGGACAGCGCCCTGGCCAGCCTCAACCAGCAGTTGGCCGACAGCGAAAAACTCGTTGCCGAGCTGCGCGCGCGCCAATCCGAAGACCAGCGCCGCCAGGATGCCAACCAGGCCTTCGCCGAACAGATCACCCAGGCCTACGACGAGTGGCAACGCTGGGCACGCCTGAATGCGTTGATCGGTTCAGCCACCGGCGATACGTTCCGCAAAATCGCCCAGGCCTACAACCTCGACCTGCTGGTGCACCACGCCAACGTACAACTGCGCCAACTGGTACGGCGCTACCGCCTCAAGCGCGGCGGCAGCATGCTCGGTTTGTTGGTGATGGACACGGAAATGGGCGATGAACTGCGCTCGGTGCATTCGCTGTCCGGCGGTGAAACCTTCCTGGTGTCGCTGGCGCTGGCCCTGGGCTTGGCATCGATGGCGTCGAGCACGTTGAAGATCGAGTCGCTGTTTATCGATGAGGGCTTCGGCAGCCTGGACCCGGAATCGCTGCAGTTGGCCATGGACGCGCTGGACGGTTTGCAGGCCCAGGGCCGCAAGGTCGCGGTGATTTCCCACGTGCAGGAAATGCACGAGCGCATCCCGGTGCAGATCCAGGTCAAACGCCAAGGCAATGGCCTGAGCACCCTGGAGGTCAAGTGAGCGAGGCGCTGCTGTATTCGTTTCGGCGCTGCCCCTATGCGATGCGCGCGCGGCTGGCCTTGCGTTACTCGGGCGTGCCGGTGCGTATCGTCGAGGTGAGCCTCAAGGCCAAGCCGGCCGAGATGCTGGCGCTGTCGCCCAAGGGCACGGTGCCGGTGTTGAGCGTCGACGGGCGAGTGATCGAAGAAAGCCTGGAGATCATGCAGTGGGCCTTGGCCCAGCACGATCCGGATAACTGGTTGCTGCAAGGCGACCCGGCGATATTGGCGTTGATCGCCGAGAACGACCAGCACTTCAAGTATTACTTGAATCGATACAAGTACGCCGAGCGCTACCCCGAGCAGCCGATGGAACATTATCGGGCCGGGGGCGAGGTGTTCTTGCAAAAGCTGGAGGGCCTGCTGGCTGAGCGGGATTACCTGGTGGCCAACCACCTGACCCTTGCGGATGCTGCACTGGCGCCCTTCGTGCGTCAGTATGCCCATGTGGATCGAGTGTGGTTTGCCGGAACTTCGTATAAGCGGTTACAGGTTTGGCTTGAGCGCTTTCTGACGTCGCCATTGTTCATGGCGGTAATGGCTAAACCCTGACAAATGTGGGAGCTGGCTTGCCTGCTATGGCCCCACCTCGGTATGACTGACACACCGAGGTGTCTGCATCGCAGCGGTGCGGCGATCCGACAAGCCAGCTCCCACTTTTGATTCAGGTGATGTTTAGCTCACTGCTGGGTTTTGTGATCCAGGGCAGCGTAGAAGTTGGCGCTTTGTTGCAGGTATTTCTGGGTGTAGGCGCTGGTGCTGGATTTTTTACCGGTGACTTCCACGCTGGCGGCGGCAGGCAGGGCAACAGTGGCGGAAACGGCGGAAGCGGCAATGATCGAGAAGAGATTCAAATTCATGTCGGTAACCCTTGTGTTCGTCTGGTTGAGTGGCCGGTGAAGGCCTTGGAACCAAACTTACGCCCGAGGGTTGAACCTTAGAAATGCTTTGAAACAGTAGCCGCTATTAATGGAATTAATAGAAAGGGTCAGGCCCCGCAATACGGGGCCTGCGGCTTACTGACGCACCAGGAACTTGAGGTCGCTGGGCGCATCGATGGCCAATTTCTGCACGGTTTTGCCGAGCAAGCCGGTCTTGGGGTCACGTTCGACCACCACGATTTCATTGCTTTTCTGGTTGGCGATCAGCAAAAACTTGCCGCTCGGGTCCAGACTGAACTCGCGCGGGTGGTCGCCTTCCACGGTGCGGCGCTGCAGCTCCTTGAGGTGCCCAGTGGCCGGATCGATACTGAACACCAGCATCTGGTTGGCGGTGCCACGGTTGCTCACGTACAGGAACTTGCCGTCACTGGAGGCATGCAACGCTGCACCGGCCTTGTCGGACACCGGCTGGCCAGCGGCGAAGTCCACCAGTTGGGTCTGGCTGAGCTTGCCGTCGTTGTAGTCGAACACCGCCACCTGCGCGCTCATCTCGGTGGTCAACCAGGCATGCTTGCCATCGGCGCTGAACAACAGGTGACGAGGGCCGCTGCCTGGAGGCAGTTGCACCGACGCCGGGTTGGCCGGGGTCAGCGGCAGTTCATGGTTGGCCTTGGGGTCGTAACGGTAGGCAAACACCTTGTCCGCGCCCAGGTCCTGCACAAATACGTACTTGCCGTCTGGCGAAGACACCACCGAGTGCACATGGTTGGACGCCTGGCGCTCAGGGTTCACGCGGCTGGCCGGGTGCCCGCTCAACTGCACCGGCGCCGACAACTTGCCATTGGCGTCGAGCGGCAGGATCGCCAGGCTGCCGCCCGGGTCTTCCAGTACCGAATAGTTGGCGACGAACAGGTAACGCCCATCGGCGGCCACGCTGGAGTGCGTCGGTTCGTTGCCCAGGCTCTGCACCTGGTTGATCAAGGTGAGTTGGTGGTTCTGCGGGTCGATGCTGTAACTGCTGACGCGCCCCACCGGGTCTTTCTGGCCCGGGCCGTTCTCGTTGACCACAAACAGGTGCTTCTGGTCCTTGGAGATCGTCAGCCACGACGGGTTGGCCGCCTTGGCCGCCAGCACCGGCTTGCCGCTGAACTGCCCGGTGCGGCTGTCGAATTGCAGGCGGTAGATCCCTTCGCTGGTACCGGCGGTGTAGCTGCCTACCAGCAATTCGTAGGTGTCAGCCGGGGCTGCTTGCACCGACATGGCACCGACACTGCCCGCCATCAGCAGGGGCCAGAATTTACGCATCATCATCCGCTTCGTCCTCGTCGTTGTTATTGTCGCCCTTGATCGCGCTCAAACAGACTAGACGGTGCTCCCCGTCTTCGTTGTTCAAGAGCCAGCTCTGCAAGCTGTCGTCAAAGGTGGCGGCATTCAGTTGTTCTGGACTGAACTTCCAACGCTTGAGTTCCCGGCCATCCATGCTTTCGATCAGCAGATGCTGGTCAAACGTGAAGTCGAAGGCGTGCAGCCCGTTGATGATCAGCATGTCGCTGTCGTTGAGGGCTTTGCTCAGGTCTGATGCTGCGTCGGTCATGATGTGAAGTCACTGCGGGGGAAAAGACACATGATAGGTCAATTCCCCCGCCGTGCCTTGCGGCAATGGTCTAAATCGATCAGTGCGCGAAGAGCGAATTGCCCTTCTGCCCCGCCAACTTCTCCGGCTTGATCAGGAACCGCGCCAGTGCCGGCAGCAGCCACAGCGCACCGAACATGTTCCACAGCAACATGAAGGTCAGCATCAGGCCCATGTCAGCCTGGAACTTGATGGCCGAGAAGATCCAGGTGCACACGCCGATCGCCAGGCACAGGCCCGTGAACAATACGGCTTTACCGGTGGACTTGAGCGTCTGGTAGTACGCTTCTTGCAGCGGCAGACCGGCACGCAGGAAGCTTTCCAGGCGACTGTAGATGTAGATGCCGTAGTCCACGCCAATCCCTACGCCCAGGGCCACCACCGGCAAGGTCGCCACCTTGACGCCGATGCCCATGAACGCCATCAGTGCGTTGCCCAGCACCGAGGTCAGCACCAATGGCAGCACGATGCACAGGGTGGCCGCCCAGGAACGGAAGGTGATCATGCACATGGTGGCTACACACAGGTACACCAGGATCAGGATGGTCAGTTCCGATTCCTTGATCACCTCGTTGGTGGCCGCTTCAATCCCGGCGTTGCCGGCAGCCAGGATGAATTCCAGGCCGTCCTTGTTGTTCTCCTTGGCGAAGTCCTGCACCGCGTGCACCGCGCGGTCGAGGGTTTCGGCCTTGTGGTCGTTGAGGAACACCAGCACCGGCGCCAGCGAACAATTGTTGTTGTAAAGGCCGTCAGCGCGAGCGATGGAGTTGTTCAGCACATCAGGGTTGCGCGACAGCGTTTCCCATTTCAGGTTGCCCTCGTTCATGCCCTTGATCATCTGCTTGGACACGGTCACCAGCGAGATGGCCGACTGCACACCCTCGGTGTTCTGCATCTTCCACATCAACTGATCGATGGGCGCCATGGCCTCATAGCGCGAGCAGCCTTCAGCCTTGGTCTTGACCATCACCACCAGCACGTCGGAACTGGTGGAGTAGTTGCTGATGATGAAGTTGTTGTCCTTGTTGTAGCGCGAGTCCGGGCGCAGTTCTGGCGCGCCCTGGTCGAGGTCGCCGATCTTGAGGTTCTGGCTGTACCAGAGGCCGCCGCCGAAAGCGATCAGGGCCAGGAAGATCGAGACCGGGGCGACTTTCGGGCTGGCAAACTTCGACAACAGGCGCCAGAAGCCGTGTTCGCGGTGTGCGTCCTTCTTGCTGCGCTCGATGGCGCGTTTGCTGATGCCGACGTAGGAAATCGCCACTGGCAACAGGATCAGGTTGGTGAACACGATCACCGCCACACCGATGGAGGCGCCGATGGCCAGTTCGCGGATCACGCCGATGTCGATGATCAGCAGGGTGATAAAACCCACGGCATCGGCCAGGATCGCGATCATCCCGGGCAGGAACAACTGGCGGAATGTGCGCCGCGCAGCCGTCAACGCGTTATCGGCGTCACTGGATTGCAGGGCGATACCGTTGATCTTCTGCACGCCGTGGGAGATACCGATGGCGAAGATCAGGAACGGCACCAGCATCGAGTACGGGTCCAGCCCGAAACCGGCAGCGTGCATCAGCCCCAACTGCCAGACCACCGCCACCAGTGTGGTGATCAATACGGCGATGGTGCTGCGGATGCACCAGGTGAACCAGTACAGCAGCACCAGGGTGATCACGAAAGCAACGCCAAAAAACAGCACCACCATGATCAGGCCATCGATCAGGTCGCCGACTTTCTTGGCAAAACCGACGATGTGGATCTGTACGTTGGGGTTCTGTTCCTGGAACTTGGTGCGGATCTTGTCCTCAAGCTCGTGGGAAAACTTCTGATAGTCCAGGGCGAGCAACTTGCCCTGGTCCTGCGGGTCCGGGTAGGACTCCAGCAGTGGGATATCGACGATGCTCGACTTGAAGTCGTTGGCCACCAGGCGCCCGACCTGGCCGGACTTAAGCACGTTGTTGCGCAGTTGATCGAGGCTTTCCGGCGAACCGTTGTAGCTCTGCGGGATCACCTCGCCACCCGCGAAGCCTTCTTCGGTCACTTCGGTCCAGCGCACGCTGGGGCTCCACAGCGACTTGAGGCCCGAGCGGTCGACGCCGTTGATGTAGAACACCTCGTCGTTGATCTGACGCAGGGTCTCCATGTATTCCTTGGTGAAGATGTCGCCGTCCTTGGCCTCCACCGAGATGCGCACGGTGTTGCCCAGGTTCGCCAGGTCATTGCGGTGCTCCATCATCTTCTCGATGAAGGGGTGCTTGAGGGGGATCATCTTTTCAAAGCTGGTGGACGGGCGAATCAACGTCGCCTGCCAGAACAGAAAGATACTCACCAGCAGGCAGATCACGATCACTGCCGGGCGGTTGTTGAAGATCAGGCGCTCAAGAAAGGTCGCTTTATCGTTGTGATGACTGCTCATTCTTTTCCCGCCTTCTTATTGTTTTGTCGGTTCGGCGCCGGTCGGCGTGGCCACGCGAACGCCACCCTGCCCGGCCAGAATCAAGTTGCCATTGCCTGCCGCCGTAACGGACGAAAGTGAAATGCGGTCCGGCCGGTTGAACACGCTGAACGTCACCCCGTCGTCGTGGCTGACCACCACACTGCCGCCGTTGCCGACGACGACAATGGCGCCGTCATCCAACAACGTGGCGCCCGACAAGCCAAACTCCAGCGCTCCCCGCGCCGCGTTCAGCTCAACTTGCTCCCAGGTGCTGCCGAAATCCGTGGAACGGTAGAGGTTGCCGCGCAAGCCATACGCCAGCAGGGTTTGCGCTTGCGCCGTGCCGATCACGCCAAACAACGAGCCCTCGTAGGGGCCTTCGAGTTTTTCCCAGGTCTGGCCGTCGTCGCGGGAGCGGAACATGCTGCCCTGCTCGCCCACGATAAACAGGCCGGCGTCCTTGATGTGAGCGATGGCGTTGAGGTGGAACTGGTCTTCGTTGTCGAGGCGGTCGCTGACGTCTTCCCAGGTTTTGCCGCCGTCGGTGGTTTCGATCAACGCGCCATAGGCACCCACCGCCAGGCCGTGGCTGGCGTCGTTGAACCAGATATCGAGTAAGGGGGCTTCGCGCTTGAGGTCCTGGTATTGCTGGGTCCAGGTGGCGCCGCCGTCGGTGCTGGCAAGGATTTGCGCATCATGGCCCACGGCCCAGCCTTGTTTGTCATCGACAAAAAACACGGCGGTGAGCAGTTGGCGGGTGGGCACCTTGGCTTGGGTCCAGGTAGCGCCCTGGTCATCGGAATAGAGGATATGCCCGCGATCACCGACCGCCACCAGGCGCTTGCCTGCGTGGACCACGTCGATCATCAGGCCCTTGGCGGCCTTGGGGGATTCAATCGCAAACACAGCTGCGGCGGGGGTATCGCTGGCGGCCTGGACGGCGGTCGGCAACGCGACGGCGCCAAGCAGCGAGAGCGCTGTGGCCAGCAACGCAACCCTGCGTGCGGCGCGTGGGCGGCAAACAACCCAACCCATGACAGGCTCACTCATAGACCTTTCTCCCATTTATTATTGTTATTGCTTGCCTTCCTGGGCCGTGAAACCTGCAACCTAGAGCGCCTGGAGGAAGCTGCGGCCATCCTATCGGGCTTTGGAATCGTCTGACAATCGGCGCTACGTTATCTTTTGTTAACTGATGGCAATTCATCCGCAGCTGAATATAGCGGCATTCGTCACGCTGATCAGCGCACACAAATGAATTTTTATTCTATCTATTGAATTATGGGAATTTTTATTCCATTAATAGCGTTCTTGAAAACAATAATTCAAAGGACCACGGCTATGCGTGAACTCGGAATCGGCCTGATCGGTACAGGCTTCATGGGCCGCGCCCATGCGTTGGCGTTCAACAACGCCCGGGCGGTGTTCGAACTGCCAGTATCCCTCAGGCTGGCCGCCCTGGCCGATGCCGACACCGAGCGCGCCCAGCGCTGCGCCACAGCCTGGGGGTTTGCCCAGGCCCATGGCGACTGGCAAGCGTTGGTCAACGACCCTACTGTAGACGTCGTGGCCATTACCACGCCCAACCATTTGCACTACCCCATGGCCATGGCCGCCATTGCCGCGGGCAAAGCGGTGTACTGCGAAAAACCCCTGGCCGTCAGCCTGGAACAAGCCGACGTCATGCGCCGCGCCGCCAGCGCAGCCGGGGTGGTCACGCGGGTGGGTTACAACTATCAGCACAACCCGATGATCGTATTGGCCAAGCAAATGATCGCCAACGGCGACCTGGGCGAAATCATCAGCTTCCAGGGTGAGTTCAGCGAAGACTTCATGGCCGACCCTGCCTCACCTTGGTCGTGGCGTTGCGAAGTCGGACACGCCGGCGGCGCTCTTGCAGACTTGGGCAGCCACTTACTGTCGATGGCGCGTTACCTGGTGGGAGATGTGGTCAGCGTGTGCGCCGATACACAAACCGTGCATGCCCAACGCCCGGCCGTTAAAGGCAGCGCCGAGCTTAAGTCCATCGCCGTGGACGACCAAGTGCACGCCTTGCTGCGCTTCGCCAATGGCGCCCGCGGCACGGTGAGCAGCAGTTGGCTCAAGCATGGCTACAAGAACCACCTGAGTTTCGAGATCAGCGGCACCCGGGGCACCTTGGCCTTCGATCAGGAGCGCTTGAATGAACTGCGCCTGTGCCGTGTCGGCCAAGACGGCTTCCAGCGCCTGCTCGCCGGTCCCGCCCTGCCCGGCTACGCGGCGTTCAGCCCGGCGGCGGGGCATCAGTTGGGTTACAACGAGTTGAAGACCCTGGAGGTTCAGGAATTGATCATGGCGCTGGCGGGGCAAGGCAGGGATGGCACTGACTTTGAAGTCGCCTGGGCGGTGGAGCGATTGGCGACGGCGACTCGTGTCGCCGCGAAGGAAGAGCGCTGGGTCAGCGTGGACTCGCTCTAAACGCGCTTGATTTGGCGCACTTGAAAGCATTTGAGTGCGCCGGCAAGACGAACTACTCCAGTACCGCCTCCAGGGTACGAACATAGGGTTTTCTGAGGGTGCGATCAGGCATGGCCTGAACACCTCCCTCAGAAGGACTAAACCTGTGGCTACCATTTCCTCCCCGCTCCCTTGGAGCAAGGTACTGGCCCAAGCGGTCAATACCCAATTCACCGCGCGACCGACGCTTCGTTCAGTCGTGTCCCAGCGGTTGCACGAGAGTATTCAGGAAAAATTCCCGGCCCTGCCAGTAGACACTGCCACCTTGCGCGTGGCGGAACCCAGCCGCCCTGGAGCCTGGAACCTCAAACCTTTGATCGACGTTGCCCTTGATTTTCTGGCAACCGGTGTGCCCGCCGATTTCTCGGACAAGCACGCGTCTGAGTATTACCTGTGCAACAGCGGCACACCGCAAAAACGCATCACCGTCAACAACGTGCCAATCGACATCCACGTGATCGCCGCGCTGATCAACGAACTCCCCGTCGTTCTATTCATTGAATTGCAGAGCGCGCTGGCGGACTTCTGGCAACAAAACGGCAGCACAGGAATCAGTCGCTGGCAGTGGATGGGCGACCTGCTGCGCACCTCATTACGCAACAGCGTCCAGCGCAGCAGTGACCTGACCGACGAACACCTGCAACTCCTCAACAACGTGCTGGATTACCCCGACAATCGCGAGCGCGGCACGCTCAACCTATCGGGTGAAACCATTCATGCGTACACCCTGGAAACCACGCTTATTCAGGGCGATCTGCGGGTCAGCGTTCAGGCAAGCGAATTGCTGCTCGTCCAAGGCACCTGCGTAGTTTCTTGCGGCGTATCAGGCAACATCCGTACCTACCCGACCGTCGATGCATTCGGCGGCGCCTGGTCGAACGCCATAAAAAGCCGCTATCAAGCTGAACAGATCGTGTGGAAACGCTTCGAACCTGACGGCAATATTTTCGACACCCAAGCAGCACTGATTTTAAATCAGCAACTTGAAAACCTGGCAGCCCTGCACCTGCCGGCCAAGGTTGGCATAGAGGCACTGGAGGCGCTTTACGACCGAGTCATGGACCCCGCCCCGCTATTACTCAATGTACCTATCGGTGCATCGCTGCCACTCACCCAACTGCAAGCGGCGTTACCCGACTGGCTTGCGCAAGGTACACCCGCCGAACGCAGTGCGTACTCCCGTCATTTGGTGGAATTAGCCAACATCAAGAAGCGCACCCACGGTCGCAGCTTCCTCGAGGGCATTGACGGGCTTCGTTCCTTTGCGGCCAAAACGCTGCAGGCGTTGATGGTTGCGGATCACCCCGCCGGGCCAACCTACAACGTTGACGCGTTGGAGCTGACCTATGCGGTACCGGTGGGAGACATCGGTAGCAGCTACATCGAACACGTGAGGATGACGCTGACGGACCTGGCACTGAAAAATCTGTCAGGAAAACCCAACGGTCGCCTGACCCTGCGCAGTCTGGACGGCCAGGCACTCGCTAAGTGGCTCACGCCCGAGTATGTCGAAGGCCTGGTTACTCGGGCTGACATCGGAGCGGTCTACCCGGCCTTGCTTGAACGTCTATTTTTTAACGACGAAAAGGAGTCGCGTGAGCGCGAAAACCTGTTTGCCCAACAGCTGCGCGTTCACTTGCCGATGACCGCGCTGGAGTTGGCCGTAAGGCAGCAGTCGGGGATGACATGGGAAGGTTATCGAAGGGTGGCGGCGGTGGTCAAAAGCACGGCGGCGGACCGTAGAGTGGACGACAAAGACATCGTCATCCACACGCTGGGGTTCTTGAGAAAGCCAGGCGCGGCGCCCGATCACGTGACCGATATGTTCTTGATCGAAGAGCAAGGCTGTACCACCGGCCCGGTGATTCTCTATCGCCCACAGTATTTACCGGTACTCATGCAATTCAGCACCCGCGAGGCGTTGATGCAAGCCATCGCCTTACCCGGAGCACTGCAGGCAAGCGCGCTGACGTGGCTATCGGACGGTGCCCGGGCGGTGTACGACAACGGCGGGTTTCAGCAACCCCATTACGTGCGAATCGGCATCGGCATGGAGTTCGATACCCCGGAAATCCCCGAGCCTGTGACCTTGGCAAAATGCGGGACGCAGTCCGAGGTGTTGCAATCGCTGAGCAGGGGAAACCTGATGCAGTATCTGTTCGGCAGCTACGCCAGGACCTTGGTTGAAGTGGCTGACCGCCAATCGGTGTCCAACCGCGAAAGCCGCTGGGCCAGCCTCCTGGAAGGCGCCGGCCTACTGTTCAATACGTTGCTGCTGCCTTTATTGAGGGGCCCCGCCATGCTGGTGGGTTGGATGCTGCAAATCGCCTCAGGGCTGGCGCAGGATATTCCGGCGTTGGAAAGCAGTGATCCGCAAGCGCGGGAACTCGCATGGGTCGACCTTTTATTGAATCTCGGCCTGGTGTTGGTACATGCCGGCGCGAGCGTAACGAGTCGCCCTCTGAGTGAGACCCGACAACGCCCGGTGGCACTTGCCCCCCTGCGCCGCACCTCGCAAACGCAGCAGGCCACGCCACCCCGTGTTCGGCAAGGTTCTGTCGGCCTGCCTTCACAGCCACCCGGCAGTGGTCACACGCTGATTGACTTCAACCTGTCCACCGCCCGCGAAGCCTCACGAGCGCGGCTGTTTGAGCAGTTACTCAAGATACGCGTCAACTGGCCCGAAAACCCACCCCCGCCGACAGCAACCGGTCCGTTCAAAGGCCTTTACCGTATCGGCGCAACCTGGCACGCCAGCGTCAGGGGCCGGCTGTTTCAAGTCAGTGTGGTGCCCGGTTTTGGCGAGGCGTATGTGGTTCACCCTGAGCACCCTGACCGCCCGGGGATCAAGCTTAGGACCGACGGCCAAGGGCACTGGACGCTCGACGAAGGGTTGCGACTGATAGGCGGTGGACGAAAGAACCGCGTGGCCGAGGCGCGTAAGGCCAACGCCGAAAGGGTCGCTGCGCTGAATAGCCGTAAGGCCGAGCTGCAACAAACACTTGTGCAATGCGTGACCGATGAAACTGTCGCGTTGGCCACCTTAAACACCGCGAGAACCCAATACACCACACAAAACGGCAAGCTGACGCGTACTTGGGCGATCTGGAATGCGGCAACCACTGAGCAGAAATCCCGGATAGCGCCCACTTATCAGTTGGAGCTGAACAGGACACAGGAACAGCGATCGTTCTACAGCATCAGCCTGATCAATTACCGGGAGAAGTCGGCCAAGGCGACCCAGGCGTACAGGGACGTCATCAGCGTGATTAACGACATCAAGGCTGTCGACCATCAAACCAACAATGACCGCGAGCACACGACTCACTTTTTTGCCCTGTGGGATCAGCAAGACACGCTGCGAACCCAACTGGCCCATTTCGGCCTGGGTTCGGGGGTGTTCAGTCGTGGAATGAGCGCAACACAACGATTCACGATCGCTTACGACAAACTCCAACAGGGAGAGCCTGAAGACTACAAGGCGTTGATGGAAGATCTGAAAACCTCACGCGCCTATCATGATCAAATCGTTGCCGTGTCAACCATCCAGGAACAACTCCTCGACGAGATGGCCCGAGCATCAGCCTTCGGCAAGAGCTTCCGGGACGACCTGGTTGCACGGCTATCGCAGCCGGAAAAATATCTGCCGGACAATACACGCTTAATGGGCATCGATATTGTTCAAGAACTCAGCCTTGACCGCAGTGTTCCTCTCGCACAAAACAGTATCGAAGCGTTGTTCTTCCATCTATTTGAGCAAATACGCTTACGCCCGACCATTTCGGCTCACATAGAGATGACCACCAGCCGCGGCTACAGCACGACCGAGCGAATCGATGTGCTCGAGTCCGTCGTGGACCGCTATACCGCTGCCGAGCATATTGGGCAGAACCTCAAGCGGCTGAACCCGACCTGCATTCGTACGCAATACCTGGATGATTTTCTGGACAACATCACGCAAGGCCGAGCAAGCGCCGAAAATGACCTGAAAACACTGATCATAGACAGCGAAGAAGACAAGGTTATCTACCAACCGCCCAAAGCCATCAGGCAAAAGCCCGCCACCAAGCGGGTATTCAAAACGCGCAGCCGCGGCACGTTGGTCGGCGATCTGCGAGAGGCTGCACCAGGAGATACCGCGCAACTCATCGAAATTGTCGACCCCTCCAACGGCGAAGTGATCGAGCGATTCCACGAACATGCCGAAGAAGGTGTTTACGTGGAAATCGAAGAGGGCCCGACTCAAACGCCGCCGCCCAGACTGGCTCGTTCGGCCAGGGCAATCACCAGCGCAGCACAGGATGTCGCAGCCAAGCGCGAGAGCATTGAAAGCACGATACAGCGTGAACTCAATCAAATGGACCGTGACGAAATCCTGCGGGACGAAAAAGTGCCGAAAGATTGGGAATTCATGCTGACGACAGAGGCAGATAAGCTTGAGGCGCTGGCCACAGAACTGGAACACGCCGCCCCCTCCAATCAAACGACCCTTACGGCCAATCAATGGCGAACCCTAGCAGTGCAAATGAAGGCTGCCGGCAAGCAATACCGCATCACGGGCTACAAAAAGCAGGCGCCTACGGTGGCTATCGTGGACTATTTGTGGCACGAAAAAGCGGTGAACATCGGGCTGGTAAAGGAGCGCGAACCGACAAACGCCAAAGACTTTCTCAGCGAATATGCAATCCGCGACAGCGATACCGGATACGTGCTGTGGTATGCCCACTTTCACTACACCAGCTTGACGGTTGCAAAAACCGCCTATACCAGTGGGCATTTGAAACGCGCCGATCAACGTAATATCGGGTTCAAGGCACAGTTGGCGCAATACCGGAACAACAGCGCCAAGGTGATCGCCGTCTGGCGAAGCAAAATCCCATCCGCCATGGCCCACAGGTTGTTCTTTTATAGGGACTGATACCCGTGGGCAACGCCGCGTCAATCTCTCGAGACATTGACGCGGTCTATCAGCGCAGGGCTCTTCTCAACACCTTGCCCACGGTCGTCTTGGGCAACTCGGTCGTGCGAAACTCCACATACTTGGGCAACTTGTACCCTGTCAGGTATTCCCGACAATGGGCGAGGATCTGTTCCTGGGTCAGGTTCGGGTCCTTGCGCACCACGATAATCTTGACCTTCTCGCCGGTCACCGCATCTTCCACGCCAATCGCCGCCACTTCACCCACCCCCGGGTGCAACGCCACCACGTCTTCGATCTCGTTGGGGTACACGTTGAAACCGGAGACCAGAATCATGTCCTTCTTGCGGTCCACCAGGCGGATGAACCCGCGCTCGTCCATTACCCCGATATCCCCCGTAGACAACCAGCCCTCGGCATCCAGCACTTCGGCGGTAGCCTCCGGGCGTTTCCAGTAGCCCTGCATCACCTGCGGGCCACGCACTTGCAGCTCGCCCTGTTCGCCAATCTCGGCCAGTTCGCCGTCCTCGCGCACAAAGCGCACCCAGGTCGACGGCAAGGGCACGCCAATGCTGCCGGTGAATTCCATCTCGCGCATGCGCGCAATGTTGATCGGGCTGATGCTCACCACCGGCGAGCACTCGGTGAGGCCGTAGCCTTCGATGATCGGCAACCCGGTGACTTCCTTCCAACGCTTGGCCACTGCCGTGTGGGTCGCCATGCCGCCCGCGATGACCATGCGCAACGCCGAAAAGTCCCGCGCACAGAATTCCTTGTTTTCCAGCAGCCCGTTGAACAAGGTGTTGACCCCGGCGATGCCGTTGAAGCGTTCCTTGCGCAGGATCATCTGTACGCGCTTCACGTCTCGTGGATTGGCGATCAGGATGTTGCGCCCGCCCAGGCACATGAACATCAGGCAATTCACCGTCAGGGAAAAGATGTGGTACAGCGGCAGTAAGGTGACGTTGGTTTCCTGCTGGTCCTGGTCCAGTTGGTCACCGACCCAGGCCTTGGCTTGCAGCAGGTTGGCGATGATGTTGCGGTGGCTGAGCATCACTCCCTTGGCATCGCCGGTGGTGCCGCCGGTGTATTGCAAGAAGGCCAGGTCATCCAGGGCCATGGCCACCGGAAAATGGTTGAGCGCACGCCCCTCTTTCAGTACCTGATTGAAGCGCACCGAACCGCGCAGGTTGAAGGCCGGCACTTGCTTTTGCACCCGGCGCAGGATGAAGTTCATCGCCGCGCCCTTGAAGGTGCCCAGCAAGTCGCCGATGGCCGCCACCACCACGCGCTTGACGCTGCTGCCGGCCACGACTTTTTCCAGGGTGTGCGCGAAGTTCTCGAAGATCACCACCGTTTCGGCACCGCTGTCCTTGAGCAAATGCTTGAGCTCATGGGCGGTGTACAACGGGTTGACGTTGACCACCACCGCACCGGCCATGATCGTGCCCAACAGGCAGATTGGGTACTGCAAGCAGTTGGGCATCATCAACGCCACACGGTCGCCCTTCTTCACGCCCTGGCCCTGCAGCCAGGCAGCAAAGGCAACGCCCTGCACTTTCCAGTCGGCGTAGGTCATTTCGGTGCCGATGCTGACGTAGGCGACCCGCTCGCGAAACTTCTCCAGGTGCTCCAGGAACACCTCGCGCAACGACGGGTAGTCCTCGATACCGGCATCAATGTCGGCCGGAACGCCTGGCAAGTAAGCGTTCAACCAGATCCGTTCGGTTTGTTCCAGGCTTACAGCGTTCATGGCAGTCTCCTTGTTGTTGTTTTTGATAGAGCTACTTTTCGACGATGGCGGTAATGCCCAAGCCGCCGGCCGCGCAAATTGAAATCAGGCCACGGCCACCGCCGTTCTCGTGGATGGTCTTGGCCAAGGCAGCCAATTGCCGGCCACCGGTGGCAGCAAAGGGATGGCCGCAACCGAGCGAGCCCCCGTTGACGTTCATCTTGCTGCGCTCGATAGCGCCCAGGGGTGCGTCCAAGCCTAGACGCTCCCGGCAATAATCGGCGTCTTCCCAGGCCTTGAGCGTGCACAGCACCTGCGCGGCAAACGCTTCATGGATCTCGAAGAAATCAAAATCCGCAAAGCTCAGGCCTTCGCGCTTGAGCATGCGCGGCACCGCATAGGCCGGGGCCATTAACAGGCCTTCGGTGCCGTCGACGAAGTTCACTGCCGCCGTTTCGCCCGTGCGCAGGTAGGCCAGCACCGGCCAGCCGTTCTCGGCCGCCCACTCTTCGCTGGCCAACAGCACCACTGACGCGCCATCGGTCAGCGGCGTGGAATTGCCCGCAGTGAGCGTGCCGTTCTGCCGGTCATAGGCCGGGGACAAGCCGGCGAGCTTTTCCAGACTGGCGTCGGCACGCAGGTTATTGTCACGGGCCAGGCCGCGATGGGGGCTGATCAAGTCATCAAAGAAACCCCGGGCGTAGGCCGCTGCCAGGCGTTGGTGGCTGGTGAGGGTCAGCTCATCCTGGGCCAGGCGCTTGATTTTCCAGCGCTTGGCCATTTCTTCGCAGTGCTCGCCCATGGACAGGCCGGTACGTGGCTCACCGTTGCGCGGCAGCAGCGGTTTGAAAAACATCCCGGGACGCACCTTCAGCAGTGCCTTCAACTTGTCGCCCATGCCCTTGGCACGGTTGGCCGACAGCAACGTATGGCGCAGGGATTCGTTGATTCCGATGGGTGCATCGGAGGTGGTATCGGAACCGCCGGCGATGCCCACGTCGATCTGGCCCAGGGCGATTTTGTTGGCCACCAGCAACGCGGCTTCCAACCCCGTGCCGCAGGCTTGTTGCACATCGTAGGCGGGTGTATCGGGAGACAAGGTGGTCGACAGCAGGGATTCTCGCGCCAGGTTGAAATCCCGGGAGTGTTTGATCACCGCACCCGCGGCAAATTCCCCCAGGCGCTGGCCGTGCAGGTTGTAGCGGTCGATTAAGCCCTGCAGGGCCGCCACCAGTAAATCCTGGTTGCTGTCGTTCGCATACACCGTGTTGGAGCGGGCAAAGGGAATACGGTTGCCGCCGATAATCGCGACGCGACGCACCGGGGCCGGGTTGAAGCTGTAGTCACTCATCGACAGGTCTCATTCCAGATAAAGAGGCCGCGCATATGGGGTTTGTCGCCAGCAAAATTGCGCACTTCGAACTCGCGGCGCGGGCCCGTCACGGGGCGGCTCCAGAGCGCCACCTGGCCGGGCAGGAAGATCGGCAGCTTGAAGTCGCAATGGGCCTCGGCCTGCTCCAGCCCGCCGGGGGGTTGCTGGGCGGCGAGTGCGCGGCCCAGGGTCCACATGCCGTGGGCGATGGCGCGGCGAAAGCCGAAGATCTTGGCGCCGATCACCGAGGTGTGGATCGGGTTGAAATCCCCCGACACCTTGGCAAAGCGCCGGCCCAGGTCGGCCGGCAGCACCCAGCGCTGGGTGCGCAACAGGCCCTCCTCCTGCAACGGCAACACGTCGTCCCACGGCTCGCCAACCGGCGCCTGGACGTCACGGCGCAGGTACAGGCTGTCGCTTTCCCACACCAGGGCGTCAGCGCCGTAGGCTCGGGTGGCGATGCTCAATGCCTGCCCCTTCGGATGAGCAACCCAGCGCTCGCAATACACCTCCAGGCGCAGCGTCTGGCCTTCGTGCAAACGCTGGTGCTGCCGAATCCGATTGGCCAGGTGCACCATGCCGCTGGCCGGGTACGGAAAGCTCGGGCGAGTGAGCAGCATCAGGTGCAACGGAAACGCCAGAACGTGGGGATAGGACAGCGGCACGCCCTGCTCGCGGCGAAACCCGCACGCACGGCCGTAGGCCGCGATACCGCTGGGCGACAGCTCCACCGCCGAACGCACCAGACGTTCCCTGGGCAATACCGGTTCGCCGTCGAGCGTGGGCTTGCGCAGCGCGCGTACACCATCAAGCAGCAAGCGCGTGCGCGACGGCGGTGGGTCGATGATCTGGGTCACGTAGTCCATGGCTCAGGCTCCCAGCAGGCATTGGCCGCATACGCGTACGACTTGGCCATTGACCCCGCCGGACGCCGGGTGCGCCAACCAGGCGATGGTCTCGGCCACGTCGATCGGCTGGCCACCCTGGGACAGCGAGTTCATGCGCCGCCCCGCCTCGCGGATCATCAGCGGGATCTTCGCGGTCATCTGGGTCTCGATAAACCCGGGCGCCACCGCGTTGACCGTCACCTGCTGCGCCGCCGCCTTCGGCGCCAGGCCTTGCACCAGGCCGATCACGCCAGCCTTGGAGGTGGCGTAGTTGCTTTGCCCCAGGTTGCCGGCGATACCGGAGATCGACGACACGCACACGATGCGCCCACCCGGGTTCAGCCCCTGGCTGTCCAGCAAGGCGTTGCTCAAGTGCAGCGGCGCCTCCAGGTTCACCGCCAGCACGCTGCGCCAGGCCGCTTCGGTCATTTTGGCGATGGTCTTGTCACGGGTGATACCCGCATTGTGCACCACCACATCAAACGCGCCGTATTGGCTGACATGGGCTTGCAGCAGCGAAACTGCGTCGGCGGCGGTGATGTCCAGCGGCAACGCCGAACCGCCGACACTGCTGGCCGCCTGCTGCAAGGCCTCCTGGGCTTGGGGCACGTCCACACAGACCACGTGGGCACCCTCGCGTGCCAGCACCTGGGCGATGGCCAGGCCGATGCCACGGGACGCACCCGTGACCAAGGCACGGCGACCGACAAAGGGTTTTTCCCAGTTGATCGCGCTGTTGCCGTCCACGGCTTTTTCCAGGCGCACCACTTGCCCGGACACGTAGGCCGAACGGCGCGACAGGAAGAAGCGCAGGCTGCTGTCCAGCGCTGATTCGGCGCCCGGCGCCACGTAGATCAATTGCACGGTGATCGCCCGGCGCAGTTCCTTGGCCAGCGACCGCACCAAGCCTTCCAGGGCGCGCTGTGCGATGGCTTGGGGCAAATCCTTGCACTGTTCCAGCGCCGTGCCGAGCACTACCACACGTCCATGGTGGCCAATTCGCTTGGCGTTGGCGTGGAAGAACACGTAGAGCTCGTCGAGTTGCTGCAAATCGGTGACGCCACTGGCATCGAACACCGCGCCCTGCACCTTGACCGTGGACGGCGCCTTGAGAGTCGCCGGGGTGGCGGCCACGGTGTCGGTGGCCTTGAACACCTGTTGCACCTGATCGACCAGGCGCCCTGCCCCGGCGATGATCACCGGGTTGACCAGCCCTTGCTGGCCGCTGCGATGGCGTTGCAGCGGCAGCGGTTGCGGCAGGCCCACGGCCTGGGCCAGGCGTCGGCCCCAGGGGGAATTGACGAAGGAAAGGTAGCTGTCACTCATAAAGACATTCACTCACAACGCATGCTGACCATGTAAACCCGGTCCCACAGTGACCGTGTTCATTCAGTACCACTCAATTGACCGAGGCATTTTCGCTCTGGCTGTTGCGACGTTTTACCGCTGGTTCCAAGGCTTGCTTGCGCTGCTGCAACGCTTCCAGCAAACCGAAATCCTGCGGGAAGTCGTCGACCTGGATGCCATGGTCGGCGTACTCCACGTAGCGCCCCAGCAAGGCGTCTTCGTCGTCGCTGATCAGGTCCAGCGCTCGCGCCTTGACGCGCCAGGCGGTAAACGCAGTGGCGGAAATCGGCATCGGTTCGATCAGGCCCTGCTTCACGGCAGACTTGAGCCGCGCGTCGATCAGTTCCACCTGCGGCAGCAGGCGGAAACCCAATTCGCCGTAAGCCAGCTTGTCGATTTCCGGACGCGGGATGTAGGAATTGGCCAGCAGGCGGTCGCGGGTCTCACCCGGGGTCTGCACCACGTCCGCCACCTGGGCCAGCAAGCGGTCCGACGGTTTGCGCAGGGGAATACCCAGCGGGAAGCTCAAGCCGCGCACCACCGCTGCTGCGGCTTTCGAAGGGTAGTTGTCGAGTACTTCGGCCAAGGCTTCATGGGCACGCAACAGCGCATCCTGGGCCGACCAGTGCACCAGCGGCAGGTCGGCCTGGGGCCGGCCGTCATCTTCAAAACGCTTGAGCACGCAGGACACAATGTACAGCTGTGACAGAATATCCCCCAGCCGTCCGGTGATACTTTCCTTGCGCTTAAGCGCGCCGCCCAGCACGCCCATGGACACGTCCGAGATCAATGCCAGCACCACCGACAGCCGATTGGCCTGGCGGTAGTAGGACGCCAGCGCCGGGTCGGTCTTGGCCGGAGCGGAAATCAGCCGCCCACCGGTCAGCGAATGCACCGCAGCGCGGACGGTATTGGCCAGCACAAAGCTCACGTGGCCGAACATCGCACTGTCGAAGGCTTCCAGCGCCTTGCGCCGATCCGGGTTGCGCGCCGCTTCCATTTCGCGGAACACATAGGGATGGCAACGGATCAGGCCCTGGCCAAAGATGATCAGGCAGCGGGTCATGATGTTCGCGCCTTCCACCGTGATCGCGATGGGGCTTTGCTGGTAGGCACGGGCCAGGAAGTTGTTGGGCCCCATGCAAATGCCTTTGCCGGCAACGATGTCCATGCCGTCATTGACGATGATGCGCGCGCGTTCCGTGACGTGGTACTTGGCGATCGCCGAGATCACCGACGGCTTTTCACCGGCATCCAGGGACGCCACCGACACCTTGCGCACCGCGTCGCAGGCGTACAAATGCCCGGCCATGCGCGCCAGCGGCGCCTGTACCCCTTCGAACTTGCCGATGGGCAGGCCGAACTGCTTACGCATCGCTGCGTAGGCCGTGGTCCCGCGTACCGCCACCTTGCCCAGGCCGACGTTGGCCGATGGCAGGGAAATCGCACGGCCCGCCGCCAGGCATTCCATTAGCATGCGCCAGCCGTTGCCCACCTGTTCACGGCCACCGATCACCCATTCCAACGGAATGAACACATCCTTGCCGGTGGTCGGGCCGTTCTGGAACACCGCATTCAGTGGCCAATGACGACGGCCGCTGTTGACGCCCGGATGGGACGTTGGAATCAGCGCGCAGGTGATGCCCAGTGAACCGGGTGCGCCAAGCAAACCGTCCGGGTCTTCGGCACGGAAGGCCAGGCCGAGCACCGTGGCAATCGGACCGAGGGTGATGTAGCGCTTGTCCCAGGTCACCTTGAAGCCCAGCACTTCTTCGCCTTCGTGGGTGCCTTTGCAGACGATGCCCAGGTCCGGGATCGCGCCCGCATCCGAACCGGCATACGGGCTGGTCAAGGCAAAGCACGGGATGTCTTCACCCCGGGCCAGGCGCGGCAAGTAATAGTTACGCTGGGCATCGGTGCCGTAGTGCAACAGCAACTCGGCCGGGCCCAGGGAGTTGGGCACCATCACCGAAATCGCCGCCGCCGAGCAGCGCGTCGACAGCTTCATCACCACTTGGGAGTGCGCGTAGTGGGAGAAGCCTTTGCCGCCGTACTGCTTGGGAATGATCATGCCGAGGAAACCGGCGTCCTTGGTGTACTGCCAGCCCTCGGGGGACATGTCCTGCCAGATCTGGGTGGTTTCCCAGTCGTTGGCGATGTCGCACAGGGTTTCCACTTCGTTGTCGAGGAAGGCTTGCTCTTCGGCGCTGAGGCTGGCCGGAGCCGCTTGCAACAGGCGTTGCCAATCGGGCTTGCCGCTGAACAGTTCGGCGTCCCACCACACGGTGCCGGACTCGATGGCCGCGCGTTCGGTGTCGGACATGGCCGGCATGATGGTGCGAAACAGGCCCAACGCCTTGCTCGTCACCAACGCACGGCGCAGGGGCTTGATGGCCATCAACAAGGCCGGTGCGATGACCAGCACCGCCGTTACCGTGATGCCAAGCGTGGCGATCACATTGAACAGATAGCCCACCGCCAGCCAGATCAGGCCAGCGCCCAGCCACAGGGTGGCGGCTGCTTGTCGATACGCCAGGGCAATCGCGGCTGCGAAACCCACCAATAACCAGATAACCATGGGGATACCTCTACTCGATTCAGGGTACGGCCAATGCGCAGGCAGATTGAAATGCGCTGCGGTGTAAAGCCACACTACAAACTTGGAAAACTAAATTCAAATTTTGTTTTGAAATTTTTATTTAATGCGTAGGCAAAAAAGTTGGCCGACCCGGTCAGCCTTGCTCATCACGTTGAAAAGGAGAATGACGGGACGCGGAGCGCCCCGTCGGCGCAGGTAAACGCGGATAAAAGCGCCAAGATGCGCTTAGCGCTTCATCCTCGATAGTGCGTTATTGGTTCAGAACGCGTAGGTCGCCGAAACAGCCACCACATCCCCCGACGACTCAGCTTTGCCGTTCAGGCTGGCGCCACCGAGTCGATCCACGTTCTTGGTCTTCAAGTTGACCTCCTGCACAAATTGATGGGAGTACGCGAGATCGAGCGACAAGCCAGGAATGGCCTTGACCTCATAACCTGCACCCAGCGACAGGAAGTAGCGATCACCGTCCGGAATCCGTGGATCCCGGGTGGAGTTACGGGTTGGCGTCTGGTCGGAAGCGACACCGGCTCGCAACGTCAACTCGTCGGTGGCTTTGAAGTCACCGCCCACCGAATACATCCAGGAATCACGATAGTTGTAGGGAATGGAGACGATCTGAATGTCACCGGACTTGAGCGTCAGGTCCTTGAAGGATGACCATTGAGTCCACACAGCACTGACACCGAGTGTGAAACGGTCATTGAACTGGTGGACCCAGTCAAAGGCCGCAGTGGCCGGGATATCCAATTGGGTGCTGGCATGTGCTCCGTCCGGGAACAGTTTCAGTCCAGGGTAGGCTTCTTCTACAAGGGTCCCGCTGCCACCGAATGGGCTGGGCTGAGTCATCAGGTTGTAGGAGAACTGATCGGCACGGATGTTGTACTTGCCGGTCATTTTGTTTTTGATCTTGGCGTGGTAATTGAGGCCAAGACTGTCTTGCGCGGTCGGTTTCCAGACGACACCGGTAAACCAGCCCGTGGAGATATTGTCGACCTTGACCCGCATCAGCGCGCCACCCACCCCCGATGGGAAATCGATACTCCCCAGCAGCGGCGATTGCGAGTTGGACGCGGCAGACAGCAAATCGATGTTCTGGCTGACAAAGCCCTTACTGTGCTGAACGATGATCCCGCCACCAATGGAGAAGTCGTCGCGGACCTTGAACGAAAGCGACCCTGTCAGCCCCACGGTTTCAATTTTGGTATCGACGGCGAAATCCCGCAGCTTGGAGTCTTCATTCCAGGTTGAGCGCATGCCCTGTGGCACAACCTGCGACAACCCGAAAGCAAACCTGTCGCCCAGTGGCATCACCATGAACCCCGTCGGCAACCATGCCGTGAAGCCACCTTGGCCGCCGTCATTGTTGTTGGCAATGCGGTTACCCGGATCGAAACTCCCATCGGGCGCTACCGGTGTATTGGTAATCGGCTGCCCGAGATAATCGTTCGCCTCACCTTTGTACTTGATCTTGATACGGGCATAGTCGACCGTAAACTGCGCCACATTGTGTTCTACAAATGCCATCGCTGCCGGGTTGTTGTACGCCGAACTGGGGTCATTCTTGAACAGCGAACCACCACCAAAGGCACGACCCCAGCCCGGGGCGCCATAGGTCGGTGTGGAAAAACCACCGGCCTGGACCGGCGCGGCAATCATCACCCCCCCCATTAATGCCAAGCCCAGCAGAACCTGTACCTGTTGTTTTTTATTATTCATGCGGCACTCCTTATTGTTATCTCACTGAACCGGCCCCAGCCGGCTCGTCTTGCGACTTGGCTTGCCTTTTAAAAGGCAAAAACACTCCTTACCGTGCGACACGCACCTCAAGGAACAATGGTGATGTTGGGAATATGAGCACTCAGCGAAACCACCGTGCAAAAGCCGGAAAGCGGCTGGTTCGCTGCAGAGAGGTCGACGCCGCCTGCGCCATTGGCCAACACACCGACAATCGATGAAGGGCCGCAATTCGTAGCAGGAAGAGAACTGGCCGCAATGGTGTAACCCACGTTAGCCAGGCCTCCGGTGCCACCCGATGAAGCGGGAGGCGTCAGCACCCAAGGCAAGTTATTCAGGGTTGGCAGCCTGCACAAAGCATTGCTGCCCGAAAGGGTTGCGCTGAGAACGTCGGCAGCTGAACCATCACCGCGCACCAGGCCGGACAATTGAATATTGCAGGTAATCGGCGCACCAAACGTACTGGGCGATTTGATCGTAACGGTGCCGCCCGGACTGGAGGTAAATGCCACTCCCCCAGGGCTGAAAACTCCAGCATGGGCCATCGATGCAGTACCGAAGCACAGCGCCAATGAGCCGATAAAAACGAAGGCATTCAAGCGCTTCATTATTCCTTCCTCACATTCATGGCGATCCATTTCGCCAGGAGCCTCAGCTCGTAGGCCCAACTCATCTGCCGTAAACAGGCGCCTCATCAGAGGCGCCTGCCCTGCAACGGGTGATCAGCCCTTTTTACGGAGTACGTCTATCAAGGAACGATGCTGACGCCTGGAGCGGTGACACTCAGGGTGACCACGGTGCAGCTACCCGAGAGCGGTTGGTTGGTAGCGCTCAGTGCTGCGCCACCGGTCACGTTGGACAGCGCCACGGCAATAGTGGATGGACCGCAGTTGGTGGCAGGGATCAGTGGCGGAATGGCTGCAATGGTGTAACCCACATTGGTCACGGTGCCGGCTGGCGACAGCACCCATGGCAAGTTGGTCAGGTGAGGCAGGGAGCAGAGTTGGTTAGAGCCGCTGACAGTAGCAGCAGTAATATCTGCCGCCGAACCATCGGCACGCACTTTACCGGTGAACGAGATATTACAAGTTACCGCTGCACCAAATGAAGAAGGTGACTTGACTGTAATCGTGCCACCCGAGTTAGTCGTGAACGACTGGTTAGCGGGGCTGAAACTTTGTGCGGAAGCCATGGAAGCAGCGCCCATGCAAACAGCCAAAGCAGTCAACGACACGAGAGTTTTCAAGCTTTTCATTGTTTTTCCTCACATGTTATGGCGAATTCATTTCGCCAGGGGTAATGGCCATGATCGAGAGGTCACGGTGAAACTGCAGAACTTCCCTTTCCAGCCAAATCTCAATTCAATTACCGCTTACAACAGTCGGACAGTCTTATTCGACAACTTTGAAGTTAGGCGGCATCTTGATCGACACCGTCTTGATCTTGCAGTCTTCGCCAATCGGTACATTGGCCGCTTCCAACTTGCCGGTGGCGTTATCCCACGTACCGTCAGCGGTGGAAGGGCCGCACTTGCCGCCCAGGCCGAAGGCGTGAACATCTACGCTGATCTTCGACATGGAACCGCTCTTGGTATCTTTGGCCACTAATATCCACGGCAAGTTGGTGGCTTCGACCCGGCTGCACTTAAGGCCACCGTCGAATTCAACTTTATCGACATTGACCGATGAGCCATCGGCCGCCACTTTGCCGGCTACTTTGATGGTGCAGTCGGCGCTGATCAGGGCACCCTTGGAAAAGCTGATCGGCCCCTGGGCGGTGAAGGCACTGCCGGCCGGTTCGATACGGGCAGCCTGGGCCTGGTGGTAAACGATCAGGCCCAGGGCGGCCAATACAATGTGCGTGGTGAACTTGGCAGGGTTTTGCATGGTGTACGTCCTTCCCTTGAAATTATTGTTGTAGGGTCAAACAACTTGCTTGCCACGAAACCGGTAAACCTTGGGCGTAAGAGACCTGCGCGATACACAGACCCCGAGTACGCCCACAACTTTTAAATTCACATCAGAACGGCCTGGCGCTGTTGCCGTATTTCTCCAGGTACTTCAAACGTTGTGACGGCTGAAGATTGGTCAGGGTGATATCGCCGGCATAATGGTTAAGCACCCGGTGGTCCATGCGACGTCGCCACAAGTACGGCACATAGGCCCAGACAATCATGCTCGCGTAGCCATACGGCAGTTGTGGCGATTCATCAAAGTGACGCAGCGACTGATAACTGCGTGTCGGGTTTGCGTGGTGATCAGAGTGCCGCTGCAGTTGGAACAGGAAGATATTGGTGACAATACGGTTGCTGTTCCAGGAGTGCCGTGGCGAACAACGTTCATAACGACCGTTGGGCAACTTCTGGCGTTTGAGACCGTAGTGCTCGACATAGTTGACCACTTCCAGCAGCGAGAAACCGTAGATGCCCTGGATGATCAGGAACGGAATCACCGCCGCCCCCAGCCACAGGATCATCGCGCCCCACAACACCACGCTGTACATCCAGGCGGTGAGCACGGCGTTCTTCCAGTGCAGGGCCGGCAGGCCGAGTTTGCGCAGGCGTTCGCGCTCCAGGTTCCAGGCCGAGCGTGCGCTGAACCATACCGAGCGTGGCAGGAACGCCCAGAAACTCTCACCCAGGCGCGAGCTGGCAGGATCTTCCGGCGTGGCCACACGTACGTGATGACCCCGGTTGTGTTCGGTGTAGAAGTGTCCGTAGAAAGTAGGCGCCAGGGTGACCTTGGCCAGGAACACTTCCAGCGGGTTGGGCTTGTGGCCCAGTTCATGGGCAGTGTTGATGGCAATCCCCGTAGCCGCTCCGGTGGACATGGCCATGCCCAGATAGGTGAACCAACTGATTTCGCCGTGCAGTTCGGTGCGGGCGGTAATGAAGGCGGCGGTTTTCGCCCCCCAGCTGGCAGGATCGAGCGCAGCCGTGGCGTGCAGCAGGCCACCGTTGATGATCCAGTCGATGCCGCCTGCCGCCAACCAGCCAGTGATCACCACCGAAGAGATGACGAACAGCACACCGGTGTAGACGATCCAGCGGTAGTAGCGTTGGGATTCGAGGTTGCTGACGGCGGACTCGGGCGGGTTGCTGACGTCTTCGCCCAGCAGGCCATCGATCAAGGGGATCAAGCCGAAGATCACCAGCACACCAACCCACCACAGTTGCTGTACGCCGGTGGTGATTGCCAGAGCGCCGGAGAGCAACGGGGTTGCCAGGGGCATGATGCCAAGCCACCAGAGGTGACGTTTGCCGTCGGTCCAGACGTGCGGTGCGGCCAGGGTCTGGTTCATGGCAGCCACCGTACGCAGCGGGTTGGCAGGGAATGAATGTGAGCAGTAAACAGGTACACGGAGCGCTGACTGCCCCGAGAAATCAACCATGCGATAAAAGACGTTTTTTTCATTATTTTATTCGCTCTTAGGCATTTCAAAAATTATTTCAAATAAGACATTCAAATAATTTTTTTAAATAAATAGCGCGGAATCGTTAGGTCGTCAACTACTTTTTCGGAGCCTTTTTCACGTGACCGAACAGTCTCTTTTTCAGCCGTTTGGTCAGGTGTCTAAAGCAGGCATCGACGCCGTTGAACCGCGAACCGAACCACAAAATTATTTACTCGCCAACGCAAACGGCGGGTGCAACACCGTGGCGCTTTCAGGCGGCCGAGCACGCTTGGCCACCTGCTGCACCAGCGCGGCGACGCGCTCTGTGGCAGTGATCGGCAACATATGCCCACGCCCTTCCACCACCTGCATCTTCAACCCTGGCACCTTGCTGGCCAGGGCCTGGCCGTGTTTCTGGAAATCCAGCACCCGGTCTTTTGCCCCATAGATCAGGCCGATCGGCAGGGTCAATTGGGGGTAGCGCTTGACCATCTCGGGCAAGGCATCGTTGACCAGGTTGATCTCGGTGGAGGCGGCATAGAAGTTGTCAGGCCGCATTCCGAGCAACCCGCCACCCCGGGTGGCGAAGTCGGCGGGCGCGGCATCGGGGGCGAACACGCCCTTGACCACCGAACCTTTAGTCAGCAGCCCGACGGGCATGGTCAAGGTGTGGGACATCCAGCGCCGTAGCCAGGCCGGGCGCACCGCCAGAGACAGGAACACCAGCGGGAGCATGCGCTGGGGGTGAGTCAGCGGCGCCACCAGGACCAACCCGGAAACGGCGTGCGGGTGATCAAGCGCCAGCGCCAAGGAGATTGCCCCACCGAGGGAGTGTCCCAATACCAGCGGTTTGTCCAGGTCCAGTGTCTTGATGAACGCGGCGATTTGCCGGGCCTGGGCGGGCAGGTCCGCCGCCGTGCCGGCATGCCGGGTGGAATAGCCGGAGCCCGGACGATCCAGCGTGATCACCCGGAAGTGCTCGCGCAATTGGGCAGACAAGGCATACGTCAGGTTGCGACTGCTGCCCATCAGCCCGTGGATCATCACCAGCGGTGGGCCCTTGCCCTCTTCTACATAATGAAAACGCTCGCCATCGACCTCGACGAAACGCCCGTTGATCGCAACAGCCGCTTCGATGCGCCGTGTCATCCAGGCACTGAAGCCCCACAACACGGCGCTCGCGCCTATCAACACAGCCGCAGCAATAACCCATTCAACAGCCATAGCTCGGTCCTCTGCTTCCCTGCTGCTGGCGACCTGATCGGTATTGATCAAGGCCTCAGCCATCGTCCACACCCTGGACCTAAACTTCATGCATACCGTGCTCGTCCGTCGGACAAGTCGCACATGCGGAACAAGGTCCTAGCGTAGGCGATATTTTCAGGTAGATTATTTAAAATCTTTTTTAAAATAAATAATTCAATTTTTCTTTGCAATGGTGTTCTATCTAAAAGACAAAACAAAAAACAGGAGCACATCTGATGCCCACGAAGGACAGCCTATGAATGCCCACAGTGATTCAATCGACATCGCCATCATCGGCTCAGGCTTTGCCGGCCTGTGCATGGCGATCAAACTCAAGGAAGCCGGCCTCACCGACTTCTTCATTGCCGAACAGGCCGACAGCCTCGGCGGCACGTGGCGAGACAACCACTACCCAGGTTGTGCCTGCGACGTGCAATCCCACGTGTATTCGTTTTCGTTTGCGCCCAACCCGAACTGGACCCGGCAGTTCGCACCGCAGGCGGAGATCCGCGCCTACCTTGAGCAATGTGCGGCGCGTTTCGGGCTGGCACCCTTCCTGCGTTTCGGCATGGGCTTGCAGCGCGCGGTGTTCGATGAGCTGCAACAGCGTTGGCAACTGACCTTCAACAATGGCCGCCAGGTCAGTGCGCGGGTGCTGGTGTCGGGCATGGGCGGGCTGTCGCGCCCGGCACTGCCGGATATTCCGGGGCTCGACACCTTCAAGGGCAAGCGCTTCCATTCCCAGCAGTGGGACCATGACTATTCACTGAAAGGCAAACGCGTGGCGGTGATCGGCACTGGTGCCAGCGCTATCCAGTTCGTGCCGCAGATTGCACCGCAGGTGGCGCACCTGGACCTGTTCCAGCGCACGCCGCCTTGGATCATGCCCAAGCCCGACCGGCCGATTTCGTCTTTTGAACGCTGGGCTTTCAAACACCTGCCGTTCACCCAGCGCCTGGTGCGCGGCGCTTTCTATTGGGCGTTGGAAGGCCGTGTGGTGGGCTTTGCCCTGCACCCTCGCCTGATGAAAATGGTGCAAAAGATTGCCCAACGCCATCTGCATAAACAGGTGGCCCGCCCTTCCCTGCGCAAGACCCTGACGCCGGACTACACCATCGGCTGCAAACGCGTGCTGATCTCCAACGACTATTACCCGGCCCTCTCGCGCAGCAATGTGGAGGTGGTGACCGACAAGGTACTGCGCATCGAGGCCGATGGCGTGATTACCGCCGATGGCATCAAGCACCCGGCCGATTGCCTGATCTTCGGCACCGGCTTCCAGGCCACCGACCCACTGCCCCGGGACTGCATCATCGGGCGCGACGGTATCGACCTGATGGACACCTGGCACGACGGCGCCCATGCCTATAAAGGCACCACGGTGCCGGGGTACCCGAACCTGTTCCTGATCGTCGGCCCCAACACGGGCCTGGGGCACAACTCGATGATCTTGATGATCGAAGCCCAAGTCACCTACATCCTCGATGCACTGCAGCAGATGCAGCGGCACCGCATCGCCACCGTGGACGTCAAACCCGCCGTTGAGCTGGCCTACAACCGGCAACTGCAAGACAAACTCAAGCGCACCATCTGGAACACCGGGGGTTGCCAGAGCTGGTACCTCGACCCGCGCACCGGGAAGAACACCACCCTGTGGCCCGGCTCCACCTGGCGCTTCAAACAGGTCACCCGGCAGTTCGCGCTCAAAGACTATGTGGCAGACCTGCTGCCCGTCAGCCCAGCCCCACGCCCTGCCCCGGCGCCCCACTCCACCACAGAAGGCAGCCTGTCATGAAGTCATTCAACGGCCGCGTGGCGGCGATTACCGGTGCGGCGTCCGGCATGGGCCGTGCCCTGGCATTGGCCCTGGCGCGGGAAGGTTGCCACCTGGCCCTGGCCGACAAGAACAGCCAGGGGCTGGAGCAGACACTCGACTTGATCAAGACCTCGACGCTGTCGCCGGTCACCATCACCACCCAGGTGCTGGACGTGTCCGATCGCCAGGCCATGGAAACCTGGGCCACACGCTGTGTGGCCGACCACGGTCGCGTCAACCTGATCTTCAACAATGCTGGCGTGGCGCTGTCGAGTACCGTGGAAGGTGTGGAGTACGCCGACCTCGAATGGATCGTCGGCATCAATTTCTGGGGGGTGGTGCACGGTACCAAGGCGTTCCTGCCCTACCTTAAAGCCAGTGGCGAAGGCCATGTGGTCAACACCTCCAGCGTGTTCGGGCTGTTCGCCCAACCGGGCATGAGCGGCTACAACGCCACCAAGTTTGCCGTGCGCGGCTTCACCGAATCCCTGCGCCAGGAACTCGACCTGCAACGCAGCGGTGTCTCGGCCACCTGCGTACACCCCGGTGGCATTCGCACCGATATCTGTCGCAGCAGCCGTATCGACGCGAACATGACCGGGTTTCTGATCCACAGCGAGCAACAGGCCCGCGCCGACTTCGAAAAGCTGTTCATCACCGATGCCGACAGAGCCGCCAAGGTCATCCTGCAAGGCGTGCGCAAAAACAAACGCCGCGTGTTGATCGGCCGCGATGCCTATTTCCTCGACCTGCTCGCCCGTTGCCTGCCCGCTGCGTATCAAGCCCTGGTGGTGTTCGCCAGCAAGCGCATGGCGCCCAAACAACGCACGCCGGTGTTTGAAACCAACGACGAACCCCGTCTCTGAACAGGAGCACGCACCATGCTGCCGATCCGTCGCGATATTCGTTTTGCCTTGCCCGCCGAGCGCATCAAGAACTGGCACGAACAGGGCCCGTTCATCACGCATTTCTTCAACGCCTTGTCACTGTTGTTTCCCCAGGGCGAGCTGTTTTTCATGGACAGCGTGCGCCACTACCGCCAGCGCATCGACGACCCGCAATTGAAAAAGGAGATTCAGGGTTTCATCGGCCAGGAGGCCATGCACAGCCGCGAACACGTGGCCTACAACGACCTGCTGCAAGCGGCGGGCTTGCCGGCGCACACCCTGGACCGGCGCCTCAAGTTCATCCTCGACCTGCAGAAAAAACACCTGCCGCCGTCGTTCAACCTGGCGGTGACCATCGCCCTTGAGCACTACACCGCCATGCTCGCGGAAATCCTGCTCAGCGACCCGTCGCGTTTCGGCGATTCGCTCAAGGGCTACCAGCAAATGTGGTACTGGCATGCCCTCGAAGAAACCGAGCACAAAGCCGTGGCCTTCGATGTGTGGAACACGGTGATCGCGCCCGGGCCAAAGCGCTATCTGCTGCGCACCGGCACCATGCTGACCACCACGGTGTTCTTCTGGCTGGTGGTGTTCGACTTTCACGTGCGTTTGTTGATTGCCGACCGCAAATCGGTCGGGTTTCTGAAGGGCTTCTGGCGCATGCTCAAGTTCCTGTATGGCCCCAAAGGCGTGTTCCCACGCATGCTGCGCCCCTGGCTGCACTACTTCAAACCGGGCTTTCACCCGTGGGACCACGACAACCGCGCACGCCTGGCGCGCATCGATGGGCTGGTCGAAGAAATCGAACAGACCCAGCGCGACTACGCGGCGGCCCAGGCCTAAGCCTGCGCCGCCGCACGCGCACGCACAAACCCCTGCAACTGATCGCCGGGCAGTGCCTTGCTGAAATACCAGCCCTGGATGAAGAGCTCAGTGCCGGTATTGAGGAACGCCAACTGCTCGGCCGTCTCCACGCCCTCGACCACCACGCCCAGGTTCAGCGCCTCACAAAAGCGCAGCATGCCGGTGAGCACCTGGGCGCCCTTGGGGTCGTGCTGGGCCACCACAAAGCTGCGGTCGATCTTGATGAAGTCCACCGGAAACTGGTGCAAGTAGCTCAAGGCGGAGAACCCAGTGCCAAAGTCATCGATATACACCTTGGCGCCAATCGCCTGCAGTTTCTGGATGGTCCGGCGCGTGACCTGGATGTCGCTGACCAGCGCGTCTTCGGTGATTTCTACCGACACTTGGCCGTGGGCCTGGGTGAGGATTTCCACCAGGCGATCCCCATAAGCGGCGTCCGTCAGGGTGGCGCTGGAGATATTGATGGTCATCGGCAAGGCAAAGCCGATCTTCTGCCACTTCTGGTATTGGCGCACCGCCTGGGACGCCACCCACACATCCACATCGGGCATCAACCGGGCCTGGGCCAGCCATTGCAGGAACTCCCAGGGTGAGTGCACCGTGCCCTGGTTGTCACGGGCACGCATCAACGCTTCGCAGCCGGTGCACAGGCCAGTACGCGTGGAAACCTGAGGCTGGAATTCGAGGTAGAACTCGTAATCGCTGATCTGCTGGATGCGGCTCAGCTCCACCGCCTGGCGCGCCAGGGTCTTGTGGGACGCCAACACCGGGTCCAATTCCAACAGGCGACCTTTCTCTTCGAGACCGCGGAAGGTCATGTCCAGTGACTTGAGGTACACCGTGCCGCCTTCGGTGGATTGGCGGTGGATCGCTCTAACGTAGGGGGCGTAAACCAACGTGCCGACGCCCAGGAGCGCCATTTGCAGCACCACCGCAGCCACGTCCCCATGAGTGCTCAAATACGCGTTTAGCAACACCGGCGCGGTGAACGGTACACTTGCCACCGCAGGCGACACCCAGCCCAACTGCACCACCGTCAGCGCCACCATGGCGTTGATCGCCGGCACCAACAGAAACGGGATGAACAACCGCGGGTTCAGGATGATCGGCAAGCCAAACAGCAGCACTTCGCTGACGTTGAACAACGACAGCGGCAGGCTGGCCATCGCCATCAGGCGCATGGATTGGCTCTTTGAAAACAGCAGGATCGCCAGCAACAGGCACAACGCGCCGCCCGAGCCACCAATGAAGGCGAAACAGCCCAGCAGGCCACTGTTGAGCAGGTACTTGATCGGCTCACCCGCCGCCAACGACGCACCGTTGAGCACCACGGCCTGGTCCAGCACATCGAACAACGGCTGCATGGCATACACGCCGTGGATGCCAAAAAACCACAGCAGCGAGTTCATCAGGGTCACGAACAAACCACTGCCATAGGGCGCTTGCAGCGCATCAAGCACCTGCGGCCCCTGCAGTTGCGCCACATACGGAATCTGCAACAGCATCGACAACACCATCACCAGGCACAACGCGGTGATCGCACCCGGCACCACCATGTTGATGGTGCCCCGCAAGTTGTGCCCTACCAGGTCTTCGTTGACCAGGCGGGTCCAGCGAAAGCGGTGCAGCCAGGCAACCGCCGGCACATTGATCAGCGGCGAGGCAATGGCGATAAACAACACGAAGGTGGCCGAGGCCCGGGGGTATTCACGCAATACAAAGGTGGCGACCACCACATGGGCCAGGCACAGAAAGGCGACCGGCAACTGCGGCAGGCGGTGTTGAATCGCGAGCATGTAGCCAATCGAAGCCGCCACCAGCAGCGGAATCACCGAACTGATCTGGTTGTGCAACCCGGCCAGGAACGCCACCACCTGCGGGTCGAAACCCAGGACCTTGGCGCACTCGGACAGGATCAGAAAACCGGCCGACACCAGCAGGCAGGGCAAGATCCACAACAGCCCCTCACGGATAGCGCGCAGCGACTCCGTGCTGGCCAAGGCCGCCAGGCGCTGAGTCAGGAACAGTTTGAACAGCGTTTTCGCCATGACCCATCCCTCTGCCCATCGCTCTGTGCCCCATCAGGCACTCCCCCCGCAAATCCTGGGTAACGCTACACGTCCTGGCACCGGGAGCGAAAGGCTTTTGCCGCGCCACAGGCAATTTTTCAATAACCGACGCCTGTTTGGTTGCCCGCCTCAGGGCCTGGGGGCTGCCCCTCTTCAGATTTCGTGATTCGCGGCGCTTCGTGGGCTAACCTCAACAGGCATCATCCAGCGCTTAAACAATGCCCTTAACACTACTTGGAGCCTACCTTTGACCCCACCTGGCGATAACCACCAACTGGCCCTCGACAGATTCCTTAAAGAGCACCCGGACGTTGCCACCGAACTGGACTCGCTGAACCCCTTGGCCGCCCAGGCCAAAGGCGAAACCCTGGCACACTACCGTGCCGAACGCCTGCATGAAGCCTTTGAAGCCGAAGCCGAGAGCCAGGGGTTGTTCGCCTGGGAGCTGACTCTCAAGCTCACCGCGGAATCGCCACACGCCTTCGAGGCCCAACGCCTTGAAGTGCACAGGGAAGTCGCACAGATGGCCGGCTTGAGTTGGGCCGAATACTGCCAATTGCATGACCTGCCCGCTACCTGAACCAGCGCCGCCCGGAACGTGCCATGGCCTCTCCCAGCTCCGCCACACAGAGGGTTCGTTGCCCGGGGTCCACGGCCAATGCCGAACGTAACGCAGCCCAGCAATGCCTGGGCAATTGCCGGGGCCGGGACAGCCGCTCGGCCGGGCCACGCTCGCCCAGGCGCTTGCCGTGGGCCAACTCGAACAACACACAGGCAACGGCATACAGGTCGGCACTGGCCGTCAAGGCACTTCCGGCCAGCAACTCCGGGGCCGCGTAGGCCGGGGTCCAGGCGTTGAGGCGATCACGGCTCAAACACGGCAACCCGGCCTCGGCCTGCGCCTGGCAATGGCCGAGGCCAAAATCGAACAAACGCACCCCGCCTTCGCCCATCATGATGTTCACCGGTTTTACATCGCCATGCAGTACGCCTTGTCGATGGACATAGGCCAACGCATCGAGCAATTGCACTGCGATCGGTTGCAAGGCTTGCCAGGGCAGGCCGCCTGAACGTTCCTTCAACAGTTGGTCGAGTGTGAGCCCGTGCATCAATTCCATGGTGAAAAATGCGGTTTGGTTGCGGGTGTCGACTTCAAACGAAAACACCCGCACGACATGCGGGTGCAGCAACCCACGCGTCAGGGCAAATTCACTGTAGAGCAATGCAGGTGCGTCGGGCACCTGGGAGAGGGGCTCGCCCAACACCTTGAGGGCCACCGCCGAGTTTGGCTCACCAAACTGTTCGTGCAACAGGTCGCGCGCGCGGTAAACCACCCCCATCCCGCCCGAGCCCAATACACGTTCCAGGTAGTAACGCCCAGCCAGCAGCGCCGGTGTCTCGGCAGCCGTCATCGCGGCTGCACCACCACGGCCGTCAGGTCGTCCCGACAAGGCCCGCGCAAGGCGGCTGCAAACAACTGATCCAGCACCTGGTGCGGCGTGCCCCTGCCCAGGGCGTTGCCCAGTTCAGCATGGCTAAGCCCCTGGTAAACGCCATCGCTGCACAGTAGAAACACATCACCCGGCCGGGTGCTGAGCTCCAGCACCTCAAGACGCAACGAGTGCCCTGCCCCCACAGCGCGGGTCAGGGCCCTGGCATCTGGATGGGCCTGGGCCTGCTCTTGGCTCATCCGTTGCTCTTCCATCAATTGGCGCAGCAGGGAGTGGTCCTGCGACAACTGGTACAGGCGTTGCCCACGCCACAGGTAGCAACGGCTATCCCCCGCCCACAGGCACGCAGCACGACGGTCATCGAGCAACAACACCATCACGGTGCTGCCCATGACATCGTGCGCGTCGCAGTCGCTCAGGCGCCGGTTCAACCGTTGCAAACACCGTCGGACAGCGTCTATCCGTTGGTCAAGATTGCCCTCGCCGGGCAGCGCAGCAAGGCTGTCGACCACCGAGCGACTGGCCACATGCCCGGCCCCATGCCCTCCCATTCCATCCGCCACCGCCCAACAACCGCTTTGCCCACGGTCAAGGAACGCATCTTCGTTGCGCGCCCGCCCCTTGCCTTGCTCAGTGCGTGCAGCACTGTGCCAGGCCTGTTCGTGCGCATTCATAGTTGCTCCGGCAAACGGAAGGTGCGCCAGGCATCCATCTGGAATGGGCTGGGCGTGCGCTGGCTGACCAATAGGTAGTTGGCACGCAAACCGGCAAGGTCCGCCTTGAGTATTTGCGTATCCCGACCGTTCGCCGGCTCGCTCTGCATCAATTCAAAGAATCGAAACAACGACCAGGCGCCGCTGTTTTTCTCGATGCCCAGGGGTTGCTCGGCTTCCCGCTCAAGCACCAGGCTGCTGCGGCCATTTTCAGCCTCATAGGGCCAGGCCAGTGCCAATGGCATGATTGGCCCATGACGGTACTCCAGTTGCTGGTCGCCAACCCGCAGGGTCGCACGGCTGACAGCCTGGTCCAGGCTGTAGGGCGCCAGTGTGAAACGAACCGCCCACTCCCCCTGGTCCCCGCTGAAAAAGCTGCGGCGGACGGTATGTGCCTTGGTCAACTGTTCCAGCAGCGAGCGCGACATCGGCAGGCTGCGGCCCTCCAGCCCGCGCAAGCGATAGCGGTTGGCGTCGATGCCTACAAATGGCTTCAAGTAAGCGTCGTGGAACCGCGCCAGAACGCCCTGGGGTTTGAAAAACTCCTGAAAATCGCTCAGTGCCACGTCACTGGCGGCGTGGGCATTAAACGGGTATCGCTGCCGGATTGCCTTGGCATAAAGGCCGTACACCTCGCCTTGATAGCGCTGGTTTACATACACATAGGCGTCATCGAGCAGATGGCGCCAACTGTCGTCGGCAATGCCTTCGAGCCAACCCTTGATCGGAAGCGGCAGGCGTGTCGTAGCGTTACGCAACTGACTCGATGCGTCCTGCTGCCCCTCCATGCGCCGTTTGGCAAGCTGGAAGGCGGCCTGCTCGGGTGATCCCTCTCTGTCCAGGGCTGCCAGCTGCAGGTGCAAAGCGTCGAGCTGGCGTAGCACCTGGGTCAACTCGGCACCCGGGTTCTGCTGGTCATCCAGCAGCTGATGCAGAGGTTCGAAACGGCGCTGCAATGCCCGCCGCGCGGCATCATCAGGGCCGGCCAAGGGCAGCTGACCAAGCAGCGCCTCGGGTACCCTCGACTGTATCGCCGTGCCGAGCGCCCCGCCCGCGTCGTGGGTCAAAGTCTCCAGCGTGGCGTTGCCAGGCAGCAAACGCGTATTTTCAAGAATCTGCTGCAACATCAGCACCAGCGGTGACTGCGCCGAGGTCAGGTTCGCCAACTGCTCGGCGCCCTGCTTGAGGTCCTCGGTGCTGCGCAAGCGGATACCGCCCAGGGCATTGGCCCAGGCGTCGGCATATTCACTGAAGTAGCGTTGCTGTAACTCGACCATCAAGCGGCGCAGGTCCATCGCACTGAGATCGGTGGCCTCTCCCAATACCCAATTGTCCTGAGCAATCGCATTGACCAGCCGGGGACCTTGCTTCTCGAAATACTGCAGGTACCGTTTGCCGTAGAACCCGGGAATGGGGGGATCGAGCCCCTCGAACACACGGCCATCTGCGAGGCGATACGGCTCCAGGTTGCGCGATTGTTCGCGCAGCACGCGATAGACCACCTCCGCCAGCGACTCGCCCCGCAGCGCTTGGCGTGCCTGAGCTATCAGGTCTTCATCCAACCGGGCAGCGAAAGGATGATCGAGCAGGCGACTGAAATGTTCATTCAAACGCGCCTGTACCGCCGGCTCACCCGCATGGCGCAAGGACCAATGCCCCGCCATGCGTTGCGCCAACCATCCCGTATCACGGCGTGCGGGCAGGCTGAGCATCAGGTACGCACGCAGGTTGTCCAGCAAGTGTTCGCGGTTGCCAAGGCTCGTGCGCACCTGGGCTTCGAGGAGACGGGTCACCTGGGACAAAAACAGTTGCAGCAACGCCTCTTCATAGGCCCTGACCAACGGCGCCCGCGTGGCCTCTCCCTGGTACAAGCCAGCCCGTTCAATCCAGTGCGTGTCCGCCGCAAGCGCAAACACCCGCGTGGATGCCAGGCGGTTGTCCAGCAAGGGCAGCAGCGCCAGGGTTTCGTCCGCACCGGGTTGCGCCGGAGTCGAAGCCTCGGCCAGAAAGGCCAGTTGTTCAAGCCGCTGATGATTGGCCGAGTAGCTGTGCCACCACAGCCCGGCGGCGAGGCCCACGACGAGAACAGCCGTAATCGCCAGGGTTCCCTGGCGTCGGCGCAGGCGGCGCAACTCTGGCCTCTGAAGCCCCGCAAGATCCGCCTCGGCAAAAATCATCCGGGCGAACAGGCCCTGCCCGAAGGGAGGGCGACGTTCAGCAGCGCTGCTCAGGTAAAAACCGCGCAGCCCGTTGATGCGCTGATAACGATGGGCGCAGAACGCCAATTCGATGAACTGGCACAAACGCTCACCGATTTGCGCCAACTGCAGTGGGAAATCCAGAATCCGAGCGCGACGCTCCGTGCTGCGCTCCTGGTGCAATCGCGTGATCAATTCACCGCTCAAGCGCTGCACCAACGCCTCGAATGCCTGGCGCACCACACCGACGTCGGCCCCAGCCTTGCCGATCACCACAGGCGCACCCAATACGCCGTCGGCCCCCTCGTTCAGAGGCGTATCGAAGAATTCGGCGTATCCCGGCAGGTGGTCTGCCTGGGTCAGGACCAGATAGATCGGTACGTCGACATGCAACACCTGCTGGATGTCCTGTAGTCGGGAATGAACCTGCCGGGCATGCAGGTTCAGGTCGTGCGCGTTGCTGCCCAGCAAGGTCTCGATCGACACTGTCACAACCACGCCATTGAGCGGTCGAGTCCGGCGCCTGGCCTTGCACAGGCCCAGCAAGGTCGCCCAGCCCGCAGCATCTACCGGGCTGTCGAGTTGGCTCAAGTAACGTCCAGCGGTTTCCACCAGCACACCCTGGTCGGCGAAATACCAGTCACAGAAGGCCGTACCCTGAGGGGTTGCCGGCTCTCTGCGATCCAGCGGCGATTGCAAGCCGCTGGCGGCCAACAGGCTGGACTTGCCACTCCCCTGCTGGCCGATCAGCAAGTACCAGGGCAAATCGCGACGCCATCCTGTGCCTCGACCCGCATAACGGTGAGTGGTTTTCAGGGTATGCAGGGCCTCCTTGAAACGCCCGCGTACGTGCCTGCGTTCGTTCTCCACAAGACCTTGATGCCTGTTTCGCGCCTGGTGCTCAGGTTTACCCTGCCGAACGGTGTGACGCGCGCTGGCAATCACCATCGCCAGGCCCCACAGCAGAAACAACAGGCTGATCGTCGACAGTCGGGCCGTTGGGCTTTTCCAGAACCGGTGGTCATCCACGGCCAGCAGTGGCCCGAGGAACCAGACCATACAGGCCATCGAAAGCACCAGCAGCAGGCTCCATGCCCAACGCTTGCGCAGCACGGTGCCCGCGCCCTTGAAGAATGCGTTCATTGAATATTCCCTGCGTTACTGAGTCGCGCGCGTCAAAACCGGCGCTGAAGATTGATAGCGTTGCAGTATGTCGTCGCGCTGTTGCCCCAATACCCAGGCGGCTCCCGAATACATCGCCAGCACTACGACCAGGCCACACACGGCGCACCCGGTGGCCGAAACAACAGGCAGTCGCCTGCGGCGCGGAGCGCCTGCCGAGGGTGGCGCCGTGAAGAGAGGCGGCGGGTCGCCACGCACATGCCTGATCTGTCGATACAAGGCATCCCGAATCGCCTCAAGCTGCTCCCCTCCTCGCGTCATCACCCTGTATTTGCCTTCGAACCCCAACGCCAGGCACAGGTACAGAAGCTCCAGGGTTGCCAGGTGCTTGACCGGATCCCGTGACAGGCGATCCAGTACCTCGAAAAACTTTTCTCCACCAAACGTCTCGTGGTGAAACCGGCTCAGCAGGCTGACCTTCGACCAGTCGCTGTGATTGCCCCATGCCGTGGTGACCACCCCCTCATCCAGCACGCTGCATAACACGTAACGTGCGCACATCACCTGGCTGCTCTCGATGCCCTCATTCAAGGCACAGGTTTCGAAGCGGGCAATGCATGCACCCAGGCGGTCATTGAGGGACAGCAGGTTTTCCCGACCGGTACTGAGCTTGAGCCGGATCACTTCACACAGCACCTCCCAGGCGGCTGATACCAGCGTGTTAGGCCCCACTTTGCAAGGCCGTGCACCCTGCCAAGTGGCGGTATAGATCATCCGGTCTTCCAACTGCTCGAACCGGGGGGTGGAAACGAAGTCTGTCACCGGCCCCTGTGGCGGCCCGTCCACCTCGCGGTCAAGCAGCACGGTTTTTTCGTCGGAGGGGTATTCACTGTCCTTGTTCATCGTATTCAATTCCTGATAGCCCAGAAGCTGAGCTCCAACTCAGTGAACTCGCCACTCACGTGGAAGGCAAAGCCACCCGACTGTTCCAATCGCGTGACGTCAGACGCGCTGAGTTCAAGCATGAAATAGGTTTTGCCTGCATGAAACGGCATCTGGCGTGGCGCCACCGGCAGTGGCCGCACCTTGATGCCCGCCAGTTGCAAGTTGACCAGCTCGCGTATCCGCTCCACGGGGCCGATCTTCAGGTGGGCCGGTAAACGATACCGGAGCACGTCTCCATCACACGGGGCCGCCGCCACCAGGATGAACGTCGCAGTGCCCAGTAGCGTGATGTCGCTGATCGGGCACACCATCACACCGTATTGACGCTGCTGCAGCGCCAACTCGATCGCGTGCTGCTCCAGCACTATCGACAGCGCGGCACGCAGGCCGCCCATCACCGCACGAAAGCTCGCCCCCTGGTCGCTGTGCTGGTAGCGCATGTCGAGGTGCACGCGCTTGCTCTCGCTGGCAAAGGTCGACAACTCGCCCAGGACCGACAACAGTTCACGGTACACCCCCTCCGGGCGTACTTGCGCTTGGGCCAGGTAGTGACGCAACACCGGCTCGCTGCGGTTGATCAACTGCAGCATCAGGAAATCCCCCACTTGTGCACCGGTTGCGCCATCGTTCCCACGAATCCTTTCGGCAATCGCATCGCCCCGACTCGCCAGCAAGCTGATCACCTCCTTGAGGCAGGACGCCACGTAGCCCGCCTCCTGCAGGTAGATGAAAGTCGGCGAGAAATCGGTATCCAGGGTAATGCCCCCTTCGATACTTGAACTCAGCAACTGAGCAATCTGGAGCGTCACGTAGGTGTTTTCGCTGCGTTGCTCACCGAGCACCAGGCGCAGGTCCGGCCGGGCGCAATGGATCTGGCAGCGGGAGTCTGCACCGGCATTCGAATCCCCTACTTCCGCTTCGCAGGCGACGTAACGTGCCTGCACCTCGGGCTGCTCCCGTGTGCGGGTCTCAACCTGACTGCTGGCGGCGAGCCTGAGTGCGAGGTAGATGCCCTGGCTGGCGGCGTTGACGGGGACTTCCAGTACGAGCGGTTCCATGGGCCCACCCAACTCGAACAGGCTGCCATCCGGTAATACCCCGCGGGCCCCGTTAACCACGAATTTGCCCAGATTGAGGTACTGCAAGTCGACGTCCAGGCTCAGGAACCCCCATGCGTTGCTGTCAAGCAAGCGCGTACGGTTGAGCTGTTGGTCATAATAACGATCGTTGTGTTGCAAGTGCTGGGGCCGCAGCAGCATGCCTTCACGCCAGATAACCTTATGAACCTGCATGTCAGTTCTCCCCCTGGCTAGGGTGCGGGCTGACGGCGCGTATTCCGGCCTGGTCAAGTAACAGATGGCTACGGGTCAATTGTCGCGGAGCCAGGGGCACCACAAACCGCCATTGCACATGGGGCAGGTCACGGTAGGCAGCCAGCACCCCTACGTACCGGCTCTGTGGCTCGACCTTGAGTTTTAATACCTGACGTTCCCCAGGGCGCAGTTCCAGCTCCTCGCTGCTCACCCAATCCTTGGATAACGCGCGCTCGCCACGACCGTAGAGGCTGAAAAAATCCGCGTGCTCGAATGCCACCGGATGGGTCAGTTCAAGCAGTTGCACCACCACAGGGGAGGGGCGCCCATGAAGATCGGGGTTGAGCTGTTCACTGGCCGTCAATACCAGCTCCAGCTTGGTCACCGTCGACAACGGCGAAACGCTGCTGCAGCCTACGAGCAAGCCCAGTACAAGCGGTATTGAAATGGCCGTGGCACGTGTTGCGATCATCATCCCGGGTACCCCGCATAAAGCGTTGAAACCAGGCGCACCTGCTCGTCGTAGGCCCGAGCGAAATCCGCTCGCAGTTGATGTTCGCCCTGGGCGTCGTCTTCCATACGCTGTTGATAATGACGTCGATAGGCACGCCAATGCGCTCCGTCAACAGCAAACCTGGGAGACTTGCCCACGCGCTCGAAGCAGAGCAGCAAATGCCCCGGTGAGAATGCCACCAGCGTGTTGCGCGCCACCGTTCGACAGGCCACCAGCATAGCGACCTGATGCACCTGTATGTCCCGATACACTTGAGCAATGGCCAATTCAGCCGGCAACTGGCCCAACTCACCTGCTCCCAGCAAAGCGCTGATAGCACCTTGAACGTCCACACTGTCTTTCAACGGGTTCTGGCTTTTGACCAAGCGACCGGCCTCCCCCAGGTTGAACTCATGTTTGAGTTCATCGTGGGTGCGCAGGCTTTGCTGCAGCCCATCCACCGACTGCCTGAGCAGACCTGCGACCTTGATCGCCAACGCTTCGCGACCCGACGCATCGAGCGTATCCAGGCAGATACCCAGCGCCTCGCCGAAGCGTGCCCAGAACGCCGAGTCGTCCGAAGCCGTGCATGCAACGGGCTTCACAGGGAGGGCCTCTGCACAGGGCGCAGCCCGGCTTGGCACAACCAGATGGTCTCGCTCCACTGAGTCACGGCATGCCCATGGATCAGGCACACCCGCAGGGTCTTTGAACACAGACGGTCGTTCCAACGTTGCCTCAGGCGACTGCCCATGCACCAAAGCATCGAGCGGATCCAGGTAGGCATCGTCCGGGATGATGCCTCTGAAGGCGGGCAATTGCGGGCCAGTCCGCGCAGCCTGCACGACCAGACTGGCGCGTATCGATAACGACCCCAGCAGGAAGACTTCACCTTCGACGATCAGGTGGGCCTGGCCTTTGTGCAGCGGTGTATCGGTACCGATCAACCGGATGCCGTTGCGGCTGATATCGGTCAGGAAATACTGCCCGTCACGGTAGCTGATCAGGGCATGGTGACTGGACAGAAGCCGGCTGGCGTCAGGGATAACCCAGTCGCAACCGGCACCACGACCGATCACCCCGCCGGTGCTCTCAAACACCTTGCGCAAGGGGGGCTCGCCGGTAGCGGCATCACACAGTTCAAACACGAGTTGCATGGCAGGTCTCCCCCATCATTGGCCACGACGAGTCGCCTGGGGGTCACCCAAAGGACGATAGTCAGCATCATCAAACACATAATTGGCGTTACAACCGGCCAACAGACACAGCACAAGCATCAAGGCTTGCCACAGGCGATCAAACATCAGGTTTCTCCAGGGAAGGTAGGGCGTCAGCGCGCGACAAACACAGGCAGTCCATTCAGCACTCCCCCCGGGCGTCACCAACAGGAATGTTCAAGCGTGCAAGCCGATAGAGCAGTGTGCGACGAGCAACCCCAAGCTCCCGGGCAGTGCGCGTACGATTGCCACGATTCTTGTGCAGGCAATCAATCAGGAACACGCGCTCTACGCGTTCCAGTCGCTGGCGTAACGTCGACTCGGCGGCGGCATTGGCAAGCTCTGGCGCAGGTGACAGCGACAGATGCTCCGGCAGGATCACACCGTCATCGCACATCAACACCGCTCGCTCCACCAGGCATTTGAGTTCGCGCACGTTGCCCGGGAAGCCATGGCTGGAGAGTTGATCAAGCGCGGCGCCGGACCAGCTCAGCGTGGGCTTTTCGAGGGAAGAACACGCCTGCTCGGCGAAGTGACGAGCCAGTAGCAGCACATCTGCGCCCCTGTCGCGCAAGGCAGGCAGCTCGATGGGAAATTGCGCCAGGCGGTAGTAGAGGTCCTCGCGAAACTGGCCCTGCGCGACCATCGCCGCCAGGTCACGGTGAGTCGCGGCGATGATCCGCACATCGACCTTGTGGGAAGCACTGGCACCCAGCGGGCGAACCTCCCCCTCCTGCAACACCCTCAGCAGTTTCGCCTGCAGGGACAGCGGCATGTCGCCAATTTCATCCAGCAGCAGCGTGCCTCCCTGGGCGGCATCAAACAGGCCCGCATGGTTGCGCTCGGCACCGGTGAACGCACCTTTGCGATAGCCGAACAGTTCACTCTCCAGCAAGCCTTCGGGGAAGGCCGCGCAGTTCTGCACCACAAACGGCCGGGCACTGCGCGGGCCCGCGTTATGGATTGCGCGTGCCACCACCTCCTTGCCGGTGCCGGTTTCACCGCGCAGCAGTACGGTAAACGGTGCCCGCAGAACCTTGTCTATCAAGCGACAGGTTGCTTCCATCGCCGTGCTGCTGCCGATCAAGCCATAGCCCCCTGCGACTGGGGTGTTGCGTTGGCGAACCGTTGTGCACGCCCCCCGCTGAACACTGCGCCACCTGCCCCATTGACTCAGCGCAAAGCCGGCCAGTTGGGCCACTGAAGCGGCATAGCCTTGCAAGCACACCGCGTGCGCGCTTGCGTACAACACCACACCACAGATCACGTTGTGCCGGTTGAACAATGGCAGGCATGACAGCGAGCGCCAAGGCGTCGTGGTCGCGGGCAGGAAACCACTGTCATGGACACTGCCGCACACGTCGTCAAGGATCAGGGCGCAACGTTGATTCAACACGTAATGCAACAGCGGTTCGTTCTGGAAATCCTCGTCCGCCGCCCGTTCGCCAACAGGCGTTGAACAAGGCAGATGCTGAGCGATCAGCCAGAGCCGGCCGGTCGTTTCATCTCGCTCGTACAGCTGGCAAAGCTCGCAATCACTCAACTGTGCTACAGCCGTCACGCACAGTTGAGGCAACATCGATGCATCACTGTCAGCCCCCAAACGCGCATACCAGCCCAGCAGGCGCTCTGCATACGCCAGCGGTTGAGGCAAATGACCAAACAAGGTGTCCATCATTGGCTGAACTCGCAGGTTGGCAAGCCATCACCGTCCAGGGTTGCATGGACCCGTGAAAAGGACTCGCCAACGGCCATGGCCTCGAGAAGTCGGTCGACCATCCGCGGCAGCAGGTTCAGCTCGATCCACTGGTCGATGTACCTGGCGCCGCTGTCGCTGTGCAGGCATCGATCGGCCATGTGCGTCACCAGCTCATCGGTGAAGCTCAGCGCCAGCCTGCGTTGTTGCATGCGTTGCCCGAGCCGCTCCAGCCTCAGCCGCACGACGTCTTCCAGCATTTCACGTGCAAGGGGGTAGTACGGTACAACCCGCATCCGGGCGAGCAACGCCGGTTTGAAGTGAGCCCGCAACTCAGGGTGGATGGCTTCTTGCAGAACCTGCGGATCGGGTCGCCTGCCCTCCGCGCACAGGGTGGTGATGCTGTCGCTCCCCAGGTTGGACGTCATGAGGATCAACGTATTGCGAAAATCGATTTCCCGGCCTTCACCGTCGTTGGCAAACCCTCGGTCAAAAACCTGGTAAAACAGGTTCAATACTTCCGGGTCAGCCTTCTCGACCTCATCGAGCAGCACGACCGAATAGGGACGCTGGCGCACCGCTTCGGTCAGTACCCCACCTTCCCCATACCCCACGTACCCCGCAGGGGCACCGATCAGCCGGGACAGGGAGTGTTTTTCCTGATACTCCGACATGTTCAACGTGGTCACAAACCGCTCACCGCCGTACAACAGGTCCGCCAGGGCTAGGGCCGTTTCGGTCTTGCCTACACCACTGGGCCCCACCAGCAGAAACACCCCGATAGGCGCGCCAGGGGCGTTGAGGCCTGCAGCAACGGCGCGCTGGTTTCGATCCAGGGCAATCACTGCCTGTTCCTGCCCTAGGATGCGTGTGCGCAGTGCGTCGGCAAAACCCAGGACTCGCTTGCTGCTTTCGTACGCCAGTTGCTCGACAGGAATCGCGGTCCAGGCACTGATGACCTGCGCCACCAGCCGTGGACAGACCTCGTGGTTGAGCAATCGCTCTTCATTCGCGTCCGGCACCGTTGCAGTGACCTGAACGCCCTTTCCATCAAGCCGCTGCTGACGCTCGGAGATGAGCCGTTCTGCCACCCCTCGTTGCTCGGCCCAGCAATGTTCCAGGCGCTGGCACTCAAGCTCAATGGCTTGCAACCGCAGGGTCAACGCATGCAACGCCTGCTCGTCAATCGCCAGGCCGGCGTCACGATCGCGCGCCAGTGCCGTGCGCTGCCGCGTGCCTTCGGCCAGTACGGCACGCAGGCGTTGTAACGCCTCAGGCGCGGTCGTCAGGCTGATACGTACCCGGGCACAGGCGGTGTCCAGTACGTCGACGGCTTTGTCCGGCAACTGCCGCCCGGCAAGGTAGCGAGCACTCATCTGCACGGCGGCCACGACCGCATCATCACGCACATAAACCCCGTGGCTGGCCTCATAGACTGGAACCAGGCCACGTAGAATGGACACGGCCGCTTCCACACTCGGCTCTCCCACCACCACAGGCTGGAAACGCCGCGCCAGCGCCGGGTCTTTTTCAATGTACTTTTTGTACTCTGACCACGTGGTGGCCGCAATCATGCGTAACTGGCCACGCGCCAGGGCTGGTTTGAGCAGATTGGCCGCATCGCTGCCACCCACTTGGGCTCCGGCTCCCACCAACGTATGCGCCTCATCGATAAACAGCACCACGGGCTGCGCGCAGGCGCTGACCTCGTCGAGCACACCTTTGAGCCGCCGCTCGAACTCGCCCTTGATACTGGCACCCGCCAGCAGCAGGCCCATGTCCAATGTGAGGATGCGTACACCCTTGAGCGGTTCCGGCACCTGTGACGAGACCACTTGCAAGGCCAGGCCTTCGACCACGGCCGTCTTGCCAACCCCGGCTTCGCCCACAAGAATCGGGTTGTTCTTGCGCCGACGTACCAGGATGTCGACCAACTGGCGGATTTCGTCATCACGGCACAGTACAGGGTCAATCCGCCCTTCACGGGCCTGACGCGTGAGGTCATGGGTAAAGCGTTCCAGCCACGACTCGTCGGAATGACGAGGAACACTTTGCGTTGCCTGGCCCTGAACAAACTCACGCACGCGCTGCGCATCCAGGCGGCTCAAGACCTGTTGATAGCCACTGCCGGCATGCTGCAGCGGATGACGCAGCAGCGCCAACAGCAGCGCGGCATGGTCGACTTCGACTTGCCCCAGTTCGAGGTGGGCGACCATCAACGCATGCTGTAGCCAAAGCACCAGGGCCTGGGCGAACACCGGGTTACACGCCGCACTCTGTTGGTCCTTGAGCTGCAAGGTGGCCTGGAGCTCGCCGACCTCGATACACGCGTCCAGCAGCGCATTCACCAGCAAACCATCGGGATGTTCCAGCAACGTCGCCAGCAGGTCTTCTACCAGAACCTCCTTGCCACCGCGTATCACACAGCGCTCGGCTGAACGCTCAAGGTCGCGACGAGCCTGGGCAGTCAGTGTTCGGATCAGTTGTTGCAAATCGACATTCATCATAATCATCAATCCCTAATGAGCGTTGCCGGCGAGCGTGAGCACGCCGTCGGCATATTCGTGTCCCAGCCAACTGGTCCAGCCCAAGCCACACACGTTGTTGTCGCCGATGTGCAGCGGTCTCGCCTCCCCTTTGGCCAGCGCCAGGCGCAGGTCGAATTCCAGAGGGTCCCTGGCCGTCAATCGAACCAGGGAACACAAAGGTTGGTAGTCGACGCCTACAGGCAGGAATTGGTGAAATCGCGACCAGGAAAGCCCCCGTACATGCACCCTGAACTTGCCGCTGCGGTCGGTAATTCGACTTCCCAGCACCAGGTCCTCTCCCACTGTGTTGTTGCCTGCCCCCAGTCGATTGCGCTGCCGAGCAGTGATGACCACCGAGCGCTCTACACACTGCTCGAGGTACACATCGCGGTGCTTGAAGTAGTAACGCAGCACGGTCTCGATCAGTGCGGCCGAATGCACCCGCAGGCTCAACAACCCCAGGTAGGGCAACAGTCGCTTGCAGTCCAATTGCGCGGCACCGCGTATCTGCGCCCCGCCCAGGCCGAGCAGCGCGAACATCTGTTCGGAAAAACCATCGCGTGCTCCGCTACGAAAACACGTCCGATAGCGGTACTTGCGCCAGACCGGCAACAGCAGTCGCTGCAGGCGGTGATGGAAAACGTCCATGAAATCCCGAGTGGTAGTACCTGCCGCGTGTTCAACAGTGGCCTGCTCGGCATAAAACGCGGGCAATGGCGAACCGGCGCCGAGCAGGCCCAGTACGTTGAGACGTATGCGTGCCCGCAACTGATCGCGTTCCACAAAAAACACCACCTGGTCAATGTCATGCCCTGAAAACCCGAACCCCGGGTTGGCCTGGAACTCAAGGTGGTCATACAGCGCGTCCTCATCCAGTTGCGGATGGGCAACGCGCAAACGGTCGATCACTTGCAGGACCGCTTGAAACAACGAGTACTCACGGATAACTCGGGATAATTCGGTTAAAGCAGGGGCTGCTGGCCCTTCCGGGGTGGCCATAGGTACACGTCTCCTTGTGTGCTGATGACCCGCAGTTCGTGGAACGAATTCAGGCTGGCGTAAAGTGCAAAAAACTCATTGAGCGCCGAGGCGAATACAAACAGGTCGCCTTGGCCCGTGAAGCCCTGGGGGTCAATGTTCAGGTCGATCCGCAAGCCACGCATTGGCAACCCTCGATGCAATCGGTCGACCGCTTCGTGACTGACAGATCGCAGCGCGCCCAATTTGCGCTGGCTGACGCTCTGCGCCTGTCGGTCGTGATATCGCGGAAGGTCGTAGGTTTCGAGGATGACTTTCAAGGCGCTGATGTCGGTCAACGACAGGTAGTTGAGCGACAGGTTGCTGATCAGCTTCCAGAGAAAGTCCTGGTCCAGGGGTGGGTTGAAACTCGGCGTTGGTACGCAGATATTGCGAAATGACAGAAACTCCGGCGTCTGCTCACAGGGTTGGTTGATGTCCCCTATTTTCAACTGCCTTGGCAGGTTGTGATTGGTACAGGTCAATTCGATGGAAAGTGTCTCCTGACCCTGAGCCAGGCCGGCATCAAAGCTCAACCAGGTGTCGAGCACGTGCTGCACCGATGTGCGCTGACGAATGCTGTAGCTGGGCGCTGGCGCCGAGGCGCCGTCACCCCGATCATGCTCGAAGGATTCAAACGGTACATAGGGCCGGTAACCCAATCCGCCCGGGCGCCACCCGGTGACATGATCGACGGAAAATACAGCCGCATTACCCCGCGCAAACTCCGCTGGCATCAGCAGGTATTCGTCCTGCTTTCCATCCAGCCGAATCGGTACTGCGTCATGCTTGAACAGATTGACGATGGGTGTGCAATACAGCTTCACGTTGTCCAGGCTCGGATGCACCGGTTCGGTTTCCCGGGTGCGAAGTTCGAAACGCAACTCCACATACCGCGCCTGTTGGAGGCAGGAGCGGGGCAACGTCTGCAAAACATCCAGACCGCCGACATCGACAAACAGGTACTTGTCCGGAAATGCGAAGTACTCCTGCAGATGGCGGTATCCAACGAAGGTGTTCGCCGGATAAGGGATCAGTGCGTGATCCTCGTCAAACCCCACGGGCTGAACCTGGCTGGCCCCCAACCGCAACGATGGCACCCGCCCGTCAGGCCCATCGACCATCTGCCCCTCATGATCCAGAAGCAACAACTCGATGCCGTCCAGATGACGCAACAGGCTCAGGTACAACCCCTGACTGACAGGCTTTTCCCCCGTCAGGTGCAAGCGCAGCTGGCTGAAGCTCCACTCGCTGAAACTGCCCTGGGCACTCATTTCCAGGCGCAGGCTCAGCACTGCCCGGTTTCCCGAGCAGCGATACTCCAGGCCACTCAATTGCAGTGGCAGGACCTGGGTGGTGTAGCAGGTCCGAAAACGGCAACGCTCACCCTTGATGGCCACGCTTTCAACCGACGTATCACGCTCGACCGTCACGGGGGTGCAGCCGTGCTGCAACGGTTCAAACTGCAAGATGCTGAAGGACGGCAATGGCCGCATATAGTTGGGCCAAAGCAGGTGCATCAACGAGTGGGTCAACTCGGGAAGTTCATCCGCCAGTTTCTGACGCAGGCGGCCGGTCAGGAAGGCAAAGCCTTCGAGCAAGCGTTCAACATCCGGGTCTTGCCCTGCCTCGGCGAGAAACGGTGCCAAGGCCGGGTTACGCTCGGAGAAGCGTCGCCCCAATTGACGCAAGGCACTGAGCTCACTTTGGTAAAAACGATTAAGGGACATCAGGCGATACCTCCACCTGTCCCGCGCCCACCAAGCGTGCACTGAACACAACCGGTTGCATGACACCGTCAACAACCAGCGTCGCCTCAATGCAAAATGCCAGGGCCAAGGGATCATGGTGACCGGGCGCCCCCTTGACCCGTACATTTGCCAGGCGCGGTTCATAAGCCTGGATAAACCGTTCGATCGAAAGACGCGACTGACTCAACGACTCATGCAGGCTCAAGCGCATGTCATTGAGATCCGGCAGCCCATAGTCGGGCAGCGTAAGCACACTGCCGGCGCGAGTGCTGAGCATCTTTCCCAGGTGCGCAGCAACAGACGCCACGCGACTGAGGCGGTTGGACGTCGGCCCTTCAAGCCGTTCGAAGAGGCTGCGATGTTCGGAGAGTCCTGGGCCCATGTTCATTCTTTGTCGAGCTTGCCGACCAGGGACAGCGTGAAATCCGCCCCCATGTACTTGAAGTGCGGGCGCACACTGAGATTGACGCGATACCAGCCCGGTTCGCCTTCGACATCGCTGACGGCAATACGCGCCGCCCTCAACGGACGCCGCCCACGGACTTCTGCGCTGGGGTTTTCCTGGTCCGCGACGTATTGGCGGATCCATTTATTGAGTTCCAACTCGAGGTCGGTACGCTCCTTCCACGACCCCAACTGCTCGCGCTGCAACACCTTGAGGTAATGAGCCAGGCGGTTGACCACCATCATGTAAGGCAACTGAGTACCCAGGCGGTAATTCAGCTCAGCTTCTTTCCCCTCCGCGCTGATACCGAATGTTTTCGGCTTTTGCACCGAGCTTGCGGAGAAGAAAGCCGCGTTATCACTGCCCTTGCGCATGGTCAGGGCGATGAACCCCTCTTGCGCCAGTTCATATTCACGACGATCAGACACCAACACCTCGGTCGGTATCTTGGTTTCGATTTCCCCCATGCTCTGGAAGTGATGCAATGGCAGGTCCTCCACCGCTCCCCCACTTTGCGGGCCGATGATGTTCGGGCACCAGCGAAACCTGGCGAAACTGTCGGTCAGCCGAGTGGCAAACGCGTAGGCCGTATTACCCCACAGGTAGTGCTCATGGCTGTGCGCCACGTTTTCCTGATAGGCAAACGTCTTGACCGGGCATTCAAGGGGATCGTAGGGCGTCCTCAGTAAAAACCGGGGTACGGTAAGCCCCACATAACGGGAGTCCTCGCTTTGGCGAAAGCTCTGCCACTTGGCAAATTGCGGGCCCTCAAAGTGGTCCTTGAGGTCCTTCAGGTCGGGCAACCCGGTGAAGCTTTCCAATCCGAAGAAGCCAGGCCCTGCCGCCGCAATGAACGGTGCGTGGGCCATGCAGGCGACACTGGCGGCGTACTGCATCAACTTCACATCGGGTGCGCTGGGCGAGAGGAAGTAATTGGCAATGACGGCGCCCACAGGCTGGCCACCAAACTGACCGTATTCAGCGCTGTAGATATGCTTGTAAAGCCCTGACTGGGTAATTTCGGGTGAGTCTTCAAAGTCGTCCAGAAGGTCCTGCCGCGAGACATTCAGGAGTTCTATCTTGATGTTTTCACGAAAGTCAGTACGGTCGACCAGCAGTTGCAGCCCCTTCCAGGAGGCTTCGAGAGCCTGAAAATCCGGGTGATGAAGGATCTCGTCCATCTGGAGGCTGAGCTTGGTATCGATCTCGGCGATCATGCGGTCTACCAGGCGCTTCTTGACCGGCTCATGCTTGTTCTGCGGCTTGACCAGCTCTTCGATGAACGCCGACACACCACGCTTGGCGATACCGTAGGCCTCGTCGTCCGCACTCAGCAGGGTCTGGGCGATGATGTGGTCGAGAATGCTGTATTCGCCCGCAGGTTGTGTCGGTTGTGGAGTTAACTGGGTGGTCATTGCGTCAGTGTCCTTTTACTGAAAATGTCAGGCTGCAGGGTTGTTCAAGCCCAGCTCGGCCAATACGCGGGCACGGGCATCGTCATCGGCCAGCGCCTGCTCAATGGCTCTGCGAAAACTCGGGGTATTGCCCAGGGGGCCTTTCAGCGCCATCAACGCTTCACGCAGCGCCATCAGCTTTTGCAGTTCGGGTACCTGCTCCACCAGGCTCGCAGGGTTGAAGTCCTTCATGGAGTTGATCCGGACCTGGACAGCCAGTTCTTCAACCTCTGCCGCCTCCTGGAGCCGATTGGGTACGCTCAGCGTCAAGGCCAATGCCTGTTTGGCCAGTACCTCATCCAGGGTGTTCTTATCAATGCCGATGGGCTTGCGGTCTTCGAGCTTGCGCAGGTCCTCGCGCTGACTGAAGTCCCCCAGCACGAGCAGTTTGAGCGGCAACTCAACCTCTTCCTGCGCACCTCCCACTGCGGGTTTGAACGTGACGTTGATGCGTTCCTTGGGTGCTACCGAACCTTCTTTGGCCACGGTCGTTCTCCTTTTTCGAGGGGGTCGAAAACCTATTCAATTACCGCTTCGAGGTCGAAGCGGCACAGTTTTCGATGGGTGTCTTCCTTGCGTTCACGTACAGCGTGGCTTTGCGGCAATTGATCGCAGCATCGGTACAAGAGCTGGGCCACCTGAAGCGCCAACTCGGGCTCCCAGCGGTCGAGACCCGCTCGGTGCAATTCGTCATCCAGCTGTTCGAGCTGGACCTTCGCCAGTTCCTGCTTGCCCGCCAGCACACACAGACGCGCCATCGCCAGCCGCCAATGAAATCGGGCACGCTCACCCTGGGCTGCGGCCAAACCTTGCTTGAATTCGCGCACGGCAACTTTGAGGCCATCCTTGCGTAGCCGAGGCATAACGTCCTTCAGGGCGACTTCCCAGGGTTCAGCCTTGGCGTCGACCACACCGGGAAGCTCGGGCGCTTGGAGATGGCGATTGACCTGGAGCGCGATCCAGTCGCGGGTGGCGGTATCTGCAAACGGCACACCGTCGTGAAACCGGAACTCGGGCAGGTTCGGCAAACGTTGCAGCAGCAAGGCGAACATGACTTCCAGTTCGGTCATGGCCTGGTCGGCCTGCAAGGCTTGCAGGCACTCCCAGACCAGGCGCAAGCCATCGAACCAGAACATGGCCCCAGCCAGGCTGGCCTCCAGCTCGACCAGCAGGTCAGCGTAATGCCCCTGGGCAAAGCGCTCCTGGTACTTCTTGAGCTTGTCGGATGCAGGCCCGCGAAGCACGGTGACCCGCTCGCTGTCAGCGTCCGGGTACCGCGTCAGCGCCAACCAGACCAGTGTCCGATTGAGGCGCTGGGCACGCAGGTCGGTGGCGTTCTGGCGCTGCCACCACACGCACAATGGCCGGGCTTGCTCTTGCAAGGTGCGCAGCGCTCTGTGGGCGTCTTTTTCGTTCTCTATAGCAGGTTGCGGGCTCAGCAACTGAGTCGCAGCCTGCCTGACCTGGGAGACCAGGCTTGCCGGCCGAGAAGCCCCCTGCTCCGCCTGTTCAAGCCTCTGCACCAACTGCCGGCGCATGGGCAGTAACAGCGGTGCGTCATCGCCCAACTGCAAGGCCCATAGGTCGTCAAGGCACGCGAGGTGCTCCAGTAGGGTTTGAAACAGCGGCCGTTGATCCTGAAGCGGCAGGTTTTGTGCGAACAAAGGCTCCAGGCGCAACACCAGCCAGCCAAAGATCGCACCACGGGTACGCGGCTTTTCCGGAAACACCTGTACCCAGTGGTGCTTACAGAGATAGCGCAGCATCCCAAGGCCGGCCAGCAACCCAGGAAAGGCTTCGCGCTGGTGCAATGCCCATGTCAGCCAAACTGCTACCCGCAGATCCTTGGAGTGCTCGCGTAACAGGCACTCGCTGGTTTCCAGCACTTTGTTCCAATCTGGCTGGGAGGCACCATGAATTGACTGGATCTTTCCGAACTCCAGTTCCAAGGCCTCGTACTCACTTGAAAAGCGCATATCACTGCCCGCAAAACTTGTTTGCGAGCATGGCGAACGTGCAAGTTCAACATAGTAGTCACAAAGCTTGCTTGAGGAGTCCATTCAATATCACGCGCAACTATCCAAGGAAGTAAAGGCGAACTAACCACACATACAATGCAAATCAGATCGCCATCTAAACTTCGCAAACACCTTGACGAAGTTCGCAAACCTTAGCCACACCACCGCCAATCAGCAAGCGACGGAACTGCACTTAAGTAATTTCCTACACGCCAGAAAAATCGGCACATGCGCATCATTTTTCGCAGTTTAAAAAACAACACAGGCTGAATTAACCAACAACCCAATAAACTACCCACCCTTACTACCGAGCAACTAACTGCACACCTTTGCGCAAACAAATACCGCTAAAACAACCCACACTGATATAAACACCGCAAAAACAAATCCGACTTCAGCTCCAGCACCCTGTATTCATTGACCCTCACACTTTCAGGCACGCTTTTTGTTATAGGCAAATACCCGCCCGGTGGATTCACCGTACGGGACTACCTTATCAATCAGGCAAGGAAACCACTCATGCCAACACCCGCATACCTTTCAATCACCGGTGTAAAACAGGGTTTGATTACGGCAGGCACATTCACCCAGGACTCGGTAGGCAATATTTATCAGGAAGGTCATGAGGACCAGATCCTGGTCCAGGCGTTCGCCCATCAGGTGATCATCCCCCGTGACCCACAATCGGGGCAGCCAACCGGGCAGCGGGTGCATAAACCGCTGATGATCAGCAAGGTGTTCGATAAGTCATCACCGTTACTGTTCAGCGCGCTGACCAGTGGCGAGGAAGTCAAATGCCGGCTGGAGTGGCTGCGCACGTCATCGGCGGGCACCCAGGAGCACTACTTCACCATTGAACTGGAAGGCGCGGCCATCGTGGATATCCAGTCGCGCATGCCCAACTGCCAGGCCCCCGAAAACGCCCACTTCACGCACCTGGAGGATGTGTATTTCACCTATCGCAAAATCGTGTGGACCCACGAGGTCTCCGGCACTTCAGGGTCGGACGACTGGCGTAGCCCGGTAGCCGGCTAAACCTGAGTGAAGCAGAGGCGGCACCACGGACGGTGTCGCCTCCGCCCCTCGTCTACACCATCGCCAATGGGTGTTTACGCTTGGGCGCTCCGAACACCCGGTCGATGGCATCGAGGTCGTGCTCATCGAGCACCAATTTGGCGGCAGCTGCGTTCAGCCGCACATGCTCCGGGGTTACGGCCTTGGGAATGGCGATCACACCGTCCTGGCGCAGCACCCAGGCCAGGGAAACCTGGGCCGGCGTGACTTCGTGACGACGGGCGATCTGCTTGAGTGTCGGGCTGGACAGCAACTCACCACCCTGGGCAATCGGGCAGTAGGCCATGAGTGGCAAATGATGTTGTTGCCACCACGGCAGCAGGTCGTATTCGATGCCGCGCTCTTCAATGTTGTAGAGCACCTGGTTTGTCGCGCAGGCAGGAGAGGCGAGTTCCTGCAGGTCTGCCACATCGAAATTGGAAACACCCCAACGGCGGATCTTGCCAGCTTCGCGCAAGCGCTCGAACGCATCGACCGTTTCTTCCAGGGGGTATTGACCACGCCAGTGCAGCAGATACAGATCGATGCAATCAGTGCCCAGGCGCTGGAGACTGGCCTCGCAGGCACGGGGCACGCCCTGGTGGCTGGCATTGTGCGGGTAGATTTTACTGACCAGGAACACCTGGTCGCGGCGGCCGCGAATGGCTTCACCCACCACCGTTTCAGCACCGCCTTCACCATACATTTCGGCGGTGTCGATCAGGGTCATGCCCTCGTCGATACCCAGTTGCAATGCGGCGACTTCAGCACGCCGCTGGCCGGGGTTTTCGCCCATGCGCCAGGTGCCCTGGCCGATGACAGGGACGGGCGTGCCCGCCAGATCAATGGTTCGCATGACAAGCTCCTGATGAGTTCGCGGATTAACAATGTGGCATTAGCCGGACAAAAGGGTTCAATCGCAGTATGGTTGCCCCCTGTCAAGTCGCCAGGAAGAACCTGCAATGCTGTTTGTCGTGATGCTCGGGGGCAAGCACCCACGGGCCAGAATCGAAGTGCATGATGTGGTATTCGCCGCGGCGGATACGCTGGAAGCCACGTACCCGCAATTGCGCGATGCTTGGTTCGGCAGCCCCAAGGGCGTGCATATCGATTCGTGGATGGCCATTGATGGCCTCGACGGTTGGAAGGTCGAACTCAGCCACCTTGCACCCCAGGCCGACGCGCATCACCTGTACTTCATCAACCTTGGGGGCTACGAGGCGAACAGCTTTGGCGAGGCCCACCACTACCTGCTGGTGGTTGCCCGCAACAAACGGGAGGCAACGAGCAAGGGCAAGCAGCAGATGCTGCGCCATTGGTCCCAGGCCCACACCGACGCTGTCATGGAGATCGATGACTGCCTGCCCATCGACCTGGTGGACGGCCGTTACCTGCACCTGGTGCAGGGCCCGCACCGGCCGATCATCCAGCAGAACGACTATATCGTCCTGCCCTGAACCGCCTCCCCCTACCCGAACGGGGTATGGCGCACACCTGCCACCTGCCTGACAGTGCAATCAGTCCCTCAGCCTGATAACAAGCACAACACAAGGTGGGTCCCCATGCATAAAGCCTTAATCGCCCTGTTCAGCGCCGCCCTGTTGGCCACTTCAACCCTGAGCCACGCCGCTGATGACCCGGGCAATACCTTGCGCATCTATAACTGGGCGGACTACATCGGCGACACCACCCTGGCCGACTTCGAGAAGGCCACGGGGATCAAGGTGATCTACGACACCTACGACTCCTACGAAACCGTGCAGGGCAAATTGCTCTCTGGGCGTTCCGGCTACGACCTGGCGCTGCTCAACGCCTCCCTCGTGCCGCTGTTGATCAAGGGCAAGGTGTTCCAGCCGCTGGACAAGACCCAACTGCCCGACTGGAAAAACCTCGACCCCGTGGTGCTCAAAAGCCTGGGGGCCCATGACCCGGGTGTCACCTATTCGGCACCGTACACCTGGGGCAGCAACGGCGTGACCTATAACGTCGACATGATCAAGGCGCGCATGCCGGATGCGCCTATCGGTTCCTTGGCGATGATCTTCGATCCCAAGGTCATCGCCCGGTTTGCCGACTGTGGCATCACCTTCATGGACTCACCCACCGACATGATCCCCCTGGCCCTGACCTACCTCGGCCTGGACCCCAACAGTGTGGCGCCCAAGGACCTGAAGGCCGCCCAGGATGTGCTGATGGCGGTGCGCCCTTACATTCGCAAATTTGATTCCAGCGGTTTCATCAACGGCCTGGCCAACGGCGACCTGTGCCTGGCAACCACCTGGTCTGGCGATTACGCCACCTCCCAGGCTCGCGCCACCGAAGCCGGGGCCAAGGTCAAGCTGGACTACTTCATTCCCAAGGAGGGTTCGCTGATCTGGTTCGATAATTTCTACATCCCGGCCGACGCGCCCCATGTGGCCAATGCCCATAAGTTCATCGAGTTTCTGCTCCAACCGAGCACCATGGCCGGCGTCAGCAACACCATCCATTACGCCAACAGCAACCTGGCGTCCAAGCCGCTGGTCAACGCCGATATCCGCGACAACCCGGCCATCTACCCCGACCCGACGACGATGCAGCGCTTGTTCACGCAAAAAAGCCAACCCCAGGCCGCCGTGCGCCTGATCACCCGTACCTGGAATGCCGTGAAGACCGGCAAGTGAACCCCAGCCTTTGAAGGTAAATGCCATGACTCTGCCAAATCCTGCTTTTTTCGCCCAGTTTGACCACGACAAGCTGGACGCCGCCGACAAAGCCCACTACATGCACGGTTTTCACATGTTCGATGAACACCGTGAGCAAGGCTCGCTGAATATCGCGGTGGGTAACGGCGCCTACATCTACGACACCCACGGTAACCGCTACCTGGATGCTGTGGGCGGCATGTGGTGTACGAATATCGGCTTGGGTCGTGAGGAAATGGCCGAGGCCATCGCCAACCAGGTGCGCCAACTGGCCTACTCCAATCCGTTCTGCGACATGGCCAACACCACAGCCATCGAACTGTGTGCCAAGCTTGCCAGCCTGGCACCCGGTGACCTCGACCACGTGTTCCTCACCACTGGTGGCTCTACCGCCGTGGACACCGCCTACCGGTTGGTGCAGTTCTACCAGAACAGCCGTGGCAAAACGGCCAAGAAGCACATCATTTCGCGTTTCAGTGCGTATCACGGCTCCACGTTCCTGACCATGTCCATCGGCAACAAGGCCGCCGACCGCGCGCCCGAGTTCGATTTCATGAGCGACCTGTTCCACCACATCTCCTGCCCCAACTACTACCGGGCGCCGGAGGGGATGAGCGAGGCGGACTTCCTCGACTTCCTGGTGAACGAGTTCGAAGACAAGATCCTGACCCTCGGCGCCGACAATGTGGCGGCATTCTTCGCCGAACCGATCATGGGCTCCGGCGGCGTGATCATCCCGCCCAAGGGCTACCACCGCCGCATGTGGGAAATCTGCCAGCGCTACGACTTGCTTTACGTCGCCGATGAGGTGGTCACTTCGTTCGGGCGCCTGGGGGCATTCTTTGCTTCCGAAGACGTGTTCGGCATGCAGCCCGACATCATCACCACGGCCAAGGGCCTGACCTCAGGCTACCTGCCCCTGGGAGCGTGCATTTTCTCCGACCGCATCTGGCAGGTGATTGGCGAGCCGGGCAAAGGCCGCTGCTTTACCCACGGGTTCACCTACAGCGGGCACCCGGTCAGTTGCGTGGCCGCGTTGAAAAACATCGAGATCATTGAGCGCGAACAACTGCTGGCCCATGTGGAAGACGTCGGCGTGTACCTGGAACAACGCCTGCAGACCCTGGCCGAGTTGCCGCTGGTGGGGGACATCCGGTGCCAGCGCTTGATGGCTTGTATTGAATTCGTCGCGGACAAACGCACCAAGGCCTTGTTGCCGGATGCGGTCAACATCGGTGAAAAAATCCACCTGCGCGCCCAGGCCAAAGGTTTGTTGGTACGCCCCATTGGACACCTGAACGTGATGTCGCCGCCGCTGATCATCACCCACGCCCAAGTCGAAGAAATCGTGGAGACCTTGCGCCAGTGCATCCTCGATACGGCCGCTGAACTGCGTGACAGCGGCGAGTATCAAGGCCGATGAGCCATAACGCCGAGCCCGTCTCGGCGTTTTTGCCTGGGCGTTGGCAGCCGGGTAGACTGGCTGCCATGACCACAGCCAGCCCTGCCCCAACCCTGCAGCAACTGCAAACCTGGCACCACGCCCTGGCCCAGGCGTTGGTCCATGTGGATGAGGCCTCGTTCCTCGAACACCTGGCCGCCGCGCTGTGCACCCTCACCCCAATCGAATCGATGATGATCAGCCTGGAGCGCCAGGGCCAGCCACCGCACCTGCTGTATCAGCAAGGCATTCCTCGGGCGTATCAAGACGAAATCATCCACCGCTATTTTTCCCGCGGCTACCTGCTGGACCCGTTTTGCCTGGCGGTGGACAAGGGCCTGGCAGAAGGTTTTTACCACCTGGCCCAAATTGCTCCAGATGACTTTTTCAACAGCGAGTACTACAAGACCTACTACCTGCGCAGCGGCGGTGCCCAAGAGAGTTACTACATCGTTGACCTGTGCCCCCAGAGCAAGATTTCGCTGTGCATGTTCCAGGGCCTGAGTGCCGGGCAGTTCACCGAGGAGCAATTGGCGGTGCAGGAGGCGACCCAGGCGATGGTCCGCGAGTTACTGCGCCGGTTTGGTACCACCGGCGGGTTGGCCAAGGTGATCAGTGACGAGGCGTACACCCAGACCCAGGCGCACCAGCAGATCGAAGCGGCGTTCATGGGCTTTGGCAGCGGCGTGCTCACCGTACGCGAGCGTGAAATCGCCCACCTGATCCTGCGCGGGCACTCGGTAAAATCCACCGCCCAGGTGCTGGGCATTTCGCCAGAAACCGTGCGCATGCACCGTAAGAACCTGTACACCAAGCTGGCAATCAATTCCCAGGCCGAGCTGTTCGCACTGTTCATCGAATGGCTGACCCGCAGCGGAGCGATGGCCCGCGCGTGAAGGTTTTTGCTTTGCTTTGCTTTTGATCTTGATCTAAAGCGCCCCGTCAAACACGCNNAGCCTTTTGCTTACTTTTGGCTGGGCCGGCATTCCGGCTTTTCAAAAGTGAGCCGCCGTAAGGGCGGAACCATAAGCAGTCATTACCGAAGAAACGGATATGTACTCCGACCAAAAAGCTCCAGAGTCATACACATAGCCATCGCCGGCAAGCCAGCTCCTACATTGAGTTTCGTAGCCAGATCCTGATGAGGCAATGCTATCGCCTTCGGGAGCAAGCCCCCTCCCACAGGTACGCTGCACTACTCTAAAGTTGTGTAGAGGCCAAAAGGCCGCTGAGACAATCCATGGGAACTTTGCCAGGAAATAACCGCCTGAATCCGGTAGGCTCACCCTTTTTACTCAAGGAGTTACTCCCCATGGCCAAAGCAACCGCCCGTCACATCCTCGTTTCCACTGAAGACAAGTGCAACGAACTCAAGGCCCAAATCGAAGGCGGCGCCGATTTCGCAGAGATCGCCAAAGCCAACTCCAGCTGCCCTTCCAGCCGCGACGGCGGCAACCTGGGTTCGTTCGGTCCAGGCCAGATGGTCAAGGAATTCGACACCGTCGTGTTCAGCGCCCCGGTCAACACCGTGCAAGGCCCGGTGAAAACCCAGTTCGGTTACCACCTGCTGGAAGTCACCAGCCGCCAGGACTGATCCTGTCTGCATTGATGCTATAAACAACGGCCCGCCCTCTGGTGGGCCGTTGTGCATGTGATGACTGGCGACGCTCACGCCGTTAGCGTACAAATCCTTATTCCTGTTCACCCGGCGCTCAAGGCTGATAATGCGATTGGCTTTTCCCATCCCCCTGCTCAGCTCTGCCCTGGCCCTGCTGTTGGCCAGCTCGGCCGTGATCGCGGCCCCGCAGACTTACCTCACGGTCTACGGCGAACCGGCCAAGTACCCCGCCGGTTTCACCCATTTCGACTATGCCAACCCCAACGCCCCCAAGGGCGGCAGCCTCAAGCGCTCCGCCATCGAGATCGGGCGTTTCGACCACGTGCTGCCATATATCGACAAAGGCATCGGCGTGTCCCAGGTCGACGGCTGGCTGTATGCGCCCCTGGCCCAGCGCTCCCTGGATGAGCCCTATACGGTGTACGGCCTGGTGGCCGAAAAAATGGAACGCGCCGACGACGGCCTGTCGCTGCGCTTCTACCTGAACCCCAAGGCACGCTTTGCCGACGGCACGCCGATCACCGCCGAAGACGTGCGCTACAGTTTCGACCTGTTGATGACCCAGGGCAGCCTGCGTTTTCGCACCCTGTTCGCCGACGTCAAGCACGTCGAAGTCGAAGGCGAGCGCCAGGTCCGCTTCGATTTTTCCAGCAATGAAAACCGCACCCTGCCCCTGGATATCGCCACCCTGCCAGTGTTCCCCGAGCACTGGTGGAAAACCCGCGACTTCGCCAACGGTGGCGGCTACGAAGCCCCGCTGGGCAGTGGCCCCTACACGATCAGCAAGATCGATTCCGGCAGCACCATCACCTTCACCCGCGACCCCAACTGGTGGGGCAAGGACCTGCCCGTCAGCCGTGGCCTGTACAATTTCGACCACCTGAGCCTGGAGTACTTCGGCGACACCGAAGTGGCGCGCCAGGTGATCCGTGGCGGCGCCTACGACTTCAACCGCGAGTTCTCCGCCACCGGCTATTCCATCGGCTACAACGGCCCGGCCCTCGACGATGGCCGCCTGCAACGCGACCACCTGGCCAAAGAGATGCCGCAGCCGGCCCAGGGTTATGTGTTCAACGTGCAAAAACCGATGTTCAAGGACCGTCGTGTGCGCCAGGCCCTGGCGATGCTGTGGGACTTCGAGTGGGCCAACCGGCAGATGATGCGCAATATGTACATCCGCCAGCAGAGTTTCTTCTCCAACAGCCCGCTGGCTGCCAGCCAACTGCCGACCAAAGAAGAGTTGGCCATCCTCGAACCGCTGCGCGGAAAGATCCCCGACGAGGTGTTCACCCAAGTGTTCAAGGCCCCCGTCACTGACGGCAGCGGCATGATTCGCGACAAACAATTGCAGGCCCTGGCCCTGCTCGAACAAGCCGGCTGGAAACCCAAGGGCGACAGATTGGTGAACGCCGACGGCGAGCCGCTGGAATTCACCTTTCTCAACGCCCAGGCCGGCATGGAGCGCCTGTTGCTGCCGTACAAACGCAACCTGGCGCAGATCGGCATCACCCTGAACATACGCCGCATCGACTCGTCGCAATACGTAAACCGGATCATGGCGCGTGACTACGACATGATCGTCATCGGCTTCCCGGTCACCACCTCGCCGGGCATGGAGCTGTACAACTACTTTGGCTCGGCAGCGGCTTACGACCCGGGCGCCAACAACTACATGGTGCTCAAGGATCCGGCCGTCGACAGCCTGATCCAGGGCCTGGTCAAGGCCAACACCCAGGCGCAGATGCTCACCTACGCCCATGCGCTGGACCGGGTGCTGCAATGGAGCTACCTGTGGATTCCCAACTACTACCCGCCCGGCACCTCCGCCGCCTGGTGGAACCGCTTCGGTCGCCCGGCCATCGAGGCCAAGAACGACGAAGCCCTGGAGACCTGGTGGGAAATCAGTCCCGTGCCGTTGACCAATGAACAAATGCAAGCCGAGTTGAAAAAACGCGGAGGGGCCCGCTGATGTTTGCCTATATCGTGCGGCGCTTGCTGCTGATCATCCCGACCCTGGTGATCATCCTGCTGGTGAATTTCGTGATCGTGCAGGCCGCTCCCGGCGGCCCGGTGGAACAGGCCATTGCCCACCTGCAAGGCATCGGCGGCGGTGGCGTCGGCGGTGCCGCGGGTGATGGCGCTGGCACGGGCTCCCGCGCCAGCCGTGGCCTGGACCCGAAACTGATAGAGGACATCAAAAAACAATACGGCTTCGACAAGCCGGCACCGGAACGCCTGTGGCTGATGCTCAAGAGCTACGCAAAGCTGGATTTCGGCAACAGTTTCTTTCGCGGCAAGACGGTGATCGACCTGATCCTGGAAAAAATGCCCGTCACCATCTCCCTGGGCCTGTGGGCCACCTTGATCACCTACCTGGTGTCGATCCCGTTGGGTATCCGCAAGGCGGTACGCCATGGCAGCAGCTTTGATGTATGGAGCAGCACCGCCATCGTGATCGGCTACGCGATGCCGGCGTTTCTGTTTGCGATGTTCCTGATTGTGGTGTTCGCCGGTGGCACCTCGCTGAACTGGTTCCCGGTGCGCGGGCTGGTCTCGGAAAACTTCGAAGAACTGAGCACCGTGGGCAAGATCGCCGACTACTTCTGGCACCTGGTATTGCCGGTAACGTCGCTGGTCATCGGCGGGTTCGCAACCTTGACCATCCTCACCAAGAACTCGTTCCTCAATGAAATCACGCGCCAGTACGTGGTGACTGCCCGGGCCAAAGGCTTGAGTGAACGCCGTGTGCTTTATGGCCATGTGTTTCGCAACGCCATGCTGCTGGTGATTTCCGGGATTCCCCAGGCGTTTATCGCGGTGTTCTTCGCCGGTTCGTTGCTGATCGAGGTGATCTTTTCCCTTGATGGCCTGGGGCGCATGAGCTACGAGGCCGCCCTCTCCCGGGATTATCCGGTGGTGTTCGGCTCGCTGTTTATCTTCACGTTGTTCGGCCTCTTGATCAAACTCATCGGTGACCTCTGCTACACCCTGGTGGACCCGCGTATCGACTTTGCCGCGAGGAACGCCTGATGCTCAATCTGTCTCCTGTGGCACGTCGCCGTTTCGAGCGGTTCAAGAAGAACCGTCGCGGCTGGTGGTCGCTGTGGCTGTTCATCGGCCTGTTTATCCTGACCCTGGGCGGCGAGCTGATCGCCAATGACAAACCCCTGGTGCTGAGTTTCAAGAACGAGCTGTATTTCCCGGTGTTCAAGCGCTACACCGAGCAACAGTTCGGTGGGCAGCTGCCGTTCCAGGCCGACTACCGCAGTGACTACGTGAAAAAGCTGATCGAGCACGACGGCGGCTGGATGCTATTCCCGCCCATTCCTTTCAGTGAAGACACGCCCAACTACGAACTGACCCGCCCTGCCCCCAGCCCGCCGTCGGCGGTGAACTGGCTGGGCACCGATGACCAGTCGCGGGATGTGCTGGCGCGGGTGATCTTCGGTGCGCGGGTGTCGATCCTGTTTGCCCTGGCACTCACCGCCATCAGCGCGGCCATCGGTATCGCGGCCGGTGCGCTGCAAGGCTATTACGGCGGCTGGGTGGACTTGCTCGGCCAGCGCGTGCTGGAAGTGTGGTCAGGGCTGCCGGTGCTGTACCTGTTGATCATCCTGTCGGGGTTCGTGGAGCCCAACTTCTGGTGGCTGCTGGGGATCATGGCGCTGTTTTCCTGGCTGGCCCTGGTGGACGTGGTGCGCGCCGAGTTCCTGCGCGGGCGCAACCTGGAATACGTCAAGGCAGCGCGGGCCCTGGGCCTGGGCGATGGCAAGATCATCCGCCGGCACATCCTGCCCAATGCCATGACCGCCACCTTGAGTTACCTGCCATTCATCTTGACCGGGGCGATTTCCACCCTGAGCGCCCTGGATTTCCTTGGCTTTGGCATGCCCGCCGGCAGCGCGTCCCTGGGCGAACTGATCGCCCAGGGCAAACAGAACCTGCAAGCGCCCTGGCTGGGCCTGACGGCGTTCTTCACACTGGCGCTGATCCTGTCGCTGCTGGTCTTTATCGGCGAGGCATTGCGTGATGCCTTCGACCCCCGCTCATGAGTGACCGCCTATGAACCTGATCGAAATACGCGACCTCAGCGTCGCCTTCAGCGGCCAGACCGTGGTGCGGGACCTGTGCCTGGACGTGCGCCCCGGCGAATGCCTGGCGCTGGTGGGCGAGTCCGGCTCGGGCAAGTCGGTGACGGCCCACTCGGTCCTGCAGTTACTGCCGGAAGCCGGCACGACGACGACTGGCTCCATCAAATACCGCGGCCAGGAGCTGATCGGCGCGTCGACGGCCACCCTGCAGAAGCTGCGGGGCAACCGCATTGCGATGATCTTCCAGGAGCCGATGACGTCCCTGAACCCTTTGCACAGCATCGAAAAGCAGATCGGCGAAACCCTGCTGCTGCACAAAGGCCTGGGGGGCAAGGCGGCGCAGGCACGCATCCTTGAACTGCTGGAACTGGTGGGCATTCAAAAACCCCAGGAACGGCTCAAGGCTTACCCGCATCAACTCTCCGGTGGCCAGCGCCAGCGGGTGATGATCGCCATGGCCCTGGCCTGCGAGCCGGAGCTGCTGATCGCCGATGAGCCCACCACTGCGCTGGACGTGACGGTGCAGCGCAAGATCCTGCTGTTGCTCAAGTCGTTGCAGCAACGCCTGGGCATGTCGCTGCTGCTGATCAGCCATGACCTCAACCTGGTGCGCAGCATTGCCCAGCGGGTGTGCGTGATGCGCGCAGGCGAAATCGTCGAGCAAGCCGACTGCCAGGCCTTGTTCAACGCGCCGCAACACCCTTACAGCCGCCTGCTGCTGGACGCTGAACCGGCAGGCGAACCGTTGTGCAGCGACGTCCACGAGACGGTGTTGCAAGTGGACGACCTCACCGTGCAGTTTCCGTTGAGTGGCGGGCTGTTCCAACGCAAGACCTACCTGCGCGCGGTGGACGGCATCAGCCTCAGCGTGCAGCGCGGCAAGACCCTGGGGATTGTCGGCGAGTCCGGCTCGGGCAAGTCCACCCTCGGCCAAGCGATCCTGCGCCTGCTGGATTCCACCGGCAGCATCCGTTTCCAGGGCGAGGCCCTCGACCCGCTGAACCACCAGCAGATGCGCCCGTGGCGCAAGCAGATGCAGGTGGTGTTCCAGGACCCTTACGGCAGCCTCAGCCCACGCATGTCAGTGCAGCAGATCATCAGTGAGGGCCTGGAAGTGCATGCGCCGTGCAGCCTGGCCGACCGCGACGCCCAGGTGATCCAGGTGCTCAAGGACGTGGGCCTCGACCCTGAGAGCCGGCATCGTTACCCCCATGAGTTTTCCGGTGGTCAACGCCAACGCATCGCCATAGCCCGCGCCCTGGTGCTCAAGCCGGCGCTGATGCTGCTGGACGAGCCCACTTCGGCCCTCGACCGCACGGTGCAGAAGCAGGTGGTGACGTTGCTGCGCGAGCTGCAGGCAAAGTATGGCCTGACCTACCTGTTCATCAGCCATGACCTGGCGGTGGTGCGGGCCATGGCCCACGACATGATCGTGGTCAAGGACGGCAAGGTGGTGGAGCGTGGCGCGAGCCATGCGGTGTTCGAAGCCCCGCAGCATCCGTACACCAAAGAGCTGCTGGCTGCCGCGCACATTCCCTTATAAACGCTTGCCTCCTTGTGGGAGCGGGCTTGCTCGCGAAAGCGGTGCATCAGTAGCGAATATACTGGCTGACACACCGCCTTCGCGAGCAAGCCCGCTCCCACAGGATCACGCCCCATCCCTAATTTGTGTTGACGCCCTGACTATGAACATCACCGAAAGCCTCAAGGACTACCAGCAGGTTCGCGGCCTGGCCATCCAGTCGCTGTTCGAGATCATCGAGCAGTCCAGCGAAGGCACGGTGATTGTCGACCGCGACGCCAATATCGTCTGGATGAACGAGCGCTACGCCAAGCGTTTCGGCCTCAAGAGCGCCGACGAGGCGATTGGCCAACCTTGCGAGCAGGTGATTTCCAACAGCCTGTTGCGCCAGGTGGTGCGCAATGACCAGCCGATCCTGCTGGATATCCAGGACACGCCCAAAGGCCCGCTGGTGGTGATGCGCCTGCCGATCCACGACGACGCCGGTGCCGTGATCGGGGCCATCGGCTTTGCGCTGTTTGATGAGCTGCGCAACCTGTCGCCGTTGATCGAGCGCTACCTGAGCATGCAGCAGGAACTGGCCTCGACCCGCTCGCTGTTGCGCTCACGGCAGAGCAAGTACAACTTTGCGCACTTTATCGGCACCAGCGCGGCGAGCCTTGAAGTCAAGCGTCGCGCACGGCGCAGTGCGAGTGCCGAATCGCCGGTGTTGCTGCTGGGGGAAACCGGCACCGGCAAGGAGTTGCTGGCCCAAGCGATTCATGGTGCTTCGCCGCGAGCGCACAAGGCCTTTGTCAGCATCAACAGCGCGGCTATCCCGGGGGATCTGCTGGAGGCCGAGTTCTTCGGCACCGCGCCCGGCGCGTTTACCGGCGCCGATCGCAAGGGCCGTCCCGGCAAGTTCCAGATCGCCCAGGGCGGTACGCTGTTCCTCGATGAGATCGGTGATATGCCCCTGCCGCTGCAAAGCAAACTGCTGCGGGTGTTGCAGGAGAAAGAGTTCGAGCCCGTGGGCTCCAACGAGATGCTGCACAGCGACGTGCGGGTGATTGCCGCCACGTCCATGGACCTGGAAGCGGCGATCAAGCGCGGCGAGTTTCGCGCCGACCTGTATTACCGGCTGAATGTACTGCCCATCCACGTACCGCCCTTGCGCGAGCGGCTGGAGGATATTCCGGCGCTGAGCGAAGCGATCCTGGAGGAGCTGCGCAGCCAGCATGAGCTGGACCGTGAGGCCTTGGCGCTGCTGGCACAACACGCATGGCCGGGGAACATCCGTGAGCTGCGCAATGTACTGGAGCGGGCGGCGTTGCTCAGTGATGACCTGGTGTTGAATGCCGAGGAAATCCACGCGGCCATCGGCACTTTCACGCCCGTGGCGCGTACGACGGTGGCGCCGGTTGAGGGCGAAAGCTTCAACGCGGCGCGGGAGCGGTTTGATCGGCAGGTCATTGCGGCAGCGTTGCAGGCGTGCGAGGGAAATGTGGTCGATGCGGCCAAGCGTTTGGGGCTTGGACGGTCGACGCTGTACAAGAAGATGGTGGCACTGGGCATCGTCCAGTCTCTATAACGAGACACAAATCTCAATAAAAAGACAATTCAATGTGGGAGCTGGCTTGCCTGCGATGGCGGCCTATCTGTTGGATAATGGTCAACTGAACCACCGCTATCGCAGGCAAGCCAGCTCCCACCCCAGAACTTCATCTGTCTCCAATTTGAGATTTCATTCAGAATCGCCATTCAAAAAATACAAAAAAACCTTAACTTTCAATAACTTATTATTATTGGCACGCATCTCGCTATAGCCCTTCCCCACAGCAACATCCCCACAAAAATAACAATCCGATTTGGAGACACACCATGAGTGTGATCATTGCCCTGGCAGCCCTCGCGCTGTTGATGCTGGCAGCCTACCGTGGCTATAGCGTTATCCTGTTTGCCCCCATCGCCGCCCTCGGCGCTGTCCTGCTCACTGACCCATCCGCCGTGGCACCCGCCTTTACCGGAGTGTTCATGGAGAAGATGGTCGGCTTTATCAAACTGTATTTCCCGGTGTTCCTGCTCGGCGCGGTGTTCGGCAAGCTGATCGAGCTGTCGGGCTTTTCCCGTTCCATCGTGGCCGCAGCGATCCGTCTGCTGGGCACGCGCCAGGCCATGCTGGTGATCGTGCTGGTGTGCGCCCTGCTAACCTACGGCGGCGTGTCGCTGTTTGTGGTGGTGTTTGCGGTGTACCCGTTTGCGGCCGAGATGTTCCGCCAGAGCAACATCCCCAAGCGCCTGATCCCGGCGACCATCGCCCTCGGTGCGTTCTCGTTCACCATGGACGCCCTGCCCGGCACGCCGCAGATCCAGAACATCATCCCCAGCACCTTCTTCAACACCACCGCCTGGGCCGCGCCATGGCTGGGCTTGATCGGCACGATCTTCGTGTTCTGCACCGGCATGCTCTACCTGGCGCGCCAGCGCAACAAGGCGCAGCGCGCCGGTGAAGGGTATGGCACCGAACTGCGCAACGAACCGGAAACCGCCGACAACCTGGCCTTGCCCAACCCGTGGATCGCGCTGTCGCCGCTGATCCTGGTGGGGGTGATGAACCTGCTGTTCACCCACTGGATCCCGCAGTGGTACGGCAAGACCCACAGCCTCGCGCTACCCGGCATGAGCGCGCCGGTGACCACTGAAATTGCCAAGCTCACCGCGATCTGGGCGGTGCAGGCGGCGCTGCTGGTGGGCATCTTGATGGTGCTGGTGTTCGGCTGGTCGGCCATCAAGAGCAAGCTCGCCGAGGGCAGCAAAAGCGCGGTCAGCGGTGCGCTGCTCGCGGCGATGAACACCGCCTCGGAATACGGCTTTGGCGCGGTGATCGCCTCGCTGCCGGGCTTCCTGGTGCTGGCGGACTGGCTCAAGGGCATCCCCAACCCACTGGTCAACGAGGCGATTACCGTGACCTTGCTGGCCGGTATCACCGGTTCGGCGTCGGGTGGCATGAGCATCGCCCTGGCGGCCATGTCCGAAAGCTTTATTTCGGCGGCCCATGCGGCCAATATCCCCCTTGAAGTGCTGCACCGCGTCGCAGCCATGGCCAGCGGCGGCATGGACACCCTGCCCCACAACGGCGCGGTGATCACGCTGCTGGCGGTCACCGGCCTGACGCACCGCGAAGCCTACAAGGACATTTTCGGCATCACGATCATCAAGACCCTCGCGGTGTTCGTGGTGATCGGTACTTTCTACGCCACCGGCATTGTGTGAGGTTTGTATGACGACGTTGAATGGCAAGACCGCCCTGGTCACCGGTTCCACCAGCGGCATCGGCCTGGGGATTGCCCTGAGCCTGGCCAAGGCCGGCGCCAACCTGATCCTTAACGGCTTCGGCGACGCCAGCACGGTGATTGCCCAGGTGCAAGCCTTTGGCGGCAAGGTCGGGCATCACCCGGCTGACGTCAGCGACCCGGCGCAGATCGCCGACATGATTGCCTACGCCGAGCGTGAGTTCGGCGGCGTGGACATCCTGGTCAACAACGCCGGCATCCAGCATGTGGCGGCGGTGGAGGACTTCCCGGCAGAACGCTGGGACTCGATCATCGCGATCAACCTGTCGTCGGTGTTTCACAGTACGCGCTTGAGCCTGCCCGGCATGAAGGCCAAGGGTTGGGGGCGCATCGTGAATATCGCCTCGGTGCATGGCCAGGTCGGCTCGGTAGGCAAGGCGGCCTACGTGGCGGCCAAACATGGCGTGATCGGCCTGACCAAAGTGGTAGGCCTGGAGACCGCCACCAGCAACGTCACCTGCAACGCCATCTGCCCGGGCTGGGTGCTCACGCCGCTGGTGCAGAAGCAGATCGATGACCGTGCGGCCAACGGCGTCGACCCGCAGCAGGCGCAGCATGATTTGCTGGCGGAGAAGCAGCCGTCGCTGGAGTTCGTGACGCCGCCGCAGTTGGGTGAGCTGGTACTGTTCCTGTGCAGCGAAGCCGGCAGCCAGGTGCGGGGTGCGGCGTGGAACATTGACGGGGGCTGGTTGGCCCAATAGATCAAGCACAGGAGATCGAATGTGGGAGCTGGCTTGCCTGCGATGGCGGTTTGTCAGGTGGCTAATTTGTCTCTGATATACCGCTATCGCAGGCAAGCCAGCTCCCACAATTTAGAACTGTGTTGTTAGGTAGACTTGTACAAGAACAAGAGGCAGCTTTATGTCCGACATCCTCTGGCAACCCTCCCCGGAACGCATCGCCACCACGCGCATGGATCAGTTCCGTCGCTACATCAACGATCGCCACGGCGTGCAGCTCAACGACTACCCGGCCCTGCACCAGTGGAGCATCGACCAGCGCCCTGATTTCTGGCGGGCCATCGTCGCGTTCTTTGACGTGCAATTTCGCAGCCCGCCCAGCGCCGTACTGATCGAAGACGCCGAGATGCCCAGCGCCCAGTGGTTCCCCGGGGCCACCCTGAATTTTGCCGAGCACCTGCTGCGCCGCCGCGATGATCACCCCGCCGTGGTGGCGATCAGCGAAGACGGCCAACGCGAACAACTGACCTACGCCGAACTGGCCGCCCACGTGGCCGGCCTGCAACAAAGCCTGCGGGCGGCCGGTGTGGTTGAGGGCGACCGCGTCGCGGCGTGCATGCCCAACACCTGGCAAACCCTGGTGGGCATGCTTGCCACCACCAGCCTCGGGGCAATCTGGTCCTGTTCGTCTCCGGACTTTGGCACCCAGGGCGTGATCGACCGGTTCGGCCAGATCGAACCCAAGGTGCTGATCACCTGTGCCGGTTACCGTTACGCCGGCAAGGAGATCGACCAAACCGCCAAGCTCAATGAAATCCTCGAACGACTGCCGTCCCTGGAACAGCTGATCATCGTGCCGTACGCCCGGCCTCAGGCGCGGGTTGAGGACTATCAAACCCAGGCAACTGTGACGCGGTGGAGCAACTTCTACCAACCGGGCGGCGTACCTGAATTCGTCGCCGCGCCCTTCGATCACCCGCTGTACATCCTCTATTCCAGCGGCACCACCGGCGTGCCCAAGTGCATCATCCATGGCACCGGTGGCGTGCTGCTCACCCACCTCAAGGAACACGGCCTGCACGCCGACCTGTCCCGGGACGACTGCCTGTTCTACTACACCACCTGCGGCTGGATGATGTGGAACTGGCTGGTGTCGGTGCTGGCCATTGGCGCCACCGCCGTGCTGTATGACGGTTCACCTTTCCACCCAGGACCCGAACGCCTGATCGACCTGATTGACGCAGAAAAGATCAGCGTGTTCGGCACCAGCCCCAAGTTTCTCGCCACCCTGGAAAAGGCCGGGCTGCAACCGCGTTTGAGCCATGACCTGGGCAGCCTCAAGGGCCTGATTTCCACGGGTTCGCCGCTGTCGCCCCAGAGCTACGACTATGTGTATCGCGAGATCAAAGGTGAGCTGTGTCTGTCATCCATGTCCGGCGGTACCGATATCGTCTCCTGCTTTGTGATCGGTAACCCGGTGCTGCCGGTGCGCCGTGGCGAGATGCAGTGCAAGAGCCTGGCGATGGCCATTGAGGTCTGGGACGATCAGGGCCAAGCCTTGGTCGGTGAAAAAGGCGAACTGGTGTGCATCCGGCATTTCCCCGCCATGCCCATCGGCCTGTGGAACGACCCCGGCCAGCAGAAGCTGCGCGCCTCCTACTTCAGCCAGTTCCCCGGGGTCTGGGCCCAGGGCGACTACGCCGAGCAACGCCCCAACGGCAGCCTGCTGATCCATGGGCGCTCCGACGCCGTGCTCAACCCCGGTGGCGTGCGCATTGGCACGGCCGAGATTTATCGCCAGGTGGAAAAGGTGCCCCAGGTGCTGGAAAGCCTGGCCATCGGCCAGCGCTGGCAGGACGATGTGCGAGTGGTGTTGTTCGTGCGCCTCACCGACGGCCTCGCGCTGGATGAGGCCCTGGAGCAGCAGATCCGCCAGGTGATCCGCGCCAACACCACGCCGCGCCATGTACCGGCAAAGATTGTTGCCGTCACGGATATCCCCCGCACCATCAGCGGCAAGATCGTCGAGTTGGCGGTGCGCAACGTGGTACACGGCGAGCCGGTGAAAAACACCGATGCCCTGGCCAACCCGGAGGCGCTGGAGCAGTTTCGTGACCGCCCGGAATTGGCGTAAAGATGAAAGGTTTCAGCCCTGATGCTCGGATTTGAAGACAAACCCCCAATGCATGCTATTTTTCGGGGGTAGTCACCCACGTCCGGCACACGGGATAATGGGTGTTGTCATCTTTCAAAGCGTTACGCTCAGGGCTTTTTCATGAAGGACACCTCCACCGGTAGCGAGGCCGCTGCATTGATTGCGCGGCTGGACTGGGCGCAAAGCCCACTCGGTGCGGCCAACGATTGGCCACAAAGCCTGCGCACAGCCGTGGATATCGTCGTGCATTCCCCCATGCCGATGTTGCTGCTGTGGGGCAGCCACCTCACCCAGCTGTACAACGACGGCTTCGCCCAACTGGCGGGCAACAAGCACCCCGAGGCCCTGGGCCAGCCGGCGCACCAGACCTGGCCAGAACTCGAGGGCTTTACAGCGCCGATCTACGACGCCGTGCTCAGCGGCCAGGTGCGCACCTTCAGCGAGCAGCGCTTCGTGCTGCAGCGCAACAACCGCGACACCGAAATCTGGCTGGACCTGACCTACAGCCCGATCCGCGACGAAAGCGGCACCGTCGCCGGCATCCTGGTCACCGCCATCGAAACCAACGAACGGCGCAAGGCCCAGCACAACACCGAACAACGCCTGCAGCTTGCCCTGGCCGCCACCGACGCGGTGGGTACCTGGGATTGGGACATCGGCGAAGACCGCTTCATCGCCGACGCGCACTTCGCCTACCTGCACGGTGTCGACCCGAACAGTGCCGGGCTTTTGCCCATCAGTGACTACCTGCAAGGCGTACACCCCGAAGACCGTGGGATGGTGGCGCGCAGCATCAAGCATTGCATCACCTTCGGCACCGAATACGCCGAGGAATACCGCCTGTTGCAGGCCGACGGCCAGGTGCGCTGGGTATTCGCACGGGGTCGCTGCTACCAGGACCATCAGGGTCGCCCGGCGCGTTTTCTCGGCGCCGCGCTGGACCTGACCGAGCGCAAGCACACCGAGCAGGCGCTGCGCCAAAGCCAGACCGAATTGCAGCTGATCATCAACGCCATGCCGGTGTTGATCGGCTACGTGGATCACGAACAGCGTTTTCGCCTGAACAACAGCGCGTACCTGGAGTGGTATGGCATGACGCCCCAGGAGCTGTACGGCAAGACCATCCGCGAAGTGCTCGGCGACGAGGTGTATGCCGGGCGCGCCGACAAGATCGCCGCCGCCCTCAAGGGCAAGGCGTGCAGCTTCATGACCATCACCCCGCACCGCGACGGCCGCCCGCGCCACGCGCTGATGAAGTACCTGCCGCGTTTCAGCAATGACGGCTCGGTGAATGGTTTCTACATCTTTGTGATCGACGAAACCGAACGCAAGCTCACCGAAGAAGCCCTGCGGCACCTCAACGAAAACCTCGAAGAACGTGTGGCCCAGCGCACTCAGGCCCTGGCCGAAGCCAACCAGCGCCTGCAGAACGAAATGTTCGAACGCGAGCGGGCCGAAGATGCCCTGCGGCACGCGCAAAAAATGGAAGCGGTGGGCCAGCTTACCGGGGGCATTGCCCACGACTTCAACAACATGCTCACCGGCATCATCGGCAGCCTGGACCTGATGCAGCGCTACATCGCGGCCGGGCGCAGCGATGAAATCGGCCGCTTTACCGACGCCGCCGTCTCATCGGCCCACCGCGCGGCCGCCCTCACCCACCGGCTGCTGGCGTTCTCGCGGCGCCAGTCGCTGGACCGTCGCCCGCTGGACCCGAACCAGCTGGTCGCTTCGCTTGAGGACTTGTTCCGTCGCACCAAAGGCGCGCATATCACGCTCAAGGTGCAACTGGGCCGCGATATCTGGCCGGTCAACACCGATGCGAGCCAACTGGAAAACGCCCTGCTCAACCTGGTGATCAACGCGCGCGACGCCATGCCCGATGGCGGCGAGTTGCTGATCGAAACCGCCAACAGCTACCTGGACGGCACCGACATCACCACCCTCGAACCGGTGAAGGCCGGCGACTACGTGATGCTTGGCGTGTGCGACAACGGCACCGGCATGGCGCCGAAAATCCTCGCCAAAGCGTTCGACCCCTTCTTCACCACCAAGCCCATCGGCCAAGGCACCGGCCTGGGCTTGTCGATGATCTATGGCTTTGCCCAGCAATCCGGCGGCCATGTGACCATTCACAGCGAACCCGGCCAGGGCACCTGCGTACGCCTGTACCTGCCGCGCCTGCATGGCACGGCGCTGGAAAGCAACCTGCCGGAGCATTTGAGCGAAGCGCCGCTGGCACTGGCCGGCGAGGCCGTGGTGGTGGTCGAGGACGACCCGGCTGTGCGCATGCTGGTGGTCAACGTACTGGATGAACTGGGCTACACCGCGCACCAGGCGGCGGATGCGCGCACGGCGCTGCCGCTGCTGGAGTCGGATCTGCGCGTGGACCTGCTGGTGACCGATGTGGGCCTGCCCGGCATGAACGGCCGGCAACTGGCGGAAATCGCCCGTCAGCACAGGCCTGGCCTGCGCGTGTTGTTCATGACCGGCTACGCTGAAAAAGCCGCCGAACGCCAAGGCTTTTTGGAGGACGGCATGGACATGGTGGCCAAACCGTTTTCCATCGACCTGTTGGCCACGAAAATCCGCAGCATGATCAGCGTCGTCGAGTGAGTTCAGGCATAATCGCGCGCCCTTACGTTTGACCGTTGCAAGGTAACCCGCATGAAAGCCCTAGCCCGTCACATCCTGGTTAAAACCAGCGAAGAAGCCGAACAGCTCAAACAACGCATCGCCAAGGGCGAAGCCTTTGATGTGCTGGCCAAGAAGTACTCCACTTGCCCGTCGGGCAAACGTGGGGGCGACTTGGGTGAAGTGCGGCCCGGGCAGATGGTGGGGGCGATTGATGCGGTGATCTTCAAGAAGCCGGTGAAGGTGGTGCACGGGCCAATCAAGAGCAAGTTCGGGTATCACCTGGTGCAGGTGTTCTACCGCGACTAAGGGGCTTGACTGTAAACCGCTATCGCAGGCAAGCCAGCTCCCACATTGGACGGCGTACACCGATCAACGGTGGGAGCCGGGCTTGCCCGCGAACCGCCGCAGGCGGCCATTCAACGAGGAATCAAAGCCCCTGGAATCTGAATGACCCGGCTGGCCAACTGATGCCCGGCCCGTGCAGCCTGTTCAGGCGAACCACCCTTGAGCCGACTCGCCAGGTACGCCGCGCTGAATGAGTCCCCCGCCGCCGTCGTGTCCACCACCTTCTCGACCTTGATGGCCGGCACCGCAAAGCGCTCACCTGCCACGCGGATCAAACATTCATCCGCCCCACGCTTAAGCACCACCTCTGCAATTGCCGGGTACGCCGCGAACACCTGCTCGCTGTCTTCATAGCCAAACAACGCCCGCTCGTCATCTTCGGTGAGCAAGGCAACATCCACCTCAGCCATCACCTGGTGATACGCCGCACGCGCGGCTTCAACAGACGCCCACAGGCGCGGCCGGTAGTTGTTGTCGAACACCACCTGGCCCCCTTGCCGACGGGTTTCGATCAACGTTTGCAGCAGGCGCGCACGCCCGACTTCACCCAGCACCGCCAGGGTGATGCCGCTGAAATACACCACGTCATAGCCTGGCAAGGCAGCCAGGATCGGCTCGGCTGCAGGCGTGGTGAAGCAGTCGCGCACGGCAGCTTCGTTGCGCCAGTAGAGGAATTTGCGCTCGCCGTTGGCGTCGGTCTGGATGCAGTACAAGCCCGGCAAGCGCCCAGGCAGGCGCTGGACCATGCCCAGGCCCAGGCCTTCTTCGGCCCATTGCTGGCACATGGCATCACTGAAGCTGTCATCGCCCAGGGCGGTGACGTAGTCGACGCTACCGGTACTGCTCAGTTCACGGCGCAGGTACACCGCCGTGTTCAGGGTGTCGCCGCCGAAGCTCTGGTGCAGGCTGCCGTCGGCGCGGTGTTGCAGTTCGATCATGCATTCGCCGATGAGGGCGATGCGGGGTTGGGTGGTCATGGCAAACATCTCGGGTGTGGCTGATGGCCTCTTCGCGAGCAAGCCCGCTCCCACATTGGAATGCATTTCAAAGGTGGGAGCGGGCTTGCTCGCGAAGGGAGCGACGCGGTCTAGAAGCAGGTATGCAAGCTCTCGATCACTTGCAACTGCTCATCCACCAGGCAACCGACCTGCCACTTGTCAAAGGTCAGGCACGGGTGGGAAGTACCGAACGAAATGATGTCGCCAATACGCAGCTCAACCCCCGGCGCCACGGTCATGAACGCGTGCTGGTCCATCACCGCCGTGACCTTGCACGCGCCGACGTCATCGCCTTCTGCCGGCAAAATACCCGCCTTGTAGCGCTTGAGCGGCACCGGCAGACCGGCGTCGTAGGCCACGTCGCGCTTGCCCAGGGCGATCACCGCAAACCCCGGCTCAGGCAGCGACTGTACGTGGGCCCAGACTTCCAGGGCCGGACGCAGGCCTTCGTTCAGGTCGCTGCGACGGTCAAGCACGCAGCATTGCGCCTCTTTGTAGATACCATGGTCATGAGCCACATAACTGCCCGGGCGCAGCACGCTGAGGAAGCGGCCAGCGGCGTTCTGTGCTTCGAACGATTCGGCGATCAGGTCGTACCAGGCCGAACCCGAGGCGGTGACGATGGGCTTGGGCAGGTCGAAATGACCGCTGTCCTGCAAGTCGACCGCCAGGCGCACCAGGCTCGCCGCAAACGCGCGGATGCCGCTGATGGCGTGCTCGCCATGGATCACGCCTTCATAGCCTTCGATGCCGGTGAGGGCCAGGGCCGGCTGGGCCTTGATCGCCTTCGCCAGGTCGCGCACTTCCTGCTCGCTGCGGCAACCGCAACGACCACCGACCACGCCGTATTCGATCATCACGTTCAGGCGCAGGCCACGGGCGGCGAAGAACAGGCCCAGGTCGGCGACGTTGTCCGGGTGATCGACCATGCAGTGAAAATCAAAATCCTTGTCGGCCAGCAGGTCGGCGATCAGCGCCATGTTCGGCGCGCCCACCAGTTGGTTGGCCATCAACACACGGCGCACGCCACCGGCATAGGCGGCGCGGGTCTGCACGGCGTTGGCCAGGGTGATGCCCCAGGCGCCGGCCTCGATCTGGCGCTGAAACAGCGCCGGCATCATGCTGGTCTTGCCATGGGGCGCCAGCTCGGCACCGCTGTTGCTGACAAACTGCTGCATCCAGCGAATGTTGTGTTCCAGGGCGTCGCGGTGCAGTACCAGGGCCGGCAGGCTGACGTCACGGACCAAGTGGGCACCGACGGCGGCGGCGCCTTTTTCAACGGCGTTGATGGCAGACATGAAATGCTCCTATTCGTTGATGCGACGGGCCAGGTTGTTGGCGCTGTCGATCAACACCCGGCGATAGTCGTTGTAGTTTTTGATCGCGTCGGCCCGGGGTGCAACGATGCACAGGGTCGCGATGCTGATGCCTTGCGCGTCCCGTACCGGGGCGGCAAAGCAATGGGTAAAGGTGTCGGCCACGCTGTCGAAGGAAAAGAAGCCATCGAGGGTGGCCTGACGGATTTGCGCCAGGAAGGTTTCCAGCGGCAAGCGCTGGCCATCCGGCAGGATGAAGTCATCGTAGTCGATCAGGTCGATGATCTGCTGATCGCTCAGGTGCCCCAGCAGCAGGCGCCCGGAGGCGGTCCAGGGGATCGGCGCGTTTTCGCCGATGTCTGAGGAAATACGGAAATGGCGCTCGCCTTCGCGCATCAGCGCCACCGTGTATTTGCGCCCGTTGAGCAGGCACATCTGCGCGGTTTCGTGGGTCTGGCTGACAATTTCCTGCAAGGCGTGATCGGCCTCGCGGGTCAGGTCGAAATGACGCAGGTGCGCCTGGCCCAGAAAGTACAGCTGGCGGCCCAGGTAGACGTGACCGTCCTTGCCCACGGTCTCGAGGATGCGCCGCTCAAGCAGCGAGGCCACCAGCTCGTAGACGGTGGACTTGGGGCTGCCAATGCCGCTGGCAATATCATTCGGGCGCAGGGGCTGGCCGATTTCCTTGAGAAAATCGAGGATATCGAACGCACGGTCCAGTCCTTTGGCGCGGCGTTTGATGGTGTCTTCGGTCATGGCAGTGTGGGTCCGGTCAAAGGTATGTGCTGCATAGGCGATCCCCTGTGGGAGCGGGCTTGCTCGCGAATGCAGTGTGTCAGTGAATGCATCTGTGACTGACCCACTGCATTCGCGAGCAAGCCCGCTCCCACATTTGATCTTCTGTGATATCAAGAGTCGGGCAATTTAGCCTTTTTTCTTGTACGCCACGCAATCGATCTCCACCTTGCAATCGACCATCATGTTGGCCTGCACACAGGCGCGCGCCGGGGCGTGCTCCGGGGTGAAGTACTCGCCGAAGACCTTGTTGAAACTCCAGAAGTCCCGTGGGTCTTCCAGCCAGACGCCAACGCGTACCACGTCTTTCAATTCGTAACCGGCTTCCTCGAGGATCGCCACCACATTGCGCATGGTCTGCCGGGTTTGCTCGATGATCCCGCCGTTGATGATCTCACCGTCCACCGCTGGCACCTGGCCCGAGACGTAGAGCCAGCCGTCGGCTTCCACCGCACGGGCGAAAGGACGGGGTTGGCCGCCGCCGGCGGTGCTGCCGGTGCCGTAACGAGTAATGCTCATAACACTGTGCTCCTGATTAAAAACGAATGTTCTTGAGAAATTCCGCCAGGCGCGGCGATTGCGGGCGTTCGAAGATGTCCTTCGAGGTGCCCTGCTCTTCAATGCGGCCCTGGTTCATGAAAACGATCTTGTCGGACACTTCATAGGCAAAGCGCATTTCGTGGGTGACCAGCAACATGGTCATGCCCTCTTCCGCCAGGCCCTTGATCACGCTGAGCACTTCGCCCACCAGCTCCGGGTCGAGGGCCGAGGTGACTTCGTCGAACAGCATCAGGCTCGGGTTCATGGCAATGGCGCGGGCAATCGCCACACGCTGTTGCTGGCCGCCGGAAAGCTGGCCGGGGAAATGGTTGCGACGCTCCAGCAGGCCGACACGGTCCAGCCATTTTTCGGCGAGGGCCACGGCTTCGTCCTTGCCCATCTTCTTGACCTTGAGCAGGCCGAGGGTGACGTTCTGCAAGGCGGTCAAATGCGGGAACAGGTTGAACTGCTGGAACGCCATGCCGGTCATCGCGCGGTGCTGGGCGATCACGCGCTCGGGGTGACGCACGCGCTTGCCGGCGATTTCGCTGTAGCCGATGGACTCGCCGTCCAGGGTGATCTGCCCGCCCTGGAATTCTTCCAGCAGGTTGACGCAGCGCAGCAGCGTGGTCTTGCCCGAGCCGCTGGAGCCGATCAACGTCACCACGTTGCCGCGCTGCATGGACAGGTCGACGCCCTTGAGCACTTCGACCTGGCCGTATTGTTTACGCAGGCCGCGGATATTCAGCAGCGGTTGGTTGGTTTGAGGTTGGTTCATGGCAAGGCCACCCGCTTTTCAATGTAGCGCCCGAATAACTCGATGGCGTAGTTGATGACAAAGAACATAAAGCCTGCGAACAGGTAGAACTCTAGGGTCATGAAGGTGCGCGCGATGACTTGCTGGGTACTGAGCAGCAACTCGGCCACGCCGATCACCGAGAGCAAGGTGGAGGCCTTGACGATTTCCGTGGAGGAATTGACCCAGGTCGGCAGGATCTGGCGCAGCGCCTGGGGCAGCAGCACGTAGCCCAGGGACTGGTAGAACGTCAGGCCGATGGCCTTGCCCGCTTCCAGTTGCCCACGGGGAATGGCTTGCAGCGCACCGCGCACGATTTCCGAAACGTGGGAGCCGCAGAACAGCGTCAGCCCGACGGCACCAGCCTGGAACGCGGTGATCTGCCAACCGAGCGCCGGCAGCATGTAAAAACACGCCAGCACCAGCACGAACACCGGGGTGCCACGGATCAGGTCGACATACAGGCGAAACGGCGCACGCATCCAGAACTTGCCGTAGGTCAGGATCAACCCGGCGACAATGCCGATCAGGGTGCCGAAGATGATCGCCAGGGCCGACACATAAACACTGGCCTGAAAGCCCGCCCACAGGGTATCCCGGGCGATCCACAACTCATGCAGCCAGCTTGGGGACTCGTACATGAAAGCCCTCCTTAACGACGGATCGCCAGACGCTGTTCCAAGTAACGGAGCAGCATGGCAATGAGGTAACAGGCAGCCACGTAGAGCGCGGTCGTGACCAGCCAGGTTTCAATCACCCGGTAGCTTTCGACGTTGATCTTGCGGGCGTAATAGGTCAGCTCCGGCACTGCGATGGCAGCGGCCAGGGAGGTGTCCTTGAACAGCGAAATGAAGTTGTTCGACAGCGCGGGCAACACGTTGCGCAGCATCACCGGCACGGTGATGTAGGCGCGGATACGCCACTCGCCCAGGCCGATGGCCAACCCGGCTTCACGCAACCCCTTGGGGATGTTCAGCAAGCCTGCGCGGAACACTTCGGTGAGGTAGGCACCGGCGTACAGCGACAGGGTAATGATGAAGGACGGGATTTTGTCGAGACGGATCCCGAGGGACGGCAACGCGAAGTAGATCAACAGGATCAGCACGAGGATCGGCGTATTGCGGATCACCGTCACGTACACCGAGGCCAGCACACGCAGCGCCCGGTGCTTGGACAGCATGGCAAACGCCATCATCAGGCCGATCACGCAGCCGATGGCGATGGACAGCAGCGCCAGCTCCAGGCCCAGGCCGAGCCCCGCCAGCAAGCTGGGGAAGTCGCGCCACACGGCGGCAAAGTTCAACTGATAGTTCATGGTGGGCAGTACCTGAATGGGGCGCCGTCAGCGACGCCCCAGCGTTTACGATTTACTTGAACTCAACGGGGAAGCCGATCGCCGGTTCCGGCAGGTCTACACCAAACCATTGCTTGAACGAGGCCTTGTAGGTCGGGAACTCCACACCGGTCATGGCTTCATGCAGCGCGGTGTTGACGAAGTTCAGCCAATCCTGGTCGCCACGCTTGACGGCGCACGCATAGGTCTGCGGGCTCCAGGCGTAGACCGGGCTGCGGTAGCGGCCTGGGTTCTGCACCATCAGGTATTTGACCGAGGACTGGTCGGTGGCGGCGGCATCGGCGCGACCGGAGTTCACGGCCTGGTACATCAGGTCGACGCTGTCGTACTGATCGACCTTGGCTTTAGGCAAGGCCTGGTGCACCAGCTCTTCGGCATACACGTTCTGCAACACGGCCACGGTGACGCCATCACCCGCCGCTTGCAGGTCTTCGATCTCTTTGTACTTGCTGTTGTTCGGCAGCAGCAGGCCCACACCTTCGCGGTAGTACGGCAGGGTGAAGGCCACTTGCTGCGCACGGCTGGCGGTGACGGTGATGAACTGGCAACTCATGTCGACCTTGTCGGTCAGCAGGTTGGGAATACGGGCGTCGGAAGACTGCACCACAAACTCGACTTTGCTCGGGTCGTTGAACAAGCCTTTGGCCACGATGCGGCCGATGTCGATATCAAAACCCTGCAACTTGCCATCCGCTCCCTGGAAGTGCCACGGCGCATTGGTACTGCCTGTACCCACGATCAGGTGCCCACGCTTGAGCACATCATCGAGCTTGCTGTCCGCCGCCTGAACTACGCTTGCGAGGGAAGCCGATGCGGCGAAGAGAAAAACACACGCTTTAAACACGGAAGGTCGGTGATGCATGACAAGCACTCCAGGAGTTGTGTATTCCGCTATACCGGAACTTAGTATGTAACAACGGAATAGACAGCAGAAAGTGTGCCACACGCCGTAACAGAAAAATATCTCGGGGATAAATTCCATATAAATCAGTGAGATAAATATCCTCCCCAAACAAGGCGTTACGCCAGCACCGCGCAACCGATTGCTACCAGAGGCCCCACGCCTCGGTGACAGCCCCAAACCAGTGCGCCACAACGGTGTTACCGCGCACGATCTCAGTGCACCGGCATGCGTGGAAAAATCGACGCATTGCGCTAGCCTCAAGGCAAATTGAACACACCACCTCTGTAGGAGCCGGCTTGTCGAATCGTCGCACCGCGGCGATGGTCGTTAACGATGACGCAGGCCATCAGGCTTAACGCGGTGTCTGGACGTTTTTCGCCGGCAAGCCGGCTCCTACAGGGAACGATTAGATGAGGAACCTGCTTTGATGAAATTCGGCATTACCCTGCTGGTGCTGTCCCTTCTCGTGGCAGGCAATGCGTCGGCCAGCAAAGACCGCCGCGAATGCAAGGAAGAGCTGCGCAAGCTCAAGGATGCCTTCAGCACCGACTACACCAGCCAGAACCACCACGGCTACCGCCGGGCCAAGGCCTCTCGGGACAATGAGGAATACAGGAAGTGTGCAAGCCAGGCCCGCAAGGCGCGTGAACGCATCGAGCGCGACAAGGACGCGTGAGCGCCACTACCTGTGAAGGTTGACAGTAGACGATCAGTGCTTCCCCCATTAGCCCAGTTGCCGCATGGAGCACGCCAATGAACATTGATCCTCGACTGTGCAAATACGCCCCGCCATCCGAATGTCGAACGCGTTCCAACGCTATTGATCTATCAAAACCGCAACCTGATGAAGACATTTGAAGGAATCAGCGACCGGGCGCTCTTGCAGGCATTTGGCGGGCACGCCTGACCAGTCTTGGATTGGCGAGACCCCGGCCAGCGTCTACGCTGCTCAATGCCGTCTCAGCCGATCCAGGGTCAGCAATGTTCAAGACCATTGAAGCCGAAGTCCTCAAGAAACACCCCTCGCCCGCCCTGCAACTCGAGTTCGCCCAGCATGATTTCGAGCGACTCAAGCCCTTCTGCCTGCTGATCTATATCGCCAGCATCTGCATCTGGCTGGTCTTCGACCTGATCGTCAGCTTTCCGGGGGGCCAGGGTTTTACCGGGCTTTCGATGCTGTTTCTGGCACTGCTGACCATCAACACCATTACCCTGGGATTTACCCGCAACGCCCAGCACTTCCAGTGGATCAACCTGGTATTCGTCGCCATCATCGCCCTCGGCACCCGTCTGCTGATCGAAGGTTTGCCAATGGACCTGCACCCCAGCTGGTTGATCCTGGCAGCGTCGAGCATCCTCTACAGCGCATCGGTGCTACCGCTCAAGCATTGGTCGTTTGTCACGACAATGCTGATCACCTGGGCGTTGCTCAATCCGTTTTACCTGGCCCACCTTTCCCTGTTGGAAGTGCGCGGCGCCCTGGTGACGTTCTATTCGGTGTTTCTGACCTTCCTGACGCTCTACAGCTTCCTGAAACTGCGCCAGGCCAAGCTGCACAACTTCATCATGTCCAGGCTGCTGCTGGACCAGGCCTACCTCGACACCCTCACTGAAATTCCCAACCGCCGTTCGTTCATGACCAGCGCCGGCAAGAAACTCAGCCAGCAGCCCAAGACCCACGATCACTACCTGGCGATGATCGACATCGACAACTTCAAGAAAGTGAACGATGTGTACGGCCACGACATCGGCGATGAAGTGCTCAAGCGCGTAGCCCAGGACATCAAGGCGGTGATGGTCGATTACGACTACGCGCGCCTCGGCGGCGAAGAGTTCGGCATCTACCTGGCCGGCGTGCGCAAAAGCGACGTCGAGCAACTGGCCACCCTGCTCTGCCAGCGCGTGCGCGAGCAACCGACCCAACACCCGGTGACCATCAGCATCGGCCTGGCCCGGGTGGAGGACGGTGAGACATTGAACCAGGCGCTGATCAAGGCTGATCAGGCGCTCTATATTTCAAAGCATGAGGGCAAGGATCGATTTACGTTTCACGCGTCATGAGCACCTGGGTTACGCGTCGTTCTTCCACCGCCGCGACGGTCAGGCGCCAGCCCTCATGCACCAGGCTGTCGCCCACCACCGGCAGGCGGTCCAACAAGCTCATCACCAGGCCGGCCAGGGTCTGGTAGTCCTCGGTCGCCACGGCCTGGAAGCCGGTACGTTGGCGCACCTGGTTGAGGGTCAATGCGCCATTGGCACGAAAACCTTCACCCTCCTCAACCATGTCCGGGCCTTCGATTTCGCTGGCGTCGGGCAACTCACCGGCGATGGATTCGAGGATGTCAGTCATGCTCAACACGCCCATGAAGTCACCGAATTCGTTGATCACGAAGGCGATGTGGGTGGATTCCTGGCGCATCTGCTCCAGGGCGTTGAGCACCGAGAAACTCTCCAGCAGGTTGACCGCACGACGTGCCAGGTGCTCCAGGTTCGGTTCATTGCCGGCCAGGTACTCCTTGAGCAACTCTTTTTTGTGCACGAAGCCCAAGGGCTCGTCCACGGCACCGTTGCGGATCAGCGGCAATCGCGAGTAGGACGAGTGCATTAATTTGCGTCGGATCGTCTCCGGATCGTCTGCCAGATCAATAGAGTCGACCTTGGCCCGCGGCGTCATCAGCGTGCGGATCGGCCGTTCGGCCAGTTGCAGCACACCACTGATCATCACGCGTTCACGTCGGTCGAACAGCGGGCCTTGCGCAGCATCCGGCTCGCCGAGCAGGTCGGCCACGTCTTCACCCACCTCTTCCACCGCCAGGCTGCGGCCGCCCAGCAAGCGCATCACCGCATGGGCGGTACGCTCGCGCACGGGCAATACGCCTTGCGCGGATTTCTTGCGGCGGGCGCGGGCAAGCTGGTTGAAGCCTTCGATCAGGATCGAGAAACCAATGGCCGCATACAGGTAGCCTTTCGGAATATGGAAGCCCAGGCCTTCAGCGGTCAGGGCAAAACCGATCATCATCAAGAAGCCCAGGCACAGCATGATCACCGTCGGGTGGGCGTTGACGAAACGGGTCAGCGGCTTGCTCGCCACGATCATCAGGCCGATGGACACGATCACCGCGATCATCATCACCGCCAGTTCGTCCACCATGCCCACGGCGGTAATCACCGCGTCAAGGGAGAACACCGCGTCGAGCACCACGATCTGCGCCACGATCGGCCAGAACATCGCATAGGCCACATTGCCCGAACGCTGGGCCACATGGCCCTCAAGACGTTCGTGCAATTCCATGGTGGCCTTGAACAGCAGGAACACACCACCAAACAGCATGATCAAGTCACGGCCGGAGAAGCTTTTGTCGAACACCTCGAACAGTGGCTGCGTGAGGGTCACCAACCAGGAAATACTGGCCAGCAAGCCCAGGCGCATCAGCAGTGCCAGGGACAAACCGATCAACCGCGCACGATCACGCTGCTCCGGTGGCAGTTTGTCCGCCAGGATCGCGATAAACACCAGGTTGTCGATGCCCAGCACCAGTTCCAGCACAATCAAGGTCAACAGGCCGAGCCAGGCCGTTGGATCCGCTAACCATTCCATTTATAGAATCTCTGTGTTCAAGGTGTTCAGAATGCCGGGCACGGCAATGCGCGATCAGTGGACCGGGACAAAGTTAGCAGGCGGAATACGGGGTGCTTGAGCGGGAACAGCGGCAGTGGATGCCTTGGGGAAAGACGACTGGGAGGCTCCGAGAGGGTGTTCATGCAAGTCCTGAAATGACAAAAGGACTTGAATCGTACAGTCGAAACACAAATTTCCTACAACGCAAAACTATTACAAGATCTGTACTTCAAGCACATACAAAACCAGTGTGGGAGCGGGCTTGCTCGCGAATACGGTGTGTCAGTCGACCTATAGATTGACTGATGCACCGTATTCGCGAGCAAGCCCGCTCCCACATTTTAATCTGTGCTGATTCAGGTTTTTCGCGTCGCGTCGTCCAGCGCCAAAATCGTGTGGGCATTAGTCACCGTGGTCGCCAACGTATTGATCACCCCCGAGCGCAATGCGCCCAGGGTCGCCGCCGCCTTGGTGTTCTCGCTGGCAATCGCCACCACGTCGGGGATGCGAAACAGCTCCTGCACCGTCAGGCCGATCACCCGCCCCTGGATCGCGTTGACCGCCGGCTGCCCGTGGATGTCGATGAAGTCATAGCCCATCATGTCACCCACTGTGCCGGACAGCCGCGCCTGGGCGATTTCCTGGGACGAGAACCAGCCCATGCGCACCATGTTGCTGTTCTCGCTCATGTCGCCGATGCCGATCAGCGCAATGTCCGCGCGCCGTGCCCGATCCAGCGTGGAGCGTACCGTGTCGTTATTGATCAGCACCCCGCGCAGTTCCGGGTTCGCCACCAGGGCCGGGGCATACAGGCTTTCACTTTCGCCGCCGAAACGCAGCGCCAGGCGCCGGCAGATGTGGTCTGGATTCATGTACTCGCCGGCCTTGAGCGAACCGCCGATGGCACACACAAATGTGCAATTGCGCGTCACCGGCAGGAACACGTTGTCGGCCACCGCGCCGACGTTGCGACCCATGCCCACCGCGACGATCATGCCGTCGCCGAGGGTCTTGTTCAGGTAGTTGGCCACCAGGCTGGCGACGGCCGAACGCTGGGTGTCGGGGTCGCTGTGGTCGACGGCAATCAGGGCGCGGTCCAGCTTGAAGCGCTGCACCAAGGCCTGCTCCAGCTCATTGTTCATGGCCGGGTGCTGCAACACGCGCACCTCGACGATCCCTTCATCACGCGCGCGCTTGAGCAAGCGGCTGACTTTCGCCCGCGACAGGTCGAAGCGCTTGGCGATGGCTTCCTGAGTGACGTTCTCAAGGTAATAGAGCATCGCCACTTCGGTCATTTGATCGATATCGCTGGCAATGCGCTGGGTACTGTCACTCATGGGGACGGGCTTCCGTTTCGGCGTCAAAGGCACATTCTCCCGACTCTTGCCCCGTTCCGTCCACTACTGATGCCCATCGCGCTCGATGGCATTGATGCGCTCGACCTTGGCCCCGGAACGCGCCGCCTCGAACTCCGACTCCAGGAACGCCTTGACGATGCTTTTGGCCAGCTCTGCGCCGATCACCCGCGCGCCGATGGACAGGATCTGCGCATCGTTGCTCTTGCGCGCACGCTCGGCCGAATAGGTGTCATGGGCCTGGGCCGCACGGATTCCCAGGACCTTGTTGGCCGAGATCGCCATGCCGATGCCGGTGCCACACACCAGCACCCCCAGGCGTTGCTGCCCGGCATTGATGGCGGTGGCAACCGCCAGGGCGATGTCCGGGTAGAGCACCGGCGCAGTGGAATGGGTGCCGAAGTCGGTCACCGGGTAACCCAGGGCCTCGATATGGCGCTTCAACAGCTCTTTGAGCTCAAAACCCGCTTCGTCGCATCCGATAGCCACCGGGAAAGGTGTGTTCATGGCGTCTGGCTCCGCTGCCGTGATCTGCTTTTGACTGATCAAATGATCATTCAGTGAAATTTCGCTCATTCATTTCGCAAGCAATCACCCCCTTCTGTCAAGCGAGTTTTAACTGACTCGCCAGTCAAAGCCCCATATAAAGCGCTTAATGACCATGAAAATGACATTTACACCTTTTCAGTGAAAGAGATTGACTGATCAGAATTTCATTTGATACACATATGCTCACAGGGCAACACGACTGTGCACCTAATAAGAATTCACAGCACGAGGACACGCCGATGGCCACGCCATTACTGCTCCAGGCTGAACACGTCGCCAAGGCTTACGCCGGGGTGCCCGCCCTGCGTGACGGGCGTCTCTCATTGCGGGCCGGCAGCGTGCATGCGTTGTGCGGCGGCAATGGCGCGGGCAAGTCGACGTTCCTGAGCATCCTGATGGGCATTACCCAGCGCGACGCCGGAACCCTTCTGCTCAATGGCGCACCCGTCCAGTTCAACCGCCCCAGTGAAGCCCTCGCGGCGGGGATCGCGATGATCACCCAGGAACTGGAACCCATCCCCCACATGACCGTCGCCGAAAACATCTGGCTGGGCCGCGAACCGCGCCGCGCCGGCTGCATCGTCGACAACAAGACCCTCAACCGCCGCACCCGTGAGCTGCTCGAAAGCCTCGAATTCGACGTGGACGCCACCAGCCCCATGCACCGCCTGAGCGTGGCGCAGATGCAACTGGTGGAAATCGCCAAAGCGTTCAGCCACGACTGCCAGGTGATGATCATGGACGAGCCCACCTCGGCCATTGGCGAACGCGAAGTGGAGACCCTGTTCAAGGCGATCCGCCGCCTCACCGCTCGTGGCGCCGGCATCGTGTACGTGTCGCACCGCTTGAGCGAACTGGCGCAGATCGCCGACGACTACAGCATCTTCCGCGATGGCGCCTTTGTGGAAAGCGGACGCATGGCCGACATCGACCGCAACCACCTGGTGCGCGGCATTGTCGGCCAGGAACTGGCGCGCATCGACCACAAGGTCGGCCGCGAATGCGCTGCCAGCACCTGCCTGCAGGTCGATAACCTGAGCCGCGCCGGCGAATTCCACGACATCAGCCTGCAACTGCGCCAGGGCGAGATCCTCGGCATCTATGGCCTGATGGGCTCGGGGCGCAGCGAATTCCTCAACTGCATCTACGGCCTGACCGTCGCCGATTCGGGCAGCGTGACCCTGCAAGGCAAACCCATGCCGGTGGGGTTGCCCAAGGCCACGATTGACGCCGGCATGTCCCTGGTGACCGAAGACCGCAAGGACAGCGGCCTGGTGCTCACCGGCAGCATTCTTTCCAACATCGCGCTGTCGGCCTACAAGCGCCTGTCGAGCTGGTCGCTGATCAATGCACGCAAAGAAGCACGGCTGGCCGAAGACATGGTCAAGCGCCTGCAGATCAAGACCTCCTCCCTGGAACTGCCGGTGGCCTCCATGAGCGGTGGCAACCAGCAGAAAGTGGTGCTCGCCAAATGCCTGTCCACCGAGCCGGTGTGCCTGCTCTGCGATGAGCCTACCCGTGGCATCGACGAAGGCGCCAAGCAGGAGATCTATCACCTGCTCGACCAGTTCGTGCGGGCCGGTGGTGCCGCCATCGTGGTGTCGTCGGAAGCCCCGGAACTGCTGCACCTGAGTGATCGCATCGCCGTATTCAAGGGCGGCCGGCTGGTGACCATCAGCACCGACACCGCCCTTTCCCAGGAAGCCTTGTTGAGTCTTGCCTCATGAATGCCAAAACCTCCATTACCGCCCCCATCACTGCCCCGCCGCGCAACCGCCTGCGCCTGTCCCTCGACCGCTTCGGCCTGCCGCTGGTGTTTATCCTGTTGTGCGTGGTGATGGCGTTCTCCAGCGAATACTTCATGACCTGGCGCAACTGGATGGACATCCTGCGCCAGACCTCGATCAACGGCATCCTCGCCGTGGGCATGACCTACGTGATCCTGACCAAGGGCATCGACCTGTCGGTGGGCTCGATCCTGGCCTTCGCCGGGCTGTGCAGCGCCATGGTCGCGACCCAGGGCTACGGCCTGCTGGCGGCGGTAAGCGCGGGAATGTTTGCCGGTGCGATGCTCGGCGTGGTCAACGGCTTCATGGTCGCCAACCTGTCGATCCCGCCCTTCGTGGCCACCCTGGGCATGCTCAGCATTGCGCGGGGCATGACCTTCATTCTCAACGACGGCAGCCCGATCACTGACCTGCCCGACACCTACCTGGCGCTGGGTATCGGCAAGATCGGCCCGATTGGCGTGCCGATCGTGATCTTCGCCGTGGTCGCGCTGATCTTCTGGATGGTGCTGCGCTACACCACTTACGGGCGCTACGTGTACGCGGTGGGCGGCAATGAAAAGAGCGCGCGCACCTCCGGCATCGGTGTGCGCAAGGTGATGTTTTCGGTGTACGTGGTTTCGGGCCTGCTCGCCGGATTGGCCGGTGTGGTGCTCTCGGCCCGCACCACCTCTGCCCTGCCCCAGGCCGGAGTCTCGTATGAGCTGGACGCCATCGCCGCCGTGGTGATCGGCGGCACCAGCCTCTCGGGTGGCACCGGCAGCATTGTCGGCACGCTGTTTGGCGCGTTGCTGATCGGTGTGATCAACAACGGGCTGAACCTGCTCGGGGTGTCCTCTTATTACCAGCAGGTCGCCAAGGGCCTGATCATCGTGTTCGCAGTACTGATCGACGTGTGGCGCAAGAAAAAACGCTAGAGAACGACCCACAACAATAACCGGAGTTCTACTCATGAAACTTGGTACCACTTTGGCCGCCGCGGCGACCCTCACCCTGCTCGCCAGCAGTATCGCCTTCGCCGCCGACGGCAAGACTTACAAGATCGGCGCCGCCGTCTACGGCCTCAAGGGCCAGTTCATGCAGAACTGGGTCCGCGAGCTCAAGGAACACCCGGCGGTCAAGGACGGCACCGTGCAATTGACCGTGTTCGACGGCAACTACGACGCCCTGACCCAGAACAACCAGATTGAAAACATGGTGACCCAGCACTACGACGCCATCCTCTTCGTGCCCATCGACACCAAGGCCGGCGTGGGCACCGTCAAGCAAGCCATGAGCAACGACGTGGTGGTCATCGCCTCCAATACGAAAGTAGCCGATGCCGCCGTGCCTTACGTGGGCAACGACGACGTGGAGGGCGGCCGCCTGCAGGCCCAGGCCATGGTCGACAAGCTCAATGGCAAGGGCAATGTGGTGATCATCCAGGGCCCGATTGGCCAATCGGCGCAGATCGACCGGGAAAAAGGCGAGCTGGAAGTACTGGGCAAGCACCCGGACATCAAGATCATCGAAAAGAAAACCGCCAACTGGGACCGCGCCCAGGCCCTGACCCTCACCGAAGACTGGCTGAACGCACACCCCAAGGGCATCAACGGGGTGATTGCGCAGAACGATGACATGGCCCTCGGCGCGGTGCAGGCCCTCAAGTCCCACGGGCTGACCTCCAAGGACGTGCCGGTGACCTCCATCGACGGCATGCCGGATGCGATCCAGGCGGCGAAGAAAGACGAGGTCACCACCTTCCTGCAAGACGCCCAGGCCCAGTCCCAGGGCGCACTGGATGTGGCACTGCGGGCGTTGGCGGGCAAGGACTACAAGCCGCAGTCGGTGATCTGGGAGCGGTATGGCAAGGACGTGAAGTGGGGAGACGGCACGGCGAAGAACTACATCCTGCCGTGGGTGCCGGTGACCAATGCGAATGCGGATGCGCTGTACCAGCAGGTCAGCGGCGGTAAATAACGGTTTCGATCTGTAAACGCATTTCCCCTGTGGGAGCGGGCTTGCTCGCGAAAGCGGTGTGTCAGGCAACACATCTGTTAACAGATACACCGCTTTCGCGAGCAAGCCCGCTCCCACATTGGATCGCCACTATTTTCGAGAATGGAGCTACCCATGCCTGGACTCTGGAACCAAGCCTTCGACCTCACCGGCCGTTGCGCGGTGATTACCGGCGGCGCCGCCGGAATCGGCCTGGCCTGCGCCAGCCTGCTGGCTGAGCGCGGCGCACGCGTAGCCCTGCTCGACCGCGACCCCGCCGTGGTCGAAGTGGCCGCCAGCCTTGGTGCCGGGCACCTGGGCATTGCCGTCGACCTCGGCCAGATCGGCCAGATACAGCACACGGTCGACCGCGTATTCGAACACTTCCAGCGCCTGGACTACCTGATCAACAGCGCGGGCGTGGTGCTGCTGGACAAAGCCATCGATGTCGGCGAAAGCGCCTGGGACACCACCCTGGACATCAACCTCAAGGCCAGCTTCTTCGTCGCCCAGGCGTGCGCCCGGCACATGCTCGCCAACGGTGGCGGGCGCATCGTCAACCTCGCCTCCCAGGCCGCCGTGATCGGCCTGGACCGTCACGTCGCCTATTGCGCCAGCAAGGCCGCCATCGTCGGCATGACCAAGGTCCTGGCCATGGAGTGGGCGCCACAGATCAACGTCAACGCCATCTCCCCCACTATCGTCGAGACCGCCCTGGGCAAGAAAGCCTGGGCCGGTGAAGTGGGTGAAAAGGCCAAGTTGCAGATCCCCGCCGGCCGCTTTGCCCAGCCGGAAGAAATCGCCGGGCTGGCGTTGTACCTGCTCAGCGACGCCGCGCAAATGATCACCGGCGCCAACATGGTGATCGACGGCGGCTACAGCATTCAGTAATTCATTTTTTTGTCGTGAGGTTTTGTCATGTCCACCGTCACCGAACGCACACCTGAACACCTGTCCCCGGTCATCCCGAAAACCATGCAGGCCGTGGTCTGCCATGGCCCGGAAGACTACCGCCTGGAAACCGTCGACGTGCCCACGCCCGGCCCGGACGAGATCCTCACCAAGGTCGAGCTGTGCGGTATCTGCATGGGCGACATCAAGACCTATCGCGGCGCGCCGTCGTTCTGGGGCGATGCCGAGCAACCGCGCTACGTGAAGCCGCCGATGATCCCCGGGCATGAATTCGTCTGCCGCGTTGTTGCCTTGGGCCCAGGCGCGGAAAAGCGCGGCGTGGCGGTGGGCGACCGAGTGATCTCGGAGCAGATCGTGCCGTGCTGGGGCTGCCGCTTCTGCAATCACGGCCAGTACTGGATGTGCCAGAAACACGACCTTTATGGCTTCCAGAACAATGTGCAGGGTGCCATGGCCCAGTACATGATCTTCACCAAGGAAGGCATCGTCCACAAAGTGCCGGAGTCCATCGCCCCGGACGAAGCGATCCTGATCGAGCCCCTGGCCTGCTCGCTGCACGCGGCAGAGCGCGCCAATGTCGACCATGACGACGTCGTGGTGGTCGCCGGTGCCGGCACCCTGGGCCTGGGCATCATCGGCGCGGTGCGCCTGCGCAATCCGAAAAAGCTCATCGTGCTGGACATGAAACCCGAACGCGCCGCCCTCGCCCTGCGCCTGGGTGCCGACGAAGTGTGGAACCCGGCCGAGGTGGATGTGCTGGCCAAGATCCGCGAGCTCACCGACGGTTACGGCTGCGACATCTACATCGAGGCCACCGGGCACCACAAGGCGGTGAACCAGGGCCTGGCGATGCTGCGCAAGCTGGGGCGTTTCGTCGAATTCAGCGTCTTCAATGACGAGGCCACGGTAGATTGGTCGATCATCGGCGACCGCAAGGAACTGGACATACTCGGCTCGCACCTGGGGCCATACATGTACCCGCGTGCCATCGACTTTATCGGCAACCGCAAGATCGACATGCGCGACGTGGTGACGCATACATTTGCACTGGCGGACTTCAAGGAAGCGTTTGCGGTGATGGAGCGTGGGGACAAGTCGCTCAAGGTCGTGCTGCAACCCTGACTCCTACAACGCACATAATCCTGTGGGAGCTGGCTTGCCTGCGATAGCGGAGTGTCAGTTTGCAAACCTGTATTTGAGACACCGCCATCGCAGGCAAGCCAGCTCCCACAGTTGATTGTTGTTGCCCTTTAAAAACAAGAACAGGAACCCGCGTTATGAATCGAGTCATCAACGATCCGGACCAAGTGGTCGAGGACATGCTGCGCGGCATCCTGGTCGCGCACCCCGAGCTGCGCCAATACGAGGCCAACCCTCGGGTGATCACCAAGGCCAGGCCATCGGCCGCTGGCCGCGTCGGCATCGTCACCGGTGGCGGTTCGGGCCATGAGCCGGCGTTCCTTGGCTACGTCGGCCCGGGCCTGGTGGACGCCGTGGCGGTCGGCGAGATTTTCTCCTCGCCCACCGCCAAGAGCTTTTTCGATGCCTTCCGCGCCGCCGACCATGGCGCGGGCGTGGCCTGCCTGTACGGCAACTATGCCGGCGACAACATGAACGTGAAGCTGGCGATGAAAATGGCCGCCAGCAAAGACATGCGCATCCGCACCGTGGTCGCCAACGACGACGTGGCCTCCGCGCCCAAGGCCGACATTGCCAAGCGCCGTGGCGTGGCCGGGGAGATCTTCATGTGGAAGATCGGCGGGGCGGCGGCCGCCCAGCACTACGACCTCGACGGCGTGATTCGCGTGGCACAGAAAACCGTCGACAACTGCCGCTCCATCGGCATCGGCCTCACGCCCTGCACCATTGCCGCGGTGGGCAAGCCGAACTTCCAGATCCCGGATGGCCAGATGGAACTGGGTATCGGCCACCATGGCGAACCGGGCATTGAAGTGATCCCCATCGAATCCGCCGCCGCCATGGCCGAACGCATGCTCGCGCCGATCCTCGCCGACCGCGACTTCAGTAGCGACGACAGCGTGGTGGTGCTGGTCTCGGGCCTGGGCGCGACGCCGGTCATGGAGCTGTACATTTTCTACGCCGAAGTGGAACGTCAGTTGAAGGCCAAGGGCTTGAAGATCCACCGTTGCTACGTCGGCAACTACTTCACCTCCCTGGAAATGATGGGCGTGACCCTGACCCTGCTCGGCCTCGATGCCGAGCTGACAACCCTGATCGATCAACCCTGCCGCTCCATCGGCATGACCCAGGCGGAGTGAACCATGAGCCAGCATTTTTCCACCCGTGACGGCAGCGCCATTGTCGCCGACCTGGTCAGCGTGATCGTGGCCAACCGTGAATACCTCAGCGAAGTCGACGGCGCGATTGGCGACGGCGACCACGGCATCAACATGGCCAAGGGCTTCGCCCATTGCGGCCGCACCATCGAAGGTCGCCAACTGACACTCGCCGAAGCCCTCGACGAACTGACCCTGAGCCTGATGGAAGGTATCGGCGGTTCCATGGGCCCGCTGTATGGCAGCCTGTTCATCGGCATGGCCGACGAGGTACGCGCCAGTGATGAGATCGACGCGGCGACCTTTGCGCACTTGCTGCGCGGCGGCCTGACCTCGCTGCAGGACATCACCGACGCGGGTGTGGGCGACAAGTGCCTGATGGACACGCTGATTCCAGCCGTGGAAGCCTTCGAACGCGCCTACGCCAGCGGGGCCTCGTTCAACGACGCACTGGAGGCGATGAAAACCGCCGCCTCCCAGGGGCGTGACTCCACCAAGGACCTGGTGGCAAAAATCGGCCGCGCCAGTCGCCTGGGCGAGCGCTCACTGGGGGTACTGGATGCAGGGGCGGTGTCCTGCTGCCTGATCCTTACTCGACTGGCGGACTCGGTGCAGCCCCGGCTGAGTGCTTGACCTGCTGGATATACCGCGCCACCGCCGGCGCTTTCTCGAAGCGCCGGTGAATCAGCGACAGCCACGACGACGCGTCATTGCCCTGGATGCTGCGGTACACCACGCCCGGCAGGCTCACATGCCCCACCATCGACGCGGGCACCACCGCCACGCCCTGCCCCAGCGAAACCAGCGCCACCACGGCGACCAACCCGCCCGGCTGCGGCCCCAAACGCGGTGCAAAACCGCCCTGGGCGGCCACGTGCAAGGTGCCGCTGATCTGTTCCGGCAAGATGAAGGTTTCGTTTTGCAGGTGTTCGCAGGCGATGGCTTTCAACCCCAGCAGCCAGGAGCCCTGGGGCAAGGCGAGCACGAAGCCTTCGCTGTCCAGACGCACGGCCTCGACGCCCTCGGGCAGGGTCATGGGTGAACGGATGTAGCCAATGTCACAGCGCCCGTCCGCCACGGCGCCGGGCAACGTCGCCATCGCGCATTCACGCACGTTCACACTCACATCGGGAAACGCCTGGCTGAACGCTTGCATCTGCTTTTGCAGCAGCCCGGAATACACCGCCGAGGCCACGTAGCCCAATTCGATATGGCCGATTTCGCCGCGTCCGGCGCGCTGGGCATTGCGTTGGGCGAATTCGAACTGGCGCACGGTGGCTTGCGCCTCGATCAATAACGCCGCGCCGGCCTCGGTGAGGCTGACTTCGCGTTGCTGGCGAATGAACAAGCGTGTGCCCAGGCTTTCTTCCATGTCCTGGATCTGCCGGCTCAAGGTCGGCGGCGCGATGCCCAGTTGCTCGGCGGCCCGGGTGAAATTGCGTTGCCGGGCGACAGCCAGGAAGTAGCGGAAATGGCGGATTTCCATCGCAGGATTAGCTCAAAGGTAATGAAGTGCTCCACGCCAGCTAACAAAGGTCTACGCAGCCGGGGATAAGCTCGTGCTACCTGAACATTAGAGAGCCCTTGCGATGATCGTCAACCGTCATTTCCATATTACCTGCAAGGTAATTTCATCATGAACAGGGTCAGCCCGCGTTTGACCCTGCTCACGGCCTCCGGCGTCTGTTCGCTGATCGTGCTCGACACCAATATTGTCGCGGTGACCCTGCCGAGTATCGCCCGCGATTTGGGCGCCAATTTCGCCGATATCGAATGGGTAGTCAGTGCCTACATGCTGGCCTTCGCGGCCTTGCTGCTGCCGGCTGGCAGCCTGGCCGATCGCTTTGGTCGCAAGCGTTCGCTGGTGTGGGGCCTGGGTATTTTCATCCTGGCCTCACTGGGCTGCGGGGCGGCGCCGAACGCGCTGTTCCTCGACATCACCCGCGCCGTCAAAGGTGTGGGCGCAGCGCTGTTGCTGACCTCCGCGCTGGCCTCCATCGGCCACACCTTTCACGATGAGGTGGAGCGGGCCAAGGCCTGGGCGTTTTGGGGCGCCTGCATGGGCGTGGCGATGACCGCCGCGCCGACCCTGGGTGGCGTGATCACGCAGTACCTGGGCTGGCGCTGGATCTTCTACCTCAACCTGCCGGTAGGCCTGGGGTTGATGCTGCTGGTGCTGCGCGCCATTCCCGAATCGCGGGATACCCAGGCGGCGCGACTGGACCCATGGGGCAGCCTGGCATTCAGCGCGAGCCTGTTGTGCCTGATCTGGGGCTTGATCGAGGCTAACCGTATTGGCTGGGACAACCCGTTGACCTATGCGCGGCTCATCGGTGGCGCGCTGCTGCTGGGGGTGTTTGTGCGGGTCGAACGCATGCAGCGGCGCCCCATGGTCGACTTGCAGCTGTTTCGTCACCCACGTTTCATCGGCGCGCTGCTCGGCATGTTTGCTTACGCCGGGTGCGCCCAGGTGATGATGACGCTGCTGCCGTTCTACCTGCAGAACGGCCTGGGCTTTTCCGCGATTGCCTCGGGCCTGGGCATGCTGCCCTTTGCCCTGACCATGCTGATTTGCCCCCGCATCGGCGCGCGCCTGGCCGGGCGTTTTGCGCCGGCGACGATGATGGCGACCGGCTTGACCCTGGTGGGCGGCGGCAATCTGCTGAGCGCCTGGGCGGTCAATGTGGGCGGCTACCTGCCCTTTGCCCTGGCGATTGCCGTGACGGGGGCCGGTGCGGGCCTGCTCAATGGCGACACCCAGAAGAACATCATGGCCTGCGTACCCCGCGACCGTGCCGGCATGGCGTCGGGCATGAGTACGACCATGCGCTTCAGCGCGATCATGCTGGCGATTGGTGTGTATGGCGCGTTGTTGAGCAGCCACAGCGAGCAATTGCTGGGGGCGAGCGTGGAGGCTCAGTGGCAGGCGCAGGTGGCCGGTATTGCGTCGCGGGTGGTGGCAGGCGATATGCCGGCAGCCATGGCGCTGTTGCCGGAGTCGGCTCGGGCGGTGGTGCAACCGCTGGCGCGGCAGGCGTTTGTGGGAGGCTTCAGCGGGGTGTTGTGGCTGGCGGGCGTGTTGGGGTTGTTGGGGGCGCTGGTGGTGGGGACATTGATGCGAAATCCGATTCCTCCCGCTCTCGTGCTGACCACACAAGAACTGTAGGAGCCCGGCTTGCCGACGATGGCGGTCTCAGGGACGCCATCGCCGGTAAGCCGGACTCCTACAGGGGAGCATTTACATGCTGGACCGGGTTACCAGAAGCGCTGCTGGGTCAAGCGGCTCCACCAGGTCAGCAACACGCGGTCCACCGAACCGCTGGCAGCCAGACCTACGCGCTCCTGCAGGCTTTTGCGCTCGGCATAGTGCAGGTGGAACACGTCAGCGGTCTTGGCCTTGGTGGCCAGGTATTCGTCGCTGGTCTGCAGCTCATCGATCAATTGTTTATCGAGGGCTGCAACACCCAGCCACACTTCGCCGGTCGCCACCTCATCGATCGCCAGTTGCGGGCGATAGCGCGACACGAAGTTCTTGAACAGTTGGTGGGTGATGTCCAGATCTTCCTGGAACTTCTCCCGGCCCTTCTCGGTGTTTTCGCCAAACACCGTGAGGGTGCGCTTGTACTCGCCGGCCGTCAGTACTTCGAAGTCGATGTCGTGTTTTTTCAGCAGGCGGTTGACGTTGGGCAACTGCGCGACCACGCCAATGGAACCCAGGATGGCGAAGGGGGCACTGATGATCTTCTCGCCGATGCAGGCCATCATGTAGCCGCCGCTGGCAGCGACCTTGTCGATGCACACGGTCAATGGCACGCCCGCCTGGCGAATGCGCGCCAGCTGCGAAGAGGCCAGGCCATAGCTGTGCACCATGCCGCCGCCGCTTTCCAGGCGCAGTACCACTTCGTCCTTTGGCGTGGCCAGGCTCAGCAAGGCGGTGATTTCATGGCGCAGGCTCTCGGTGGCCGAGGCCTTGATATCGCCGTCGAAATCCAGCACAAACACCCGTGGCTTGGCCTCGGGTTTCTTTTTGCTGCTCTTCTTTTCGGTCTTGCTTTCGGCTTTGCGCAGCGCCTTCAGTTGGTCCTTGTCGAGCAAGGTCGATTCCAGGCGCTCGCGAAGGCCCTTGTAGAAATCATTGAGTTTGCTGACCTGCAACTGGCCAGCCGATTTGCGACGGCCTTTGCTGCGCAGGGCCGCGAAGCTGATCAATACCACCAGAATGGCGACCACCAGGGTGACGGTCTTCGCCAGGAAACTCGCGTATTCAGCCAGAAAATCCATATGACTCCTTAAAAAATGCACTGCGCCAGGCGCGGATGGCCCCAGCATACCGACGGCATTGCCTTCGGGCCAGTGCTCAAACCGCCAGCAACGGGCCTCTAACGAGCTTTTAAAACAAGCGTATGTTTTTTCATTGACAGCTCTTCGGCATCCTCATAACCTCGCCAGACTTTCAACGTACCGGGAAAACGGACGTGGGCAGCATCTACCTGATTCGACATGGCCAGGCCTCCTTCGGTGCAGACGACTATGACGTCCTGTCGCCCGCCGGCGTGGAACAAGCGCAAGTGCTCGGTCGCCACCTGGCGGAACTGGGCCTCACGTTCGACCGCTGTGTCGCCGGTGACCTGCGTCGCCAGCAGCACACCGCCACCGCCGCCTTCGATCAATATGCAGCCCTCGGCCTGCCGGTGCCCGCGCTTGAAGTCGACAGCGCCTTCAACGAATTCGATGCCGATGCGATCATCCGCGCCCTGCTGCCCGACCTGCTGACAACCGAGCCCGAGGCGCTGGATATCCTGCGCAATGCCGCGCAGAACCGCAGCGAATTCCAACGTATCTTTGCCTTGATCATCGAGCGCTGGCTGGCCGGCACCTACGACCCGCCCGGGCTGGAGAGTTGGCTGGGCTTCGTGGAACGCGTACAAGGCGGCCTGCAGCGCATCCTCGAAGCAGCCGACAATACGCAGAAGATCGCCGTGTTTACTTCCGGCGGCACCATCACCGCCCTGCTCCACCTGATTACCCGAATGCCGGCTGCCCAGGCGTTCGAGCTGAACTGGCAAATTGTTAACACCTCGCTCAACCAGCTGAAATTCCGCGGTCGCGAGGTGGCACTGGCTTCCTTCAACAGTCACACCCACTTGCAACTGTTGAAGGCGCCGCACCTCATCACCTTCCGATGAATGGCGGCCAACCGTGACCCCAAGGTCACTGGACTCACCCTAAAGGATCGAAACCATGACTGACGTAGCCAAAGCTGTAGAAGCAATGAAAGCCAAATTCAACCCAGCCGCTGCCGACGGCCTGGACCTGGTGTTCGGTTTCCGTATCGACGACACCCAGAACTTCTCGCTGGTGGTGAAAAACAACACCTGCGAACTGCTGGAAGGCGAAAACCCTGACGCTCAAGTGACCCTGGTCACCGACGGCGAAACCATGGAAGGCATCGTCAGCGGCGACACCGACGGCATGCAGGCCTTCATGAGCGGCAAACTGCGCACTGAAGGCGACATGATGCTGGCCATGAAGCTGAGCGAACTGTTCCCGGCTTGATTCACGGACAGTCCCCGATCCCGCCCTTCGAGGCGGGATTTTTTTTGCCCCAAATCCTGGCCTGTCGTGAGCGGGCTTGCCCCGCGCCGCGCCATTCGACACATCGCAACCCTGCCTGACGCCCCTCAGCGCGAGATGGATCATTTCTGGCTCATCAGGATCTGTCAGCGGCCTGCTGCAGCCTCGACAACTCTAAACTGCTCAAGCTCCCTGGAATGGCCCTCGGTACCCCGCCGGTTGATGAGGTACCCCTCACCCGGCCGCTCGTGGAACTCCCCGGACTCCACATCCCGGCCAATGACGATCAAATACTTGTTGGGCCCCACGCGCACGTAGACGTTATAGAAATCGGCTATTTGCCCTTCGTTGATGAAAAGACTGTACGCGTAACGCGATCGGCGCGTCAGCTCGGGCCACTGCGCCCTCAAGATATCGACATCACCGGCTTCACCGACGATATCTATCGCGCGGACGACTTCATCGACCAATGGATCATTTTCATCAGCGCCAAGCGCCCGCGGCTTGAGCCGGGTCATTTTGCGAAGCGAGTCAGGGTCCGCATTTCTGACCTCATCGTCAATCGACAGAGTCACGGGTTCGAGGCGATACGTACCATTTTTGACCCATTTGGACGCATCGGCGGTCTCCGATGGGCATTGCACACAGGCCGCCCTCATTGAGGCTGCACTGGCGCTGCTGGCATACAGGCTCAAGGTAAAAACACCGGCGCCCATCAGCAGGGCTACCAGCAGGTTCGCTGGGCGTGAAGCCGTGGCGCTATTCGCCATGATCTACATCCTTGTAAGGGTCGGGCCGGCGAATCTACCCGATTCACGCCGTTGGCGGAACACTCAGTAACAGCGCCACCAACGCGCTCCACCCCGTCTGGTGCGACGCCCCCAACCCACGCCCGGTTTCCCCGTGGAAATACTCATGAAACAACACCAGGTCGCGGCTTAGCGGGTCGGCCTCCAACTGCGCATAACCCGCCATCGACGGCCGCAGGCCATTTTCATCGCGCAAAAACAAACGCGTCAGGCGCTGGCTGAGACTGTCAGCCACTTCTTCAAGCGACGACAGATAACCACTGCCCGTCGGGTACTCCACCGAGAAGTTATCCGCGTAGTAGCGATGAAACTCGCGCAGCGACTCAATCAGCATGTAATTCACCGGCATCCACAACGGCCCCCGCCAGTTGGAGTTGCCGCCGTACAAACGCGAGTCGGACTCCCCCGGCTGGTAGCGCGCGCACAGCGTGTCGCCGTTCATCTTCAGCGCCAGGGGTTGTTCGGCGAAGGCCTTGGACAAGGAACGCACGCCAAAGGCCGAGAGGAACTCGTTGTCATCGAGCATGCGCCGCAGCAGATCCTTGGTGCGTTCACCACGCAGCAGCGCCAGCAACAGGCGGTTGCCCTGCCCCGGTTCGTTCCAGCGCGAGACTAACTTGGCCAGGTCCGGCCGATGTTTCATGAAGCCCAGCAGGCGCTCGCGCAGGCCCTCCAGCCCTTCATGTTCACGCTGCTCCAGCACCAGCACGGCAAACAGCGGCATCAGGCCGACAATGGAGCGCAGGCGCACCGGTTCGTTCTGGCCGTCGGGCCGGTGCAGCACGTCGTAGAAAAACTGGTCCTGCTCATCCCACAGGCCTTCGGCGCTGTCATCGACACGGTTGATCGCACCAGCGATGTACAGGAAGTGCTCGAAGAATTTCACCGAAATATCCACGTACACGACATTGCGCTTGGCCAGCTCCAGGCCGATGCGCATCAGGTCCAGCGCATACGCAGCGACCCACGCAGTGCCGTCGGCCTGGTCCAGTTGATAGCCCGGGGGCAACGTGGCCGAACGGTCGAACAAGGCGATGTTGTCCAGGCCCAGGAACCCGCCCTGGAACAGGTTGCGGCCCTCGGCGTCCTTGCGGTTGACCCACCAGGAAAAATTCAGCAGCAGCTTGTGGAAGATCCGCTCCAGGAAGTCCATGTCGCCTACGCCCGTCAGCGCCTTGTCCTGCTGATACACGCGCCAACTGGCCCAGGCGTGTACCGGCGGGTTGGCGTCGTCGAACCGCCACTCATACGCCGGCAACTGGCCATTGGGGTGCATGAAGCGGTCCTTCACCAGCAGCAACAACTGTTGCTTGGCATACCCCGGGTCGATCAGGGCAATGGCCACGGCCTGGAAACCTTGGTCCCAGGAGGCGTACCACGGGTATTCCCAGGTGTCGGGCATCGACAGGATGTCGAAATTCGACAGGTGCCGCCAATGGGTATTGCGGATATGCAGGCGCTCAGTCGGCGGCGCCGGCTGGGCCGGGTCGCCGTCGAGCCATTGGTTGACGTCGAAATAGTAGAGCTGCTTGGACCACAGCAAACCGGCCAGGGCCTGACGCTGTACGTTGCGCGCATCCTCATCGGCAATGTTGTGTTGCAAGGCCGCGTAGAAGTCATCGGCCTCCTCGCGGCGTTGTTCAAACAGTTTGCGCGCATTGACCTCGGGCGCATCGGTGGGTGCGAAACGCAGGTAGAGGGTTTGGCTCTGCTGGCCTTCCAGCTCAAGAATGAACCGCGCCGCCACCTTGGTGCCGGCATCGCGACGAATCGCCGATTGAACACCGTCGACCACGTAATCGTTGATACCGTCCTTGAACGGCCCCGGCGCCGGTTGGGCGTCGAGCTTCGGGTAGTTGGTTTCGTTTTCACAGAACAGCCATTCCACGCCGTCCTGGCCCCAGGCGCTGAGGTGGCGGTCGGGCAGTTCAGTGTGACGGGCCAGCACATGAGAACCCGCCAGGGTCAACTGTGGCTTGGGCGCATCAACCGTCCAGCTCCAGTCATTGCGCGCCCACAGCTGGGGCAGTACCTGCAGGCGAGTCGGCTGGTCCGCGCGATTGTGCACGGTGATGCGCATGAAGATATCGTCGGGCGTGTGCTTGGCATATTCGACGCTCACATCGCAGTAGCGGTTGTCTTCGAACACCCCGGTGTCGAGCACCTCGTACTCGGCATCGACCAAGCCACGCCGGGCGTTTTCGGTGATCAGGTCAGCGTAGGGAAAGGCTGCATGGGGGTACTTGTAGAGCATGCGCTGGTAGGCATGGCTCGGTACGCCGTCGACGAAAAAGTACAGTTCCTTGACGTCTTCACCGTGGTTGCCCTCGGCGTTGTTCAAGCCGAACAGGCGCTCCTTGAGAATGCTGTCGCGCTCGTTCCACAGGGCCAGGCCCAGGCACCAGCGTTGTGCCTTGTCGCTGAAACCGGCCAGGCCGTCCTCGCCCCAGCGGTAGGCGCGGCTGCGGGCATGTTCGTGTGGGAAATACACCCAGGCATCACCGTCGGCGCTGTAGTCCTCGCGCACGGTGCCCCATTGGCGTTCACTCAAGTAAGGGCCCCACTCGCGCCAGCGTTCGGCGTCGGGGTTGGCCAGGCGTTGGCCTTCAATCGTTGCAAGGATGTCTGTTACGGGCGTGGCCGTCATCGGGTCCTCCATCACTGGCGCGGTGACGGGCAGTGTAGAACCCATTCGCGCCCCGATGCACATGAAGACTCAACCCTGGCCCAGAAAAGACTGAGGCCGCTGATTAGGCGGCCTGCAGTTTTTTAGCGCTGCGCAATCGCGCAGTTTCCTCGCGTGTTCTTAGAAGATCGCGTAGGTGTAGTTGAAGATCAGGCGAGTCTGGTCCTGATCGGCCGTGCCGGTGTTGTGACCGTGGTAAGTACCGGTACGGAAGGTGGTGCCGAAGCCTTTCAGCGGGCCTTCCTGCACAACGTAGTCCAGACGGAAGTCGGTTTCGTTTTCTTTCTGGTCAGCACCGCCAGCTACCTTGGACTTGATATCAGTACCGTCCAAGTAAGCGATGGAGGCTTTCAGGCCAGGCACGTAGGCTTTGAAGTCATACGAGTACTGACCGAAATTGACCTGCTCGCCCGCACGGGAGAACTGGCCGACCACGGCGTCGGTGAACAGGTAGAAGTCGCTGCCGCCTGCGCCTTGGGCGTTCGGGTCAGCAATGCTGCCCTGGTTGACCCAGACGAAACCGCCGTCATCACTCACGCCAATATGGCCGAGCATCAGGCTGCTGCCGCCCAACTGGTAGGTGAACGCGGCGCTGTAGGTTTTGTTGTCCACTTCGCCGGCGTGCTTGGCATAGCCGCCGTTGTTGTTGAACGCGTAGCCGGCCGAGCCGTTCTTGCCGTCGCTGGTGCTGTCGAAGTAGCGCAGGTCGGTCTTGAACGACTGGTCGTTGCCCAGGGGCAGCACGTGTACCAGGCCGAAATAGTTCTGTTTGTAGAAGTCTTCCAGGTCGGCGTAGTAGTACTGCAACGTCAGGTTTTTAGCGATGGCGTTGTCGGAAGAACCGAATGGTTTGTAGTCCAGGCCGCCAAACTTGAAGCTGTTGCTGTCACGGGTCGCGCCGACAACGCTCAGGCCAGTGGAGTTGCTAGAAGCACGCCCTTGGGCATGGTTCAGCTCACCACCGGTGAAGGTCACGTTGGGGATGTCGCTGGAAGTCAGGATGCCGCCGTCAAAGGTCTGCGGCGCCACACGGCTGTCGTTGGACACCAGGATCGGCAACACCGGGGCCAGACCGCCACCCACGTGCAATTCGGTCTGGGAGATGCGGAACTTCACGTTACCCGCAGCGCGACCGAAACTGTCGGCCGGCTCAGTGCCGTTGTTCTTGGTTGGGAAGAAGCTGTTGCCGTTACCGGCCAGGCCTGGGCCTGCGGTGTGGCCATCGCCGCCGTCCAGACGCAAGGCACCGAAGGCCATCACATCAAAACCGACCCCGAGGGTGCCCTGGGTGTAGCCGGATTTGTAGTCGAAGCGCAGCAAGGTGGCCGCTTCACGCAGATCATTCGCCGTCCCCGAGCGGTTGTCTGCGCTGTAGTACATGGTTCGCGAGCTGATAGCCGCGTGGCTGTCTTCCAGAAAGCCGCTGTGACCGTTCCCCGTGCCCAGCGAACCGAGCCCGAAATCATCGGCGCTGGCTTGGTGTGCAAGCAAGGCGGCGGTGATGGATAACGCCAGTGTAGAAATTTTCATTAACGACAGCCCCTAAACATATTTTTATGTGCGGTGTGTGCAGAACAGCTTTCATCCCTACAAACGTGACGATTGTTTCATGAGGACCGGGGCGCTCCTCGTGAAGAATTAGTTAGGAAAGTCCGCGAAAAATGAAATTTTCAAGCTGCCGTTTTTTGTCATATTTGCGTCATTTCATTCATTTTCAGCATGAAGTCCTGAGGATTCTTCGTTTGCACGGCCAGGCCCAGCCCAACAAAATCCAGACATAGGCCATGCCCCACTCCACCGTGTTCAGGAATTTTTCTATGCCGACCACCGCACATGTCAGCCCCGACGACATCCGCAAGGGCTTCTCCAAGGCCATGTCCGACATGTACCGAGATGAAGTTCCACTTTACGGCGCCCTGATGGAGCTGGTGGCCGAGACCAATACCCGCGTTCTCGACCGCGATCCGGGCCTGGCGCAACAGCTGCACCGCACCGGCGAAATCCAGCGCCTGGACATGGAACGCCACGGTGCTATCCGCCTGGGCACCGCCTATGAATTGGCCACCATCGGCCGCCTGTTTGCCGTGATGGGCATGCAGCCGGTGGGCTACTACGACCTGACGCCGGCCGGTGTGCCCGTGCATTCCACGGCCTTTCGCGCCGTGCATGAGCATGCGCTACAGACCAGTCCGTTCCGCGTGTTCACCTCGTTGCTGCGTCTGGAGCTGATCGAAAACCTCGAACTGCGCAGCTTCGCCGAAATCGCCCTGGCCAAGCGCTCGATCTTCACCCCTGGCGCCCTGGCCCTGATCGAGAAAGCCGAAACGCACGGCGGGCTCAATGCCGAAGACGCCGATGAGTTTATCCGCCAGGCCCTGGAAACCTTCCGCTGGCACCACACCGCGACCGTCACCGGCGCGCAATACCAGCAACTGAGCGACCAGCACCGCCTGATCGCCGATGTCGTGGCCTTTAAAGGCCCGCACATCAACCACCTCACCCCGCGCACCCTGGACATCGACCAGGTGCAGGCCGCCATGCCGGGCAAAGGCATCACCCCCAAGGCGGTGATCGAAGGCCCGCCGCGCCGTGAGTGCCCGATCCTGCTGCGCCAGACCAGCTTCAAGGCCCTGGATGAACCCATCGCCTTCACCGACGCCCAAGGCAGCCACAGCGCGCGTTTCGGTGAAATAGAACAACGCGGTGTCGCGCTGACCCCCAAGGGCCGGGCGCTGTATGACCAGTTGCTGAATGCGGCGCGTGATGAGCTGGGCGCCTTTCCGAACGAAGGCAATGCGGCGCGCTATATGCAATTGATGGAGCAACACTTCCAGGCCTTCCCCGACAACCACGGGCAGATGCGTGAACAGGGCCTGGCGTACTTCCGCTACTTCGCCACCGAACAGGGCGTGGCCGCCCGTGGCAACGCCGACCAGCCGCGCACGCTGGAGGCGCTGATTGCGGCCGGCCACATCGATGTGGAACCGTTGGTGTACGAGGATTTCTTACCGGTGAGCGCGGCGGGGATCTTCCAGTCCAACCTGGGGGATGCGGCGCAGAGTCACTACGCGGCCAATGCCAACCAGGTGGAATTTGAAAAGGCGCTGGGCCGTCAGACGATTGATGAATTGAAGCTGTATGGCGAAACGCAGCAGCGCTCGATCGATGAATGCGCGCGGGCGCTGCTGGCTTGAAGAGAGGTGCCCACCTGGCTCACCAGCGCAATCCTTGCGCCGCAACAGTCCCCAGAGCCAGGTGGGCGGGGCGCATCATAGGCAGTCAAAAGCGCCCTGTCCTTCAGACAATTCTGAACAAATATGTCCGCGCCCTGTAGGCGCGGACATCCCTTCAGCCCAACTGCTCCACGATCTTGTCTTTGATCAACAGCCGTTTTTTCTTCAGTTTCTCCACGTCCTTATCGCTGGCACTGGCCGACTCTGCCTTGAGCACCTCCCCATCGGCTGCGTCGTATTGGGTGAGCAGTGAGTCCAGGCGTTTGTCGCTCGTCCTGCGTTCGTGAACGACTGTCTTGCTCAATCCCAAGTCCTGATACAGGTCGTGTTTCACTGGCATGGAAAACCTCCGCACGTTGATCAATGGCCTACGCTCTTGAAGCTAGCCCATTGCAGTGGGTCTTGTCATGTTCGAGGTCAATTCCCTCCGTTCGTCGCGGCACCGGCAACGCGATCAAACCTTTGCCCCGCCCTGCCCTCCACTGTAGATCGCCACTCGAGGGAGACCGGTTTCATGACTCACGCTGCCACCGCTGTCGACACCCAATGCATCAACACGATCCGCACCCTGGCGATGGACGCCGTGCAAAAGGCCAATTCCGGCCACCCGGGCACGCCCATGGGCCTGGCGCCGGTGGGCTATACGCTGTGGAGCCGGTTCCTGCGCTACCACCCCGACCATCCCGACTGGCCCAACCGTGACCGCTTCGTGCTGTCGGTGGGGCACGCGTCAATGCTGCTGTATTCGCTGCTGCACCTGGCGGGTGTGGTGGAGATTGACGCGCACGGCAAGCGCTCCGGCCTGCCGGCGGTGAGCCTGGACGATATTAAGCAGTTCCGCCAGATGAGCTCCAAGACCCCGGGACACCCCGAATACCGCATGACCACCGGCGTGGAAACCACCACCGGCCCGCTGGGCCAAGGCTGCGCCAACAGCGTGGGCATGGCCATGGCCGAGCGCTGGCTGGGCGAACGCTTCAACCGCGACGGCCAGGTGCTGTTCGATTACAACGTCTACACCCTGTGTGGCGACGGCGACATGATGGAAGGCATCAGCAGCGAAGCCGCCTCCATGGCCGGGCACTTGAAGCTGGATAACCTGTGCTGGATCTACGACAACAACACCATCAGCATCGAAGGCCACACCGAGCTGGCGTTCAGTGAGGACGTGATCAAGCGCTTCCAGGCCTATGGCTGGCACACGCTGCACGTCACCGATGCCAATGACTTGCAGGCCCTGAGCACGGCGCTGCACACCTTCCAGTCGAACACCGGCGCGCCGACCTTGATCGTGGTCGACAGCGTGATCGGCTACGGCTCGCCCCACAAGCACAACACCGCCTCTGCCCACGGCGAGCCGTTGGGTGAGGAAGAAATCCGCCTGACCAAAGCCGCGTATGGCTGGCCGCAGGATTCCAGCTTCCTGGTGCCCGAGGGCGCGCGCACGGTATTGCGTGATGCGCTGCACGAACGTGCTGAGCCACTGTATGCGCAATGGAACCAGGCCCTGGCCAAGCTTGAGCCGACACTGGCCGATGAGCTGCAGCGCATGCGCGCCGGGGAAATGCCCGAGCAATGGCAGGCGGGGCAGCCCACCTTCGCCACAAACGCCAAAGGCGTCGCCAGCCGTGCTTCCGGTGGCGAGGTGTTGAATGCCTTCGCGCAACACATCCCCTGGCTGCTGGGGGGCTCGGCCGACTTGTCACCGTCCACCAAGACCAACCTCACTTTTGACGGTGCCGGGCGTTTCAGTGCCGACGACTACAGTGGGCGCAACCTGCACTTTGGCATCCGCGAACATGCCATGGGCGCGATTGCCAACGGCATGGCGCTGTCGTACCTGCGGCCCTACACCTCGACGTTCCTGGTGTTCAGCGACTACATGAAGCCGCCGATTCGCCTGGCGGCAATCATGGAGTTGCCGGTGGTGTTCGTGTTTACCCATGACTCGATTGGCGTGGGTGAGGACGGGCCGACGCACCAACCTATCGAACACCTCACGCAGTTGCGCGCTACGCCAGGGTTGCTGACCCTACGCCCGGGCGACGCGAATGAAACCCTGGAAGTGTGGAAAGTGGCCCTGGCGCAAACCCATCGCCCCAGTTGCGTGGTGCTGTCGCGCCAGGCGCTGCCGACACTGGACCGCACGCAATACGCGGCAGCGTCCGGTGCAGCCAAGGGCGCCTATGTGTTGGCCAGTGACGACCACCCCACCGTCATCCTGATGGCGACAGGCAGCGAAGTGAGCCTTGCCGTGACAGCGTACGAGCAGCTGAAAGCCGAAGGCATCGCCGCGCGGGTAGTGTCCATGCCGAGCTGGGAGCTGTTTGAAGACCAGGACCAGGCCTACCGCGACAGCGTGCTGCCCCCTGCGATCAAGGCGCGGGTGGTGGTGGAACAGGCCGGTCCCTTGGGTTGGGACCGTTATGTCGGGCAGACCGGGGCCAAGGTGGTGATGAACAGCTTTGGCGCATCGGCCCCCTTGGCCAAGTTGCAGGAGAAGTTTGGCTTCACCGTCGAGAACGTAGTGAAACAAGCCAAGCAACAGATCAACCTATAAACCTGTAGTGAGCGGGCTTGCCCCGCGCTGCGGTGTGTCAGGGGCCTGGTGTATGTCTGATATACCGCAGCGCGGGGCAAGCCCGCTCACTACAAGGTCAGTTCTCGCGACAGGAAGGGGGCGGTGCGGCTGGTCTTGCTCTTGGCGACTTTCTGCGGTGTGCCGCACGCCACTATTTTCCCACCCAAATCCCCGGCCCCCGGCCCGATGTCGATCACCCAGTCACTCTGCGCCACCACGCGCATTTCATGTTCCACCACGACCACCGTGTGCCCGGCGTCCACCAGGTGATTCAACTGGCTGAGCAAGCGGTCCACGTCCCGTGGGTGCAAGCCGGTGGTCGGTTCGTCCAGCACATACAAGGTGGCGCCGCGTGCATTGCGTTGCAGCTCGGTCGCCAGCTTGATGCGCTGCGCCTCGCCGCCCGACAGCTCGGTGGCCGGCTGCCCCAGGCGCAGGTAACCCAACCCGATGTCCCGCAGCACCTGCAATGAACGCAACACCCCAGGCTGTTCGGCAAACACCTCCACCGCCTGTTCCACCGTGAGGCCCAGCACCTGGGCGATGCTCAGGCCCTGCCATTTGATCGCCAGTGTTTCGGGGTTGTAGCGCGCCCCATGGCAGGTAGGACATGGCGCATACACGCTGGGCATGAACAGCAGTTCCACGCTGACAAACCCTTCACCCTCACAGTGGGGGCAACGGCCCTTGGCGACGTTGAACGAGAACTGCCCCGCGTCGTAATGCTGCTTTTTGGCCGCTGGTGTAGCGGCGAACAACTTGCGCACGTTGTCGAACAGCCCGGTGTAGGTCGCCAGGTTGGAGCGCGGCGTGCGGCCGATGGGTTTCTGGTCCACCTGCACCAGGCGGCGGATGTGTTCCAGGCCGCTGCCGATATGCCCACCGCTGGCCTGGGGCGCGTCGTCTTCCAGGCTCGGTTCTTCGTCGCTGTCTACCACGCGGCCGAGGCCGGCACCCACCAGTTCCAGCAGCGCCTGGCTGACCAGGCTGGACTTGCCCGAGCCGGAAATACCGGTGACCGCCGTGAAGCAGCCCAACGGGAAGTCGACGTTCAAGCCCTTGAGGTTGTTGCGGGTCACGCCTTCGAGTTTCAACCAGCCGCTCGGCTCACGTCGCGACGGCGTCGAAGGCCGGCGCTCGGCAAACAGATAGTCGCGGGTTTGCGACGCTTCGATGTGCGCCAGCCCCGCAGGCGGGCCGCTGTACAGCACCTGCCCGCCATGCTCGCCGGCGGCCGGGCCCACGTCGATCAGCCAGTCGGCGCGGCGCATGGTTTCCAGGTCATGCTCCACCACAAACAACGAATTGCCGGCCGCCTTCAACCGATCCAGCGCGGTGAACAAGGCCTCGCCATCCGCCGGATGCAAACCCGCCGACGGCTCGTCCAGCACGTAGATCACGCCAAACAATTGCGAACCTAACTGAGTCGCCAAGCGCAATCGCTGCAACTCGCCGGACGACAAGGTCGGCGTGCTGCGCTCCAGGGACAAATAGCCCAGCCCCAGCTCGGTCAAGGTGCTGACCCGCTCCAGCAGGTCCTGGGCGATGCGCTGGGCTGCCAGGCGTTTTTCCACCGACAGCTTCATGCGGTCCTGCCCCGCCGCCACGGGCCGCAGCAACTCGGCCAACTGGGTCAACGACAATTGCGACAGCTCACCAATATCCACCCCGGCAAACTTCACCGACAGCGCCGCCTGGGTCAGGCGCTTGCCCTGGCATAACGGGCAGGCACTGCCTTGCATGAACTGCGACACGCGCTTTTTCATCAGTGCGCTTTGGGTGTGGGTGAAGGTGTGCAGGATGTAGCGCCGCGCACCGCTGAAGGTGCCCTGGTAGCTCGGTTCCAACTTGCGCTTCAATGCGTCGCGGGTCTGCGCCGGGGTGAAGCCTGCGTACACCGGCACGGTGGGGGTTTCTTCGGTGAACAGGATCCAGTCGCGCTGCTTTTTCGGCAGGTCGCGCCACGGGATGTCGACGTCATAGCCCAGGGTCACCAGGATGTCGCGCAGGTTCTGGCCCTGCCATGCCAACGGCCAGGACGCCACGGCGCGCTGGCGGATGGTCAGCGAGGGGTCGGGTACCATCAGCGCTTCGGTCACTTCATACACCCGGCCCAGGCCGTGACATTGCGGGCAGGCGCCCTGGGGCAGGTTCGGCGAAAAGTCTTCGGCATACAGCATCGCCTGCCCCGGCGGGTAGCTGCCGGCACGGGAGTACAGCATGCGGATCAGGCTCGACAAGGTGGTGACGCTGCCCACCGATGAGCGCGCGCTCGGCGTACCGCGCTGTTGCTGCAGGGCCACGGCAGGCGGCAGGCCTTCGATGGAATCGACGTCCGGCACGCCGACCTGGTCGATCAGCCGCCGTGCATACGGCGCCACCGACTCGAAGTAGCGCCGTTGTGCCTCGGCATACACCGTGGAAAACGCCAGGGACGACTTGCCCGACCCCGATACCCCGGTAAACACCACCAGGGCATCCCGGGGAATGTCCACATCGACGTTGCGCAAGTTGTGTTCACGGGCGCCGCGTACGCGGACAAAGCCAGTGGGGTGGGCGGTTATCGGCGGGATGCTGCGCTGTGACGTCATGGGCAACCTTGTCTTGCGGTGAGCACGCTGCGCACCCGTTGCGTCAGGGCTTCGGGGCTGTAGGGCTTGCTCAGCAGATGAATGTCGGGACTCAGCAGGTGATTGCTGGAGAGAATGTCACGGGTGTGGCCCGAGGTGAACAGCACCGCCACCGGCGGCTGTTGCGCCCGGGCCCAGTCGGCCAGGTCAGTGCTCTTGACGCGACCGGGCATGACCACGTCGGTGAAAATCAGGTCCGGGCGCACGCCGTCTTGCAATGCCTGCATGGCGCGGTCACCGTCTTCGGCGGTGAGCACGGTGTAGCCCGACTGCTCCAGCAACTCGACCACGGTCAAGCGCACGCCTTCATTGTCCTCCACCACCAGGACGGTCTCCTGGCCGCCGCTGTGGAGCGCCAGTTCGCTGTGCATGTCGAGGCTCTCCGGCTCCAGGCTGTGGGGGAAATACATCTGCACCACCGAGCCCTTGCCCTCCTCGCTCCACATCTCCACATGCCCGCCGCTCTGGCGCACAAAGCCGAACACCATGCTCAGGCCCAGGCCGGTGCCCTGGCCCTCGCGCTTGGTGGTGAAGAAGGGTTCGAAGGCACGCTTGAGCACGGTCTGCGACATGCCCACACCGGTGTCGGTGACCGCCAGGCGCACGTACTCGCCGGGCTTGATGCTTTTGCCCACGCAATCGGCGGGGTTGAGGATAATGTTTTCGCCAGTGATGCGAATCACGCCCTCGCCTTTCATGGCGTCCCGGGCGTTGATCGCCAGGTTGAGCAGCGCATTTTCCAACTGGTTGCGGTCGACATTGATGCACCAGGAGTCCTGGGGCAATTGCACATCGATATGGATGGTTTCCCCCAGCGCCCGCTGCAACAGCTCGCCCAGGCCGGCGTAAATGCGTTGCGGGTTGTACACCGCCGGCGACAACGGTTGGCGACGGGCAAAGGCCAGCAACTGCGACGACAACTTGGCCCCGCGCTCCACCGCCGCAATGGCCGCGCTGACGCGACGTTGCACCTGAGCGTTGTCCGGCTCATGCCGGGCCAGCAGGTGCAGGTTGCCGGCGATCACCTGCAACAGGTTATTGAAGTCATGGGCCACGCCCCCGGTGAGGCCGCCAATGGCTTCGAGCTTCTGCGACTGGCGCAACTGGTCTTCGGCCGCCGAACGGGCCTGCACTTCGGCGGCCACGCGTTGCTCCAGATTATGGGTGAGTTCCTGGCGCAAGCGCTCGGAATGCACGTGCTCGGTGGTTTCCACCACAATCGCCAGCACCCCGGCCGGTTGATGATTGTCGCCGGCGACCGGGCTGTAGTAGAGGTCCAGCCACACCTCTTCGGGCTTGCCGTTGCGCAGCAGCACCAGGTCCTTGTTGTTGAATGACAAGGTGCCACCGGCCAGGCAGGTGTCGACCACATGCCGGTTGAAGTCGGCCACTTCCGGCCAGCCCAGCTCCACCGGCGTGCCCAGCAAATAGGGGTGGCGGCCGCCGGCGAACGTCGAGTAGCTGTCGTTGTAGATCATGTACCCCGCCCGCCCCCACAACATCACCATCGGCACCGGTGACGCCAGCATCATCTGTACGGTGCAGGCCAGGCTGGTGGACCAGTTGTCGATCGGGCCAAGGTCGGTGGCCGACCAATCGAACGCGCGGATCCGCTGGGCCATTTCACCGGCCCAGCCTTCACAGCCGTGGGGGTTGGATAAAAATTGCATCGGTTGGCTCTGTGCGAAAAGAAAACATCGGCAAGGTTTTGAGCACACCAGCGGTAGATCGTTTCAACGCGTATACGTTAGGGGGTAATTACAGCAGAAACCACTGGCCTCAGTGAAAATCCCGACTGCGCACATGAATGCCTTCCAGCAGGGGCGACAAGTCGGTAAGGCGCCCGGCGATCAGGTGGCGCACTTCGCCCACCGCTTCCCAGCGTCCGTCCACCTTGAGCAACCGCGAACCCACCAACGCCTGGCGCTGACGCTCGGCCAGGTCACGCCAGACCACCACATTGAGGTTGCCGAATTCGTCTTCCAGGGTCACAAACGTCACACCGCTGGCGGTGCCCGGGCGCTGACGGCCCGTCACCAGCCCCGCCACGCTCACGTTGCGCCCATGCTCCACCGCGAGCAACTCCTGGGAGCTGCGGCAGCGCCGCTTGCGCAACTCGCCACGCAGCAAGGCCAGCGGGTGCGGGCCAAGGGTGGTGCCGACGGTGGCGTAGTCGGCCTGCAGGTCTTCGCCCACCGTGGGCGCGGGCAGCTCGACTACCGCCTCATCGGGGCTCGGCAACCCGGCAAACAGCCCCAGCTGCTTTTGCACCCCGGCCACTTCCCAGCGCGCCGTGTGGCGGTTGCCGGCCAAGGCACGCAAGGCGCCCGAATCGGCCAGCAGCGCCTGGGTGCGCGCATCCAGCCCGGCACGGGCGTCCAGGTCGGCAATATCGCTGAAAGCCCGATGCTGGCGGGCCGCTTCGATACGGCGCCCATCCTCTTCACGAAACCCCGCGATCATGCGCAGCCCCAGGCGAATCGCCGGCTGTTCGCCCTCGATGGGTTCCAGGCTGCAATCCCAATCACTGGCCTGCACATCCACCGGGCGAATCTGCAAACGATGGCGCCGCGCGTCCTGCAGGATCTGGTCCGGGCTGTAGAAACCCATGGGCCAGCTGTTGATCAGCGCACAGGCGAACGCGGCAGGTTCATGGCATTTGAGCCAGCAACTGGCGTAGGTCAGCAAGGCAAAGCTGGCCGCGTGGGACTCGGGGAAACCATAGCTGCCAAAGCCCTTGATCTGTTCGAAGATCTGCGCGGCAAATGCCTCGCTGTAGCCGTTTTTCAGCATGCCGGTGCGCAGGCGTTCCTGATGCGGCTCCAGGCCGCCATGGCGTTTCCAGGCGGCCATGGAGCGGCGCAACTGGTCGGCTTCGCCGGGGCCATAATCGGCCGCGACCATGGCGATCTGCATCACCTGTTCCTGAAACAGCGGAATGCCTAGGGTGCGTTTAAGCACAGCCTCCAGTTGAGGCGATGGGTAGGTCTCCGGCTCTTCCTTGTTCCGCCGGCGCAGGTACGGGTGCACCATGCCGCCCTGGATCGGCCCCGGCCGCACGATCGCTACTTCGATCACCAGGTCGTAGAAGGTCTGCGGCTTGAGCCGGGGCAACATCGACATCTGCGCCCGCGACTCGATCTGGAACACGCCGATGGTGTCGGCCTTGCTGATCATGGCGTAAGTGGCGGGGTCTTCCCTGGGGATCGTCGCCAGGGCCAGGTCACGGTTGCGGTGACGGCGCAGCAAATCGAAGCAACGGCGGATCGCGCTGAGCATGCCCAGGGCGAGGATATCCACCTTGAGCAGGCCGACGGCATCGAGGTCGTCCTTGTCCCACTGGATGATGGTGCGCTCGGCCATGGCGGCGTTTTCCACCGGTACCAGGGTATCCAGGGGGTATTCGGAAATCACGAACCCGCCCGGGTGCTGGGACAGGTGCCGGGGGAAGCCGATCAGTTGTTGGGTGAGCGTGAGCACGCGGCGCAGGATCGGGCTCTCGGGATCGAAGCCGCCTTCACGCAAGCGCGCCAGCGGCGGCGCATCGTCGCTCCAGCGCCCGCAGCAGTCGGCCAGCGCGTTGATCTGGTCGGGCGGCAAGCCCAGGGCCTTGGCCACATCCCGCACCGCGCCGGCCGCGTGATAACTGCTGACCACCGCCGTCAGCGCCGCACGGGTGCGGCCGTAGCGCTGGAACACGTACTGCAGCACTTCTTCGCGGCGGTCATGCTCGAAGTCGACGTCGATATCCGGGGGTTCGTTGCGCTCCCGGGACAGGAAGCGCTCGAACAACATGCTCGTCAGGCCGGGGTGGATCTCGGTGATGCCCAGGGCAAAACACACCGCCGAGTTGGCCGCCGAACCCCGGCCCTGGCACAGGATCGAGCGGCTGCGGGCGAACTGCACGATGTCGTGCACGGTGAGGAAATAACTCTCGTAACCCAGCTCACTGATCAGTTCCAGTTCGTCGTTGATCTGCTTCAGGGTCTTGGCCTCGACACCTTTGGGCCAGCGCGCGGCGATGCCCTGTTCGGTCACGGCGCGCAGCCAGGACTTGGCGTCATGGCCGGCAGGCACCAGCTCACGCGGGTAGTGATAGCGCAACTGGCTCAAGTCGAAGCTGCAACGGCGGGCGATGGCCAGGGTTTCGTCGAGCAGGCTTTGCGGGTACAACGCGGCCAGGGCGTCTAGGCTGCGCAAATGCCGCTCGCCGTTGGGGTGCAGGCGCGTGCCGGCTTCGGCCACCGGCACGTGATGACGGATGGCGGTCATGGTGTCTTGCAGGGCTCGGCGACCGCGGGCATGCATGTGCACATCGCCGCAGGCCACCGCGGGGATGTGCAGGCTGGCCGCCAATTGCAGGCGTTGCTCCAGGTGGCGCGCATCGTCCTGGCCACAGTGCAGGTGCACCGCCAGCCACAGACGGTCGGCGAAGGTGCGACGCAGCCACTGGATCGACACCTGGGTGTCGCTGTCTTCGGCCACCCACAGCGCCAGCAGGCCGGGCAACGGCTGTTCGAAGTCCTCAAGCAGCAGGCGGTAGCTGCCCTTTTCGGCGCGGCGTCGGGCCAGGGTGATCAAGCGGCACAGGTGTTGGTAGCCGGTCAGGTCTTGCACCAGCAGCACCAGTTTCGGGCCATGCTCGATGCGCACTTCACTGCCGATGATCAGCGGCAGCTCCACCGCTTTCGCCGCCTGCCAAGCCCGGACGATACCCGACAGCGTGCATTCATCGGTGATCGCCAGCGCGCTGTAGCCCTGGCGCTTGGCGCGCTCGAACAGCTCCAGCGCACTGGAGGCGCCGCGTTGGAAGCTGAAGTTGGACAGGCAATGCAGTTCGGCGTAATTCATGGGCACAGTGCCTGGGTGAACGCGGCGTGCTTGAGTTTTTCGCCGGCAAGCCGGCTCCTACAGGGAGGGGTGTCAACGGTGGCTGCCATGGTGTGTGGGGGTTTCATGCAAACCAGCCTTGCAGCCACAGCCCGTCGTTTTGCCCCACGGTGCGGAAGGCCCAGCCTTGCTGGCCGGCGCGAGTCTGGATCAGGTAGTAGTCGCGGCGGATGTCGGCGCCATCCCACCAGCCGGATTCAATGCGCTCCGGGCCCATGAGGATCTGCACTCCGTGCTCGGCCAATAACGTGGGCTCATTCAACAACCAGCCAGGGCGTTGCACCTTGTTCAGGCCTTGGCACACGCGCGGATCGGTCGCCGCTTGCCAGGCGCACTCGGGGCGGTGGTCGGCGTGAAAGCGCAGGCCCTGCACCGCCTCGTCCCCCAGGCGTGCGCGCAGGCGTTCGCGCAATTGCTCCCAGGGCAAGGTCTGTTGCGGGCGGTCATCGAACAGGTCCTGGCGTTGCGGGACGAAGGTCGGCAGGTCCTGGGCCACCAGGCGAAAGCCGCGCACCGGCGAGGTGACTTGCACCTGCTCCAGGCGCCCCCGGGCCAGTTCGAACAGCATCGCCGGCTCACGCTCGGCGCTGAGCAGGCCCACCTTGATCACGCTGTCGGGCGCCTGGGCGTGTTCCAGGTGCAGGTCAAAACGCTGCACACCACTGTCGCGGCCACACAGGAAGGCCGACAGGTCAGCGGTCAAACGGCGCAACGGAAACAGCAAGGCCTGGTGGGATTGCACGTCGAAATTCAGCTCGATGCGCACATCGAAACGGTCCGGCGGCTGGTAGAACGCCAGCGCCAACGGGCGCTGCCCGGCCAAGGCATCGAGATGCTTGAGCAAGCTCGCGTCGAAACGCCGCGCCAAGGTGTGCCGGGGCAACGCCTGCACCTGGGCCAGGGTGCGCAGGCCCATGCGTGACAACGCGGTGGCGGCCTGCGGGTCAAGGCCAGCACGGTCGATGGGCAGCGGCGCCAGGGCTTGCATCAAGGCGTCGTCCTGAACTGCCAGGCCATCATCAATATTCGCCAACACCCGGGCCGCCGCCGGGTTGGGCGCGGCCACGATGCGATGGCGAAACCCCAGCTCGCTCAACTCCTTGCGCAACCGCGTCTCGAAGGCCGGCCAGGGCCCGAACAGCCCCAGGCTCGACTCGATCTCGAACAGCAGCGCCCGTGGGTAATACACACTGACCTGAGAGCTGAACCGATAGGCCCAGGCGGCCAAAAACTGCTGCCAGCGCTCGATTTCGGCGGGGTCGTATTCGGCACAGGCAAAGGTCTTGGCCAAGGCATGGGCGGCGGTCAGGGATTGGCCGGGGCGCAAGCCCAAGGCACGGGCAGCGTCATTGACGGTTTGCAGCACACGCCGCTGCGGCGTACCGGCCAGCAAGGCCAGGGGCTGGCCCGGCTCGGGATGCCCACGCTGCACCCCGTCCAGCGCCAATTGCGGGAAGACAATACACACCCAGCGCATGGCAACCTCAGTGCCCCGCCAGCGCAATCGGCGCCGGGTGGGCCAGGCCGCCCCGGCACTTGAGCACCCGCACCTGCGCGGGCCTGGCCTCCACCGCCAGGCGCAACGCAGCAGGCGATGCGTTGATTGCCTCGCTCAAGGCGCGCCAGGCAAATGCCAGGGTCTGCCCGGTTTCCGCCGCCACCTGCAAGCGCCGCAACGCCCGGTCATCGGCCTTGCGTGGCCAGCACAACACCGCGCCGCAACTGCCGGAACGCAGGCACTGTTCAACGGCCCACAGGGCATCGCGTTCCTCGGCCTGGATCACCGAGAGTTGGCGCAGATCCACCCCGGCGTTCTGCCAGGCATGGGGGTACGGCGTATAGGGCGGCGCCACCAGTACGATGCGCTCCCCTGCCGCAGATAAACGCGCCAGGGTTGGCAACACCAGTTGCAACTCGCCCACGCCCTCCTTCGCCATGAGGATTTCGCTCAGCGCCGACTCCGGCCAGCCCCCCGTGGGCAGCACCGCATCCAGCGCCGCCAGCCCCGTGGGGTGCACGCTGGCGGGAGGTGCGGCGGGCCGGCCCTTCCAGACTCGCCCGCCATTGAACAGCGAGTCCAGGGCAACCACGGCGCCCATCAGCCTTGCCTCACCAGGCCGCAGAACACCCCTTCGATGGCCAGGTCCTGGTCAGGCCCAACCACGATGGGTTGGTACGCGGGGTTGCGGGGCAGCAGGCGCACGTGCTCGGCGTGGCGCTCGAAACGCTTGATGGTGACTTCGCCGTCCAGGCGCGCGACCACGATCTGCCCGTTCAAGGCTTCGGCGCTGCGGCGCACGCCTACGAGGTCACCGTCGAGGATGCCGTCTTCGATCATCGAATCGCCTTGGACGCGCAGCAGGTAGTCGGGGGTTTTCGCGAAGGTGGCGGGGTCCAGTTGCAGGCGGCTGTGCACTTCGGCGTCGGCGCCGATGGGCAGGCCGGCGGCGACGCGGCCGAGGACGGGGATGTCCAGCCATTCGGGGCGTGTGGGTTGGTTGAGCAGGCGGATACCACGCGCCTGGTTGGGGTTGACCTCGATGAAGCCGGCTTCGGTCAGGGCCACCACGTGCTTGCGTGCGACGCTGCGGGAGGCGAAGCCGAACGCCTCGGCGATCTCGGCGAGGCTGGGGGGTTGGCCTTGTTGCGCGATGCGGTCGCGGATGAAGGTCAGGATAGCGGTGCGGCGGGGGGTCAGGGTTGTCATGGAGTACATTTGTACTCCTGCGGGAAGTTTCTGACAATGGCCGTCAGTCGGGGTGGGGTTTTTGGGATCGTGGGGATTGAGTACATA